>CAJFTS010000041.1 GCA_904420015.1 uncultured Clostridia bacterium
CCTCAATCCTTTCCGCTACCGGGGGTATTACTACGATCAAGAATCCGGGCTCTACTACCTCAATTCCAGGTACTATGATCCTGAAACTTGCCGGTTTATCAATGCGGATTAACAATGGGAATGGCTGTAGCAAATTTGTATCATTTCTTACCTTTGACCAGTTTGATGATGACTCATGCTTTATATGGGTATGGTTTGGAACCATCACAATCATTACAAAATGAAATAGTAAGATACATTATAAATTCCGCTGAGCTTGACAATATTGTTCAGCAATGCAAAATAAACGCAGAGGGGGATAGATTCTACTTTTCTTCAAGAGACATTGAATTTGATTCAACTGCCGATTTGTTTCTTAGCATTCACAAAGCAATCATAAATGTTAATGGTTGGAAAGGTCAGAATGGCCTCTGGAGTATTTACGTTATGGTGTTTGATACATATGATTTTGCTGTAATAGCAAAATCAGGTTTAACAGCGTATATTAATAATTATGCTTTTATTCTCCAAGAGTCAGGAGCACTCATCCCCTATAAATGGCGTGTAACATTTTCGTATAAGGAGCCTGCTTAACTATGAAAAGAATATTGATATTTTGTACTGCACTTGTAATAAGCATAAGTCTAACATCCTGTTCAAAATACCTCATAGGACAAGGTACCGTTGATGCATTTGGAGACAATCGTTTTTATCTTACGAAAGATGAATTTAGTGAAAACTCATTTGTGTTACATGATTACGAGCGTACTCCTATTGAGGGAGCAGTTGATTCAGGTATTCATAAGTATGGGGAATACTCTTATATCTATACGATTGGAGACAAAGGGTATACAAAGGTCAACGAGAAAACAGGGGAAATCAGACAGAGTGAGTCACTGGAAGATTTCTCCCAAGACGATCAGGCGATCTTTCGGCAATTAGAGCAAAATGAGGCTGGTTTTGAAAAGTGACACAAGAAGGATGGCCTAGAAATCTAGGCCCTCCATTTCCTTTGATGTTCAGTATAATAAAAGTAAATTTCGCTTTGCTATTAAAGAATTTACATTGGACCATGCTGGCGCGGACAACATTGGTATTTGCTCATGGTATATAATCAAATCCAGGCTTTCCGCCTCAGCATTGAACACCGCCGCGCTTTTCGTCCACCCGGTGCGAATACCTGGAAGGGAGTGCGCCCAATTCCGCCCCTCTCGTCCAATCGGTGCAGGTAAGCTCCCCAAACCTGCCGGTTTATCCATGCGGATGGGCTTATTTATTGCGAAGATGCCATCCCTTCGAATTTATTTAAGTACTGCGATAATAATCCGATAAAAAGTATTGATTTAGATGGATATTGGACTTTTGGTTTTAACATTAACATTAATGCTATTTTTGGAATAGGTATTTCTTATTCAATTGGTTTATATTGGGATGGCTATGGCAACCTGGTTATCCAAACTTCTAATTGTGATTTTACAGACGAAAGTGGAGGCTTTGGATTATTCACTATTGGTGCCGGTATAGCGACTCAGGCTACAGTAGTAGATACTGTTTATGATCTAGAAGGAACGGGGCTTTCCGTAGGTGGTTCTATAGGCGCTCCTGTATATCTTGGTGCAGATGTTTTGTTTTTGGGAGATAATGCAAATATCGAAAGCAATCCGAATGCATATCCGCAAGGATTAGGGTGCAATATAGGTATCGGTGCCGGTATTGATGGTCATGCGCTAAGAACGCAGACCCATACAATATCAGGACATTTAAGATCTCTTGTAGACCAAGTAGATGCTGAAATTGGATTGACACAACAAGAAAATCAGATTTTATTGAATGCAGTTAAGACACATCCTAACTATACATATGCGGATGTAAAAAGAGCAGCAAATTATTACTTCCCATTAAAGATATGAGGTGAAAATATGAATTCCATAAAAAAAGAAGTTTCTTCAAAACATGGCTTTTATCACTCCTATGGATAGTAGGTGCAATTGTTTTCATACTTATTCTTACTGTATTAATTAATAATTCAACGATTCACTTAAATACCGCTTATCTTACGCTGATTCTTGGTCTTGGTTTTGGAGGGACCGGAATTCAGTTAGCAATTGGGTATACAAAAATAAATGATTGGAGTTTCCCTTTCGATTTCGGAATACCAATAAAACCGGCTTATTGTGCCGGAATAATAATTACTCTATTTGTTTGCATTTTTTCAATAGGTCACGCGATTATACATTTAGTACAAATATAAATGCTACTTTCATACTTGGCGTCTCTTACTCAATCGGTGTCTATTGGGATGATAAAGGAAACGTACAGTTTCTTATGTCTCCTGAAGCGCATGTTGGAGTAGTTAGTGCGGGGATTGGTTTGTTCTACCAAAGAACTGAATTAGAGACCGTCGATCATTTAATTGGAAAGTCCTACAATTTTGGTTTTACCGGTGGTGCGGCTGGTTATTTAGGGGGTGACGCAATTTTCCAAGCAGGTGAAGAACATGAATATGACCCTCCCATCGGCGGACAAGTAAATGGAGGAATTGGTGTAGGGACAGATATACATGGCGGGGTCAGTTATACAATGAAGGTGCCAACTATGCCGACATATTATTACTATATGAAAGCACATGATATGAAAGTCCAGTACGGCTTAACCGAATCGGAAGAACGGTTCTTAGCAGGAAAACTAATACTATGTGATTCTTGGAGGGATGAAGATGTAGAGCGGGCAATGGTATTCTGGTTTCCGGTAAAAGCCATGCGTTAGAGAGGTGGTAAAACTTTATGAAGGCGATGCGTTATCATTATATGGCTTTGCTTTGGTTTGCCGTTTGGTTTGTCATCATTATTTTTGTTGCCTTACTTACACAACGAGATGGGAAAATATATCCTCCTCTTTTAACGGGGCTTTTAGCAGTAACTTCCGGAGGCATGACCGTGATCTATATCCGAGGTTTCTGGAGGATTACAGATTGGGGGGAAAACAAAACAACACTACAGTGTGTTTTTTTCTTGCTCATGTTGTTATTAGGTTTTTTTACCATATTATGTGGCTATACGGTTATTGAATATCTCATTGAACATGCTTAATGTAAAGGAACCGAAAAGGCCCGTCCAGACGCAGTTTTCCTATACTGCCGCCCTGCTCCGGCGGCTGGGATCGGCCCGGCTAAATTAGGATGATGGCTATATGGGAAGGCGAATGGCATTCCATTGCACAGCTTTGGGAAAGCCCCCTTCCCTGACGTATGCTGACAATCATAAATATGCCGCCGGTTCCGGACCACATGCCTCCTTGCGAGCATCTGTACGATTGATAGAAAAGGGAGATGGACGTTTTGCAAAAAGCCTTAAAAATCGGCAGAATCCTGTTATCGGTTGTCGCGGTCATCGTGTTTGCTTATGGAATGATCCAATTTATGATTGTCTCGTTACAGTCGGTCCGAGATTATAAAAGGGAGATATCGCAAGGGAGAGTGACCAGCAGCGGCATTGTTGTGTATGAAGAAGAGAGACTTAAGGGGCCCATATCGGATGATGGTTCTTCTCGATTTTATGGTTTACTTGGTTTTGCGGGAGGTGCATTGTTTGTCTTAGTTAATATTCGTTCAATAATTCGCTTTGGCGCCGAACAGAACCGGTATTACCAGGAAGAACGGCAGGCAAAAAAAGAGCAGAGGCGAAAAGAAAGGGAAGAAAAGCAATCCGGCACAGACCAATTCCCCTGAAAATCCAGGCAAAGCTTATTGCCATGCCCGGCTGTCTGTATTATTATAGTGTATCGGTATGTAGAATAAGCCGTACTGCTTCTAAATAGCGGCAGCTTTCCGGTTGCAGCGGGCTTTTTGGTTTCTTCAGCCGAACAGGCATTCCCTTGTGCAAAGCACATCCGAACGGCCTGTTTATCCTATCCTTGAGGAGGGGGCCCTCGCTTTTTCTTGCTGTTCAATTGGCTGGAAGCGGGCGTTGTTTGATGAAGTATAATCGAATCAAGAATGTTTTTTCCTTTTTAAAAAATGAAACGGTCCTCACGGTTTCCGTTGTCCTCGCCTTACTGTCATGCTTGTTGGTCCCTCCCAGCATTGCCTATTTTTCTTATATTGACTGGGATACGCTGGCGCTCTTGTTCAGCTTGATGGCGATTACAAAAGGTTTGCAGAAAGCCAATTTCTTCGTCTGTATGGCAAACCGTCTGCTCAAGAGGATCCAGACAACGCGGGCCATGCTGTTTCTTCTGGTTTTTTTGCCTTTCCTGTTCAGCATGGTCATTACAAACGACGTCGCTTTAATCGCCTTTGTTCCATTTGGCCTTACCCTGTTGAAGCTGGTGGGACAGGAACGCTTGATGGTGCCGCAGGTCGTGCTGCAAACAATCGCCGCAAACCTCGGCAGCATGCTGACACCTATGGGGAACCCTCAAAACCTCTATTTATATCACAAATCCGGGATGGGGTTTGGGGAATTCTGCGGGCTGATGCTTCCGTATGTCCTTGCGGCGGCGGCCGGCCTGGCGTTGGCGATCCTTTTCATTAAGCCGGTTCGCCTCTTGGCTGTTCCCCTGTCCGCCGAATTGGGAAGCGCAAAAGCGCTGCTGTGCTATGCTGCGGGGTTTGGGCTGTGCCTGCTCGGGGTTTTCAAATTGCTCTCTCCTGTGGTGATCGCAGCTGCTGTGGCCGCCGCTTTGCTCCTTTTCGACCGCAGGCTGCTGGTATCCATCGACTATTCCCTGCTGGGGACATTTCTTGCCTTTTTTGTTTTTGTGGGAAACGTCGCGCAAATGGAAGGGGTCCAAAGCTTCCTGGCCTCGGTTTTGGAGGGCCGCATTGAATTGGTCTCCATTTTGGCCAGCCAGGTAATCAGCAATGTGCCGGCCTCCCTGCTGTTATCGGGCTTTACTTCCCAATGGCAGGCTTTAATCATCGGGTGTAATTTTGGGGGCCTGGGGACGTTGATCGCTTCCATGGCGAGCCTGATTTCCTATAAAATGGTGGTAAAAGAATATCCCGGACAGCGCAAACAATATTTTTGGTGCTTTACCCTTTTCAATATTGGTTTCCTTATCATTCTGTTTTTGCTATACGCATTGCTTAAAGCTTTGGCCTAAACTTTGATAAATTATAATGGTTCCTGTAATGCGGCGCCAAACTTTCTAGGAAAACGATTCTGCATGAAATAACGGAGAGTTATTTGAAAACTCCCCGTTGTCGGCCACGTTCCACATAAACCCGCCCCAACAGTCATTTTGTTAGGCGCTATCCACCCTCCCTCATCACAATAAACTGGGAATTTTCTTTGCAGCTAAGTTAAGCCGCATAGGAAGTCCGCTTCCCGAATAGCGTTTTATCCCCCTTGACAGAGCACGCCGGCCGGTGTATTATAACATCGTTACATATCACTGTTATACGGAGACGGTTATGCAAGATCATTCATCAGTCACATTGGATAAGATTCAACAGGCGGCCTTGGACGAGTTTTCCGAAAAAGGTTTTCGCGGAGCGTCTCTGCGCCAGATTGTGAAACACGCTGGGGTGACCACCGGTGCCTTCTACGGCTATTTTTCCAGCAAAGAGGCTTTGTTTGCGTCGATCGTAGAGCCCCATGCCGCCGCTTTAATGGGCAGGTTTATGGAAGCGCAAAGTTCCTTTGCCGAGCTGCCCGAAAAAGAACAACCGGAGCACCTTGGAGTGGAATCGGGATCTTATCTCCATTGGATGGTGGATTACATTTGCCGGCACCGGGAGCCGGTAAAGCTGTTGTTGTGCCGGGCGGAAGGCACTTACTACGAATCTTTTATCCACAATATGGTGGAGGTCGAGGTGGAATCCACGCTGCAATATATGCAGGTGCTTCGCCGTCTGGGGCAGGATGTACCAAACCTGGACCGGCAGATGTGTCATATTCTTGCCAGCGGCATGTTTAGCGGCATTTTTGAGGTGGTCATCCATGATATGCCTTATGAACAGGCGATGCGCTATGTGAACCAGCTGCGGGATTTTTATACCGCCGGCTGGATGAAACTGATGACACCATGACCGCCATTAAATTGTGAGCAGCGATCTGCGCAGGATACATTCTGCTCCGAAATAGGCAGAGCGATTGAGGGGAATGATCCCCTTCTTTTTCCTTCGAAAGTTAGTTTTGACTAACTATCATAAACAAGGAGGTCATCCAATGAAAAAAGAAAAAAAGAGCGACCTGGCGATCCTGCTTGGCTATGCAGGAGGCCACAAAGGCTTGACCTTCCTGGGTCTGGCCTTGTCGGCGGTGTCCATGCTGTTGAGCATGGCGCCCTATATCTGCATCTGGCTGGCGGCTCGGGATCTGATCGCCGTGGCACCGCAGTGGACCCAGGCGCAAAATGTCACCCAGTATGGATGGCTGGCGTTTGCCTTTGCAGTGGGCGGTATCGTCATATACTTTGCGGGTCTGATGTGCACCCATCTGGCGGCTTTTCGCACGGCGTCCAATATCCGCAAGCGGGGCATCGCCCATGTGATGAAAGCGCCCCTGGGCTTCTTTGATTCCAATGCCTCGGGGCTCATCCGCAGCCGGCTGGATGCGGCGGCTGCCGATACCGAGACGCTGCTTGCCCACAACCTGGCGGATATCGTCGGTACGGTCGTCCTGTTTTTGGCCATGCTGGTGCTGATGTTCGTCTTTGACTGGCGGATGGGGGCTGCCTGCCTGTTGGCGGCGGTGATTTCGATCATTGCTATGTTTACCATGATGGGCGGTAAAAACGCCAAAATCATGGCGGAATACCAGGCAGCACAGGACCGGATGACCAAGGCAGGCACCGAATATGTCCGGGGTATCCCCGTGGTAAAGATCTTCCAGCAGACGGTCTACTCCTTCAAGGCGTTCCAGCAGGCTATTGAAGATTACAGCAACAAATCCGAATATTATCAGGACAAAGTGTGCCGCGTCCCTCAGTCGATCAACCTGACCTTTACCGAAGGAGCCTTTGTGTTCCTGGTCCCTGTGGCACTCTTCCTTGCCCCCAGCGCCCTGGCTGGCGGTGACTTCGCCGGTTTTGTCACTAATTTTGCTTTCTACGCGGTTTTCTCCGCCATCATTTCCACAGCGCTGGCCAAGATTATGTTCGCCGCCTCCGGTATGATGCTGGCCGGCACCGCCCTGGGCCGCATCGACCGGGTAATGTGCGCCCCCACCCTGAAAGCCCCCTTACATCCGCGGGTACCTATGGACAACCGAGTGGAATTCAAGGATGTGGGCTTTACCTATGACGGCGCTGAGGTCTCTGCTCTCTCCCATGTCTCCTTCACAGCCGAGCCGGGGCAGACTGTGGCGTTGGTAGGACCGTCCGGCGGCGGCAAGACTACGGCTGCCAGCCTCATCCCACGGTTTTGGGATGCGAGTTCGGGGGTGGTGGAAGTTGGCGGTGTAGATGTGGCCCAAATCGATCCCCATGTACTGATGGACCGGGTAGCCTTCGTATTCCAGAATAACCGTCTGTTCAAGGCCTCTATCTTAGAGAATGTACGCGCCGCTCGCCCGGAGGCCACACGCGAACAGGTGCAATCGGCGCTGATGGCTGCTCAGTGCCAGGATATTTTGGAAAAACTGCCCAACGGACTCGATACCCAGATCGGTTGCGAGGGAACCTATCTTTCCGGCGGGGAACAGCAGCGTATTGCGCTGGCCCGTGCTATTTTGAAGGATGCCCCCATCGTGGTGCTGGATGAGGCGACCGCCTTCGCCGACCCCGAGAATGAGGTGCGGATCCAGAAAGCCTTCGCCGCGCTGACCAAAGGCCGCACCGTCATCATGATCGCACATCGCCTGTCCACTGTGGTGGGAGCGGATAAAATCGTTGTTTTGGAGCAAGGGCGTATCGTGGAGCAGGGTACCCATAAAGAACTCACCGCAGCTGGCGGACTGTATGCCCGAATGTGGGCCGATTATAACCGGGCGGTCCAGTGGAAGATCACCAGTGAAAAGGAGGCGGAGTAAATGTTTGGCAAGAAGTTTCAACGAAAATACGCCCTTACCGATCAGGGGATTCGCAATACCAAGAAAGGCGCTTTCTGGACAGTCATCGTCAACCTGGTTGTGATGGGCGGCGTCAGCATCCTATATCTGATGATGTCCGGCTTTATGGGGACTCTGACAGAGGCCGGGCCGCTTCCCAGCGTGGCGCTTGCCATCGCGTTGGTACTCGTGTTCGTGATTTTGTCCCTTGTGACACACCTACAGCAATACAAGGCCACCTACGGATTGGTATACAACGAAGTCAAAACCACGCGGCTTTGCCTGGCGGAACGGCTGCGCAAGCTGCCTCTGGGTTTCTTTGGCAAGCGGGACTTGGCCGACCTTACCGAAACCCTGATGGGGGATGTCAACCGCATGGAACACGTCTGGTCTCATGTGCTGGGATATCTGTACGGTTCTTATATCTCAACAACGCTTATCGCCATCTGCCTGCTGGCGTACGACTGGCGGTTGGCTCTCGCCTGCTTGTGGGGGGTGCCAGTGGCCTTTGGATTGCTGTTCGGAAGCCGTAAGATTACCAGCCGCAGCGCCGAACAGACGAAAAAAGCGGCGGTCGCCGTCTCAGACGGCATCCAGGAAGCGCTGGAGAATGTACGGGAGATCCGCGCCACCAATCAGGAGGAGCGATACCTGAAAGGGCTCGACCGGAAAATCGACGAACACGAAAGGATCATGATCCGGGGGGAACTGGGCACCGGCCTGTTCGTCAATGCCGCCAGTGTGATTATGCGTTTGGGTGTGGCGACCACCATCTTGGTAGGCGCCAGCCTCATTCTCTCCGGCCGCATTGACTTCATGCTTCTGTTTTTGTTCCTGCTGGTTATCACCCGCGTGTATGCGCCTTTCGACCAAAGTCTTGCCCTCATTGCGGAGGTGTTTGTCTCCCAGGTATCCGCCGACCGTATGATGGAGATTTGCAGCACCCCCGCCGCAGAGGGCGCGCAAGCATTTACCCCAAAAGGACATGATATTGTATTTGAGCATGTGGGATTTGCCTATGATAAAAAGGATGTCCTGCGCGACGTGAGCTTTACCGCTAAAGAAGGCGAGATTACGGCGCTGGTAGGGCCTTCCGGCTCCGGCAAGAGTACCTGTGCCCGTCTGGCCGCCAGGCTGTGGGATGTCGACAGGGGTGCGATCAAGGTAGGCGGCGTAGATATCTCCACCGTAGACCCGGAGGCGTTGCTGACAGATTACTCTATGGTCTTTCAGGATGTGGTGCTCTTTGACGACACGGTGATGGAAAACATCCGCCTCGGCAGACACGGCGCTACGGACAAGGAGGTGCTGGCGGCGGCCGAAGCCGCTAACTGTGATGAATTTGTCCGCAAGCTGCCGAAAGGCTACGACACCCCCATTGGGGAGAACGGGGCAAAGCTCTCCGGCGGGGAACGGCAGCGAATCTCCATTGCCCGGGCTCTTTTAAAGGATGCCCCCATTGTTTTGCTTGATGAAGCAACCGCAAGCTTGGATGTGGAGAATGAAACGAAGGTGCAAGGGGCGCTCTCCCGCCTGCTTGCCGGCAAGACCGTGCTGGTCATTGCTCACCGGATGCGCACCGTCGAGGCGGCCGATAAGATCGTTGTACTGGCCGACGGACGGGTAGCGGAAGAGGGCTCCCCGGCGGAACTAATGGCCAAAGGCGGGCTCTACCGCCGTATGGTGGAATTGCAGCGGCAAAGTGCCCGGTGGAGTCTGGAATAAAGCTTGCCCGAAAGAGAAAGAAACCATGGGACGGGGCCCCTTTTTAGGCCCCGTCCCTTGTTTGATGGCTATAATCCATTGGCTTTTCCAGTGGAAAGCAAAGCTAAGGTCTGCCAACCTAACAAAAACATCGAGAAGGTCTTTGCGTATAAGACATCAATAGGTTACAGGAAAAAGCGGAGAAATCAAGTTTCATATTGCTTTTCTCTATTGCAAATCGTGTCCAACTGGAAGTTCCTCATATCTTTACTTCTTGGTATTGAACGCCGCCATTTTGCAATTTGACGTTTGTGATAGCGCAAAACCACCGGCAGCGGTTTTTTCCGCTTAGGTTAAAATCCTCCTTGACACGATAAGCCATCTTTCACCCTTTGACAGATCGGGCCGTTCAAGGTATCCTAAGAAAAAAGCAGGCAGGAGGACTTATGACCTATTCTCATATTCAAAAGGGCGTCTTTCTCCGACGCCCCAACCGGTTTGTTGCCCAGGTGGAGATAGAAGGGCGGGTGGAAACCTGCCACGTCAAGAATACCGGCCGATGCAAGGAACTGCTGCTGCCCGGGGCGGCGGTCTATCTGGAGGAAAGCGACAACCCCAACCGCAAGACCCGGTTCGACCTAGTGGCGGTAGAGAAGGGGGAGCGGCTGATTAACATAGACGCGCAAGCCCCAAACCGGGTGGTGGAGGAGTGGCTGCGCGCCGGCGGGCTGGTTGCGGGATTGACCGATCTGCGTCCGGAATGCCGCTATGGCAATTCCCGGTTCGATTTTTATCTGGAGGCGGCCGGGCGGAAGGCGTTTTTGGAGGTCAAGGGAGTTACACTGGAGGAAGAAAACGTGGCCTATTTCCCGGACGCGCCTACCGAACGCGGCGTCAAGCATATCAAGGAACTGTGCGGCTGCCTGCAGGATGGGTATGACGCTTATCTGGTCTTTGTTATCCAAATGAAAGGGATATCCTCCTTCCGGCCCAACGACCGTACCCATCGAGCATTTGGCGACGCCCTTCGCAGGGCAGAAAGGGAGGGTGTACAACTGGGGCGGTGGACTGCCGGGTAAGCGAAGCCGGTCTGCAAATTGCGGATGCGGTTGACATTGTTTTAGACTAGGATCGGGTCAATGGAAGAAAGGCAAGGGAGGCGCAAGGAAATGGAAAAGGAATGCGTGGTGTATATCCTGCGCTGCAGGGACGGGACGCTGTACACCGGCTGGACCAACCGGCTCGAAGCACGGGTGGAGGCCCACAATCAGGGCAAGGGGGCGAAATACACCAAGTCCCGCCGGCCGGTGGCCCTAGTTTACTGGGAGAGGCAGGCGGACAAGGCTGGCGCGTTACGGAGGGAAAGGGAGATTAAGCGGCTGTCCCGTGCCAAAAAACTTCGCCTTGTTGCGAAAAAGGAGGACGAACTGTGAAATCGGTTTTGATTTGCTACGAATCCCAATACGGGTATTCCCAGCGGTATGCGCAGTGGATGGCGGAGAAGCTCGACTGCCCGACCCTGCCGGTTGCCGAGGTGAAAAAAGATGACCTAAGAAAGGCGGATCTGGTAGTGGCCGGCGGCGGGCTCTATGCGGGAAAGGTCGGAAGCGCGGCCTTTGTCAAACGGCATTCGTCCGAGCTGGAGGGAAAGCTGGCGGCATTCTTTACCGTAGGATTGGCACCGGTTGAGAGACAGGGGGACATGGAGGCGCTCTTAAAGAAAGCCCTTCCGCCGCAGGTCCAAAGAAATGCCCGGTTTTTCTTCCTGCGGGGAGGGATGGATGCGTCGCGTCTGAAATGGGTCCACCGGATGATGATGAAAATGCTGGTGGAGATGACAAAGAAAAAGGCCCCGGATCAACGCACCAAGGAGGACCAGGGTCTGATTGACAGCATCGGTAAGGCGGTGGACTTTTCCAGTCCAGAAGCAGTTTTGCCGTTGGTGGATTATATAAAGGGCCTGCGATAAAAAAGATCCTGGATAAGGCTGCGTCCCATAAGGAAGGAAATATGATAAATCGAACCGGCGTGTCAGATCACGCCGGTTCGATTTATCATATTTCCTTTCAATTTTCGAAGGTATGCGCATTTACCCCGCAAAGGTCAAATACAGGTCAATTGGCATCTGCTTTCTCTCGTTCTCCTTTACCGGGCTATATATACGATTTTGTTCACCAGCTCGTTAAGAAGGGCGGCGCCAAGTTCTTGTATACCCAGGTATTCATCCGCCAATTCGGCCACCTGTCCGGACTGTGCTTCAATTTCCCGTTCCATTCCTGCGGCAAGCCACTCAATTCCCGCTTGTTCCTTCTCGTACTGCCGGGCAGCATGGGGAAAGTCCCAGCCGCCCCGCCTGTATCCGGGGAAAAGGCGATCGGGCGGCGAACCCTTAGCCGCCGGTTCTTTGCACCGGAATGCGCAGCACGGTTTTCAGCCGGTCCGGGCGGGTACGGCGGGGGTCGGAGAGGTAAATTTCATGATGCTTCCGTTCCCCCAGGTCGAATGCCAGCCCGTTTTCCTGAGCAAAGCGGGAGAGGGCCTCTATGGTTGCTCCCTCCGCCACGTAGGGGCCCAGATGGAGGGCCTGTATACAGAGCCCCTCGTCCAATTGAGCCAGCCGGGCCGACTCCACCGGCAGATCCGGCTTTTTGCGGCGCACCTCTTTCACCGCCTCTTCCCATACCGCCTGGGTGACGAATTCGGGCTGGCGGATCATGGAGGTCCATCGCCAGCCGGACCGGCCGGAATGGTCCAATCCATCCCCTTCGCTCCACCAGAGGCCCTCCAGAGGGGGCATCACGTAGTCGTAATACCCTTCCGGCGGACGGCCCGATTTTTTCCGCATCTTGATGGAAAAGGATAGGGCGTATAAAAGCCGCAATGCCTGCTGGTAGCAGTCGGACGCCGGGTCGCCGGCCCCGTCTACCATCGCGAAGGTCATGGGCGGCACCTGGATGAGGGAAGGGGAGGCGGCCGGCCGGTAAAGGTCTGCAAAGGCCCTTTTGAAATCGAAGGCGGATTTATCCCCGCCGCTGTTTGCCCGTTTGTCCGGCTGCGCCGGCATTTCACGCCGGACGGGCGTTTGCACAGGCCCCTCCTTTAAGGCGATGTAAATATGAATTTCCATATTTTCCGGCCCGCCGGAGCCGCAGATATATTCTTCAAAATCGGTGGTATAGGCCCGCGGCAGGTCCATCGTCCAAAGCTTCCGCCAGAAGGCGGCCACGTCCTTTTGCACATCGCCCCTTAGGATAAAGCGGGCGTAAGGGCCCCCGGAAATCCGCGCGGGGAGAAGGTCGGCAGGCAAATCCTCGGTATCGCTCACCTCACAGCAGGCCATCATGTCGTAGCCGCCCAGATGGTCGCTTTCGTAATGATGGTACAGCCCGATGCCCCGCCCGGTGGTCTTATGCGGGATGCGGTGAAAGACGTCGCGGTAGAAGCGGCTCCATAGCCCGCCGATGTCGGCGGCGGCGCTTTCCGACAGGTTTGAGGTGCGAAGGCCGATGCCGGCCACCGTTTTCGGGGAAAGGATCACCCGTTCATAGGGGAATTCCATTGCGGTACACTCCTTTTTCTTGGGATGAGCCCAGTCTACCACGGCAAACCGGACAACAGCATGTCCGGTTTTACCGATAGTTTTTCAGCGCCGCCTCCAGGCTTTGACACACCCGTTCCCGGGCCCAGTCCGGCTCGAGTACCGTCATCGACCCGCCGAAGGAGAGCAGATATCCCCATACCCATTCGCTTTCCCAAAAGACGACCCGGGCTTTGAGGCTTCCGTCCTCCTGTTCGGTCAGGCAGTCGGCGGAGAACTCGTCGAATACCCGCGGGCGGGCGGCGGGGGAGAAGAGCAGGGTCATGGGAAGGGGAGGGCCGATAGGCCAAGGGTCGGGTAAGGCGGGGGCTTCTTTGAGCCGTTCTTCCGGGAAGGACCCTTCATCCAGATGCAGATTTTTCATCCGGATCAGCTTAAAGGTACGGTAGTCCTCCCGCTTGAGGCAGTAGCCCTGCAGATACCAGGCGTTCCCCTTAAAGCGGAGCTTGACCGGCTCGACGGTGCGCCGGGTTTCCTCTCCCGCCGCGCTGACATAGTCAAAGGTCACCCGCCGCCGGGACAAAATGGCAGTGCGCAGCTGGCCGAACCGGTCTTTGTCCTCCTGCCCGCTTCCCCAGCTTGTGAAATCCACGTCGATCCAGCTGGGATCCTCCCTGCAAAAAAAGGTGCGAAGCTTGCCGAGCACCGCTCCCGCCTCCGGGTACCTTGCCGCCGACAGGCTTTGCAGGCCGTAAAGGATGTGGTCCTGCTCCTGTGAGGACAGCACCGATTTATTGAGGATGAAATCGGGCAGCAGACGGATGCCGCCGCCCTTGCCCTTGGCGGTGTAGACCGGGATCCCGGCGGCGGAAAGGGCGTCCACATCCCGGTAGACGGTGCGTTCGGACACTTCGAACCGTTGGGCCAGCTCCTTTGCGGTGATGTTTTCCCGTTCGAGCAGAAGATACACCATTTCAAACAAGCGACCAATCTGCATCCGCATCCCCTCCTTTGCCTTCAGTATACCACACAAACCGGACATCATCCGTCAGGTTTTCCCCTTTTTCACCGGGGATCGGCGCTTGCGTGTCTGTGCTATACTGAAAAGAAAAGGAGGAATCGTCATGACGAAGTTTTTCGATCTGATTGCCAAGCGGGAAAGCTGCCGTAATTACGCGGCGGCCCCTGTGGAAAAAGAAAAGATCCTCAACTGCCTGAAGGCGGCCCGCCTTTCCCCCTCCGCCTGCAACAGCCAGCCTTGGAGCTTCGTGGCCGTCCAGTCTGAAGAGCTGTCCCCGAAGGTGGCCGCCTGCTTGCAGGAGATGGGGATGAATCAGTTTACCTCCAATTGCCCGGCCTTTGTGGTGATTGTGGAGGAAAAGGCGAAGCTGTCCGAGCGGGTGCTGCAAAAGTTCAAAAGCCAGGACTTCGCCTCCATCGACCTGGGGCTGGTAACGGCCCATCTCTGCCTGGCCGCCACCGAGCAGGGGCTTTCCACCTGTATCCTCGGCTGGCTGAATGAAGATAAGCTCAAGCGTCTGCTGGACATCCCCGCCTCCAAACGGGTGCGCCTGGTGATCGCCATGGGCTATGCCGCCACCGACACCCTGCGTCCGAAGCAGCGCAAGCCGCTGGAGGATATGGTGCGCTATCTGGGGTAGCCGATAGGGGAGAGAGCATCTCGGTAGAATTCGCTGGGAAAAGCCAAACGCCCGGGGGACATTCTCCCGGGCGTTTTTTGCAAGGGGTTAGACTGGTTACCGGCGCGAATCGGGCGGACAGGCGCCATGATCCGCTTGTCCGCAGGGGGAACCGCCCTTTTTGGGGCAGCCTGCGCAGCAGCCCCCCCGTTTGCGGCGGCGCCGCAGGAAGAGAAGGACCGCCACCACCAGGGCGGCAAGGATGGAGAGAACGACAATATCGGCAGGCGTCATAGCATTCCTTTCTGTCAAGAGAAGAGTCATCCGAAGAAGAGCTGGCCGAACTGAAACACCACAAAGCCGGCCAGATAAGCCATCCCAGTCTGGTATGCGGCGGTGGCCGCCGCCGCCCGCAGGGAACCCAGCTCCCGTTTGGTAGCCGCAAAGGCGGCGACGCAGGGCATGTAGAGCACGGTGAACGTCAAAAAGGAGATGGAGCTGACCGGGGTGAAAATGGTGTGAAGCACGGTGGAAAGATCGGCCTCGCTGGCCGCGCCCGTTAGAACCGTCAGGGTGCTCACCACCGATTCTTTTGCGGTAAGCCCGGTAATCAGGGCGGTGGACGCCCGCCAGTCGTCAAAGCCCAGCGGGATGAAGAGGGGGGCGATGACCGAGCCGATGGAGGCGAGGATGCTGTCGGTGGAATCCTCCACCCAGTTGAGGGACCAGTCGAAGCTTTGCAAAAACCAAATGACGATGGCCGCCACAAAAATAATGGTAAAGGCCTTGCGGATAAAGTCCTTGGCCTTTTCCCACATAAGCATCAGCACCCCCCGCAGGGCCGGCATCCGGTAGGAAGGCAGCTCCATCACAAAGGGGACAGGATTGCCCTTAAAAAGGGTGCTTTTCAAAAGAAGCCCGGACAAAACCGCAATTACCATCCCCAGCAGGTATAGGGAAAACATGACGATTCCGCCCTGCTTTGGGAAAAAGGCCATGGTAATCATGCCGTAGATGGGCAGTTTGGCGCTGCAGGACATGAAGGGAGTGAGCACAATGGTCATCTTGCGGTCCCGGTCGCTTGAGAGGGTGCGGGTGGCCATGATGGCCGGCACGCTGCATCCAAAGCCGATGAGCATGGGGACAAAGGAACGGCCGGACAGGCCGATCTTGCGCAGGAGCTTATCCATCACAAAGGCGACGCGGGCCATGTACCCGCTGTCCTCCAGCAAGGAGAGGAAGAAAAACAGCAGCACGATGATGGGAAGGAAGGACAGCACGCTTCCCACCCCGGCGCATACCCCATCGATGAGAAGGGAACGGACCCACTCGCTGGTTCCGGCAAAGAGAAGCACTTTTTCCAGCCAATCGGTTCCTGCGCCGATCCAGCTGTCCAGCAGATCCTGCAGCGGCGCGCCCAGCACCGAAAAGGTCAGCCAGAAGATGAGCAGCATGATCCCAAGAAAGATGGGGATGCCCAGGTATTTGTGGGTCAAAAGCCGGTCGATCTTCTCCGAACGGACCTGCTCCTTGGTTTCCTGATGCTTGACCACGCAGTCGCGGCAGATTTCTTCAATGTAGGTATAACGCATGTCCGCCAGGGCGGCCTCCCGGTCCAGATCCAGGGCCTTTTCCATATTCTCTACCACATGGTCGAGGATATGCTTCTGGTCTAAGGTCAAATGCAAAGCCTTCATCATCAGCTCGTCCCCTTCGACGAGCTTGGTGGCGGCAAAGCGCAGCGGGTATCCTGCCTCTCCTGCCTGGTCCTCTATGATGTGGGCGATGGAATGGATCGCCTTATGCACTTCTCCCCGGCAGAAGTCCATGCGTGCCGGCGGCTTCGGCTGGCGGACGGTTTCAGTCACCGCGTCCAGAAGATCGGAAATCCCCTCGTTTTTGCCGGCGGAAATGGGGATAACCGGCACACCCAGATGAGCGCTTAACAGCTCCACATCGATGGAATTGCCGCTGGCGCGCACCTCATCCATCATGTTTAAAGCGAGCACCATAGGAATCCCCAGCTCCATCAGCTGCAAAGATAGGTAGAGGTTTCGTTCGATGTTGGTGGCGTCGACAATGTTGATAATGGCTTTCGGGTGCTCTTTTAAAACGAAATCCCGGGTGACCACCTCCTCCGAGGTGTAGGGAGAAAGGGAATAGATCCCGGGCAGGTCCACCAGGACCATTTCCTTATGCCCTTTTATGGGCCCTTCCTTTTTCTCCACCGTCACGCCGGGAAAATTCCCTACATGTTGGTTGCTGCCGGTCAGACAGTTGAACAGGGTGGTCTTTCCACAGTTTTGGTTGCCGGCGAGAGCCAATAATTCGCTCATACGGGAGAGACCTCCTTGAGTTCGATTTTTGCCGCATCCTCCCGGCGGATGGTAAGCACATAGCCGCGCAGATAGAGTTCGATCGGATCGCCCATGGGCGCCACCTTGCGCACCTTGACCCGGGTTTTGGGCGTCAGCCCCATGTCCAGCAGCCGGTGGCGCAGCGCGCCTTCCCCGCCGACTGCCGTGATGATCCCGCCGTAGCCGGGCTTTACCTGATCGAGTGTCATGACCCATCCCCCCTTGAAGGAAAAAGAAAAAATAAGCAATGACGTTAAAATTATTTTACACGCGGGCAATATCCCTTGTCAAGGCGGGGCGGATCGGGCGGGGGACGGGAAAAATACCCGCCAGCCTTGCAAAATCTCCCCTCTATGCTACAATGAAGCCAGAACCCGGACGGGAGACAAAGGAGAGCATCGATGAACATACAGATCTATGGAAAAAACAAATGCTTCGACACCAAAAAAGCGGAGCGCTATTTCAAGGAGCGGGGAATCAAATTCCAGCGCATCGACGTGGCCCGGTTCGGCATGAGCGCCGGGGAGCTGCAAAGCGTCAAGCGGGCGGTGGGCTCCCTCGAAGCCTTAGTCGATGAGAAGGCCGAGGCGGCCGCCCTCATCCGGTATTTGTCCTATGAGGCCGACCGGGAAGAAAAGCTTTTGGAAAACCCCAAGGCATTCAAGACCCCCATTGTGCGAAACGGCAGGCAGGCTACGGTGGGCTATTGCCCGGAGGTCTGGAGGACCTGGGAATAAGGCGAAAGCGGATTGAAAACACGGGTAATGGTCTGGGGAGCCGCGGGGGTGAGCAAAGGCGCGGCCCCCGCGCACCTTTTTCCGGTCGTCCCGAAAATGCGCTTGGATGAAACGAGGCGCCGAAGCGGGCCCCTTTTGTCGCATAGGGAAAAAGCGAGGTGGGCTGGAAGGGCCTTTCCCCGCTGTCCCAGGGGATGCCGCTTGGATGAAACCAGGCGCCGAAGCAGGGCCCCTTTTGTCGCATAGGGGAAAAGCGGGGTGGCCTGGAAGGGCCTTTTTTTCACAATACAAGCTATACCTATGTGATTCTCAGCTGGTTCATTCCACCAAAAGGGGACTTTTGAAGGAATTCTGACCCCGCAGTCCGATCGGAAAGCTTAGCCCTTGCCGGTTTTGCCTGCCGGGTTCCCAAGCGATCGGGCGGAAACGGCGGATAATAGGAAGGCGGCCTGGATTGGCGGCCGAATGAGGGGTAAAGCTTGATTCCTTTACAAGGCGATGAGTGCGGTGAAAGCCCGGGTGGCTTCCGTCACGGCAGGACAATCGAACCGATCAAATTGCCGATTGAAAAAGAAATAGGCCGGAAAAAGGGAGACCCCATATCTTAGTGCAAGGAGTGGAATGCATGGAGCGTTTTTCGATTATACTGGGTGATATCACCAAGCAAAGGGTGGATGCCATCGTCAACGCCGCCAATACCTCCCTGCTGGGCGGCGGCGGGGTGGACGGTGCCATCCATCGGGCGGCGGGCCCGCAGCTTCTGGAAGAGTGCCGTACCCTGCACGGCTGCCGGACAGGACAGGCAAAGGCGACCAAGGGATACCGTCTGCCGGCCAAGTTCGTCATTCACACGCCCGGCCCCATTTGGAGGGGCGGACAGGAGGGGGAAGAGGAACAGCTGGCCGCGTGCTACCGCAACAGCCTGCTTGTGGCAAAGGAAAAGGGGTGTGAGACGGTGGCCTTCCCTTCCATCAGTACCGGGGTCTACCGGTTCCCCTTGGAAAAGGCGGCGCCGATCGCCGTTGGCACCATCCTTGCATGGCTTAGGGAACACGAGGAGATGCGGCGGGTGGCCATGGTCTGCTTTGATGAAAGAACCAAGGCGGCCTATGACAAGGCCTGCCGGGAGATGGAAGAAAGGGAGGGGTGAGAGATGGGCTGTCTTGGAAACGGGTTGTGGTTTGTGTTCGGCGGGCTGATAATGGGCTTGAGCTGGGGGCTGGCTGGAGTACTGTGGTGTATCACCATCGTCGGCATCCCCATCGGGGTGCAGTGTTTCAAGTTTGCGAGGCTGGCCTTCTTCCCATTCGGCAAGGAGGTGGTATACGGCGGCGGGGTCGGTTCGGTGCTGCTTAACCTGCTGTGGATGATTTTCAGCGGCATTCCGCTGGCGGTGGAGTCCGCCCTGATCGGCTGCATTTTCTGTATCACCATCATCGGGATCCCGTTTGGGATGCAGTGCTTTAAGCTGGCGAAGCTGGCGTTGATGCCGTTCGGCGCCAGCGTGCGGTAAAGGAGAAGAGAGAATGGATCCAAAAAAGCGAAGCGCGGTTTCCGTCGGGGCGACGGTGGATATCGTTCTGAAAAAGGATCAGCCCACGGGCAGATTAACCCGCGGGCGTGTGAAGCGGATATTGACAAACAGCGCCACCCATCCCCACGGCATCAAGGTGATGCTGGAGGACGGGCAGGTGGGCCGGGTACAATCGATTCTGGAGGAGATATGAGGATGGTTTGACCGGCGCGGTATTCGTTCTAAAAAACTTCCGTCCGGGGTTTACCGGAAAGGAGGTAGCGGTGGAATCGAGCATCTGTACCGGGGAAACCCACATCGGGCTTCGGGAAGCGGACAGCGGCCGCCTGCTTGAGGCGGAGGTAAAGGACATTGCGGGGTTCTGCCGGAGGCATCGCCTCAAACGAATGACTGGGAAAGGATGAAGAGAAATGGTTTTATTTGTAGAGTATCCCAAGTGCACCACCTGCCAAAAGGCGAAAAAGTGGCTTTTGGAGCAGGGGGTGGAATTTGCAGACCGGCATATTGTACAGGATCCTCCCACCAAGGAGGAGCTGCGCGGATGGATTGGACGCAGCGGCCTGCCGATGAAGCGCTTTTTTAACACCAGCGGCCAGAAATACCGCGCCCTCGGGCTGAAGGAGGCGCTCCCTTCCATGGATGAGGAAGAGCAGCTTTCCCTCCTTTCCTCCGACGGCATGCTCATAAAGCGCCCTCTTCTCATCACCGAAAAAGGGGTGCGGGCGGGCTTTCGCCCCGACGAATGGGAACCGCTTCTGTAAGGGAGGGGAAAGATGGGATTTCATTTGATCGACCTGGCCGGCTGGGAACGGGCGGAGCATTTCCGGCATTACCGCGCCGCCGTCCCCTGCGGGTACAGCGTGACGGTTTCTCTGACCATTACCCGCCTGCTTTCCGGCATCCGGGAGGGAGGCTACCGGCTTTATCCCACCCTGATCTATCTGCTGGCAAGGCTGGTTAACGCCCACAGGGAATTCCGTCTCGCTCTCAGCGAAGAGGGGGAGGTGGGCTATTTCGACGAGATGGTGCCCTCCTATACCGTCTTTCACCCGGACAGCGAGACCTTCTCGAACCTGTGGACGCCCTATTCGGCGGATTTTTCCGCCTTCTGCCGGGCGGTGCAGGCGGATATGGACCAATACGGGAGGGATAAGGCTTTCTTCGCCAAGCCGGGCGGCCCGAAGAACCAGTTCCCCATTTCCTGCGCGCCCTGGACCGCCTTTACCGGCTTTCACATTCACCTGTTCTCGGACGCCGACTATCTGTTTCCCATGTTTACCATCGGCCGGTATGGGGAAGAAAACGGCGAAATCCGCCTGCCGCTGGCGATGCAGATACACCACGCTGCGGCAGACGGATTTCATACCGGAAGGCTGCTGGAAGAGCTGCAGGAGCTGTGCAGCCACCCAAAGCTTTTTTTATAAGGACTCAGGTGAAAGCCTTTTGATGACCCTTGCGGGCACGCCGGCGGCCACACAGTTGGCCGGGATATCCCGGGTGACCACCGCGCCCGAAGCGATCACCGTGTTGTCCCCAATGGTCACGCCCGGGTTGAGGATGGCGCCGCCCCCGATCCAGACATTGCTGCCGACGGTGACGGGTTTTCCGAATTCCAGCCCCGACCGGCGGGCGGCGGCGTCGAGGGGGTGGCCGGCGGTGAAGATGGAAACCCGCGGCCCCAGCATGCAGTCGTCCCCGAAGGTGACGGGGGCCACATCCAGGATGATGCAGTCGTAATTCGCGTAGAACCGGTCTCCCACCCGGATGTTGTAGCCGTAGTCGCAGCGGAAATTCGGCTCCACATAGGGGGCGCATCCCGCCGCGCCGAAGAGGCGGCGCAGAAGGGTTTCCCGCCGCTGCCGCTCATGGGGAAGGGTAAGGTTATATTCCGCCGCCAGCTCCTGGGCGGCTCGGTGCTCTTCGACGAGGACCGGGTCGCTGGCAAGATAAAGCGCACCGCAGAGCATTTTTTCCTTTTCGCTTTTCATGCGACTTCCTCCGTTTCTGGACTTTGGTTTTGAGTATCATAACGAAGAAGGCGGTCCTTTGTCAAGAAAAAAACAGGAACGGCATACCGGCCCGAGCGTATACATAGATAATATAGTGAGGTGAACGATCACGCAACAGATAACCGATGTCATGATTATCGGCGCTGGACCGGCGGGCTTGTCCGCGGCGGTCAACGCGCTGACCAGGGGGAAAACCGTTCGGATTCTCTCAAGCGGGGATCCCTTTCTGAAAAAGGCGGAACGGGTGGACAATTACCTGGGCCTTTACCATGTTTCCGGGGAGGAGATGATGGCGTCCTTTTTAAACCACGCCAAGGCCATGGGGGCCGAACCGGAAATCGGGCGGGTGGTCAACATCCTGCCCTTCGGCGGCAAATTCATGGTCAATTTCAACAGCGAAATCTTGGAGGCCAAGACGGTCATCCTGGCGCTGGGCGCATCGTCCCCCAAGCAGTTCCCGGGGGAAGGCGAGCTGCTCGGGCGGGGGGTCAGCTACTGCGCCACCTGCGACGGCATGCTCTACCGGGGAAAGAGGGCGGTGGTCTACGGCCAGTCGGATTCGGCGGCGGAAGAGGCGAATTTTCTCAGCCGCATCGGGGTGGAGGTGACCTTTGTCTCCGGCCGGGAGCGCCCGGCTGAGCTCAATGCCGATATCCCCTATCTGCGTGGAACCATCGCGGAAATCCTGGGAAGCCGGGCGGTGACCGGTGTGCGTGTCGGCAGCCGGATCCTGGAGGCACAAGGGGTTTTCCTTCTGCGTAATTCCGTCGCACCGGGAACTCTGTTGGAGGGGCTTGCGATGCAAGACGGCTTTGTAAAGGTGGATTTTGCGATGCAGACCAATATCCCCGGCGTCTTTGCCTGCGGCGACTGCACGGGAAAGCCTTTGCAGGTGTCCAAAGCGGTGGGGGAAGGTCTCGTTGCCGGACAGCAGGCCGCCAAATACCTCGATGAAATCCGTAAGGAGGAAAAGGAGTATGTCTGACGCAGTGCTGCATCCCAGCGCCGAGGAATTCGACCGGCTTTTGCGCAGCGAGCCGCTCGTGCTCGTGGATTTTTGGGCCCCCTGGTGTACCCCCTGCAAAATGCTCGCGCCTTTGATGGAGGAGCTGGCGCAGCGGTATGCGGGAAAGGTGACGGTGGCAAAGGTGGACATCGATAAACACGGGGCGCTGGCTGGCCGCTATGAGGTGCAGATGATCCCCACCGTCCTGCTCTTTCACAAGGGGCGCTTGGCCGGCAAGCAGGTGGGGATGAAACCGGCGGGCGTTTACGAGGCCATGGTGGAAGAGGAACTGAGCATTCGGTAACATACGCCCTTTTGCGGCAAGGAAAAGAGGAGAGGCGCGGCTGCGCCTCTCCTCTTTTTGAAAGCTGTGCGCGGCAAGCACATAATCGGCGCCGGCCTCACCCATACTAACTCCAAAGAAAACGAAAGGGCGGGATGACAGGATGGAATACGACACCATAATCCTCGGCGGCGGCCCCTGCGGCTATACGGCGGCCCTGTATGCGGGGCGGGCCGCTTTGAGCACGCTGGTGCTGGAGAAGGGTGCGGCCGGCGGGCAGATGTCCACCACCGATCACATCGACAACTATCCGGGATTCCCGGAAGGGGTGGACGGCTATACCCTTGCCAGCGCCATGCAAGAGCAGGCGGCCCGCTTCGGCGCAAAAACGGTACAAGCCGAGGTAAGCCGGGTACAGCTGGAGGGAGCGGTCAAAACGGTGACGACGGCGAGAGGGGAGACGTATGCCGCCCGCACAGTCATTGTGGCGGCGGGCGCCTCCCCGAGAGAGCTGGGCTTTGAGGAAGAGCGCCGTCTGCGGGGGAAAGGGGTCAGCTACTGCGCCACCTGCGACGGGGTCTTTTACCGGGGGAAAACGGTGGCGGTCATCGGCGGCGGGGATACCGCGGCGGTGGATGCGCTGTTTTTGACCCGGTTTTGCCGGAAGGTGTACGTGGTTCATCGGCGGGATACCCTGCGGGCGGCGAAGGAGTACCAAAGGCGCCTGTTTGCCGACGGGAAAATTGAAATGGTCTGGGACAGCACGGCCGAGCGCATTCTGGCCGAAGAAACGGTGACCGGCCTGCTGGTGCGAAACAAAAGGACCGGGGCGACACGGGAAATCGACTGCCAAGGGATTTTCATCGCCATCGGTACCGTTCCCAATACCGCCTTTCTGCAAGGACAGCTTCCCCTTGACGAGGAAGGATATGTGAAGGCGGGGGAGGATACCCTCACCCCCATACCGGGGGTGTTTGCTGCGGGGGACATCCGCCGCAAGGGGCTGCGCCAGATTGTGACCGCCGTATCCGACGGGGCGGTTGCGGCCAAGATGGCGGAGGAATACCGGATGGGCCTGGCCTGGTAAAGCAGGCGTAGCAAGAAAGGCTGGACGGCAAAGGGAAATCGCCGTCCAGCCTTTCTCGATGCCCAAGCCGCCGCCCCCGCTTAAAACAGAAGCTGATACCGATAATCGACGACTTCCGCCTCCCCCAGCATAGACCGCATCCGGTCGCCGGAATCCGCAAAGCCCATGCGCTCGTAAAAGGCCATGGCCCGCTTGTTCCCTTCCAAAACCCACAGGTAGCAGCCGGTCACCCCCTGCCCGCGCAGCTCGTCGAGCAGGGCGGATACCACCAGGCTTCCGCATCCCTTGCGGAAATACCCCGGCTTTATATAAAGGGATACCAATTCTCCCCAGCCCTCCAGCGTCTCCGCCCTGGCCCGGCCGTAAATAGCGCAGCCTGCCGTTATTTGGCCGTGGCAGCCCAGCAGCGCCTGGAACCGCCCGGTGGCGAGCCAGTCGGTTACCGTGGCCGTCCAGTGATAGTCCTGTAAGGCATCCAAATAGCTTTGGGAGACCACCCCCACATAGGCGGCCCGCCAGCTTTGCGCGTAAAGGCGGCTGATTTCACCGGCATCCGCCGCTACGGCGTGACGAAGGGTAAAGGTCATACGTCTCCTCCTTTTTCATGCAGGGTGTGTACGGCTTGCTTGAGCATTTCCTCATACCGCTCCATCACCGAAGGCGGATAGAGAAGCTTGGCTTTGCCGCCGAAGCCGAACAGCCATCCGAAAAAGGAGGGGCTGGGGACCACCTTTGCCGTCACACAAAAATGCGTTTCGTCCACCGGCCGCAGGTACACCTCATGACCGAACCGGTCGAGCACCACGTTTATAAGCGAATTGTCAAACCGGATTTTTACCGGCGTTTCCTCCCCGGCAAACATACCGAACAGCTTTTTGCAGTAATCGGCGGCGTTGAACCGCACCGCGTCGATGTGCCGGCGTTTTTCCTCAAGCCGGGTCAGGTCCATCATCCGGTCTACCCGGAAATGGGATAGGCTCTGATAGCGTTCATAGTAGCCGATCAGGTAGTAATTTTCATTGTCCCAGCATAAGGACAGAGGGCTGACTACATACCGTTCCCCGCCCCGGCGCAGAACCTTTTTCTTGCCCACCGAATAGTCGAAATAGAGGAAGGAAACCTGCCGGTCCTCCAGGATGGCGTTTTGCAGCCGGTCGACGGTATAATAGATTTCCTCGTTGTCCGCCTTGACGCGGTCGGTCACGTAAATCTGCCGGTTGAGCTGCTTGGCCTGGTGTACGCTTGCCAGCCCTTCCAGCTTCCCGATGAGCACCCGGCTTTTCTTGGCGGTGATAAACCGCGAACAGGCTACCGCGTCCACCAGGAGCTTCAGCTCCGCCAGATCAAAGGTACGCCCGGCTACGAAATACTCACACCGTCCCCCCGTCTTGCGCAGGACGATGTCCGTCCCCGCTTCCCGCAGTGCCTGCAGGTCGCTGTAGATCCCCTTGCGTTCGGCCGAAATTCCCCTTGCCGACAGGGCGTCGATCAGTTCGGGAATGGTCATGCCGTGCAGCTCGTCCGTTTGCTCATTGAGAATGCGGCAAAGATTCAGAAGCTTCGCCTTGATGTTTTCCGTTCTGCTCATCTGGATCCCCTCCTTCCTCTTCCGTCTCCCAGTGGATGAAATCAATCGCTTGGGACTGCTCGGCCAGCTCCCGCCGCCTTTTCGCATAATCGGGAAGCTGCTCCTCCACCAGCCGCCAGAAAGCGGCCTGGTGGTTCATCTGACGCAGATGGCAAAGCTCGTGCACCACAATGTAGTCGATCAAATGCGGCGGCAGCATGAGCACCCGAAAGGAAAAGTTTAGATTTCCCTTCCCGCTGCATGAGCCCCACCGGCATACCGCGCTTCCAACCCGAAGCCGGCGGTAGGATACCCCCATCTTCGCCGCCCATCCGTCCGCCTTCTTCGTCAGCAGCACCTTTGCCTGCTCTTTCATCCATCCTTCCATAAGCGTTTGCGCCCCATCCTGCGGCAGGAGGGGAAGGGCGAACCGATGCCCGTCAAAGGAGAGGGAGGCGCCCGGCCTGCCTTCGGTTACCGGATACCACTCCCCCAGATACCGCATCCGTCCGCCGGGAGAAAGTATAATCTTTCTGCGGGCGGCCCGGCGTTTTAGGGCCTTGCGCCGCTTCTCGTCAATCCAGGCTGCATGCTGTTTCACCAGCCGACCGACGGCCGCCTGGGAGGTGTGCAGCGGGGCCAGGACCTCCAGCGTCCCATCCTCCCGGACCCGCAGGCAGACGGTTTTTCGCTTGGAACGCACGACCCGGTAGGACGGCTGCGCCATAGGCGGTTCCTCCTTTTACATAGTTTACCATATCCCCTGTCCCATCTTTTGGACAGTATACGGCAGCTCCTTGCATTATAATCCAAAAAGGTCTAGGATAAAAGGGAAAAAAGAACAAGGAGGCAGTGTTTATGAACGAAGTGATGCAAACCATCCTCAGCCGCCGCAGCATCCGCAGGTATGAACAGCGGCAGCTGGCGGAGGAGGACCTGCAAACCATCCTCAAGGCGGGGGCCTTTGCGCCCAGCGCCATGAACCAGCAGTCCTGGCATTTTACCGTCATCCAAAACCGGGCGGTGATCGATTCCATCGCCGCCGCGGCTGGGAAAGCGCTGGGGCGCGGGGAGTCCTTCGCCCCCTTCTACAACGCGCCCACCCTGATCCTGGCATTTGGGCAGGAGGGGGCGATTTCCCCGGTCAGCGACGCTAGCCTTGCTTTGGAAAACATGTTTTTGGCCGCCGCCTCTCTGGGGATAGGCTCCTGCTGGATCAACTGCGTCATCGACTTTTTTGAAGGCACGCCGCAGGGCAAGGCCATGCGCAAAACCCTCGGAATTCCCGACGGCTACCGCTGCATCGGTTCGGGGATCTTCGGCTATCCGGCCGAGCAGCCTCAGCCCAAGCCGCGGCGGGACGGCACGGTTAATTTCATCCGGTAGAGAGGTTCCATAAGTCAAAACCACCGGCAAAGCCGAAGGCTGGAATAAGCCCTAGAAGGGCTTATTCCCAGCAAGCGTCTCAAGACGCACGGACATTTATTCCACTGGCATCCCCTGCCCCGCGGCCCGTAAACAGGCGGATCCCCATTTTATCGGAAGCCTTCCGTCACCGTTCGGCTGGCTTTCAGCAGCTCGCTTCGCTCGATGCCCAAAGCGAACGCTCTTTTGCGGGACATCTCCACCGGCAGAGCCGGTGGGTTCCGTGAATAACGGACAAACGCGCCTGAGACGATTCCTTTGCCGTCTCAGGCGCGTTTGATTGAGGACAAAACATCCCCTGGTTTCAGCGGAGGTGGTCATTTAGCCGGAGGCAGTCGGAGCCATGCGGCTAATCGAGGCCGGAGGAAAAGGAGCGGCCAAAGCGGGGGCTATGCGGCTTGCTTACCGTCCATAGGGCAGGAGAAAGCAAGTAAGAAGTCTCCAGACGCTTGCCGGTATTCGGCTGTAATCGAACCAACCATGCCTCTGCTTTTGCCGGCGGATATGTTTCGCATTTCCTTGTGCGCCCTGCGGCTCGGACGTGTCAGGAAAGCCGATTTGCCTTTCCGGTTACCCTGGCCAGCGTGATTTTGACGATTCCGGTGCGGGCCAGAGAGCGGGAAATGGCCGCCTCGGCGTTTTCCAGATTGTCCTTGGCGTATTTTTCGCAGAGTATCCTCAAGGCAAAGCGCTTTTCCTGCTCATCCTCCACCAGCTGCGCCCTGCCGTAAGCCACCGCCGATTCATAGGCGGTGGTAAACTTTTGCGGGCACAATTGCGTCTTGCCCACGCAGGTCAGGCAGACATCGGGGCGGTTTTGCAGATTTTCGAGCTTCTGTCCTTCCAGAGCACAGTGGAAGTATACCGTGTTTTCCCACAGCACCGGTGAAACCGGGATGCAGTAAGGGGTGGAGTCCTCGTTTACCGTTGCGAGCACCGCATATTCGCAGTCGCGCAGCACGGCAAGGGCGAATGCCTCGCTTTCTTCCCGGTCCTTCCTGCGCATCGAAACCATACGCCATCCTTCCTTTCTTTTATGCCGAAATAGGCCGTTCTTTTTTTCTTTTCTCCATCATAGCATGGTGTGAAGGGCTGTGCAACCGGTATCGAGGTCAAAAATAGACCCAAATCAAAGGAAAAAGCTCGTCTATTTGACACAATCCCCTTTACAAAATGGGAAAAACGCGGTTTAATAAAAGAAACTGGGAAGGGGATTCCCTTTACCCGAATCAGCCGGCCCTTACAGCCCGGTTAGTAAAAAGGAGTCGAAGACAATACATGGATAGCAGTTCCATCGCCCTAATCGCATCGCTGCTGGTGCTCGTCGCCCTGTCGGCATACTTTTCTGCGACGGAAACCGCCTTTTCCTCTCTCAACCGTATCCGCATGAAGAATATGGCCAATTCAGGCAACCAGAAGGCCGCCCTGACACTGTCGCTTGCGGATCAATACGACAAGCTCCTGTCCACCATCCTCATCGGCAACAACATCGTCAACATCACCTCCGCCTCGCTGGCTACGGTGATTTTCGTGCAGTATTTCGGGGATATGGGCGTAACCCTGTCCACCGTGGTAATGACGGTGGTGGTTTTGATTTTCGGTGAGATTTCTCCAAAAAGCATGGCTAAGGAAAATCCGGAGAGCTTTGCGATGTTTTCCGCTCCGGCAATGCGCTTTCTCATCTGGCTGCTTACGCCGGTGAACTTCCTGTTTGCCCAGTGGAAAAAGCTGCTGGCGAAGCTGTTTCGCTCCCAAAGCGAGCAGGGGATTACCGAGGAAGAGCTGATTACCATGGTAGACGAAGCGGAGGATCAGGGAGGAATCGGCCAGTACGAAAGCGAGCTGATCCGCTCCGCCATCGAGTTCAATAACCTGGACGCGGACGAGATCCTGACGCCCCGGGTCAATATCGTTGCGGTGGAGGATACCGCCACCCAGGAGGAAATCGCCGAAAAGTTTGCAAACTGCGGCTTTTCCCGCCTTTTGGTCTACCGGGAATCCATCGACCATATCATCGGGGTGCTGCATGAGAAGGATTTTTATGCCGGCGTGCATTCGGGTGAATTTCAGATGAGGAAATTGATGCGCAATGCGGTCTTTGTCATCGGCAGCATCAAGATTTCCGAGCTGATGCGCCAGCTGCAGCGGTCCAAGACCCATGTGGCGGTGGTGGTGGACGAATTCGGGGGCACCCAGGGCATCGTAACCATGGAGGACATTGTGGAGGAGCTGGTGGGCGAAATCTGGGATGAGCACGACAAGGTGATCGAAAGCGTGCAGCCTGTTTCCGACGGGGTCTATCTCATTGCGGGAGCCGCGAACTTGGAAAAGGTACTGGATGTACTGGGTGTGAATCGGGAATACGATTCCTTTACCGTCAGCGGCTGGGTCATTGAGGAGATGGGGAAAATCCCCCATGCAGGGGAGTCCTTTGATTTGGAAAACCTTCATGTAATGGTTACCCAAGCGGACGGCCGCCGGGTAATCGAGGTGAAGGTGGAGGTGAAAAACCCCCGGACGCAAGAGGCCGCTCTACAGGGATAAGGTATAGAAAAGGCTGCGCCGTCGGCTTTCGCCTGAGGGGATGGTGGAGAAAACCGTCCCTCAGCGGATAAGGCTCCGGCGCGAAAAGGCCGCGTGCGATTCGCACGCGGCCTCCTTTTTCATGGAAGGATTCCGACTATTGCTCCATCTGCTCGATGGTCATGGCCTTGGTATGCTTGATGGGCTTCCACACCGACTTGCGATAGAACAGGCCCACAAAGTTGATGATGGCCCAGGAAACCACGAAGATTGGATACAGCAAAAGCCCCTTCCACATGGGGCCCACCTTCTTTTTCTCCAGCAGCAGCACCAGAATGCCCTGCCCTACCATCACCAAATATCCGCCGATCAAGGACAAAAGCGCTACCGGCAGGGTGGCGGAAAGGGCGGAGGGGTTGGCGATCATCAGCGAAAGCTGCAAAATGGCGGAAAAGACCATAAAGCTGACGCTGGGAATGCAGAGGGAGAACAGAAACACATCCAGCGCCACCAGGCTGTGCCGCTTAAAAACGGCTTTGAGCAGGTCCCCCGCGCAGTAGAGCACCCCCTGGATGTTGCCTACCGCCCAGCGGTACCGCTGGCGGATGGACAGGGCGAAGGAGGTGGGCTGTTCATCGTAGAAAACCGCGTCGGTATCCAAAATAATTTTATAGCCGTCGGCCACCCGCCGGAAGGAGAACTCCACATCCTCACACATGGACCGGGTGTTCCAGCCCCCCAGCTTCTTCATCACGTCCCAGCGGAACATAAAGCCGGTGCCGGTGCACATGGCGGTCAGACCGATGTTGTTGCGGGCGACGTAATAAAACCGCATCAGCGAATACCAGTAGAGGGCGTACCCTCCCGAAACCCAGTTGTCCGTCGGGTTCTTCATATCCCGGTAGCCTTGGGCGATCTGCGTCCCCGCGCACAGCTGCCGGTTCATGGCGGCGAGATAGCCCTTGTCCACAATATTGTCCGCGTCGAACATACAGATGGCGTCGTAGGTATCGGGACATTCCTTCAGCATCCGTTCGTAAAGCCAGTGCAGCGCAAAACCCTTACCAACCTTTTGGTCGTCAAACCGCTCATAGACGATGCAGCCCTTCTCCTTGGAAACCTGAGCGGTGCGGTCGGTGCAGTTGTCGGCCAGTACAATGATCTCGAATTTCTCCTTTGGATAGTCCTGGGCGAGCAGGCTGTCGATGAGATATTCAATGACCCCCTCCTCGTTGCGCGCGCAGATGACGATACCGAATTTGTGCTGTTTTGTGACCGCAGCCGTGCATTTTTTCGCCGGCTTTAAGCCGAAGGCCGCAATCCCGATCTGGTAGATCATAAACAGGGCGGCGACGATGCCGAAGGCGATGTTGATGCCGTTTAGAATGGAAAAAACAATGTCGTTCAACTTCCGAACCCTCACTTATCCTAAAATGTCGCAATGACAAAACGGGCATATACTAAAGAGACGCGGGCTTTTTTCCAAATTTCTGTAAATGGTGCGGATATTCCTCCTTTTTCGAGCTTCAGGCCGCACATCGATTTTTAATGATATCATATCAGGACGGAAAGGACAAGAAAAAACCAGGAGGGGATTGTTCGAAAAACCAGAAATTTCCCCTTTTTCTCCTATTTGCGCAAGGCGGAGGGCGTATGGAAATCCGGACAGCGGCGCCCTGTTTGACAGGGGGAGGAAGGTGGGATACACTAGGAATAGAGGATTTTTTGGCGAAACAGCCGAAAAGAGAAAAGAAACAGACGGGAGAGAAAGGCAATGAAAAAGGTAAAAATCACGGTGCTGAAAACCACGTTGGATCGGGAGCTTGCCGACGAATACGGCGTCAAGGGGCTGACCTCATGTCCTATGCTTCGGGAAGGCCAGGTGTTTTACGCTGATTACGCCAAGCCCGAGGGATTTTGCGACGAGGCTTGGAAGGCGGTTTACCAGTACGCCTTCGCCCTGTCCCATGGAGCGGGAGAGGGCTTGTTCTACTTCGGCGACTGGATTCGAAAGCCGGGCGTCGCCATCTGCAGCTGCAACGACGGGCTGCGGCCGGTTATCTTTAAGCTGGAGGCCACTGATGAGGAATCCCGGCTGAACGACACGCCGGTGCAAAAACAAGAGCGGTAGCAGGCGGGCCGTTGGTTTACGCCTTAGAACATAAAAGAGATGCAAAAAGCGCGCCAACAAGCACGGCGCGCTTTTTATACCCCCGGGTTCCCAACCCGTCCGGCCTAAAATATGCAGGAACTGAAAAAAGAACTTGCAAACACCATGGGATTCGTTTAAAATATGAACCAGCATACCCGCAAAAATGAGCGGATTCGACACGACAGAGACCAAACTTTTGGAGGGAAACCGTTATGATGGCATTTGGCCAAATGAGCCGTGAGCAGCTCGAACAGGAAAAGGCACAGCTTCAAGCGCGTTATGACGAATTCAAAGGGAGAGGATTAAAGCTGGATATGTCTCGCGGCAAGCCCGGCAACGATCAGCTCGACCTTTCCAATGGGATGCTGGAGGTTTTGACCGCCTCCGATTACCGTGCGGAAAACGGCCTGGACTGCCGTAACTACGGCAACAGCGACGGCCTGCCGGAGATGCGCAAAATCTTTGCCGACCTGCTGGAAATCAGCCCCGACGAGGTTATTGTAGGCGGCAATTCCAGCCTGACCATGATGTTTGACAACATCGCGTCCAATATGACCCACGGCGTGCGCGACGGCAAGCCCTGGGGAAAACAGGGGGAAGTGAAGTTTTTGTGCCCGGTGCCCGGCTATGACCGGCATTTTGCAATCTGTGAGTATTTTCACATCAAAATGATCAACGTCCCCCTCCATTCGGACGGCCCGGATATGGATATGGTGGAACGGCTGGTGGAATCCGACCCGCTCATTAAGGGCATCTGGTGCGTCCCTAAGTATTCCAACCCCGACGGGGTGGTCTATTCCGATGAGACGGTGCGCCGCTTTGCCAACCTCAAGCCTGCGGCGGACGATTTCCGCATCTACTGGGACAACGCTTACATGATCCATCACCTGGGCGATGAACCTGCCAAAATCCTCAATATCCTCACCGAATGCGAGAAGGCGGGCAATCCGAACATGCCGCTGATCTTCACCTCCTTCTCCAAAGTCAGCTTCTCCGGCGCGGCGGTGGCCGCGATGGCCGCCTCCAAGTCGAACATCGAATACATCAAAAAGCGCCTGACCGTCCAAGCCATCGGCCCGGATAAGCTCAATCAGCTGCGCCACGTCCGTTTCTTCAAGGATGCCGACGGGGTGCGTGCCCATATGAAAAAGCACGCGGCCATCCTCCGGCCGAAGTTTGCCGCCGTTCTCGACAAGCTCGACGAAGAGCTGACCCCCTATGGGGTCGCCGCCTGGGAGAAGCCCACCGGCGGGTATTTCGTCAGCGTCAACGTAGCCGAGGGCACCGCAAAGCGGGTGGTGCAGCTTTGCAAGGAGGCGGGCGTGGTGCTCACCGGCGCCGGCGCCACCTATCCCTACGGCAAGGACCCGCACGACCGCAACATCCGTCTTGCGCCCACCTTCCCGCCGCTGGCCGAGGTGAAGCAGGCCATCGAGCTGTTCTGCATTTGCACGAAATTGGCAGCGGTGGAAAAGCAGCTGGGCTAACCGTTTGCGGCGGTTTTTGTGCCCTTTTCACGAAAATCGCCGATTTTTCTCTCATTGACTTTTGAGAATGACCAGAATATAATAGTCCTATTGGTGTTTTCATGCAGAAAATGCGGATATTTTTGCGCATTTTCTTACAGGTAAAGCCAGAAGTTGATCAATGGAGGACTTACAATGAAGCGAATGGGAAAACCAGTGTTTTTCATTGTGGCTCTGTTGATTGTCGCGCTCACCGTCACAACGTTTACAGGCATTAAGGTCGGCAGCGGCGATTCGCAGACCACAATCATCAAGGGCGCCGGGGATATCCGATGGGGCATCGATATCCGGGGCGGCGTCGACGTGACCTTCCGCCCGCCGGAGGGGTATGACGCCACCGATGCGGAAATCGATTCGGCCAAATCCATTATCGAGACCCGCCTGGTGTACCAGAACATCACCGACTACGAGGTGTATCCCGATTATTCCAACGACCGGATCATCGTCCGGTATCCCTGGAAGGCAGGGGAAGAGGATTTCGACGCCAGTACCGCGATCCAGGAGCTGGGCGAAACCGCGCTGCTTACCTTCCGGGAGGGCGATTCGGTGGACGAGGAGGGAAAACCCTCGGGAGACACCCTCAACAATATCATCCTGGAGGGCAAGGATGTGGTGAACGCCTCCGCAGAATACGGCGTGATCGACAATTCCGGTATCAGCCAGCATTACGTCTCCCTGGAATTTGACGAGGCTGGAACCGAGGCCTTCTCGGAAGCGACCAGCAAGCTTGCCTCCAGCAAAGGCTCCATTTCCATCTGGATGGACGACGTGCTGGTTTCCGCACCAACGGTGCAGTCGGCCATCACCGACGGCAAGTGCATCATTTCCGGCAACTTTGACGCTGCCGGCGCGGCGGATCTGGCCAACAAAATCAAGGCTGGTTCCCTTCCCTTCAAGCTGGAGGCCGATTCTTACGGCTCCATCAATCCCGTCATGGGTGAGAAGGCGAGAGACGTCATGGTTCTCGCGGGCCTGATTGCGCTCATCCTCATCTGCATTTTTATGATTGTCTATTATCGCCTGCCCGGTGTGGTGGCCTCCATCGCACTGGTGGGACAGGTGGCCGGCATGGTGGCCTGCGTAACCGGATATTTCGGGGTTTTCGACAGCTTTACGCTGACATTGCCCGGCATCGCCGGTATCATCCTGTCCATTGGTATGGGCGTGGATGCCAACGTCATTACCTCCGAGCGTATCAAGGAGGAGCTGCGCGCGGGCAAGACCATCGACGGCTCCATCGACGCGGGCAACAAGAACAGCTTCTCGGCCATCTTCGACAGCAACATCACCTGTATCTTTGTTGCGGTTATTCTGATGGGCGTGTTCGGACCGCCGGAGAGCTTTTTTGCGAAGATCCTTTCGCCGGTTCTCTTTATGTTCGGTCCCGCCGCCACCGGCTCGGTGTATTCCTTCGGCTATACCCTGCTGACCGGTATTATCTTCAACTTTGTTATGGGCGTCACTGCCTCCCGTCTCATGCTCAAATCCCTCTCGAGATTCAAGGGACTGCGCAAGCCCTGGCTGTACGGAGGTGAAAAGGCATGAAACTGAAGAAGCAATTTGATTTCATTAAAAACCGCAGGTATATCTTTGCGGTCTCCATTGGCCTTCTGCTCATCGGTTTGATTTTCAATTTCATCTTTGGCACCGATCTGGATATCCAGTTTAAGGGCGGCACCATGGTCAGCTATACTTATAACGGGACCATCGATGTCAACGAGGCCGACCAGGTGGTACAGGATGCCATCGGCATGGCGGTGAACGTGCAGACGTCGGAGGACCGTATGACCGAGTCGCAAAAGCTGGTGGTCAACCTGGCAAACGATACGGAACTGACCACCGACCAGATGGACGCGATGAATGCGGCGCTTTCCCAGGCGTTCTCCGATACCGGTATCGAGTTTTTACAGGCAAACTCCGTCAATCCCACTATGGGGCAGGAGTTCTTCCAGAAGAGTATGGTTGCGGTGGCTCTGGCCGCTTTGCTGATGATTCTTTACATCGGTATTCGTTTCCGTAAGATCGGCGGCCTTTCCGCCGGTATCTTCGCGGTGCTGGCTCTGCTGCACGACATTGCACTGGTGTATTTCACCTTTATCGTCCTGCAGATTCCGCTCAACGACAGCTTTATTGCGGCGGTCCTCACCATCCTCGGTTACTCCATCAACGGTACCATCGTGGTTTACGACCGTATCCGCGAAAACCGTCGCCTGATGGGCCCCAAGGCCGGCATTGACGAGGTGGTCAACCTCAGCATCAACCAGTCCTTGTCCCGTACCATCAATACCACCATCAGCACGGTGATCGCGGTGGGCACGGTCAGTGTTTTCGCCGTCATCTACAACATTTCCTCCATCCTTTCCTTCTCGGTGCCTATGCTCGTGGGCATCATCGCCGGCTGCTATTCCTCTACCTGCGTCACCGGCCCGCTGTGGGTCATGTGGAAGCAGTTTCGGGAAAAGAAGCTGCATAAGGAAGCGGAAGCAAAATAGGGAAGTACCCGAAAGGCCCGGTGCAATTGCACCGGGCCTTTTTGTATCAAGAAAAGGGCGCGTAGCCGCGCAGATGAAAAGAAAGCGAATGCCGATGATTGGCCGGGGATTCCTCGGCAGGGCACCTAAGGGAAACCCCGTGGAGGCGGTGGGCAAGCTGGCTGCGCACAGATAAAAAAGCTGCTGTCAGAAATGCCGGTTCACTCGCAAACGGGAGGCGGGGCAAGCGGGCCGCAGGGACGCTTTTGCAAAAGCATCCCTTTAGGCCTAGCGCGTCCCTGCGGCCTTGGCGGCGAAATAAGCTAAAGGAGCGGGGCGCTTTGCCAAAAGAAAGAAGAAGAAAGCACACGCAACGTTCCCACACTCTTTTTCGGTAATACCGGGGTTCCCTCCCAGGGGGTTGCCTTAGCGGAAAGCCGGCGGGGATTTGTGCGGTTCCTAATAAAAGGGGGCTGTGAAAAAAGGCGGGCAGAGGTAGCTACCTCCGCCCGCCTTTTTTGGAAAGAGCCGTCCGCTTCGGCCTTTCTTGATTGCGTGAAAGGCCGTATTTTCCTTACAGGTACTGCTGTACCGCCTTTCGGATGCGTGGGCCAATCCCTGCCAGCAGCAGGCACCACAAAAAGTCGGTCAGCAGGAAGGGGAGCACGAAAACGCTCAGCGCATAACCGAGCTCGGTGTCTTTGCCGAAATAGACGTTTTGCAGCACCAGATAATAGGTTACCCCTAGCAGATACACCACCGCCAGCCCGCCGATCCCGGTAAGCAGCATGACGGGGAAAGAAATCTTCCCTTTTTTCTTCATCTCCCGGTCGCTGACAAGGCCGGCCAACAGGGCGGACAGGGCAAACCCCACCAGATACCCGAAGGTGGGCTGCAGCAGATAGCCGATTCCCCCTCCGCCGGTAAAGAGGGGAAGCCCGGCCAGACCCAAAATCAGATACAGGCACTGGGCGGCAAAGCCACGTTTTGCCCCCAGCAGCACGCCGCCCATGGTGCAGAAGAAAAACTGGGCGGTAAAGGGAACCAAGGGCCCGGGAATTTTGACATAGGCCCCCACCGTTGACAAGGCCACAAATAGGCCGATGAGCGCTATGCTCAGCGGGGAGACCCGCCGTTTGGAAGAAGATGCGGTTTGCTCAGACATAGGATATTCTCTCCTTTGCGGCGGAGATGTCCTCCGCCTTGTTCTGCAAAGGAGTATAGCATAGAAAAAGATGATTGTAAACCGTTATTTTGTTTTGGTTTACAATTAGCAGTATCCCAGCATCCCCCGGACCGAAACCTCCCCAGACAAGACGGGACGCACCCCCTGCCCGGTTTCTACCAGCAGCGCCCCCGTCTCATTGATGCCCACCGCCGTGCCGACGAATTCTTCACTTCCCGTCGCCACCCGCACCACACTGCCGATGGTAGCGCAGTGCTGGGCATAGCGGTCGAGAAAGGCACGGTCGGCTGCGTGCTGCAAAAACCGCTCGTATTCCTCCTCCAGCCGGAGAAGGATACGCGCCGCCAGCTCCTTTCGGGAAACCCGCCGTCCTCCGGCCAGGAGCAGGGAGGTGGCCTTCTCCTTGAGCTCCTTTGGAAAGGAAGCGTTGTTGACGTTGACGCCGATGCCTACCACCAAAGCGGAAATCCGGTCCTCCTCCGCCGCCATCTCCGTCAGGATCCCCACCAGCTTTTTGCCTTCGTATACGATGTCGTTGGGCCATTTGATGGCAACCGGCAGGCCGGTAACCTCCCGGATGGCGATGCAGGTGGCGAGGCCGGCAAGCAGGGTGACTTGGGCGATGTCGGCCGGCGTCAGCTTCGGCCGCAGCAGGACCGACATCCAGACCCCGGCGCCTCTGGGCGCGCTCCAGGTCCGTCCAAGCCGGCCCCGCCCGTTGGTTTGCTCCTCCGCGAAGAAAACGCTTCCATGGGGGGCGCCCCGCTCGGCCTCCTCCCGGGCGCGGCGGTTGGTGGAGTCGGTGACCTCATAGGAATACACCCGCCGCCCCATATAGCGGGTGGCCAGCAGAGGCAAAAGCTCCCCCTGCGTCAGCAGATCCGGGGAGGCCAGCAGCCGGTATCCCTTGTTGGTGGCCGATTCGATGGCATATCCCTCTTCCCGGAGCTTCTTGACCGACTTGCAGACGGCCGCCCGCGATACGCCCAGCTGCCCGCTGATACGCTCGCCGGAAAGGAAGCCGTCGGCATCCTTCAGCAGGGCAAGAATTTTTTCCTTCACCATGTTCGCCTTCTTTTCGTGCCGGACACGCCGGCTTTTTTTTCATTATACCAGCTGTTTTACCAAAACAAAAGCGTTTGGAGAATACCGGCTGTTTTTGTGGACAATTCTGCAAAAAAGCGGGATTTTGCCGCAACTTTTCGAGCAGATATAATAAATGCCTTGACAGCCGGACCTACAAAGGATAAAATATCTACATAATGCAATTTTTATGCATTTCAATCAATTTCGACTTAAAAAAATCTAAAAACAGGAGGTGCAGAAATTAGTGGAAACATGGGCAATTGTTCTGATCATAGTTGCGTTGGCTTTGATAGTTGTTTGTTCGATAATCGCCTTTAATCTTGGCGTTTCACATAGAAAGCGGACCGCGGAATCGCTTTTCGGCTCCGCGGAAGAAGAAGCCAAGAAAATCGTAAGCGACGCCATTAAGAGTGCAGAAGCAAAGAAAAAAGAAACCCTGCTGGAAGCTAAGGATGAAATTCACCGTCTGCGCAGCGAGGCAGACAAGGACATGCGGGAGCGGCGGTCGGAGGTACAGCGCCAGGAGCGCCGGGTCCTGCAAAAGGAGGAATCCCTCGACCGCAAGCTGGAGAACCTGGAGAAGAAGGATGAGCTTCTCAATTCCAAGGTGCGCGAGGTGGAGGTTAAGCTGACCGAGGCGGACGAGATTAAAAAGCGCCAGTTTGAAATGCTCGAGCGCATCTCCTCCTTCACCACCGAGCAGGCCAAGGAATACCTGCTCAAGAACCTGGAGGATGAGCTGGTTCATGAAAAGGCGCTCAAGATCATGGAGATTGAGCAGCAGACCAGAGAGGAATCGGAGAAAAAGGCCAGGGAGCTGATTTCGCAGGCGATCCAGCGCTGCGCCGCCGACCATGTGGCGGAGGCTACGGTGTCGGTGGTGGCCCTGCCCAACGAGGAAATGAAGGGCCGCATCATCGGCAGAGAGGGCCGCAATATCCGCACCCTCGAAACCCTTACCGGCGTGGACATCATCATCGACGATACGCCGGAAGCCATCACCCTGTCCTGCTTCGATCCGGTCCGCCGGGAAATCGCCCGCATCGCCCTTGAGCGCCTGATTTCGGACGGACGGATCCACCCGGCCCGCATCGAGGAAATGGTGGAGAAGGCCCGCCGGGAGGTGGACGCCACCATCAAGGCGGAGGGGGAGCGCGCGGTGCTGGAAACCGGCGTGCACGGCATGCATCCGGAGCTTGTCAAGCTGCTGGGCCGTCTGCGCTACCGCACCAGCTACGGCCAAAACGTACTCAAGCACTCGCTGGAGGTTGCTTACCTGTCCGGCATCATGGCCGCCGAGCTGGGCCTCGACCCGGCGCTTGCAAAGCGGGCGGGCCTGCTGCATGACATCGGCAAGGCCCTCGACCATGAAATGGAGGGCTCCCATATCGAAATCGGCGTGGAGGTTGCCAAGCGCTATAAGGAATGTGAGGCGGTGGTTCACGCCATCCATGCACACCATGGGGATGTGGAGGCAAAGACGGTCATCGCTTGCCTGGTTCAGGCGGCGGACGCCATCTCTGCGGCCCGCCCGGGCGCGCGGCGTGAGAACCTGGAGAATTACATCAAGCGGCTGGAGAAGCTGGAGGAAATCGCCAGCTCCTTCGACGGGGTGGAGCGGTCCTACGCCATCCAGGCGGGACGTGAGATCCGCGTCATCATCAAGCCGGAAATGGTGGGCGACGACAAAATGGTGCTGGTGGCCCGCGAGATTGTCAAGCGCATTGAAAACGACCTGGATTATCCCGGTCAGATTAAGGTGCATTTGATCCGCGAGAGCCGTGCGATTGAATACGCGAAATAAGGATACGAGGGAGACGATGCAGCGACGGATAGGCGCTGCATCGTTTTCGGTTGTATACACACATGCATGCGCGGCCGAAAGGCCGCGTTTGTTCCCATAAGGAACACCATGCCGTCCTGCAAAAGCGGGAAGGACGCCTGCCGGGACGGGAGAGGGCTTACCGGCAAAATGGCAAGGGAGCAAACTTGACAGGAAGGATGAAGAACCCAAATGAACATTTTGGCAATTGGAGATATCGTAGGCAGCGTAGGGTGCGCCCATCTGCGCAAGGTACTGCCCCGGCTCAAAAGGGAGAGAAAGGTGGACCTGGTGATCGCCAACGGGGAGAATTCCGCCGACCGCAACGGCATTTCCCCAAACTCCGCCGACCATATCTTTCAAAGCGGCGTGGACGTCATTACCACCGGCAACCATGCCTTCCGCCGCAGGGACAGTTATGAGCGGTTTGAGGAGGACGAGTATCTGCTGCGCCCTGCAAACTACCCGCCGTCCGCACCCGGCAAGGGCATCTGCATTGTGGATAAGGGGTTTGTCAAGGTCTGCGTCCTGAACCTGTCCGGCGTGGTGTTCATGGAGAGCCTGCGCTGCCCCTTTGAGACGGCGGACGAGCTGCTCAAACAGACCGACGGGGCTTCCATCGTGCTGGTGGATTTCCATGCCGAGGCCACCGCGGAGAAGAAGGCGCTGGGCTATTATCTGGACGGACGGATTTCCGCCCTTTACGGCACCCATACCCATGTCCCCACCGCCGACGAAACCATCCTGCCCCAAGGAACCGGCTTTATCACCGACATCGGCATGACCGGCCCGCGGGATTCGGTTTTGGGGGTGAAGGCGGAACTGTCCATCCGCAAAATGAAGGACAAGCTTCCGGTTTATTTCGAATACGCCGAAGGCCCCTGCGTCATGCAGGGGGTGCTGATGCAGGTGGAGCCGAAAACGGGCAGATGCCAGAAAATCGAACGGGTTTCGATTTTGTGACGGGCGATGATTGCCTCGCGGGTATGAAACCGGTATAATAAAACAAAACTAAGGGTGCCGGGCTCCGGCGTGCTTGTTTGGACGAAAGAAAGGACCATGGTTGCTATGAAAAAAACGCTGTTGCTTCTTTTGGCCGCTTGTTTGCTGATGACCGGCTGCGGAATCATCGACCTAAGCCCGGTTTCCACGGCCCAGTCGGAACCGGAATCGAAAGAGCAGGGGTCGTCCGATCCCCAGCCGGCCGGGACGCTGATTGAGCGCAATTTTACTTTGTGTATCGAACCGGAGGACTCGCTCAATCCCTATCGCTGCACCACCCGCGCCAATCTGGAGCTGGGCGGCCTGCTTTACCAGTCCTTGGTCCGGCTGACGCCTGAGCTTGCGCCCCAGAAGGAGCTGGCGCAGGAGATTTCGCTGGATGGGACAACCTGTACCGTCACGCTCAAGGAAGGGCAGGTTTTCTCCGACGGGTCCGCGCTGACGGCCGCCGATGTGGTCTATTCCTACAATCTGGCCAAAAGCTCGTCCAACTACCAGACGCGGTTTGCCGGGGTAAGGTCGGCGGCTGTTTCCGGCAGCGGGGTGGTGTTTACCCTGACGGCTCCCAATCCCAACTTTGCAAACCTCTTGGACTTTCCGATATTAAAAAGCGGGACCGGCGAGGAGGGAGCTGCCCCGGTGGGGAGCGGGCTCTATGTCTACCAGGCGGCGGAGAACCAGCTGACCGTCAATCCCCAGCTTTCCGGGGAGGCGTATCCGAACATCGAGCCGATTTATCTGACCACTGTTCCCGACAGCGATACCCTGATCCATGCGCTGGATATGGGAATGGTCAGCATGCTGGTGATGGAGCCGTCCCAGGCGGCGGGGCAGCGGGTCTCCTCGGTGTCGGAAAAATACTTGACCACCAACCTGGTTTTCGCCGGGATCAATATGAACTCCACCGCCATGAAGGACGTGGAAATCCGCAAGGCGGTCAACGCCGCCCTCAGCCGGGAGGAGCTGGCAAAGAAGGCCTTTTTGGGCTATGCTGAGCCGGCGGTTACCCCCTTTTACCCTGCCTGGAGCGAACTGCATGACGAGACGCTGCCCAGCGCCGCGGCGGATTTAACGGCGGCGCTCGAGCACCTGGGGAATGCCGGCTACCAGCGGGCGCAGGGAGCCACCGAGGGGCTGGTGCAGAAAAACCGGCGGCCCTTGTCGCTGAAGGTGATCGTCAACAGCGACAACGAGACAAGGGTAACCTTGGCGCAGGAGCTGGTTGCCCAGCTGCAAAAGGCGGGAATCGATGCGGCGCTGACGGAGCTGACGTATGACGAGTATGCCGCCGCCATTCAAAAGGGCAGCTATGATCTCTATATCGGGGAAATCCGGCTGACCGCGGACATGAATCTGGAAAAAGTCCTCCCGGCCGGCGAGGCGGCCAACGCCTATTCCCAGTACCGCAGCGGGGAAATCAACCTGGGCGGCTTCCTCTCCGCCTTTTCCCAGGAGCAGCCCATGCTTCCCCTGTGTTACCGGCAGGGTGCGGTGGCCTATTCCAGGGACTTGAAAGGGGTCATCGCCCCTTCCTTCTCCGATCCCTACCGGGGGGCGAAGGATTGGACCTTCGGCGGCGATTCGGAATAGTCGGGGCGGGGACGTGCATAGAGATGAATGAGACCGGTATCCGGCTTTGGCGAATATCTCCTTGCAATTTCCTGTTTTTTTGGTACAATAAAACTATCTAGCCATCGTATACACCAAAGAGGCCGGTTTTAGACCGGAAAGCAAAGGAGGTTTTCCTTTTGATTCAAACGGAAAATCCGCTGGGTACGGTGGAAATCGCAGAAGGATATTTTGCAAAGCTGATCGGGGATGCGGCATCCTCCTGCTACGGGGTGGCGCAGATGTCCGCCGTCGGCCCGTTTCAGGGCTTCAAATCCAGGATGAGGCGGGAGCTTCCCGACAAGGGCGTGCGCGTCAAGGAAGAGCCGGAGGGCCTGGTGATCGACCTGCATATCGTCGTCACCTATGGGGTGAATATCGGCGCCATTACCAAAAGCATCGTGCATAAAGTGCGGTATGTGGTGGAAGATATGACCGGCTTTGCGGTGAAAAGAGTAAACGTCTATGTGGATTCGCTGAAAACATAATGTGTGCCGCGGCCGCCATGTTTTTGTTTTTAGCCAAAATACCGAGTGGGGAGAGTGCGTTTCGTGATTACAGGCACACAATTGAAGGATGCCATCCTTTCGGCGTCCAATCATATTCACAACAACCGCAAGCAGGTGGATGAGCTTAATATTTTCCCGGTGCCCGACGGGGACACGGGAACCAATATGTCCATGACCATCGGCGCGGCGGCGAGAGAGCTGGAGCGCTTTGCGTCCGACAGCATCGGGGAATGTGCTGAGAAGGCCGCCTCCGCCATGCTGCGGGGCGCCAGGGGCAATTCCGGCGTTATCCTTTCGCTGCTGTTCCGCGGCTTTGCCAAGGGGCTCAAGGACAAGGAGACGGCCGACGGGCTGGATTTGGCCAATGCCCTGCTGCTGGGGGTGGAGGCGGCCTATAAGGCGGTCATGAAGCCGACGGAGGGCACCATCCTGACGGTGGCGCGGGTCAGCGGGGAAAAGGGCCGTGCGGCGGCCACCATCAACCGGGACGCCCTGGTGGTATGGGATGCGGTCTGTGAAAACGCGCAGAAGGCTTTGGCCACCACGCCGGAGCTTTTGCCGGTGCTCAAGAAGGCGGGCGTTGTGGACGCCGGCGGGAAGGGCCTGACGTTGATTTTGGAAGGGATGCGTTCGGTCTTTGCCGACGGAATGCTGATCCCGGCGGCGGACCCCTCTGCATCGGAGGAAGATGCTCAAGGCGCCACCCCGGGCAATGCGGTAGCCGAATGGGAAGGGGAAATTACCTTCACCTACTGCACGGAGTTTATTGTGGGCCGCGACCCGCAGGTTCAGGAGGATCCGGCCACATTGCGGACGTTTTTGGAGTCCATCGGCGACTGCGTGGTGGTTGTGGACGACGATGAAATCATCAAGGTGCATGTGCATACCGAACAGCCGGGCGACGCGCTTCAGCGGGGCCTTGCCTTCGGTCAGCTGCTGACGGTTAAGATTGAGAATATGCGCGAACAAAAACGCAAGGCGGAGGAAGCCGCCGCGGCCGCAAAGAAGGGCCCTGAGCGGGCGGAGCCGGTCAACGACTACGGCTTTGTGGCGGTGTCGGTAGGCGACGGGCTCAAGGCCCTGTTTACCGATTTGGGCTGTGAGCAGATTGTCAGCGGCGGCCAGACCATGAATCCTTCCACGGAGGATATCCTGGAAGCGGTGCTGGCCACGCCGGCTAAGACGGTTTTCGTTTTCCCCAACAACAAGAACATCGTCATGGCGGCCGAACAGGTGGTAGCCTTAGCTGCCGACCGCAAGGTGGTGGTGGTGCCTACCCGTACCATCCCCCAGGGATTGACGGCGCTTTTGGCCTTTGATCCGGACGACTCCGACGAGGACAATCAGGCGAACATGCTCAAGGCGGCCGAACGGGTCGGTACCGGCCAGGTTACCTTTGCCGCACGGGATTCCGATTATGACGGCCATAAAATCCGGGAAGGCGAGATCATCTCGCTGATGAACGGCAAGCTGATGTATACCGACAAAAACCCGGTTAAGGCGGTAACCCACCTGGCCAAGGCCATGATTAAAAAGGACACCTCCTTTGTCACCCTCATTTACGGCGAGGGGATCACCGAGGAGCAGGCGGAGGAAGCAAGGGCTTCCATCCAGGGCAGGCTCAGCGACGATGCGGAGGTCACCGTCATCAACGGCGGCCAGCCCATCTACTATTTCATTATGTCGGTTGAGTGATAGCATGTCTCTGACGATTGACAGCGATATTCGATATGTAAAGGGTGTCGGCGAGAAACGGGCCCAGCTTTTTGGAAAGCTGGGCGCCGGGTCGGTCGGCGCCCTTTTGCGCTTGTATCCCCGCAGCTATGAGGACTGGAGCCGCCCATATTCCATCGCCCAGGCGCCGTTTAACGAGGTTTGCTGCGTCAAGGCGACGGTTGCCGCTCCGGTCAAGGAGCACCGTATCCGGGCGGGAATGGTGCTTTATAGGACCCAGGCAACCGACGGGGAGTCCCTTTTGCAGATTACCCTGTTCAACAACCGGTTCGCAGCGTCCGCCTTGCAGGAGGGGGAGGCGTATCTCTTTTACGGCAAGATCACCGGCACTGCGCGAAAGCGGGAGATGAGCGCGCCGGAGATCCGCCGGGCGTCCGTCGGCCAGGGGATTCATCCGGTCTATCCCCAGACCCAGGGACTTTCCACAAAGATGATTGAGATGGCGGTCGGGCAGGCGTTTCGCGGGCTGGGGGACAGCCTTGCCGACCCGCTTCCCACCCCGCTTCGGCAGGCCTATTCCCTTTGCCACCTGCGTTATGCGTTGGAAAACGTCCATTTCCCTGAATCCTATGAGGCGCTGGCCATCGCCCGGCAGCGGCTGATCTTTGAGGAGCTGCTCACGCTGCAGCTGGGGCTTTTGAGGCTGCGGATGGGTACGGTTGTCAAGACCAATCTGGTTTTGGGTAAGGATGAGTCGGAGCCTTTCTTTTCCCTTTTGCCCTTCTCGCCCACCGGGGCACAGCGCCGGGCGGTGGAGGAGGCGGTCCGGGACATGAAAAGCGGCAAAGCCATGAACCGGCTTTTGCAGGGGGATGTGGGCTCGGGCAAAACGGCGGTGGCCGCCGCCCTGTGTTACTGTGCGGTGAAAAACGGCTGGCAGGCGGCTATGATGGCCCCTACCGAAATCCTGGCCGGGCAGCATTACCGTTCCCTGTCCGGCCTCCTGGCGCCTGCCGGGGTGCGGGTGGCGCTGCTGACCGGCTCTACCAAGGCGGCGGAGAAACGGAAGATACGCGAAGCGCTGGCCGCCGGGGAAATCGGCCTGCTGGTGGGAACCCATTCCCTTTTGCAGGAGGAGGTGCGCTTTTCCAGGCTGGGGCTGGTGGTGACCGACGAGCAGCACCGGTTCGGCGTGGAACAGCGGGCGGTGCTCGCGGCGAAGGGGGAGCAGGTGCACATGCTGGTCATGTCCGCCACCCCCATTCCCAGGACCCTCGCGCTGATCATCTACGGGGATTTGGATATTTCCGTGCTCGACGAGCTTCCGCCCGGCCGCCGGCAGGTGCAGACCCTGGTTATGGGGACCGGCAAGCGGGAAAGGGTGTACGCCTTCTTAAAAAAGGAGATGGATGCAGGACGGCAGGCCTATATCGTCTGCCCCTTGGTGGAGGAGGGGGACGGCGGCCTGACTTCCGCCGAGCAGTATGCTAAGACCTTAAAGGAGGGCCCGTTTTCCGCCTATTCGGTGGGCCTGCTGCATGGAAAGCTCAAGCCTAAGCAAAAGGAGCAGGTGATGGCGCAGTTCCAGGAGGGAAGCCTCTCCCTGCTGGTGGCTACCACCGTGATTGAGGTGGGGGTGGACGTGCCCAACGCCACCGTTATGGTGATTGAGAATGCCGAACGGTTCGGCCTGTCCCAGCTCCACCAGCTGCGCGGCCGGGTGGGCAGGGGAAAGGAGCAGTCCTACTGCATCCTCATTTCCGACGCGCGCAACGAGGCGGCGGTGCGCCGGCTGAAGGCCATGCGCAGTACCAGCGACGGGTTTCGGATTGCCGACGAGGATTTGAAGCTGCGGGGCCCCGGCGATTTCTTCGGCCAGCGGCAGCACGGCCTGCCGGAGCTTCGTATTGCGGATATGGCGGAGGATGTAGAGGTGCTGCGCAGCGCCCAGGCGGCCGCACGGGGGATCCTGCAGCTCGATCCGTCTCTGTCCGCCCCGGAGCATGAGGGGCTTAGAAGGGCGGTAGAAGCCCTGTTTGACAGCGTAGGGGAACGGGGGCTCAACTGAAGGGAAGGCAGTTTAAAAAACGCCCCAAACCGGGCGGTAAGACAAGGACCCGTACAAGGGACGGCGCACAGCCGTCCCTTTTTGTTTTTTAAAACAATGTGCTTAACAGGCGGCCCTTCTTCCGGTTGGACGCAAATAGACGCCCGGAATCCTCAAATGGATTCCGGGCGTTATTACGTTTGGAGGAAATACCGCGGCTTGCCCCCTGTTGGGATGAATTTGGAGCTTATTAAAAAGAAAGAACAATGCCCCGGCGTGCACCGCACGCCAGGGCATTGTTGGTTGAGCGGGTATCCGATGAAAGGCGAAAAAATACCTGCGGCGGGTATTTTCCTCGCCGCAGGTATTGGAGCTGGTGAGCGGACTTGAACCGCTGACCTGCTGATTACGAATCAGCTGCTCTACCGACTGAGCCACACCAGCAAACCGATCTTCCTTGTCAGCCCCAAAAGGAGCGCCGTCATTCTTCTTTAAGAAGGATACACCCTGCTGCTGACAGTGTTTTATTATACTGGATTCCCTTTCTTTCGTCAAGTGTTTTTCAAAAGGAAACCTTATTTCTATCCGTCCGAAACCAGCCTTGTTTTTTCTTAGAGAATATAGGATAAAATAGAATATTTTTTGATTGGTAACAATTACCGGTCGATATACAGTGAATGTTTTTCACGAATTAAGGTAAATAATGAATAAAAGTATTATAATCTTTAACAAGAGGAGGTGTGCCAAAATGATAGGGGATAAACTTCGCTACTTACGCGAAAAGAACGGCTACACCCAGCGCAAGGTAGCTGATTTTTTGAATATTGATCGGTCTACGTATTCGTATTACGAGACGGGAAAAACCAGGCCGGATATTGAGACACTGAAAAAGCTTGCCAATCTTTTTCATGTTTCTATAGATTATATCGCAGAAAACAATGTGAAATTGCGCAGCGAAGGAGCAGCATATACCACCCGAACGTCCGCGGAGCCGTTGTCGGATATGGAAGAGAACATCATCCAGCTGTACCGGAACTTGGCGGAGGAGGACCGGCAGAAGGTCGGGGATGTGGTGATTCAGATACTTTCAGGAGAGCGGAAGGAATAGCTTCCGCTTTCTTTGTAGAAAAGGGCCATTGCCTTTCCTTGGGGAGTGTGCTACAATACCCCCGGAAATCCACGGGAATAAAGGAAAGGCGGTATGGAATATGAAGGAATTTATCGTCGGTACCCACGCTTCGGCGCAGACTACGGTCACCGGCAGCAATACGGCCAAGGCGATGGGGAGCGGGAACCTGGAGGTTTTTTCCACCCCGGCCATGATTGCCTTGATGGAGGAGGCGGCCACCCGCTGCGCGGCGCAGTTCCTCGACGAAGGGGAAGAAACGGTTGGCACGGTCATCTCGGTGAAGCATATGTCCTCCACGCCGGTTTCCATGAAGGTGGAGGCCCGGGCGACTTTGACCGAGGCGGACGGCAAACGGCTGGTGTTTGATGTTATCGCCAAGGATGAGGCGGGCAACATCGGCGCGGGCACCCATGAGCGGTTTGTGGTTGTGGGGGAAAAATTCATGCAGCGCACGCAGGGAAAGCTTGCGGCGGAATAAGGAAAAAAGAAAGCGGGCCGGTGAAACATTCGGCCCGCTTGTTTGTATAGAAAAACCACTTGCTAGGCAAGTGGTTCAAAAGAGGTTAAGCGAAGAGGAAGAAATAAAAACTCCTTTTGCTA
>CAJFTS010000042.1 GCA_904420015.1 uncultured Clostridia bacterium
ATTCTTTTTTTGGAGGCGAAGTATGGAGCAACAAACTCTATCCACCGGATTAAACCTAGACATCGGTATCAACACACAGCCCTTGGAAGAGGGGTTATCCAAAACGGTTTCCTTGCTTAACCGGATGGCAGCTGCGATGGACAACGCCAAAAACAAACAGGACAAGTTAAACAAAAGCATGGCGGATACCGGCAACCTACAGACAGCGGCCAAATCCGGTTCCACGTTTATTGGGGCCTTGGAAAAAGGGCTGGAAGCCCTTTCCGCCATTTCCAACGGCGCAACCAGTTCCTTGGAAGGGCTTTTGACCGCTATTACAGGCGTAACGGACGCTTTGGGAACGGGAGCGGTGGCCGGGTCGGCATTCGGGAACGTAATCGGCACGGTGATCGGAATGGGGCTGGATCTTTTTGTCGGCTATCTCAACTCCATCGAGGAAGCAGAACGACAGAGGCAACAGGCCTTTGAGGACGCGGTGGGCAATATGCAGAGGTACAGCGAAACGCTGTTATCGGTGCAGCGGAACATGGCAATTTTACAGGATTCTACCTCGTCGGTAGAGGAACTGGTGGAGGCGCGCAACTCGCTGGCGGAATCTCTTGAAGGGATCACCGTGGGATACGATGCGGAAGGCAACGCCATCCTGGCAGGCAACGCCATCCTTCAGGACCGCATCGACGTCTTAAAGGAACAACTTGCACTCAACCAGCAGCAGGCCTCGTTTAGCCTAGAGGGGAAAAAATTTGACCTGTCCGAAAACAAAGAGGCGCTTGCGCAAAAGGAAAAAGAAGTCTCTAGCAAAGCTGAAGACCTCAAAAAACAAATAAAGTACAACAATGATCTTCGTAATCAAGGCACGCATTTTGTTTCCGACGTCCCTATTTACGACACCCAAAACTCCTTACAGAAAAGTCAGGAGGAGATGGCGGCCCTGAAGGAAAAGGAAGTCCAGCTGGAACGCGAAATCCGGGAAGCGTTTACCGCCACGGTTCAGGTTCGGATGAATGGATACAACGATATGTCCGCCGTGCAGCAGGAAGTCGTCAATCAGATTATATCGGAAAACGAAGGGCTGATTGAATCAGAAAACGGGGTTGACGAGGTTCTTGCCATCATCAACGACCAGCTTGAAGACCGGGCGGGCGCACTCGAATATGTCCAAAGCTGTGAGGAGATGGCCCAGGCGAATGAAAAGCTGCGAACAGGAATTTCCGACGATCTCGACTCTCTCCAATCCCTTTCGAGCGCATACCAGACTTTGCAGCAGGACGGGAATCTGTCCGCGGAAGCCCTTTACACCCTTGGCCAGGCTTTTCCTGAAATCAACGCCTATATCGCGGAAAGCGGAGACCTTTCTTTGCAAAACGGCCAGTTGCTGGTTGATTTGTTCAATGCAAAGATGACGATGCAGAATCTGGAACGAGAATCCCAGATTGCTACACTTGAGACGCAGAGACAAACGGCTGTAGAAGAACGAAAAAATCTTATGGACAAAGCGCAGGCCTACGACACGCTTGCGAATGCGGCCTTAAATGCAGCCGTGCAACAACAACTTGAAGCAAGTAACAGCAAAATTGAGGACATCGACAAAACCATCGCCGCCCTGAAAACGGCCTCCAAGATCACTTCTGGAATTACCTTCAATAGTTTGCAATCCAGCGGAGGGAATTCGAGCGGTTCCAAGACGAAATCCTATGGGTCGTCTAAAAACGAGGCGCTGCAAAACGAGCTGAAGCTGCTCGAGCAAAAGAAAAAGATGGATCAGGTGACCAGCGAAGAGGAGCTTGCATGGCTGGAGAGGCTTTTGGGGCAATACCGCTTGAGCGCGGACGAGCGGCAGGACCTGGAATACAAGATCTATCAGGTGAAGAAAAAGCTGCAGGACGAGGAAGAAAAACGGCTGCAGGAACAGATCAAACAGCTCGATGAGCTGGGAAGCGCGGTGACGGATGCGCTCAAGGCCCGGTACGAGGAGCAAAAGGAGATCGAGCAGAAGCGCATCGACGACAGCATCCAGAGCTGGAAGGACTGGGAGGAGGAAACGGTCGCCGCGATCCAGGGGCAGATCGACGCGCTCGACGACCTGGAGGAGCAGCAGGAATCGGCGGACAAGCGGGCGGAATACGAACGCAACAAGCAGGCACTGGAGCTGCAGAAGGCCTACGAAAAAGACCTGTACCAGCGGGAGATGATACAAAAGGAGATCAACCGTCTGGACAAGGAGGAGCAGAAGCGGCTGGAGCAGGAAGAGCGGGACCGGCTGCGTGAACAGCTCGAACAGCAGATTGAGGACGTCAAGGAGCAGTCCCAGCAAAAGCAAGAGGCTTTGGAAAAGGAATCGGAAGCTTTGGACAAAACCTACGAGAAGCGGATGGAGGACGCTGCGCTGAGGGCGGAGGCGGAACGTCTGCTGATGCAGGCAAGCCAGGAAGAAATTTTGCAGCTGCTGCAGGAATATGCGCCGGATTACGAAGTGGTGGGGCAATCCATGGGCGAAAAGCTGGTGGAGGGATTTACGCAGAAGGTCGGGTCGATTGAAGCATTCTTTAACAGCCTGCAAATCCGTTTGGAGGAATTCCACGAATCGGTGGCGGCAGCGGCCAATCAGGCATCCGATCATTTCTATGCCAACCGGGCTGCTCAGGAGGCGAGAATCGCCGCACAGGCGGCCCCTGCCAACATCCAGATGACCGTCAATTTCAATCAACCGGTGGAAAGCCCCATCGACATGAGACGGGAGCTCGACCGGACGATGCAAAGCTTTGTTGCCAGACTAAACTAGGAGGTTGATGCTATGCAAAAGCTCATTTATGTTCCGCCTGGAACTTCCATCGACCGCATCGAGGACTGTGCGGTTTTTTCCCTTGCTCCTCCGCTGATTTTGGGCAGTGTTTCCGGTGTGGGCGGAGCGGAGACAACGCTGGTGCAGGACACCATTCCGGGGCTCGACGGGGTACATGTATACACCATGCGCACCGAGTCGCGGGAGGTGAACGCTACCATCCACGTAAAGGGGGGAACCCGGCAGGGAATGTATGAAAAGCGCTTTGCCCTTATCCGAAAGCTCTCCCCCAAAAAGGAACCGGGGACGCTTTACTACCAAAACGATTACATTTCCGTTTGCATCGCCGCTTATCCGGCCAACGCCGCGGAGTTCGCCACACGGATTAAAAACTTCAACTCCGCTCAGCTGACCTTCCGCTGCCCCTCCCCTTACTGGGAGGCGGTGGAGGAAATGCCCCCTTCCTACATGGCGTATGTAGAAGGGGGTTTTTCATTCCCCTTGGAGTTTGCGCCGGAAAGGGATCATAAAATCCAATTTGCATCCCGCTCCAACCGCTGCACGGTATTAAACAACGGCTCGGTGGCGACTCCGGTACGTTTGACCATTCTGGGACCGGCGAACAACCCGGCGGTCCACAACCTGACCACCGGCGAGACCATCCGGGTGAAAAAGACGCTGGAGGAAGGCGACACGCTGGTGATCTACACAAAGCCGGGGGAAAAGCGGGTGCTGCTGACCGGCAAGGACGGGGCGACCAGCAGCGCGTTTGCCTATATCGACCTACAGAGCACCTTTTTCCAGCTTCAGCCGGGGGTCAATGAGCTGCAGTATGAAAGCGGCAATGAAAGCGAGATGACGCGGGTCATCATTCAATACCGCGAACGGTATGCGGGGGTGTAAGGGTTATGAAAATTCCGGTCATTCGCATCATTGACACGGGCGGGTCCCTTTTGGCGGAGATAGACCGCTACACCTCCCTGTATTTTAAACGCAGCTGGCAAGGGGTGGGCGATTTTCAATTCGTTCTGCCGGTGGACGGCCAGGAGCTCCCCTCCATTCAGCCGGGACGATACGTGATGCTGGACAACGACGGGCATCGGGCGGGAATCATACGCAGCTTGGAGTATACCGAGGATAACCGGGGGCCGGTTCTTTCGGTGACGGGGGTTACGCTCAACGGCCTGGCGGCCCAGCGTATCACAGTTCCAAAAGACTGGAAGCCGTCCGATGAAGAGGAGGAAGATCAGACCGATCCCAACGGAGGGTACGACAACGTACCCGAGGTGACAAAGGATAATCCCACCCCTACTCCGGTAGCGGCGGAGACCATTCTGAAAACTTATGCGTCCCGTCACATGGCGGCGCCTATCGATCCGACCCGCCTCTTCCCTATGAAAGTCAACCCGGATTTGGGACGGGGAATGAAAACGGTTTGGATGAGCCGGTACGAGCGGCTTGACGCGGTGCTGCAAAAAGCGGCGGAATACTGCGACATCGGCTGGGAGATTTACTTAGACGAAACCGGCACGCTGCATTTCGATGTAATGACAGGGGTGGATCATTCGGTATCCCAGGAGGAAAACAGCCCGGTGCTCTTCTCTCTGGATTTTGAGTCCATCAAGAGCCTCAACCATTTGCAGGATCTATCCTCCTATCTGAATTTGGGGTATGCGGCCGGGGTCGGGGAAGGCGCCGACCGGGTGGTGCTGAAGGTCACCAATGAAGAGACGGAGCCTACGGCTTTTTCCCGGTTTGAAACCTTCCTCGACTGCGGAGAGCTGTCCATACTTCAATCGGATACGGCGATGAGCTTACAAGACGAAGGAAAACACCAGCTCAAGGAATACGAAAAACAGGAAAGCCTGTCGGCGGTGGTTTCGCCGGAGAGCTCCTTTGTTTATGGGGTAGACTGGGCGCTGGGTGATCTGGTCACCATCCAAAGCCGGATCGGCGACGTCTCTTTAGACGCGCGGATTGCTGAAATCGCCGAGCGGTACGAGAGCACCCAGATGGGCATCGACGTGACCTTTGGAACGGCGCCGCTGCATTTGGGAAGGGTGATTCAAAGCCTCAAAAGCATTCCGCGATAGGATAACGCCAAGCCGGGCGGACGGATGGCCGTCCGGCAAAATGAACAAAGGAAGTGAGAAAATTGAGCGAAAGCTCCATGTTTTTTGATTCGACCGCCGAGGACCGGCGGCTTTATTCCTCCGGGGATTTTGCAAAGTATATGCGGCTGTTTTACGCGGACGGGGTGGTAATGCAGGAAACCAGCCCGGAAAGCCTCAAGGTATACAAGGGGGAATCGGACCTGTCCGTATCCATCAACCCTGGCGCCGCGCTCATCCGGGGCTACTGCTATTTCAATGATTTTGAACCGCTCAAGCGGGCCCCGCTGGCGGCGGACGCCGTCTATCCGCGTATCGACCGGGTGGTGTTAAGGCTGGATCTGACGCTGCGAAGCGTATCGGTCCATATTCTTTCCGGCACGGCGGCGGCCAACCCGGCGCCGGCACAGCTGACCCGAAACGAAAACACGTATGAGCTCTCCCTGGCACAGCTGTACATCCCGGCGAACGCCACCATTATCGAACGTGTAACCGACGAGAGGTATAACGGGGAGGTGTGCGGCATTGCAGCGGGGCTCTACACGCTGGATATGGACGACTACCGCAAAATGGCGGAGGAGGCGCTGGAAGCGCTGGCAGACAATGCGGTGTATGCAAGCTCCAATCTGCTTATCGACAGCCATTTCCAGGTCTGGGAGGACGGAGACGCCTTTTCGGATATTCCAAAGGAGGGGCGGTACACCGCCACCGTGTGGGCGGTGGCCAATTGCAGCCAAGGCAGCGGGCTGACAGTCGCAAAGGGAAACGACGGCATGCACATCAAATTCGGCGGCTCGGGAGAACAGATGGTTATGGTGACGCAGCTGATGGAGGAGGCGACTAAGTCCCTCCTTGACGGCAAGACCGTCACCCTTTCCTGGTCGGTCAACGGCACCACCTATCGGCGCACCTTTGTGTTCCGGGCTCAGGCAAACAATCCGGTGGAGCTCTTTGTAAAGGGGGAAGGCGGGTCGGCCTCGGTGCTCAACTGGGCAAAGCTGGAGGTGGGAAGCGTACCGACCCGGTGCCTGCCCCGTCCGTTTGTAGAGGAACGGAATCTGACGCTGCGATATTTTAAAAAAATCGACAGCGCAGTACACAATTACACCTACGTCCCCGAACTTGACGGCGGAATGGCTCTGTTCAACTATAACTACGAGGAGCTGGCCAACGACCCGATAATTTTGGATGCAGAGGATGCCGGCGTTCTCATATTCGAAGCCGCTACCAATACCATGATAAAAATGTCGGACGCTTCCGACACCCATGCGCTTACGAAACGCAATCTGACGCTGCAATATCAGGTGCCGGACCACACCTACATGATCCCGATGCAGGCCATCCGTTTGGATGCCCGGGATGCTCCCAACGGAAAACCTACCCTCATGGTCTATTCGGTCCAGGCGCCCACAAAGGCACTGGCAGACGAGCCCATTGCCTTCACCGTCCAGGCCAGCCCTCTCACAAGCAAGATCCGCGCGTACAGCGAAAGCGGAAGCGGGCTTGCTATGGAAAGCCTATCTAGCTCCGTCAATGCAGACGGTACAAGGGTCTTTGCCTTTACAATCGCATTGAGCAGCCCCGGTATCCGGGAAATTACATTTCGGGCGATGGACGCCGAAACGAATGTGGAGGCGGCCGGGATCAAGTGGGGCATTCGAATTATGAAAGAATAAGGAGGATGGTATTTTGAGCGAGAAATCCATGTTTTTTGATTCCTATCCGGAGGATGTGCGGCAATATTCGTCGGCGGAATTCGCCAAGTTTATGAAGCTGTTTTATGCGGACGGGGTGGTAATGAACGGAGACGATTCGCTGCAAGTTCGCCTTTGCCAGGCTCAGCTGGCGGTAACGGTGGACCCGGGTAAGGCCATTGTACAGGGCTACGCCTATTTTAACGAAAACGTGCCGGTTACGCTGTCCGTTCCGCGGTCCAACTCCACCTACTCACGTGTCGATCGGGTAGTGCTGCGGCTGGATCTGCGGGCGCAGGCGCGGAGCGTATCGCTGGCCATTTTACAGGGCGAGCCGGGGGCTTCCCCCGTCCCCAAGGAGCTTACCCGCAACGACAAGATCTGGGAGCTGTCGCTGGCCCAGCTTCAGGTCCCGGCCAACGCCACCATGGTAACCAGGGTGATTGACGAACGCTTCGACGCTTCCCTCTGCGGTGTGGCGGCGGGGCTTTATACCTTAGACGCCGAAGGGTATCGGCAAAAGGCGGAGGAAATCCTGACGCAGCTGGCAAGCCAGGGGTATGTGCCGCTGGACGAGTATACCAGCAAGATCAACCAGGAGGTGAAAACCTCCTCCTCCCCCTCCTTTGCGGGGCTTACGGTGACGGGCATCATCCGCGGCACGGCGGAAAACGCCCAGCAGCTCGGCGGGCTGGAGGCCGGCGGGTATCAGAAAAAGGTGACGGTGGGAACGTCGGTCCCGGGATCTCTGGCGCAAGGCGAAATCTTTGTTTTGGTATAAGGAGGCGGGGAAATGGCGAGCGGCCGCGTTAACGGAAGTGTAGGAAAGAATAGTTTTTATAACGGCATACGTGCTTATTCTTTCTTTGTCGACTGGGTTTCCACTCCAAACTACGACGGGAATTATTCTTTAATTACCGCCTCCATGCGTTTTGGAATGGGGCCGGCTAAGCTGAGTTTCTATAATACAGTCAATACACCAACTGCCACCATTACAATTGACGGACAAACACGCAGCATAACCAAAAAATTTTATTTATCCAATTGGACGGAAATTGAGAACCCATGGGATCCTCCGGCACAGCAAAGATCAGCATGTACCGTGTTTACTTGTGACCCAGTACAGGTAAATCACAATGCCGATGGGTCACGTACCTTTTCTTTGAGTGCAGAGGTAAATCTTGGGTCCTCCACTTATTCCCCTGGACACTGTCATTGTGAAGCAAGCAATTTAGTTCTGGATCCGATTCCCCGCACCCCTTCTGCGCCGCCCTATCTAAATGTATCCATGAACCGGGATAACCAGATTCATCTTTCCTGGGGGGCTTCATCCGGCTATGTGACGGGATATGAGCTTCAATACCTCTATTCCGACCCGAATACCAATGCCTACAGCGGCTGGATTTATCTCGGCGAAACCTCCGGTACCTCCTATACGGACAATCGGACAGGATGGAACGCCGGATACGGCTTCACCTATCGGGTACAGGCGAAAAACGGCGGTCTTGCCTCGGGATGGACCGACACCGGCTGGGTATTCCGAAAAGGCGGTATCTATGTCCCTTATAACGGGGCGCGCCGGTTCGGAACCGTCTATACACCGGGAAGCCCGCCGGCCCGCGCAAAAGGCGTTTGGGTCGGGAATGCACAGGGGATACCTGAGGAATCCATCCGGATTGAAATGGAAAAGAATGATCCGATGGGGTGAGAATGGACCTGTTTGACCGGCCCATTTTTTATCCCGATGTATGAAAGAACGGGAGGAATCTATGCGAACCATTACCTTTACCATTGAGGGGGAGCGGCTGCTCCCCTCCCACCCGCTGGCCGGACAGGCGGGAGAGCATCTCGATACGCAGCTATCTTTTGATCTGCCGCAGGAGTGGCAGGATATGGATGAATACCGGCTGCATTTTTGCACCGATGCCTGCCGGAATTACTCCACAGTGCCGCTGACTGCGCCGGTGCGGTTTTCTCTCCCACAGGTCCTGATGGCGGCGGGAACGCTCCACCTGTTCCTGGAAGGACGCAGGGGCACGCAGATTCACCGCACGTCCATGGCGAGGCTGCTGGTGGAGGAGTGCCCGGATGTTCCTTGCGGGGAAACGGAAATCGACGATCCGATGGAGGGGCTGGTACAGTCTGCTCTGCGGGATTTTGTACAGGCGATGAGCCGGCTCGAAGAGGCGGAGGGTGAGGCAAAAGCGCTTAGGCAGGAAACGGACGATTGTACCCGCGCGATTGCGTCCCTTACCGCCCGGGTGGAGGCGCTGGAGAAGGCGCTTTCCTCTGCCGGGCAGCCATGATGCGGGCGGGCTTCTTTCCCTGGCGGGAAGTAGCCCGTCTCAATTTCAATGATTTGAGGTGAATTTCTTGCGAATAATCCATCTGACCATCCAAGGAGAACAGCTGACGGCCGATTCTCGGGTCGCCGGCCAATCGGGGGAACATCTGGCGACGGCGCTTTCTCTGGCCATTCCGGAGGACTGGCAGGATTGCAGCTGCACCCTGCGTTTTTCCCTACCTAGTGCTGGTCTGTACTACCGTTCCGGGCCTCTAAAGAGCCCCATCCTCTTTCCTTTGCCGCAGGCGCTGATGGTGCCGGGTGAGCTAAAGGTGTTTTTGGATGCGCGCAAAGACTTTGAAGTCCATCGCACCAGTGTGCTGACGCTGGTGGTGGAAGAATCCCTCGACTGGTGCGGCGGGCCGCTGGCGGCCGATCGTTATGAGGGACTGCTTGATATGACGCTGCAGGAAATCGGGGACGCCTTGGGAAAGCTGGAGGATCTAACCGACCGGCTGAATGAGGCGGACGCACTGGCGGCTTCCACCCAGCAGGCAGCGGAATGGGCGGAGGAGGCAGCGGAGAAAGCGGAGGAGGTGGTGGAAGGGTTTGAAGGCTACACCCGGCAGGAGAGCGACGACCGGTACGCCCATGCCCTCACCGGCAGGGCCTCCGGGGATTCCGTCACCCTTACCGACGCCCAGGAGGGCACCCTGCTCCTCTCCCTGCAGGCATGCGGCAAGACAACCCTATCGGGAACTCCCGCCTCCGACGCTCCGGCGTCCATAACCGGAGCCTGTACGGAAGGAACCGTCACCATCACTGCGGGAGGGCAAAAGATCGTTTTGTCCTGCCCCACCCTCTATGATCTGCCCGACGGCACGGCGGACACGGTGGATGCGGTGACGGGCCAAACGGTCACCCGGATACAGGTACGGGTGCTCGACGGCACCGAAGCCTGGTACAAGTCGGGCGGATACTCCTCCCCCGGTGTGCCCGCCTTCGGCTTGCAAAATGCGTCCGCGTTTGAGCCGGACGACGCCCAGAGCCTGTACTGCACCCACTTCACCGCCGCATCCAAACCCAACGGTATCGCGGAGCGCATCTACTTGGATCGTAACCTACTGATCGCCGTCCGTTCGGAGCTTCTGGCGGAGGAGACGGCGGCAGGCTTTCAGGCATGGCTGGCGGCCCAGAAAGCGGCGGGTACGCCGGTCACCGTCCTGTATCCGCTGTATACGCCGGTGGAAACACCGGGAGAAGGGCGGGCGGTGCCGGTTCCCGACGGGGTGATCTCCGCTTCGGGCGGTGCGGCGGTAAGCGTAGGCTACCGTAAGGATACCCAGAAAGTGATCGCCGGTCTGCTCAGCCGGATTGAGGCTTTGGAGGCACAGGCGGTCGATACACAGATTGGAGGATGAACATGTCCAGTTTTGTCAATATCCTAACCCGCGTCGTTGAACGCGGGCAGTACGTCCTATCGGAAATGGAAGGCAAGATCGATGTCCTCTGGACGGAGGGACGGATTTCGCAGCAGGACCGGGAGGCTCTTCTGGCTTTGGCGGCCCAAAGCGCCGACCCGAATTACCGGGAGGCCAAGACCACCGGGGAACGGCTGACCGCTTTGGAAACCGAAAGCATCAACACCATGCTGGCCGTTACCGAGCTTTATGAAATGCTTGCGGGAGGAGGTGAGTAAGGATGGCGATGATCTATGCGACCCTGATTATCAAGGGGGCGAAGCGCTACCAGGAGGTGCCTGCCGCCCTCAAGGCCCAGGTTAAGGCGATTCTCCTCGACTGCGGCTGCGATGGCCTCATTACCGATTAAAGATCGCCGGTTTTATCACCGGCCAGATCAAGGCGCTGGTCCCTTGACTTTTCGGCATATGTACGCTATGATGTACATATACTGAAAGGGGAGGCGATCACATGACCAATACCAACATTACAAATTTTCGCAAAAACATGTTTAAGTATGTCAATCAAGCAGTGGAATACCACGACATTATCAACATCAGCACCAAAAACGGCAATGCGGTCATCATGAGTGAGGAAGAATACAACGGACTGATGGAAACCCTGCATCTATCAACCGATCCGCGGGTGAAAAAAGAGATCGCGGAGGGCCTTCGGGAACCTTTGGAGGACTGTATTGGCGAAGATGAGGTGGAATGGTAGTGTACAAGATCGTCTATACAAAAACGGCGGTCAAGCAGATTCCGCTTCTGAAATCCGCGAAGCTGGACGGCCGGGTAAAAAAGCTGATCGATGTGGTTAAAGAGAAGCCTTACCAGAATCCGCCGCCCTATGAAAAGCTGGTGGGAGATATGGCGGGGGCGTATTCCCGGCGGATCAACGTCCTGCACCGGCTTGTTTACCAGGTTTATGAACCGGAACAAACGGTTAAAATCATCAGCATGTGGTCCCATTATGAATACTGAAAGAAAGCGTCTCTATGGAGGCGCTTTTCTTATATTCATTTTAAGGAGGAACGTATATGAGTGTATCCATCATTGAGAAGATCATCCCGGCGGACAATCCCAACCGGCCGGGAGGCAATTACCAAAAATCCTATATCACCATCCATGAGACCGGCAACCGGGACGCCGGGGCGGACGCGGCCGCCCATGCCAACTACCTGTACAACGGCGCTAACGGGGAAACCGGCTACCACTACACCGTGGACGACCACGAGATTTACCACCACATCCCGGACAACGAGAAGGCCTGGCATGCGGGGGACGGCGGAAACGGTACCGGCAACCTGCACTCCATCGGCGTTGAACTTTGTGTGAATGCCGGCGGCGATTTTGAGCAGACGAAGAAAAACGCCGCCTGGCTGGCGGCCAAGCTGATGAGGGACAACGGCATTCCTTTGTCCAACGTGGTCCAGCACAACCACTGGTCGGGGAAGAACTGCCCCCAGACCATCCGGGAGTCCGGGACCTGGGACGCCTTCCTCGCCATGTGCCAGGCCGAGTACGACGGCGGGCAGCCCGCTCCTGCCCCTTCCGGGGACGCCTACACCGTGCAGGCCGGGGACTGCCTGTCGGCCATCGGACAGAAGCTGGGGATGGACTGGCGGGATATCGCCGCCATCAATGGGATTACCGAGCCCTACACCATCTATGCCGGCCAGGTCCTCATGCTTTCCGGCGGGCAGCCCGAACCGGCCCCCCAGCCCGTCACCGGGTACAAGGTCGGGGACCATGTGGTGTTCTCCACCTGCTACCGCTCTTCCACCGCTCCCATCGAGGAGCATCTGACCGCCTCCCAGATGCTGCGCAGTCACGGGGTTATCACCCGCATTGCAGAGGGCACCCGCAACCCCTATCTCCTCGACAACGGCCTGTGCTGGGTAAACTCCGGCGACATCCGCGGCCTTTATCCGGGGTAAGGTATGGAACGATTTCTTGACTTGGTTCCCGACCTTGCCTTTTGGGCGGTTACCGGCGGCCTGGGCGCATTCTGCGCCTGGGTCTGCCGGCGGCTCAAGGTCCAGCGCCGGGAGCAGGACGCCATCCGGGAGGGCCTGCAGGCTATTTTACACGACCGCATCTACCAGGCCCACCGCTATTACACCCAGCTGGGCTTTTGCCCATTAAGCGACAAGAAGAACATCGAATACCTCTTCCGGCCCTATGCCGCTCTCGGCGGCAACGGCACCGGCAAGCAGGCCTTCGACGACATCCAGGACCTGCCCACTGACCCCTCGGGCGGAAAGGAATAGAGATGAAGATTAACTGGAAAATTCGATGGCGCAATCCCACCTTCTGGTGGCAGGCTGCGGTTTCCATCCTCGCGCCGATTTTGGCTTATTTCGGTCTGAATTTTGAGGATCTGACCTCCTGGCAGGCGCTTGGAAGCCTGTTTTGCCAGGCGGCCCAGAACCCGGTCGTCATTGTTGCGGTGCTGGTAAGCCTTTGGAACACCATTACCGATCCCACCACCACAGGACTTACCGATTCGGCCAAGGCGATGACCTACGATTATCCCAACGCGGAGAAATAACGGAGAGATACCGACGGAAAACCGGCCCGGAAGCCATAGAGCTTCCGGGCCGGTTTTTGTTTTATCGGATGCATTGGACACGGTGTTTCTTCTGCCGAGAGATAAGGTAAAGGAATCGGTTTTATCCCTCCTGCCTATATAGATTTCCTTGCCAGCTTCTGTCGGGTATCGTATAATAAGAGGAACCTACTTTTCATGCTGATAGGAGCTGCATATGAAAGATACTTCGGAAACAAAACCCATCCGCTTTCATCCCGACCCGAAAAAGGGCCTTTCCCAAGGACAGGTGGCCGCCCGGGTGGCGGAGGATTTGGTCAACCACAACAGCACTGTACCCACCAAATCGGTAGCCTGCATCATCCGTGACAACGTCTGTACCCTGTTTAACCTGGTCATCACCATTCTTGGCGTGGCGGTGCTGCTGGTGGGATCGTATAAAAACCTGCTCTTTATGGGAATCATGTTCTGCAACCTGATTATTGGAATCGTACAGGAAATCCGGGCAAAGCGGATCATTGACCGGCTCTCCCTTCTTTCCGCCGCCGGGGCGCATGTGGTGCGGGACGGAAAAACGTCTGTTATTCCGGTGGAGGAGATTGTGCTCGACGACGTGCTGGAGCTGGAAAGGGGAAACCAGGTGATCTGCGACTGTATTTTGCTCGACGGAACCTGTGACGTCAACGAATCCTTAATTACGGGGGAGTCCGACTCGGTGGGCAAAAAGCCGGGGGACCTTCTGCTTTCCGGCAGCTTTGTGGTCAACGGGCGGTGCCGGGCGCGGGCGGAGCATGTGGGAGCGGAGAACTATGTTTCGGTCATCTCCAACGAAGCGCGCCGGCATAAGAAGGCCAAGTCGGAGATTATGAACGCGTTGCAGCGGATTATCCTGGTGGTATCCATTGCCATCATCCCCATCGGCGCGGCGCTGTTTTACAATCAGTATAATTTGGATGGAAATACCCTGCAACATGCAGTCGTATTTACCACAGCGGCTTTGATCGGGATGATCCCGGAGGGGCTGGTGCTGCTGACCAGCTCGGTTTTGGCCATCAGCGTAATCAGACTTTCCAAGCATCAGGTAATGGTACAGGAGCTGTACTGCATTGAAGCATTGGCGCGGGTGGATGTGCTCTGCCTGGATAAAACCGGAACCATCACGGAAGGTTCGATGGAGCTCAAGGAGGTACGGCCGCTGGACGGCGTTTCGGACGAAGCGGTGGAAGAGGCCCTTTCCCATCTGTGCGCGGTGATGGAGGACGATACCCCCACCTTTTGCAGCATTGCCAGCCGTTACGGCGGCAAGCCGTCTAAAAAGGCGGAGCGGATTCTCCCCTTTTCCTCGGAAAAGAAATGGTCGGGCGCCTACTTTGGGGAAGAGGGCAGCTATGTGCTGGGCGCGCCGGAGATGATTTTGCCGGATTTGGGAAAATACAAGCCCTTTGCTGATGAGCTGGCCGCGCAGGGACGGGTTCTGTTATTGGCCCACAGCAAGGGGGATTTTGCAGGCAAAGAGCTGCCCGCAGCCCTTTCCCCTATGGCGCTGCTGCTGATTCAGGATGTGATCCGTCCCGACGCGAAGGACACCCTGCGGTATTTTGCCGAGCAGGGGGTGACGCTTAAGGTGATTTCAGGTGACAATCCCATCACCGTTTCCACCATTGCCCGGCGGGTAGCGCTGCCGGACGCGGACCGGTATGTGGACGCCACCACCCTGCACACCCCCGAGGACATTGCAGACGCGGTGGAACGGTATGCGGTCTTTGGCCGGGTATCCCCCCAGCAGAAGAAACAGATGGTGCAGGCGCTACAAAAGAAAAAGCACACCGTTGCCATGACCGGCGACGGGGTCAACGACGTTCTGGCCCTCAGGGAGGCCGACTGCAGTGTGGCGATGGCTTCCGGAAACGACGCGGCGCGCAATGTATCCCAGCTGGTACTGCTGGATTCGAACTTTTCCTCCATGCCTCAGGTGGTCCGGGAAGGGCGGCGGTCCATCAATAACCTTCAGCGTTCCGCCTCCCTGTTTATTGTAAAGACCATCTACTCCATCTGCCTGGCCTTGCTTTTCCTTTTCCTTCCCATGCGCTACCCCTTTGTCCCCATTCATCTGACCTTAATCAGCGCCCTGACCATCGGCTATCCCTCCTTTGTGCTGGCGCTGGAACCCAACCACGACCGGATCCGGGGCAGCTTTATCAAGAATGTGGTCTCCCGCTCGGTTCCCACTGCTGCGACCATTTTGACGGGAGTGGTGAGCGTCATGCTGGTCGGCCCATGCTTTGGCCTGACCGAAGGGCAGGTTTCCACCGTCTGCGTGATGCTGGCCGCCTTTACGGGGTTATTGCTTATCTTTAAGCTGTGTACCCCCTTCAACCTGCTGCGCCGGCTGCTTTTCGGCAGTATCTGCGCGGCGCTGCTGCTCTGCTTTCTCTTCTTCCAGTCCTTCTTTTCCCTGACCGCCTTCTCCACCCCCTTGCTGTTAGCCGGCGCGATAGCGCTGGCGGGCGTGTTCCTGCTCTTCTGGTTCTACCAATGGCTGTACCAAAGGCTGCAGGCCTGGTGGCGGCGGCGGGAAAGCAGCCGGGCACGATAAGCTTTACACTGTATTTCGCACAACGCCCCAAAACCAGGTGCTCCTCCTGGTTTTGGGGCGTTTTTTGCTGGGCTTCGCTCTTCCGCCAGAGGACAGCCCGGCGGCAGGTCGGGAAAAGCCGAATAACCGGACGGGTGGGGAAAAGATTTTGGCGGCTTTGCCGTTGCCGGGAAAACGCAGGATGTGGTATGATGAGAAAAAGAATGCTGCCTGGGAGGAATGCTTTGTGAATTACCGCGCGGTCCTGTTTGACTTTGACCTGACGCTTATTGACGCGAGCCCTGCGATTCTCGCCTGCTATAAGCATACCCTGACGAAAATGGGATGCGTCCCGCCCGACGACGAAGTGATCCGCCGGACCATTGGGCTGACGGTGGAGGATTCCCTCGAGCAGATGTCCGGCTGTCACGACAAGGCGCGCATCGCCAAATACCGGGAGGTATACCGGGTCAAGGCGGACGAGGTGATGGTGCCGGGCACCTCCCTGCTCCCCTACACCCGCGGCACCATCCGCCGGCTGCGGGCGGCAGGGTGCAAGCTGGGGATCGTTACCTCCAAGAATCACGCGCGCACGCTGCTGAGCCTGGACAAATTCCAGCTCAAGGACGCCTTCGACGTCATCGTCGGCTTTGAGGACATCGACCGTCCCAAGCCCGATCCCCAAGGGCTCAACAGGGCGGTGGACCTGCTGGGCCTTTCCAAGGATGTGGTCCTGTACGTAGGGGACAGCTATGTGGACGCAAGGACCGCCCAGGCCGCCGGCGTGGATTTCGCCGGCGTCCTCACCGGGACCACCACACGGGAGGAGATGGAGACCTATCCCCATCGGCTGGTGGCGGAGCATCTCGGTGAGGTAACCGATTGGCTGGGCGTATAAAGGTGGGCCGTGCAAGCCCCGGCGGCAAACGGCGCAAAAAGCCCCTGGATAAGGAAATTCCCTTATCCAGGGGCTTTTCTTTTTGTGAATGGAAACCACCGGCTTTGCCGGTGGAGATGTCCCGCAAAAAAGCGTTCGCTTTGGGCATCGAAGGAAGCGAGCTGCTTAAAGCCAGCCGAACAGTGACGGCTTGACCGTCCGATGCGTCGTCGTCCGGCATGGCCCAATCTGGGAACTTGGACGGAAGGCTTCCGGGTAAAATGGGGATCCGCCTGTTTACGGGCCGCGGGGCAGGTGATGAAAGTGAAATAATTTTCCGTGCGTCTTGAGACGCATGCTGGCAATATATACCCTTCTAGGGCTTACTCAAGCCTCCGGCTTTGCCGGTGGGTTTGACTTCAAAAACATGAATTTCTCGCACCCGCAGGCGGTTCAGCCGGCAGGCGAGGAAGGGACTAAAAAGGAGGCGCTTTTAAAAATCCGGCGATCCGGCCGCGAAACGGCGGCTTCCCGCCGTCGGGCGGCAGGGCGGATGGGACAATGGAAAAGGCCCCCCTCCCCTTCTGCAAGACCAGACGCCGGTCTTTTACGGCGGTTGTTTCTCCGGCTTCCCATAGGAATCAGAGCGCCCAGAAAAGCAGCCCGCAGGTCACCGCCAGCAATACGGTGATCCCATAGCCTGCCGGCGTAAAGGAAAGCAGGAAGAGGCCCAGCACCGAGGTGACCACGCACACCACCGAGAGGATTTTGACCAAGCGGGCGTCAATCCCCGGGTTTTTGCGCAGCGTCGCCTGCCATACCACCCACAGCAGCAGCAAGACGCTCAGGCAAGCCGTCACAAACGGAAAACCGTTGCCCGACATGCCAAGCACCCCAATATCAAAATAGGAATAGCTGCGCGTGAACCATTCCTGTGGCCCTGACGCGAAGGTCAGCACCGCCCCGACGGGCAGCGCCATCCATACAATCGCCGTCAGAAGGCTGGCAATCGCCCCCCATAAAACAGCCGTCCGTCCTTTTCCCTGGAGTTTTTTCATCGGGCCTTCCTCCTTTCGGAGCCGGTAAAAGGAAATATTCTCTTCTTTCCTTCATTATAGGCGTTGATTTCCCTTTTTGCAACCGGAAACGGCCTATTTATTGTAAACCAATTTAACAAAATAACAGTTGACAATCTTCCTTATCCTCCCTACAATAAAAGAAATGCTTGATAGGGAGGGAACGACATGTCGCTTGCCGATCAACTGCGCAAACGGGTGGAAGGAGGAGAAGCCCTCGGCCGGGAGGATGCCGTCCTCCTCAGCAGGGAGCCGGCGGACGAGCTGGCCAAACAAGCGGATGCATTGCGGCACAGCCTGATGGGGGATTCCTTTGATCTGTGTGCGATCGTCAACGGAAAATCGGGACGATGCCCGGAAAACTGCGCATTCTGCGCGCAATCGGCCCATTATTCCACCGCCGTAACCGAATACCCTCTCCTTCCGGAGGAAACGATTGTGCAGACAGCCGTGCAGCAGGCGAAACGGGGGGTTCTGCGTTTTTCGGTGGTGACCTCGGGGCGGCGGCTGTCCGACGGGGAGGTTTGGTCCCTTTGCAGGGCCTACCGAACCATACGGGAGAGGACCGGATTACAGCTGTGCGCGTCGCTTGGGCTTCTTTCCGCCGAACAGTTTCGTTGTCTCAAGAATGCCGGCGTTACCCGGTATCACAATAATCTGGAGACCTCCCGCCGGTTTTTCCCTGCTATCTGCACCACCCATACCTACGACGACAAGTGCGCGGCGGTGGAGGCGGCGACGGCGGCTGGAATGACGGTATGCAGCGGAGGGATCTTCGGGCTGGGAGAGACGATGGAGGACCGCATTGACCTGGCGCTTCAGCTGCGCGCATTAGGGATACGCTCGGTCCCCATCAATGTGCTCAGCCCCATCCCCGGCACGCCGCTGCAAAACAACAAGCCCCTCGGCCAGGAGGAGCTTGTGCGTTCGGTGGCGGTACTGCGCTTCCTTCTTCCCCGCAGCGCCATCCGGCTGGCAGGCGGGCGGGGCGCTATGCCCGACCATGGAAAAGCCGCCTTTCTCGCGGGGGCCAACGCGGCCATCACCGGCGATATGCTCACAACCGCCGGGTTTGATGCGGCCAGCGACCGAGAATTGGCCGAATCCCTGGGCTACCGCATCGCGCCCATCCGGTAGGAGCCGGGGAAAAAGCGTTTCTCCCTACAGCTCCACACCCCGGCGGGCGGGCACGCCCTTTTGAAAATAATGCTTTCGTTCGGTCATTTCGGTAACCAGGTCCGCCGCCTGCAGCACCGGCCCGCAGGCGCCCCGGCCGGTAAGCACCATCTCCACCGAGGCGGGACGGGCCGCCAGGAGGGCAAGGAGCTGTTCCTGGGACACAAGGCCCAGGGAAACGGCCGGGTTGATTTCATCGAGCACCACAAGATCGTACCGGCCCGACCGGACGGCCTCTTCACATCTGGAAAAGCCCTCCTGGGCACAGGCGCGGTCGTCCGCTTCCTCCTTCCGTCCCAGCAGCAGGCCTTTGCCGCTGCCGAACTGGCGCACCTCAATCTCCTCAAACCGGTCGGCAAGGGCACTTGCCGCGCAGCAGGGACGATCCTTTAGAAACTGGCCGAAAAAGACCCGGTATCCCGCTCCGGCGGCCCGGACCGCCAATCCCACGGCAGCGGTGGTCTTTCCCTTCCCGTTGCCGGTATATACCTGCACATATCCTTGCTCCATCGCTCTTTCCTCCTCTGTTTTTTACCCTTTGCCCGACTATAGCACGGGAGGGCGGGGCACGTCAACCGTGCAAAAGGCCCATGGGCATACCGGAAGTCCGGCATGGCCACGGGCCTTTTTTATTCGGCGCAACACGATATTGCACCGTTTGCCCCTGAAGCGATGACGAGGGCGCGTCAGGGCTGTTCACTGAGAAATTGCGCGGCATCAATGGTTTGGCCGTCCTGGGTCAGAATCAGATGCAGATGGGCGGGCTCGGCAATTTCGCTGGGAACGTCTCCGATGGTGCCGATCTGCTGGCCCACCTTGATTTCATCCCCCTTGCGCACCGAAACGGTGTTGCCCAGTCCGCAGTAGGAGGCGACCAAGCTGTTGCCGTGGTCGATCTCCACCACCTTGCCCAGGAGGTCGTCGTCGTAAACGGATGTGACCACGCCGTCGGTCATGGCGCGGACAATACCGCCCTTTTCCAGCTCAAAGTCCACCGCCTCATGGGATCGCCAGTCCTTCATGGTCTCCGAATAGACCAGCGCTTCCCCGGAGAACTCCTTGAGGACGGCTGTTCCAGCGGGATAGACATAGGACGGGGTGGTATTGGTCGGCTCCGCCGCCTGAGAGGAGGGCGCTTCCGACGAGGACGAAGGGGCGGAAGAGGCCGGCTCGGAAGAGGAAACCGGATCGTTGTTCTCTTCCACCGGGATGCCGCTGACGGTGTTGCCGGCCGGTTCGTTGTAGTTATAGTCGACTGCCGTATTGCTGGAGCTGGGGGTCGTGTCCTCGGGGCTGAGGATGCCGAACCCGTCAAACGCGCCCCAGGCAACGCCGCCTACCGCCACCATACAGATGGCAAGCGCCACATAAAAGCCTTTTCCGGACCAGAATTTCCCGAATTTTGTTTTTTCAAATCGCATATTTCCCATAGGTCTCATGCACCTCCGACAGTAGTCTTGCCGGAGTGAGAGGGAAATATGCCGCAAAAAGAAAACGATTTTTCTTCTCCCGGCTTAGAAAAAAATATCGTCGGCCGGTAGGCACGCCATTGCGCTGCGGCGCAAAAGGCGCCGGTTGCGCGAAGGGAATGCCGGAAATCATTGCGCCGTTTGAGATTTTCCCTTTTCAAACGAAGCAGGGCCTGTGAGTCGGAATCTCACAGGCCCTGTTTCGTTCTAATAGTAAGGAAGGAGGAAGAAAAAGGGAATACAAACTGCTTAGGGGTTGTTCTGTTGTTGTCTTTATTATACCCCAAAAAAAGAGAAAAGAAACCACAAGGCGGTTACAAAAGCATATCAAATCTGATACCAATGGAATGAATCTCTTACAATTGTAACATCTCTTCCTAAAAAATGTGAACAAAGAGAGACGAATCGGTAAACAAGCCCCTTTCCGGCCTCCTTCTTACCGGATAAAAACCGGCCGTCTTTGAAAACGGCCGGGTGTCGGAAAAACGACGCTTTTCAGCATTTCTGGTCGAGAACCAAAAGCTCCTTGGGCGGTTTGACCGGATAGGTTCCGGAGAAGCAGGCGTCGCAATAGGAAATCGGTTTGCCGCAAAGCATCTGACCCAGCGAATCGAGCTTCAGATAGCCTAGGCTGTCGGCGTGCAGCTGCTGCCGGATTTCCTCAATGGAATAGCGTACCGCCGAAAGCTGGCTGCGCTCCGGCACGTCGGTGCCGAAATAGCAGGGCCACCGGAAGGGCGGCGAGCTGATGCGGACGTGAACCTCGGTGGCTCCGGCATCCTTGAGCATCTTAACAATGCGCGCGGCGGTGGTGCCGCGGACAATGGAATCGTCGAGCATGACCACCCGCTTCCCCTTGACGGCGGTTCCTAAGACGTTAAGCTTAATGCGCACGCTGTTTTCCCGCTGTCCCTGGGCGGGCTGAATAAAGGTACGGCCCACGTAGTTATTCTTGACAAAGCCCTTTCCATAGGGAATCCCCGATTCCTGGCTGTAGCCGATGGCGGCGTCGATACCCGACTCGGGCACGCCGATAACCAAATCGGCCTCCACCGGATGCTGCCTTGCCAGCAGCCGCCCCGCCTCCTGCCTCGCCTCATAGACGCTCAAACCGTCGATCTGGCTGTCGGGACGGGCAAAGTAGATATACTCAAAGATGCAGTGGGCGTGCTTCTGCCCGCAAAAATCGGTCATGGAGGTAAGACCGTCCTTCCCTGCCATAACGATCTCCCCCGGCTGCACGTCCCGCAGGTATTCGGCCCCCACCGCGTCGAGCGCACAGGTTTCCGAGGCGAACACATAGCCCTCACCCAGCTTCCCGATGACCAGCGGGCGGAAGCCCTGGGGATCCCGGGCGGCGATGAGCTTCGACGGGCTCATGACCAGCATGGAATAGGCCCCTTTGATGCGCATCATGGTACGGCGCACCGCCTCCTCCACCGACCGGCAGTGGATACGCTCCCGCGCAACCAGATAGGCGATGACCTCGGAATCAATGGTGGTTTGAAAGATGGCGCCCTTTACCTCCAGCTCCCGCCGCAGATCCACGGTGTTGACCAGGTTGCCGTTGTGGGCGATGGCCAGGCTTCCCTTAATATACCGCAGCACCAACGGCTGGGCGTTTCCCCGGAAGCTGCCGCCGGTGGTGGAATAACGGACATGCCCGATCCCCATTTGGCCGGGCAGGCCCTCGAGAATCTGCGGGGAAAACACCTCGTTTACCAGCCCCATGTCCTTATGGCTGGCGATCACGCCCCGGTCGTTGACCGCGATGCCGCAGCTTTCCTGGCCCCGATGCTGCAGCGCGAACAAGCCCCGGTAGAGGTTATAGGCCGTTTCCCCGTCCGGACATCCGTACACGCCGAACACCCCGCACTCCTCGTGCAGCCCGTCAAAGGGCAACCCGTTTGTCATAGCCAAAATTCCACGTCTCCCATCCATTGGTCTCGGTTTTTATCCGTGCTCTCTGATTTGCTAGGTTTTAAATGTAAAATATTCCATTAAACACCATATTTGACCTAAAAATCAGAGGACCATCCCATGTCCTCTGATTTTTGTTGCAAGCCGTGCTTACTTTTCCAAGCCGATGCGGCGCATAACCTCGTGATAGGCGTCCTCCACGCCGCCCATATCCCGGCGGAAGCGGTCCTTATCCAGCTTCTCATGGGTCTTGGAATCCCACAGGCGGCAGGTATCCGGCGAAATTTCGTCGGCCAGAATGATGGTGCCGTCGCTTTGGCGGCCGAATTCCAGCTTGAAGTCCACCAGCTCAATGCCGATGGAAAGGAAAAATTCCTTGAGGGCTTCGTTGACTTTAAAGGTCATGTCGGTGATGGTCTCGATGTCCTCCTTGGAGGCGAGACCGAGAGCCAGGATATGGTACTCATTGATCATCGGGTCGTGCAGGTCGTCGTCTTTGAGGCAGAACTCCAGCGTCGGGCTCTTGAGGCCGGTGCCTTCCTCCACGCCGAACCGCTTGCTAAAGCTGCCGGCGGCGATGTTGCGCACAATTACCTCCAGCGGGACGATGGAAACCTTCTTCACCGCCGTCTCCCGGTCGGAAAGCTCCTTGACAAAGTGGGTCGGAATGCCCTTCTTTTCGAGCATCTGGAACAAGAGGTTGGACATCCGGTTGTTGACCACACCCTTGCCCACAATGGTGCCCTTTTTCAGGCCGTCAAAGGCGGTGGCGTCGTCCTTATAATCGACGATATAAACCTCCGGCTCGTCGGTTTTGAAAACCTTCTTGGCTTTGCCTTCATAAAGCTGTTCACACTTTTGCATGTTACCCACCCATTCCGCCGCCAAATGCGGCTGTATTCTTCAATTGGCTCACGGCCTTTATTTTAGCGCAAATGCGCGCACTTTGCAAGTCCGGACCGCAGCCCTTCGACAAAACCCGCCTCATTTCCTCTTTGTACCAAAAAGACGGAGAAAGGCGGACGTCCTGCAAAAGAGGCCGGATCAGAACACCTTCTTGATGCGTTCGATGGCGCGCACCGTATTCTCGTAGGTTCCGAAGGCGGTCAAGCGGAAATAGCCCTCGCCGGACGGGCCGAACCCGGAGCCGGGGGTGCCCACCACCTGGGCCTTCTGAAGCAGCGCGTCGAAAAACTCCCAGGAGGTCATGCCGTCCGGGGTCTTCATCCAGATATAGGGGGCGTTGACGCCGCCGGAAACGGCAAAGCCTGCCGCAGCCAGGCCTTCCCGGATGACCTTGGCGTTGTTCATATAGTAGGCGACGGTTTCACGGATTTCCTTCTGCCCCTGCTCGGAGTAGATGGCGGCGGCGCCCTTCTGGACGATATAGGGCACGCCGTTGAACTTGGTGGTCTGGCGGCGCAGCCAGAGGGCGTTGAGGGAAACCTCGCCGCACTTGAGCTCCTTAGGCACCACGGTATAGGCGCAGCGGGTGCCGGTAAAGCCGGCGGTCTTGGAGAAGGAGCGGAACTCGATGGCGCAGCGCTTGGCCCCTTCGATCTCATAGATGCTGTGGGGGACGTCCTCGGAGATAAAGGCGACATAGGCCGAATCGTAGAGGATCAGGGAGCCGTGCTCGTTGGCGTAGTCGACCCATTTTTTCAGCCCTTCAAAGCTGATCATGGAGCCGGTGGGGTTGTTGGGAAAGCACAGATAGATCAGATCCGGCGCCTTCCCCGCGGGCAGGTCGGGGATAAAATGGTTCTGAGCCGTGCAGGGCATATAGATGAGCTTGTCCCACCGTTCGTCGGCGCCGTAGCCGCCGGCCCGGCCTGCCATGGCGTTGGTATCCACATAGACCGGATAGACCGGGTCGCAGACGGCCACCACATTGTCGAGCCCTAAAATGTCGCCGATGTTGCCGCAGTCGCTCTTGGCGCCGTCGCTGATAAAGATTTCATCCAAGTCCAGCTTGACCCCGCGGGGGGCGAAATCGTAGGCAACAATCTTCTCCTTGAGAAAATCATATCCCTGCTCCGGGCCGTAGCCGTGGAAGGTGGCGGCGTCGCCCATTTCATCCACCGCCTCGTGCAGCGCCCGGATGACCGAAGGGGCCAGGGGCCGGGTTACGTCGCCGATGCCCAGACGGATGATATCCGCGTCCGGGTTGGCGGCGGTATAGGCGTTGACCTTCTTGGCAATGTTGGAAAAGAGATAGCTGCCCGGCAGCTTGAGGTAATTTTCATTGATGGTGAACATGTGGGTTTTCTTCCTTTCTGTTGATGTAAAGGCGGCTCATTTCAAAGAAACCGCCGGTTTCTTCATAAGCATTCAGCCGGGGCCAGGCCCTTTCGGCTGGGCCTTTCCCCGTAAGAGGAGGCTTTTAAGCCCGGTCAGACCTCCACCTCGCCGGTAAACACCGTTTCGGCCGGGCCGGTCATAAAGAGACAGCCGGACTCCTCCTCCCACTCGATGAGCAGAGAGCCGCCGTTGAGCACCAGCTGCGCCCTGCGGTCGCACAGGCCGTTGACGCAGGCCGCCGCCAGCGACGCGCATGCGCCGGTGCCGCAGGCCATGGTTTCCCCGGCCCCCCGTTCCCACACCCGCATACGCAGGCGGCCGCGGTCGAGCACCTGGACAAACTCGGTATTGATCCGTTGCGGAAAGAGGGGATGATGCTCAAAACGGGGGCCGAGCACCTCCAGGTTCAGGCTCTCCACGTCGTCGACGAACAGCACCGCGTGGGGGTTGCCGGTGGAGACGCAGGTAATGCGGTACTCCTTCCCGGACAGCATGACCGGGTAATCGACCACCGTTTCCCCTTCGGCGGCCACCGGGATCTTTTCCGGGGCAAACTCCGGCCGGCCCATATTGACCCGGGCGGCCGTCACCTTCCCCTCCTCCACCGTCAGCCACAGGGTCTTAACCCCTGCCAGCGTGTCGATGGTAATGGTGGTCTGGTCGGTCAAGCCGTTGTCGTACACATATTTTCCCACGCAGCGGATGGCGTTGCCGCACATCTGGGCCTGGGAACCGTCGGAATTGTACATGTCCATACGAAAATCCGCATTCTCAGACGGGCGGATGAGCACCAATCCGTCCGAGCCGATGCCGGTGTGCCGGTCGGACAGACGCTTGGCAAGCCCGTTGGGGTCTTGAACCGTTTCCTCGAAACAGTTGACGTAGATATAATCGTTGCCGATGCCGTGCATTTTGGTAAACTTCAAGGGACGTTTCCTCCTTTTTCCGGCGGCGGGCCGCCGCAGGGTTCCTCTAATGGGGTTATTATACACTGTTTTGAGGCGTAGGGGAATATCTAAATTCCACATAAAAAGGCGGTTCTTCACGCCCGCTCCTTTACCCGGCTGCCGGAATGGGGACCGGCAAAGCAAGGACGGAAGAAAAAGCAGCAAGAAACCGCCTCCCGGCCGGACCGGCCGAAAAGCGGTTTCCTGGTATTTTTTCCGTCAGCTCGCCATATCTCCGGCGGTGTGAAGAATATGAGAGGCGATTTGGGCCATGCGGGCACCCGAGTCCATGCTGCGCTTTTGGATGAAGCGGTGGGCCTGTTCCTCGGTCATGCCATTGCGGCGGATGAGGACCTCTTTGGCGTCGCCGACGACCCGGCGCTCCAGCTCCCGCTGTTCCTCCGTCTTGGGCTTGGGAGGAAGCGCCTTTGCCTCTTGGGAAAGCCGCTCGGGCATGGTTTCAAAGAGCATTTCCACGCTCTCACGCAAATCCGCCGGTGTCGTGGGAAGGGGCAGCGCAAGCAGCCCGGTCGCCCGGCCCAAATATTCTTCATCCGGCGGCAACAGGAGCAAAATCTCACACCGGCTGCTGACCATGGGGGCATACTGGGTAATGCTTCCCCGGCCGAGCCTTGTCTGGGTGACCGCCACATATTCGTCCTCGTTTTCATAGGAAGCGTCCACCATCTCCTGGAAGGTAGCGCATGATCGGCAGACACAAAAGCCCGCCTGTTCAAGCGCCGCGTGAAGCTGAGCCGCCATCTGGGTATCGGTGAATGCGAGAAGTACCTTTTTCATGCGTTTCATCCCTGCCTAAACGATAGAATCCTATGGTGACGCCGGCGAAAAGACGCCGGGTAAAACGAAAAAAGGACAAAGACCTTCCTTTTACAGGAACGCCTTTGTCCTTGTATTCCGTATCCTAGCACGAAATTCTCGTCTTGTAAAGCAGGTAATAGAAAAAACAAATGAAAAAATTACAAAAATCTATTTTTATAGCATCCTTTCAACTGTTGGCGGGCGAACGCGAAACGATGAAAGCCCCGCAAGAGCAAAAGCCGGCGGATTAGAAAAAATCGAAATAGGCAAAAGAAGGTATGTCCGGCAAAAAGGAAAAGCCGGCTCCTCACTCTCCATACCATTTGAAAATGGATATCGCCCTTCCTATACCGGCAGCCGATTCGCAAAGGACGTCCGCCGTTCCCGTCCCCTCTTTAAGGAAATGGCACAAAAAACGCGCCGGCAGTTAAAAGCCGGCGCGTTCGATATGCGGTTTCTTCCCTTTCATAAAGACGGGCTAGATCTGTGCGATGTCGATCACCGACAGATCCTCCTTGTCCGCCTGCTCCAGGCTCATAAGCAAAGCCGTCGCCGTGTCCAGGGAGGTGATGCAGGGGGTGCCGGTTTCCACCGCATTGCGGCGGATTAAGAACCCGTCCCGGTTTTCCTTGCGGATGTTGGTGGGAGTGTTGACCACCAGATCCACCTCGCCGCTCAAGATCATATCCAGGATGTTTGGCGTCCCTTCCTCGATCTTATGGAGGCGGTGGGTGGGCACGCCGTGGGAATTGAGGTAATCACAGGTGCCGCCGGTGGAGTAAATCTCAAACCCGAGCTTGGCAAAGCGTTGGGCGATGCCCACAATCTCCGGCTTGTCGGCGTTTTTAACGGTAGCGATGAGCTTCCTCGTTTTGGGCAGGTCATAGCCGCCGCCGATGAAGGCTTTCATCATGGCCTCCGGGAAGGAGGACGCCAGGCCCAGCACCTCGCCGGTGGACTTCATTTCCGGGCCAAGGCTGATTTCCGCGCCGTAGAGCTTCTCAAAGGAAAAGACCGGCAGCTTGACCGCCACATGGTTCTTGGGCGGCACCAGGCCGTAGGAATAGCCGCATTCCGGGATGGTCTTGCCGAAGATGACGGTGGTAGCCAGGCCCACGATATTGACGCCGGTGATCTTGCTGATATAGGGAACGGTACGGGAGGAACGGGGGTTTACTTCAATGACGTATACCTCGTCCTCATAGATGATGAACTGGATGTTCACAAGGCCCTTGACGTGGAGGGCCTTCGCAAGCCGGCGGGTGTATTCCACGATGGTGTCCTGATGCTTCTGGGGGATGGACTGGGGCGGATAGACGGAAATCGAGTCGCCCGAGTGCACACCCGCCCGCTCCAGATGCTCCATGATGCCGGGGATGAGGATGTCGTTGCCGTCGCAGACCGCGTCCACTTCCAGCTCCTTGCCCATCAGGTACTTGTCCACCAGGATCGGGTGCTCCTGTACGGTGAGGTTGATGATGGCCATGAACTGAACGATGTCGTCGTCCGAGAAGGCGATCTGCATCCCCTGGCCGCCCAGCACGTAGGAGGGGCGCACCAGCACGGGGTAGCCAAGCTTATTGGCGGCACTGAGCGCTTCGGCGGTGGTGAACACCGTGGTTCCCGCCGGACGGGGAATCCCGCACTGCTCCAAAATCGCGTCGAACTTTTTGCGGTCCTCGGCCGCGTCCACGTCCTCTGCGGAGGTGCCGAGAATCGGCACGCCCATTTCCCGCAGGGCTTGGCTTAAATTAATGGCCGTCTGGCCGCCGAACTGGACCACTGCGCCGTAGGGCTTTTCCAGTTCCACAATGTTCTGCACGTCCTCGGGGGTAAGGGGTTCAAAGTAAAGCTTATCGGAAATATCGAAGTCGGTGGAGACGGTTTCGGGGTTATTGTTGACGATGATGGTCTCAAAGCCCAGCTTCTTGAGGGCCCAGACGCAGTGGACCGAGCAATAGTCGAACTCGATGCCCTGGCCGATGCGGATGGGGCCGGAGCCCAAGACCAGCACCTTCTTTTTGTCCGAAGCGGTGTCCACCTCGTTCTCGCTGCAATAGCTCGAGTAATAGTAGGGAGTGGCGGCGGCGAACTCCGCCGCGCAGGTATCCACCATCTTATAGCCGGGGACAATGCCGGTCTCCATGCGGATGCGCTTGATGTCCTTTTCCGTCACGCCCGCAAAGGCGGCGATGTCCTTGTCGATAAACCCTAAGTACTTGGCCCGCTCGATGACCGCCGGGGCGGTGCCGTTCTTCTTAAGCTCTTCTTCCATCTCCACCAGAGACAGAATCCGGTCCAAAAACCACAGGTCGATTTTGGTAATGGCATGAATCTGTTCTTTCGTCACACCGCGGCGCATGGCCTCGGCGATGACGAAGATCCGCCGGTCGTCAATGTTGTGAAGCCGCCGCTCAATGTCCTCTTTGCTCAAGGATTCGAGCATCTTAAGCTTGAGGCTGGTGGTGTTCTGCTCCAAAGAGCGGATGGACTTCATCAGCGCCCCTTCAAAGGAGGGGGCGATGCCCATGACTTCGCCGGTGGCCTTCATCTGGGTGCCCAGGGTGCGCTTTGCGGTGACGAACTTATCGAAGGGCCATTTGGGGATCTTGACCACGCAGTAGTCGAGCATCGGTTCGAAGCAGGCGCAGGTCTTGCCGGTGATGGCATTTTTGATTTCATCCAGGCCGTAGCCCAACGCCACCTTGGCCGCCACCTTGGCGATGGGATAGCCGGTGGCCTTGGAGGCCAGGGCCGACGAGCGGCTGACGCGGGGGTTTACCTCGATGACGCAGTATTCAAAGGAATCGGGGTGCAGGGCAAACTGCACGTTGCACCCGCCCTCGATTTTCAGCTCGGAAATGATGTTGAGCGCCGAGGTGCGCAGCATCTGGTGCTCTTTGTCCGCCAGGGTCTGGGAAGGGGCGACCACGATGGAATCGCCGGTATGTACCCCAACCGGGTCGATGTTCTCCATATTACAAATGGTGACCACGTTGCCCTTGCTGTCCCGCATGACCTCGTATTCGATTTCCTTCCAGCCGCCGATATACCGTTCCACCAGCACCTCGTGCACCCGGCTCAAGCGCAGGCCGTTGGTGGTGATGGCAACCAGCTCGTCGTAGTCGTGGGCGATGCCGCCGCCGGTGCCGCCCAAAGTGTAGGCCGGGCGGATGACCACCGGGTAGCCGATGCCCTCGGTAAATTCGATGGCCGATTCCAGATCGTGCACCACCTTGCTGGTGGCATAGGGTTCGCCGATACGGTCGAGGGTGTCCTTAAACGCCTGGCGGTCCTCCGCGTTGCGGATGGCTTCCGAGGAGGTACCCAGCATGGTGACGCCTTCCTGGGCAAGGAAGCCCTTTTCCTCCAGCTCCATGGCGATGTTGAGCGCATTCTGCCCGCCCAAGGTGGGCAGAATCGAGTCGGGCTTTTCCTTTTTGATGATCTTGGCAACCGTGGCGGCGTTTAAAGGCTCGATGTACACCCGGTCGGCAATGTCCTTATCGGTCATGATGGTGGCGGGGTTGGAGTTGACGAGGACTACCTCGATGCCCTCCTCCTTGAGCGCCCGGCATGCCTGGGTGCCCGCATAGTCAAATTCCGCCGCCTGGCCGATGATGATCGGGCCGGAGCCCAAAACCATAACCTTCTTTATGTTCGGATTTTTAGGCATGGTACGTTCCTCCCATCATGTCGATAAAATGGTCGAATAAGAAGGCGGTGTCCTTCGGGCCGGGAGAGGCCTCCGGATGGAACTGCACCGTATAGATCGGCCGGCCGGGGAACCGCATCCCCTCCACCGTGCCGTCGTTGACGTTTTCAAAGGCGACCTCCACCCCTTCGGGCAGAGTCTCCCCCATGACGCAGTAGCCGTGGTTCTGGGAGGAGATGTAGCTGCGCCCGGACTTGGTGTCCCGCACCGGATGGTTGACCCCCCGGTGGCCGTAGGCAAGCTTGCAGGTATCCGCGCCCATGGCCAGCGCCGTCAGCTGATGGCCCAGGCAGATGGCAAAGGTGGGTACGTCCGAGTCAAGCAGAATACGCACCTGGTCGATGATGGGGCCGCAGTCCTTGGGATCGCCGGGGCCATTGGAGAGCATGACGCCGTCGGGCTTTGCGTCGAGAATGGTCTCCGCCTTGGTATCCGCCGGGTAAACCGTGACCTCGCAATCCCTCTCAACCAGACAGCGCACGATGTTTTGTTTCGCGCCCAAATCGAGCAGGGCCACCTTCCAGCGATTTCCTTTTCCGAATATTTCAATATTCTTGCAGGTGGTCTTTAAAACCAAATCCTGATGACGGTAGGCCCGGATTTTCTCCAAAGCCGCGTCCATATCGGTGATTTCCTCGGTGGTGACCATACCGTTCATGGTGCCGCTTTCCCGCAGGATCTTTACCAGTGCGCGGGTGTCGATGCCGTGGATGCCGGTGATGTCGTTGTCCTTCAAATACTGATTGAGGCTCTCCTCGCAGCGGAAGTTGCTCTCCGTGCGGGACAGTTCGCGCAAAATAAAAGCCGAAACCCAGGGTCGTCTTGACTCCTCGTCCTTAAGGCAAACACCATAATTGCCAATTAAGGGATACGTCATGACCACGCCTTGTCCGGCATAAGATGGATCCGTCAACAATTCAAGATACCCCGTCATGGAAGTGTTGAATACCACCTCACAGACGGCTTCCTTTTCAGAGCCGATGCTCTGTCCGGTAAATAAGTGCCCATCCTCCAATAGCAGGAAAGCTTTCTTCAAAAGTCTCACCTTTCCCTTCGTGATTCACAGCCTGCTTTCGATTCTGCGACCGATTCGATTGTCGGGTTTCCCCCGCGAAAAAGGAAATATGCTTAAACTTTCAGTATTATATCATCATTGTATGTCGGACGCAATACCTGTTTTTTAAAATATTTGGTGTTGAGTCGGCCCGATCTTGATGTATAATGATACGCAGGAAAGAATTAGAAGTAGTAGGAGGAGTAAAATGGAAACGGAATTGAAACTTCGATTTACCACCCGGGAGGGGTATGACCGCCTCCTCTCCCGTAAACGCCTGTCCAGCATGATCTCCCGCAACATGATGGCCGTTTATTACGATACCCCCGACCGACGCTTACGGCGCGAGCAGCTTTCCTACCGGATCCGCCGGGAGGGAGACCGCTACATCGCCACCATCAAGGCCAAGGGAAGCGCCAAGGACGGCGTGCACCGGCGGCTGGAATGGAACATCGTTCAAAAGGACGCCACTCCCGACCCGTCCCGCTTCCTGACAAACGAGCTGTTTACCACCGACCCGGTGGAATCCCTGCGCCAAATCCTCACCGTCATGGGCAACGGCCCCTTTGAAGAGCGCTGCCGCACCCAGTTCATCCGCCGCACCTGCAACGTATCAAGCCCGGAAGCGGTGGTGGAGCTGTGCGTGGACGACGGATTTTTAAGCGCAGGCGGCAAAACGGAGGAAATTTGGGAGCTGGAACTAGAGCTGTGCTCGGGAAGCGAAGAATACTTGCAGAAAATGGGCGACTTCTTCTGCAAGGAATACGACCTAGTCCCTGAGAACCAATCCAAATACGCCCGGTGCCTGGCGCTGCTGGGCGAATAACTCCTCCTATCGAAGCTCTATCACATTGGTTACAATCCCGGCCGGTGTCAGGTCGAGAATCCCGTAGGTGCGTCTGCCGGTACGGGATCCCGACACCGTGCCGGGATTTAGTATATACAGCCCGTCCTCATACGATTCATAGGGCAGGTGGGTATGCCCAAAGAGTACAATCTGGGCGCCGTTTTGGCGGGCGGCTGATTTTAATGCATACAATGAGTATTTCACCTGATAATTATGCCCGTGCGTATACAGGATCGTCCTTCCTTCCAGGTTAAGAAAGCCCGTTTCCACTCCGGCGCAGCCCCAATCGCAGTTGCCGCGCACTGCGAAAAAGGATTTGCCCGGATACTGGGCCTTGCACGCCTCCAGCTCGTCAAGGCCGTCCCCCAGAAAAAGGACGGTTTTCGCGCCCGGCTGGGCGTCCAGCGCTTCCTTGAGGGAGAACCCATCCCGGTGAGAATCGGAAACAACCAAAATTCGCATACGGTTCGCCTGCCTTTGCTTTCGTTTGCGTAACCATCCCCGCTCACGCCGCATAGCATAGGGGAGCAGGGCTACGCATACATTATACTATGAGGTGATGGCATGAACAACCGTTTTCATAACCCGTCCAACAATCCGTCCAACCAAAGCCGGCAGGGTGCAGCCGGCTCGGACCGGCTGACTCCCAACCTTTCCGCCGATAAGGAGCAGGAGCTGCTCAACTCCGCCAGCCAGCGGCTGGGGCAGAGTCCCGACCGGCTCAAGCAGGCGCTGCAAAACGGAGAGGTCAAGTCGATGCTCAAGAACATGACCCCTCAGCAGGCTAAGAAAATCGAGGGGATCTTAAACGACCCGGCCGCCACCCAGAAGCTTCTTTCCACTCCGCAGGCGCAGATGCTGCTCAAGCGGTTTATGGGGGGCAAATAGGGCAAAATGCAATCGAGCAGAAGGAGGCTCCCTATGGACGACAGGAACGAAAAGCTCAACCGTCTCCTTTCCACCCCCCAAGGAAGGGAGCTGATCCGGAGCCTTGCCGACATGCTTGATGAGGAGCAAAAGGCGCAAGGGGCGAAAAACCCGCCGCGCAGCCAGAGTGCCCCCTCGAAAACGGCCCATGCCCCCGACGCAAAGCCGCCGCAGCCTTCCCAGGGAACACAAAGCGGCGGCAATTCCGGCAGCGGCGGGTTCGATCTGTCCGCCATGCTCCGCTCCCTTTCTCAAGGGCAGGGGCAGTCCGCCGAACCGTCCGGTCAGCAGGGCACTCCCGATCTTTCCGCGCTGCTTTCTTCCCTTTCCCAGGGGAACGGTGGCGGGCAGGGGCAAGGCTCTAACGGCGCCATGCCCGATCTTTCCGCGCTGCTTTCTTCCCTTTCCCAGGGGAACGGCGGCGGACAGGGGCAGGGCTCTAACGGCTCCATGCCCGACCTTTCCGCGCTGCTCTCTTCCCTTTCCCAGGGAAGCGGCGGCGGGCAGGGGCAGGGCTCTAACGGCTCCATGCCCGACCTCTCCGCGCTGCTCTCTTCCCTTTCCCAGGGGAACGGCGGCGGGCCGGGGGGCGGGGGGCTTTCCTCCCTGATGGGGCTTCTGGGGCAATCCTCCGGCGCGAAGAACAGCCCCGTCAACGCCGAGCTGCTCCTAAAGCTGGCCCCCATGCTCTCCTCTCTGGGACAGGACGACGACCGCACCCGGCTTCTGAGCGCACTGCGTCCCCATCTGGGGGCCAAGCGCCAGAAAAAGCTGGACGAAGCGGCCCAGCTGCTGCGGCTTTCCCGTCTGCTTCCCCTGCTCCAGGAGCAGGGGATTTTCAAAAGCCTGCTCTGACCGGCTGGGGCCGTAATTTGAATCGGCAGGAGGTTCGACGATGAGCCCGAAGGAATCCCGCGAAGAAATGCTGCGCATGCAGCAGGACGCCGTGCGCCGGGTGCGCGAAATGCAGGAGCGGGCGCGGCGCACCTTGGAACAGAGCCAGGCGGGCACAGCCCGGTCCCCATCGACGGAGCCGAAGCCACGGCAGGAGGCCCCCTCTCCCAAGCCGGCGCAGCCAAACGGACCCCGCACCGGCCGGTCTTTCGTTGCACAGCCCCTCAAGCGGGCCCAGGAGCACCACGCCCCCAAAGGGGAATCGCCTCATCCCCGTCCCTTTCCTCCCAACGTCCCCCATGGGCCTTCCTCTCCCTCCCCAGACCAGGTAACACCGCTGGATATCGGCGGGATCCTCAAGGGGTTGGGAATGGACGGGGACCGGCTGCTGCTGTTGGGGCTGGCGTTTCTCCTCATATCGGAGGGCGCCGACCGGATGCTCATTTTGGCCGTGGTGTACACCATGCTGTAGGAATTGCCTTTAGCCCCTACCGGCCTAGGAGGGCCGCTCCCAGAATCCCTGCGTCGTTCCCCAGGGATGCGCAGTCGATACGGGGCAGGGTATTGTTGCGGCAAAAGGCGTTGAGCCGGGCGTACCGGCGCAGCGGGGCCAGAACATAGTCTCCTTCCTTGGAAAGGGCTCCGCCGATGAGCACGGCCTGGGGCTGGAGAATATTGACGACGTTGACCACCCCTTCGGATACATACTGCAAAAACCGCCCGACCACTGCGCGGGCGGTCTCGTCCCCCGCCTTGGCCGCCTCGAACACATTGCGGCCGTTGAGCCCTTCCCCGCTGCTCTCAAGGCGGGAAAGGGCGCTGCTTGGATTCTTTAGAGCCGCCCGCCCCGCCTGGCGGCAAAGCGCCGTCATGGAGGCATAGGCTTCCCAGCAGCCCTTGCGTCCGCAGGTGCACGCCTCCCCGCCGCTTCGGATGACCATATGCCCGAACTCCCCGGCGCCGAAGTTAAAGCCCTCGTAGATCCTTCCGTCCAGCAGGATGCCCGCGCCGATGCCGGTGCCGAAGGTGACCAGGACCAGGGAGGACAAGCCCTTCCCCGCTCCCGCTTTCCCCTCCGCCAAGGCCGCGCAGTTGGCGTCGTTGGCCAAAAGCACCGGCTTGCCGGTCAGCCGGGACAGCTCTTGCGCCACCGGGACCCGGTCCCAGCCGAGGTTCCCGGAAAAAAGGATAATCCCCCGCTTGGTATCCGGGGTGCCGGGGCTGCCCACGCCGATGGAGCACACGGCGGAAAAGGGAAGCCCCGCCTCCTTTGCCAGCCTATCAGCCAGCGCCGCCATATCCGCCGCAATTTCCCGCCAGGGACGGGACGCCCGGGTAGGGACGGAAGCCTTGACGATCAGGCGGGAATCCCCGTCCACCAGGCCGGCGGCAATGTTTGTGCCGCCTAAATCTATCCCAATAGTATATTTCATCGTTATTCCTCCTCATAGGATATCCCGGTAAAGGCCTCGTACCCCTCGAGCATACGCCCATAGTCGTGCAGGAACCCGTCGAACCCCGGCAGACGGCGCAGGCCTTCCACCGCGGCCGCGGCGGCGGACAAAAACGCCGGGTCCAGGTAGGGCTGCGCCTGGCGGCAAAGCAGGGGACAGCGATAGGCGGCCCTAGGGTCGGGAGCCATACAAACCCGTCCCTTGGAAAGCCGGGGCGCAAAGGGATAAAGCCGGCAGGACAATGGGCGCAGGTCCCGGTCGCACCGGCCGGGACAGACGGCAAAACGGACGGCCCGCTCCCCCATTTTCGCATCTGTCACCCGCAGGAAATCCGCCCGGTACAGAACCGTTTCCTCCATAGGGAACAAAAGCATCCCGTCTTTTTCCCCGCCCCGGCAGCATTTTGACCGGCACAGCCTGCCGCAATCGGCCGCGATGGGGGTCAGCAGGCCGATGCGGCGGTAGGCCCGGCGGTAGAGAAGCCGCGCCGCATCCTTGGCGGGAACCAAACAGGTCGTCATCGTTTCATCCTCCTGCTCTTTTTTTCTTCATGATAACAGACCCTTCCCCTCCTGGCAACCGGGATTTTTCCTGCTTTCCTTGGGCAATTCTTTACGAAAGTGTGAATTCTATTAATAAGAATTGCTTTTCCCTTTCTTGTCAGATATAATGAAAAAAGAAGTAGGATTGTAGCTAAATTTTACGTATTGCTGATTGCGGTTTGATTTCGGCAAAAACGAGTACAAAGGAGTGTCGAAAATGGCAGAGAACAGATTTACGGAAATTACGCCTGAAATTCAGGCTTTGGCGGAGCTGTGCAAGGAAAACGGCTCCATTAATCCCGAGCTTTATACCAAATACGAGGTCAAGCGGGGCCTGCGGGACATCAACGGCAAGGGCGTGTTGGCGGGCTTGACGGAAATTTCCGAGGTGCGTTCCTACACCATCGTGGACAGTGAAATGATCCCCTGTGAAGGAAAGCTTTTCTACCGCGGGGTGGACATCGACGAGATTGTGGGCGGCTTTATTAAGGAAAAGCGGTTCGGCTTTGAGGAAGCCACCTATCTGCTCTTGTTCGGGGAGCTTCCCAACCGCGAGCAGCTCGACGGGTTTCAGAAGCTGCTGGCCGCCTACCGCACCCTGCCCACCAGCTTTGTGCGGGACATTATCCTCAAGGCCCCCAGCCCTGACATGATGAACACCCTGGCCCGCAGCGTGCTGACCCTCTATTCCTACGACGACAAGGCGAACGATATCTCCATCCCCAACGTGCTTCGCCAGTCGCTGCAGCTGATCGCCCTCTTCCCCATGCTGGCGGTCTACGGCTACCAGGCCTACAGCCATTATCACGACGGCAACAGCCTCTTTATCCACGCCCCCCGGCCGGAGCTTTCCACGGCGGAGAATATTCTGCACACCCTTCGCCCGGACAGCAAGTATACCGAGCTGGAAGCAAAAATTCTCGACGTGGCGCTGGTGCTGCACGCCGAGCACGGCGGCGGCAACAACTCCACCTTCACCACCCATGTGGTTTCCTCCTCCGGCACCGACACCTACTCGGTCATTGCGGCTGCCATCGGTTCTCTCAAAGGGCCCAAGCACGGCGGCGCCAACATCAAGGTGGTGCAGATGTTCGAGGATATGAAGGAGAAGCTCAGCGACTGGACGGACGAGGAGGAAGTGGAACGGTATCTGACTGCCCTTTTGCACAAGGAGGCCTTCGACAAAGCGGGGCTGATCTACGGCATGGGGCATGCGGTTTACTCGCTGTCCGACCCCCGCGCCAACATCTTCAAGAAGTTTGTCAAGAGCCTGTCGGAGGAAAAAGGCCGCACCAAGGAATTCGAGCTTTATTCCATGGTGGAGCGTCTCGCACCCCAGGTCATTTCCCGGGAACGCAGGATTTACAAGGGCGTAAGCGCCAACATTGACTTTTACAGCGGGTTCGTGTATAGTATGCTCGACCTACCCAAGGAGCTGTTTACCCCCATCTTCGCCATCGCCCGAATTACCGGCTGGAGCGCCCATCGGATTGAGGAGCTCATCAACGCTGGAAAGATTATCCGGCCCGCCTATAAAAACGTGGCGAAGAGCCGGCCTTACGTACCGATTGCAAATCGGTAAGCTTCCGCTTTTTTCACCCCCGTCTCCCCATGGAAGGGAGGCGGGGGTTTGGCATATAAGGGCGGCATGGGGCGAAGGGATGCGTGGGACAGGCAGGAAAGCCTTTATTTTTGTTCGGAAAGGATGATTCTTCTATGCTGATCGGTGCGGATTATTATCCGGAGCACTGGCCGGCCTCCCGATGGGAGACGGACGCGGCCATGATGGAGCAGGCGGGGCTGACGGTGGTGCGGCTGGCGGAATTCGCGTGGGCCAAGCTGGAACCGGAGGAGGGCGTATACGATTTCTCCTGGCTCGATCAGGCCCTCGCCGTCCTCTCGGCCCACGGTATCCGGGCCGTGCTGGGCACCCCCACCGCCGCGCCGCCCAAATGGCTGATGGACCGGTACGAGGGGATGTACAACGTCGACGGCTACGGCCGCAAGCGGGGCTTCGGCTCCAGGCGGCACTACTGCTTCAACAGCCCCGATTACCAGAATGCGGCCCGCCGCATTGCCGCGGCCATGGGGGCGCATTATAAAAACCATCCGGCCGTCCTGGGCTGGCAGATCGACAACGAGTTCGGCTGCCACAACGACGAGGTGTGCTACTGCGAGCACTGCCGCAGGGAATTCGTCCGGTGGCTGAAAATCAAATACGCGACGGTCGAGGAGCTCAACCGCGCCTGGGGGACGGTGTTTTGGAGCCAGACCTACCGTTCCTTCGACGAGGTGATCCTGCCCGGCTATGCCCAGTGCGACGGGGAAAACGGGCGCAATTTCTGCCACAACCCGGGGCTTCTTCTGGATTATATGCGCTGCCGCACCGACAACATCTGCGCCTTTTTGCAGATGCAGGTGGACGCACTGCGCCAGGCGGGGAGCCGGCAGCCGGTCACCCACAATTTTATGGGCACCTACGACCGCATCGATTATTTCAAGCTGGCTAAGGGGGTGGATTTTGTCTCTTGGGACAATTATATCCGCCATCAGTGGCAGGCGTATCCCTTTGAGGAAGCGGCGCTTGCCCATGAAACCATGCGGGGCCTGAAGAAAAAGAAGTTTTGGGTGATGGAACAGCAGAGCGGCCCGGCGGGCTGGTCGGTAATGGGGGATACCCCCCGTCCGGGCCAGCTTCGGCTCTGGTCTTGGCAGGCATACGCCCACGGGGCGCAGGCCATCGTCTACTTCCGCTGGCGGGCCTGCCTGTTCGGCGCCGAGCAGTACTGGCACGGCATCCTCGACTACGACGGGGTCCCCCGCCGCCGGTACCGGGAGGTGGCCCAGACCGCAGGGGAATTGACCCGCATCGACACCCTTCTGTCCGGCGGGATGCCGGTCAATGAAACGGCGCTGATCAAAAGCTACGACAACGCCTTTTCCCACCGCTTCCAGCCCCACAACCCGAAATTCGACTATAACGCCCTGCTTTTGTCCTATTATGAGGGGCTGGTGCGAAACGGCGTCTCTTGCGACGTGCGCTCCATCGACGACGACCTTTCGCCGTACAAGCTGATAATTCTGCCGGCCTTCCAGCTCCTTACCACTCCTATGGCCAAAAAGCTGGAGGACTATGTCAGCCGGGGCGGGCAGGTGGTGGTTTCCTTCCGGTCGGGCGCGCGGGAATGGAACAACCAGATGACCGAGCGGACGCTGCCGGGCCTTTTGCGGGACCTGGCCGGCGTTACCGTTACGGAATTCAACTCCATTTTCTATGGGGAGCCCATTGCGGTTCAAGGCCCGCATATGGCTGCAACCGCCTCCATCTGGTGCGACCTGCTTGAGCCGGATACGGCCGAATGCTACGCCCGCTACGCGGGGGATTACTGCGAGGGGACCGCGGCCATCACGGTCAACTGCTACGGCAAGGGGAAGGCTTGGTATGTGGGCTGCGACCTGGACAAGGACGGGATGGCGGTTTTGCTTGGGGATATCCTCAAGGGAGCGGGGATCGCTCCGCCCGTCCGCGGCCTGCCGGACGGGGTGGAAGCGGTCTTGTGGAAACAGGAAAACGGCAGGAAAGCCCTCTTCCTCCTCAACCACGCCAAAACCCCGGCCGTCATCCCGGCCTCGTCGTTCTCCTGCAATCTGCTCACCGGGGAACCGGTATCGGGAGAATGGACCCTCGGCGGATACGAAACGGCGGTTCTCGGCTGAGGAAAGATTGGAACAATTTATGAATTTTTGTATAAGGTGTGGACAAGCGCCGGTTTTTTAAGTAATATAAATAGCGAAAACGTTCAAAAAAGGGGTTTATAAGGATGAAAAAGTTTGTTGCCGTATTGGCGGCTCTGATCCTGGTCTGTCTGACGCTTGCCTCCTGTGAGGAAGGGGACCCGTCGGATAAATACCGCTATTCCAAGCCGGACGACCTTTCGATTGTGGACTACAGCTTCCCGGTGTCGACGGTGGATGAGGAAACCCAGGCGCTCATCGACACCGCTGTGGAGCTTTTGACCCAGGATAAAGCGATCATCGACCTTTTCCTCAACGGGACCCTCGACGGGGCGGACTTGCAGGATTCCGATCTGGAAGGCTACTCCCTTGCCAGCTCGGAGGCCTACTCCTCTTTGGCCGCAGTAAAGGAAGCGATGAACCAGATTTACGCCAACGACGAGCCTGCAAACTTTTTCCTGTCCTATCCCAGCGAGGAGCAGCCGATGGTGCGCGGGGACGACAGCAGCCTGTATCTCTACGACGAGGGGCCGGAGGTGTCCTTCCCAGCCTATGTGGATTTGGAAACGGTTATGATTACCGATCATACCGACACCTCGGCCACGATTGACTTTACCTATCGCGGGCCGGACCCTTATTATTTTGATTCCGACGATGAGTTTCCCTGGACCGGCAACGTCATCACCATGTATCAGGAGGATGGGGTATGGAAGCTGGACACCAGCTTCTATCTGTACTATGCCGTCAACAACCCGGAAATGCCCTGGGTGCCGGATTCCTTCTCTTCCTCTACGGCCTCTGCGGCGGCGTCCGAATAAGCCGGAGACGGATTCCCGCTTTGCTTTTTGAGCGGGGGACGGTTTATTTGCCCCTGGGCTTCCCCTTTCCTACAGGGGAAGGGAGGATCGCCCCCTGCCTTGCCGGACGATCCCTTTATCGGAACGCGGAAAGCCGCCCAACCCCGTAAAAAGGGCTGGGCGGCTTTCCTTTTATAGATCAGGCGCGGGAAGGAGCCTCCGGCTTACAGGCGGGCTCGGCCGTACCCGCGTGCCAGGGCGTCTCCTTTCCCTTTCTGCGCAGAAGGCGCAGCACCATCTGCCCATCGGAACAGCGCAGCGGGATCAGCGCCGCCGCCAGCTTGTATCCGGCCATGGCGATCACACTTGCCAACAGCACATCCCACCCGAACACGCCGGTGGGAAACCACAGCACGCCCATCAGCACCAAGGTGGTAAAGAGCAGGGAGGTGGTCATCATCCCGCCCGAATAGTAGGCGGCCAGGCTGGCGTTTTCGTCGGCGATCTCCATCTCCTCCGGAGCGAGGGTCATGTCGCAATGGATGGTAAACAGACAGGAGCGGTCAAACCCGAAGGCAAGCCGGTCCCCGGCTTTGTGCCAGCAAAAGGGCCCGATGTGAAAAAGCAGAAGCTCAAACCCGGAAAGCCGTCCCATCAAAAGGCGGCCCGCCTCATACACAAGGGTCACCAATATCGCCCCTGCCGTAAACAGCACGGCGAAGGCGGGCACACGCCAAAGGCCCGGGCCGGTTATGTTCCATCCGTGCTGCTCTAAAATTGCCAGCCCATATCCGGCGGCCCCGCCGGTGACAACCGCCGATACCACCGATAAAAGCATATCCCATCCTTGCTTTTGTGTTTCCTTCCTCATGGCCCCTTCTCCTTTTTGTAATATGTTTGCCATTATATTCCATTTAGGATAAGGATTTTGTCGAATTGGCAAGGCAGAGCCGAAAGGGCTTGAGAGAAGGAAGGGGGATCTTATAATCGTGGCCTAGGTATCTGCCGCAAATGCTGCCGTCCTCTTCTATGGTGGGCGGGGTGGTCCGGTTTTCCTCTCCGGTAATGGTGGCGGCGGTGCGTTCGTCCACCACCGCCATACCGGCGGCGACGAGGGCGGCGGCGGTCAGCAGGATAAAGGTGACCGTACAGACGAATAGGGTACGCTTGATGGGGGAGTATCCTTTCCTTTTGACGTCCTTCATATTGTTATAATCCTTTCAGGGTTTGGGCCAGGCATTTGCCCACCAGCTCGCCCGAGTAAACCGCTTCTTCCAGGGTGTTGGCGTCGGTGCCGAATTCGAGCAGGATGGAGCCGGGGCTCAGGTTTTGGTTGTAGCAGGCGTTTTTGAAGTTAAGGGGGCGCGCCAAGCCGGGATAGGAGTCGGCCATGCTCTGCTGCAGGCGGGCGGCAAGGCGGAGGTTCTGCTCCCAGTTGGGATGAGATACGCCGTTGTCGTATTCGCAGCCGGAGATAATCATCACCTGGGCGGCCTTCTTTCCATCGATGACGGCGGTGGGCTTTATCTTGGTGCCGTCGGAGCGGGTGATGGCGTCCCGGTGGACGTCGAGCACCACCTGGATGGAGGGATACTGCTCAAGCATGGCGGTAACCACTGCGCCGGAACGGTTATAGGCGCCGTTGTAGGCGGGATAGTCGTGAATCTCGGTATCGTGGATGACGCCGATGCCCGCGGCCTCGAGCTGTTTTTGAATTTCGTTGCCCACCCGCACCATATTCAGGTTCAGATCGGTGCTCCGGGCGGTCTGGGTGGTATCGTAATAGCCGCGGTCGGCCAGCTCATAGCTTTCGGTGGTGTGGGTATGGACGATGAGCACCTTCGGCCCCTCGGTGGACATATCCACCGTAGGCTTGGTTTCCAGCAGGCTCTTCATATCTATTGTGCGCCCGGTTGAATTTTTTATCCAAACGCTGCCGTAGTTGTCGCCGGAATTTTCATAGGTTTCCTCGCTGATGGGGCCGCGGTTCTCCTCGGGCACCTCGGCGGGCGCAGGGATCTGGCTGCTGGACGCTTCCGATTCGCTGCCCGAGGGCGCCGGCGTCTGAGCAGGCTGCGCGCTGCTGGTGTCGGAGGTGGCCGGGGCTGCGTCGGGCGGCTGCTTGGAGGACGGGTCGGACGCAAACAGCGCAGAGGTGCCGTCAGGCAGCAAAAAGGCGGCTGATAGGATGGACAGCTGGTCGGCCACCGAGCCCAAGGAGGGGACGACGGCGCATACCACCAAAACCGACAGGAGGGCCGCAATCGTCGAAATCGTCTTTTGCCGCCATTTGCCGTTTTTTTTCTGTGTTTGCATAGGCTCCCTTGCCTTTTCTCCGCTGCCGTGGGCGGGCGCATCCAATTTGTCCACCGGCCGAATTTGGACGTAGGGCGAAGAAAATCGCACCTGTTTTATGCTATGCTCGAGCCCAGCCCGGTATGCCTCTCCTTTTTCGGCGCAAACTACCCCCTAGCTCCCTTGCAAAGAAATCCGCTTTCCCCTATACTGATGGTGGTATGGACGTCCGAAACATCCAACAAAAAAGGAGAATGTTATGTTTGAGGTAAAAGGCGTAACCAAGCGCTACGGCAAGGTAATCGCTAACGACAACATCAGCTTCGACGTCAAGGACGGCGAAATCGCGGTGCTGCTGGGCCCCAACGGAGCGGGAAAGTCCACCATCATCAAATGCATCGCCGGGCTTTTGCGCTTTGAAGGAGAAATCCGCCTGTGCGGCCATCCCAACAAAAGCCTGGAAGCAAAGGCATTGCTCGGGTATATTCCGGAAATGCCGGCGGTATACGACCTGCTGACGGTGGGCGAGCATATGGAGTTCATCGCCCGGGCCTATCAGATGACCGACTGGAAGCCCTACGCCGACGAGCTGCTCGCCCGTTTGGAGCTGACGGATAAAAGGGATAAGCTGGGCAAGGAGCTGTCCAAGGGGATGCAGCAAAAGGTCAGCATCTGCTGCGCCCTTCTCCACCGGCCGCGGGTGGTCATTTTCGACGAGCCGATGGTGGGCCTGGACCCTCACGCCATCAAGGAGCTCAAGGAGATCTTTCTCGAGCTCAAACGGGCGGGCGCGTCGGTTCTCATCAGCACCCACATGCTCGACAGCGTGGAGGACTACTGGGACGTGGCCCACATTATGATGAACGGCTCCTTTGCCGCGACGAAATTCAACCGTCCCGATGAGGAAGGGGAAAAGACGCTGGAAGAGCTTTTCTTCGACATTACGGAAGGATCGGGTGCCGCGCGATGAAGGGGTTAGGGTATCTTTTTTTCACAAACCTGAAAAACTCTGTTAAGGAACTAGTGAAAAGCCCGGCGAAGCTGATTACGGTGGTGGCCTTCGTTTTCTTAATCGCCATGATGCTGGTCTCCTCCCTGTCGGCGCCGCAGACGGCCGACGAGCTGCGCGATCCAAAGGAATTGGCGGCAATGGTGCTGCTGCTTTACGGGTTCATGTTTTTCCTCGGCTCCAACAACGGGTTTTCCTCCGGCGCTTCCTTTTACTCTATGGCGGATGTGAACCTTTTGTTCTCCTGTCCGATTTCCCAGAAGAAGATACTGGTGTATGGGCTGGTACGCCAACTGCAAACCTCCCTGCTGCTGGGCTTCTTCCTCATTTTCCAGTACAGCTGGCTTTATAATACGTACGGGATTTCAATTTCCGGTATGCTTGCCATTTTGCTGGGATACTGCCTGGTCACCTTCTGCTCCCAGCTGACGGCCATGACCATCTATTCCTTTACCAGCGCCGACGAGGGGAGGAAGCGGACCGTCAAATACGCCCTGCGCGGCATCTACCTGGTACTGGCGGCGGCGGTCGTCCTCCCGGTGGTACAAAACACCCAGGATCTGCTGGGGGCGGCCGTGGAATCGGCTACCTCCCTGTGGGTCAACTTTATTCCGGTATTCGGCTGGCTGACGGCGGCGGTGACCGGCGTGATTGCAGGCAATTGGATGATGGTTCTCGCCGGGGTCGGGGCGACGGTTGTATTTATGGCACTGATGCTCCTCCTAGTCATCCGGATGCACGCCGACTTCTATGAGGACGTGCTCAAGGCGACAGAGGTATCCTTCTCCGCCATTACCGCCAAAAAAGAGGGACAGCTGCGGGAAACGGTCCCCAAAAACATCAAAACCGGCGCCACCGGCATCGGCGGCGGTGCGGGCGCCTCCGCCTTCTACTTCAAACACAAGGTGGAAAACCGGCGGGCCAGGGTATTTTTGCTGGATACCACGTCGCTGGTATTTGTGGGGGTCATCTGGCTGTTCTCCTTCTTTATGCGGGAGAGCGGCGGTCTGGTCGCCGTTTTCGCCTTCGCCACCTACATGCAGCTGTTCTCGGTATCCATGGGCCGCTGGCTGCGGGAGCTGACCCTCCCCTATGTCTATCTGGTACCGGCCGGGGCCTTCCAGAAGCTTTTGGCCATCTGCCGGGAAAGCTTCCTGAAGGTCATCGCAGAAGCGGTGCTGGTCTTTCTTCCGGCGGGGCTGATCCTACAGGCCGGGCCGATTACAATTGCGGCCTGTATTCTGGCGCGCATCGGCTTCGGCGCTCTCTTTATGGCGGGCAACATCCTCATTGAACGGGTCCTGGGCTCCCTGACGAGTAAAGCGCTGATTTTGTTCTTGTATTTTATCGTTCTCGCTGCGCTCTCCGCCCCCGGTGTGATTGCGGCGGTGGTGATCGGGCTGCTGCTTTCCTCGACGGCGCTGGCCTTTGCGGCAATGTTTGTCTGGAACATGGCTGCGGCGGCGTTGATCTTCTATCTGTGCCGGGACATCCTCCATTATGCGGAGCTGAACAACCGGTAATGAAGCCTCTCCGGACGGGCCTCCCGCTAGAGGAATACCGGTTCAAGGTCCTCATCGGATAACGCCGAACGCGGCGCCGGGTAAAACCGGCGCCGCGTTCCGCCTCTTACGGAAACCGGGCCGCCCAACGCCTTGCCGCACGTTCCGTATCGAGAGACGGATTTGGAAAAAACAAAGAAAAAACACCGTTAATAAGCTTGCCTTTTTGTTGGTTTTCTAGTATAGTAAGGACATCTTCCCGGATTTTTTTGACGGTCCTATGCTGGGAACGCAATTGCACGGAAAAGGTTGCGCAGGGAAATCGGCCGCCTGCGCCGGGAAAGCCGGCTTTGGATTTTTTCCCGTGCGAAAAGCGCGGTTTTCCCCTGCGGCCTTTTCAAGCCTTACGTGATTCTGCCGGTCCGGCTCAAGAACGTAAGGCTTTTTTATTAAAAAGAATCTACGTCCCATCTATGGATTTGATTGAGGTGACGGTACATGATTGAAACCTATGACAAAAACGAGCTGGAAGCGGTGGAGAGGCACATTTCCCGCTATTTCGGGTCCTACAGCCAAGTATTTCACGAATTGGTTTCCCCGGACATTCATTTGGATATCGGCATCATCCCGCCAACCCCCCAGCGCAACTGCTACACCTTGGTGACAATGGGGATGGGCGCCCACTGCATGCAGGTACCCCGGGAGCTTACGGAGCAGAAGCTTTCCCGGGCGGAGCTGATTTTATCCCTTCCGGCGGATTGGAGGCTTGACGATTCGGCGGAGGAATGGTATTGGCCTATCCGCTGGATGAAGCTTTTGGCCCGGCTGCCCATTGCAGAGGACTCCTGGCTGGGCTGGGGCCACACCGTTGCCAACCCCAGCGACCAGCCCTTTGCGGACAATACCGGCTTCTCCGGGATTTTGCTGCTAAGCCCGGGCGAGTATGCCGATGAGGCGGCGGTTTGTGTGCTGCCGGACGGCGATGAAGTCAATTTTTACGAGATGATCCCTCTCTATCGGGAGGAAATGGACTTCAAATGCCGTTACGGCGCGCAGGCTCTTTTGCAACGGCTGGAAGAGGACACGGAGGAAATCCGGCTGCACCCCTTGGATTTGTCCCGCAAAAACGTCTGTGCCCACAAAAAGAAGGCGTTTCTTCGCAAGGCGGAGGAAATCCGGCCGCTTCTGACCGGCTGGAACGGGCCGGAGGGCTGCATCGCCACCGACCGGATTACGGTGGACGGAGACCGGGTGGGCTACTGTTACCGGGAGAAGCCGGATGAGGAGGCCGCACCCTGGGACAGCGGGTGGCGCTTCACCGCCGGGGACGAAAGCGACGGGTACATGGACGATCCGGAAAATTCGGGCATTTATGCGCTCAACACCATCTGTAACTACGATCCTGCCGTTGAACCTCTGCTGCGGGCCCCCTACGGGTCGGCTTTTACACGGACGGAGACGGGCGAATGGGAACGGGCGGAGGATTCAAAGGAGATACCGGCTCCATACGAAAGCCTTCTGGGTGAAGAGGAGGTACGGACGCTTAACTCCTTTATGGAGGACGTATCCGGGTACTTCGGCCGGATGATCCAGTATCTTGAGCAATTCATCTCCACCGGCGTACAGGAAGGGCGCTTTACCGAACGGGAGGCCTACTCGGACCGGGACATCGCCCTGTGGTACGCTTACGCCTGCAACAACATCGACGACTATCCGCATTATTATCTGGCTGCCCAATGGATGCCCGCTTCCGAAAAAAACGCCAAGGGCTGCGGCGCCTGGTACTACCGGTATTCCTGCGCGCTGCTTTACTGCAGCCGGTTGGAGGAGGCCCTCGATTACGCGGAAAAAGGGGTGCTGGAAGAGCCGGATTATCCTTGGGGCTGGCTGCAGCTGGCCAAGCTTAGGAGCCATTTCGGCGACCGGGCCGGGGCCCTTCAGGCGGTGGAGACCGGGCTGGGCTTGGTGCCGAGGGACTATGAATTCATCACCCTGCGCCGGGAAATCCAGCAAGGCCGGTCGATTGAAGAGATGGAGTACCACTACATCGACCCGGAAAGCGACCGCGCTTTGCAGGCGGGGGAAAATCCAGACGGTGTGGAAAAGCGGCGGGCCATTGCGGGTATCCGTTGTGACAAGGAGGCGCTAAAACAAATCAAGGCCCTCTTCTCCCCTGCCGACTGGACGGCGGACGCACCCTACTGCTCGTTCCACTTCACGGTGGGCGGGCAGGAGCTGGAGGGCGTCTTTCGGATGAATGAGGCGGCCCTTTCCAAGATGGACCCCGCTTGGCTGCTTATGCAGAAAATCGCATTGGAAAAGGCCCTTATCTATAGGGACGAAGAGGAGGAAAGCTACCGGCTGCAAACACTGCTCATCGACCAGGATCAAAGCGTCCACCTGCTCTACCGGAATGAGGAGGGCAGCCGGGCGTTCCAAATCCAGACCCAGGAAAGCGGCGAGCCGGTTTGCAGCCCCCAGCGCATCTGGCTGGAAAACAGCCTGGAGGAACCGGACGAGGAGGAGCTGGAGGAAGCGCCGATGGTCAAGCTCTACCGCAGGGAGCCGGACGGGATCTCCTATGCGGAATGCTGGCTCGACGGCAACTACATCGTCGAGCACACCGGCCGGGTGGGAGAGATGGGAGAAACCATCCGTCTGCCCTGCCCTTCTGCGGACGCCTATCCGGGGTTCTTAGAGGCATTCTGCGACCGGTACGGCATAGAGGAATACGTGCCATGGCCGCAGGAGGAGGAAGGATGGATCGTCGCTCAATTCCCGATGCAGCCGGTGAACTTGAATGCCAATCCCCCCGCCCCCGCGCCGGAGGACCTGGCCCTGCGGGAGGAGGGGGAACACCTGCTGGGAGAGGCCCTGGGCTGGACCGGCCTGGGCTATGTGGACGGCTGGGAGATGGGAAAGCAGTCTGACGACCCAAGCCGGTTTGTCCTCAACTTCTACTGTGCGGTGGTGGAGCTGGAGACCGGGATTTCGGTCATTCGCCGGGCGCTCGAACAGGCGGTGGACTGCCGGCATTTGAAGATTGCGGCAAAAGCCGCCGAGGAAGAAGAGTATACATTGGTTTACTCGGCGGATCAAAGCGAAGATTTCTCCCTGTAACTGGTAGGCGGCAACGATAGGAGATGAAACTTGACGAGAATATCTTACGGCCGACCGCCATATGAACTATCCCTATTACCCGCTCTTTCCGGCCGGTAGGGTCCACATGCTCGCAGGGCCGATCGCCGATCTGGAGGCGGGAGACCGGGACAAAAGCCGGCTTCAGGAGAGGCCGGATAAAATGACCCGCGGCATCAACGGCCTGCTGGTGGAATTCGTCAAAAACGGCAGTGAGACTGGGAGGTTGGCGCACATCGCTTTTCTTAGCCCATTCCCTTTAGTCAATCCACCGGATGTAAACCGTGATATCCTGCGGCGCCCATATACAGTCTCCTTTCAGACAGAGCGGTAAGGGTTAAGCCGCTGCCGGTCTATTCAAGAACAAATAAAGCTCTCCATTAGAAAAGGACGGCTTTTCGCCGTCCTTTTCTGTTAGAATACCTGCGTCTAAATGCAATGCCAGCCATAAAGTCATCCACCCGTTTACTTTGCAGTGGACTACATAAAACCAACATCTCTACCAAAGGGTAAACAATTGCTCTGTTCCATAATACGCGCCGGAGATATCGTTTAGTGCTGCAATAAAACTAAAGCAGATCACCAAAAACAAAAGATACTTAAAAAACGTCTTTGGTAAGGCATATTGCGAAATGGTCTTGAAAGATTTTGATTTGAATGTTGTCACGACTGTCTTTCCAAATGTCATAAAGCCATCCCACAAAACATCGTCAAACAAAGCGATTGCGTAAATTAAACCTTCCAATTGCATAACATACCGAAACTCTAGCCGCATAACAATACACGGTGCCACTGCCAAAAGAAACGCGAAACACATCAAGGTTTTTGTTGAAAAGAAATTTCTGATTGTCTTGCACCTTTTGAAAAAAATCACAATCGCTACAAAAAGTAATGTATAACCAGTAAATAATGCTGCAAAATTTAATGTTCCTTGAGTTGGGGAAAGGATCATAAACAGTTTACTTCCATAAGTCACAAGGTAATCCATTGGGAATCGTAAAAGCCGTTCAAAAATATAATCTTTCAATGTTGTATTTCGACCGTCATAATCCGCAAGGGTACCATCATCCTCCATCTTTTGTTGGATGGTCGTATCCCTTATATTGGGAACGTCAGATTGAGAGAAATCTCTCTGATCAATTTCGCGGGATTCCAGATTTGCTTCCAACCATTGGTTACTATCCGGGATAGATGCGCCCTCTTCTCTAAGTACATCTACAACATTCGTTTCAAAACAATACTCATTGTATATTATCCCAAAGGTACCGGCCAAAACAATAAATAAAGACAAAAAGGCCAAACCAATTTTTTTTGCGCTGAGAAAATATTTCTTTGGAAACAATTTAATAATAACATACAGCAGTACAGCAAATGCAGCCGCTTTATATTGGCCTGCAAATCCTATATTGATGCCAAAAAGAACTCCGGTATAGAGAAACCTTCCAATGGAAATTCTTCCCTTAAGCTTTGTAAAAGCAAACGCAGAATTGACAAACAAAAGAAAATAGACAAGGCAAGGAAGATCAATCATTACATACCAAAAGGCGTAATTCGGTCCCCAAAGCAGGAAAACAATCAAAATAAATAGAGCTACTCTCCAACTTTTTGCGGATTTATTTGTTAAATGCCCATAGACTTTCGGAAAACCGATCGAGGTTGCATATGTAAATAATATACAGTGAAAAATCTTAACGAAGAAAAATTCACTAAAGCCGAGTAAATGTCCTAATTGTACCAACCAGACATAGGGATAAACGGAGAAAAAGCCTTTATACATTACATACGAAGGAACCATTTTTTCTCCGTTTGCCATGCTCATGATACTTTGCCAGATACTATCTGCATCGCCGCCGATCGCAATCATATTGACACCCTTAAAAGAAACGGCAATTAAAACAAATGCAAAGACTGCCGGCCAATATTTAAAAGCAAAATATTTTGACCAAGCCAGAAATTCAGGCTTCGAGTCAAAAGATAGTCGTATTTGTTTCTCCATTGATAGTACCCCTCTTGCGAAACAACTTCTCATATATTTTTACAACGTTTGCTTAAAAACTATTGTTTATAAATTTCTACAAATTCTTCTTTCAACATGCTATACCAGTTAAGGTCTTTCCACTGATTCCTCAATTTAATATGTTTTCTGAATCTTCCTTCAAAGACAAAATGGTTTTTCTTATAAAAAGAATTTGCCCTCGCATTCTCAGGAATAACATTGAGGTAAACTCGTTCGAGGCCTAATTCTATAAAAGCAATTCTCAAGATCTCTTGCGTTGCAAAATATGCGGCACCGGTGCCATGTGCTTTTTTGCAGAAGCTGATTGCGTATTCTGCATTTGAGTCATTTTTGTTTATAGATTTTAGACTAACCGTCCCAAGATACTCATCTTCGTCGTTTACACATGCTAAATGAAGATTATTTTCATCTTTGTTGGCATTTTCAATAAATGAAAGAACGTTTTCATGAGTAAAATTCCCAAAATCAGTTGCGAACATCCGATTAATACTCTCGTCTTTCATCCAAGCTAGCATGCCTTTTGCATCTTTTCTTTTAAAAGGCCTCAATTTCATTGTATCACCTCAAAAACGGTTGAGAACATCTATAACATAATCCACACTTTTTTTGTCCATTCCATAATACAAGGGAAGGCTAAGCTCCTGTGCGGATATTTTCTCTGCAATAGGCAGGTTGGCTAGACCATCGTTGATATAAGCTTGTTGCCGCGCAATCGGAATAGGATAATGACAAAGAGCATCAATACCATTATTTTTTAAGTATTTTTTTAACTCATCTCGACTTTTACTCAAAATGGGAAATATATGCCACACATGAGTTCGATTGGTGCCGACTGTTGGTAATATAATCTTATCATTTTGTATCTCAGAAAGATATCTTGTTGCTATCTCACACCGAAAACGATTGTATTGATCCAATTTTTTTAATTTTATTCTTAATAATCCTGCCTGTAATTCATCGAGTCGGCTATTGGTTCCTTTGTACAAATGATGATATTTTTCCTGAGATCCATAATTTGATAAAGCCCTTATTCTTTCTTCCAATGCTTTATTGTCGGTTACTATTGCGCCAGCATCACCTAAGGCACCAAGGTTCTTTCCAGGATAAAAACTAAAACAACCAACATCACCAAAGGTACCAACTTTTTGGCCGTTAAATTCGGCACCATGAGCTTGGGCACAATCTTCGATCAATTTGAGACCATATTTATTTGTAAAAGCTACGATTCCATTCATCTCAGCAGATTGTCCATAAAGATGAACGGCTATAACAGCTTTGGTGTTTTTTGTATATGCTTCTTCCAATCCCTTTGCTGATAAATTATATGTTTTTTCATCTGGATCCACTAAAATAGGATTCGCGCCTACGCTAGAGACAGCTAAAACTGTTGCAACAAACGTATTACTTGGTACAATTACATCGTCGCCTTTTGTAACGCCAAGGGCGCGGAGGGCCAATATGATGGCTTCAAGCCCATTTCCTACACCAACACAATATTTGACACCAAGATATTTAGCAAATTCATGCTCAAAGGCATGGCATTCATTTCCTTGAATAAACCATCCCTTATCATAGATTTCCGTAAATTTTTCAATCATTTGTGTTTTTATTTCTTCATTCATATACTTGAGTGTAGAAAATGGTACTTCCATTGTTTGTTCTCCCAATTAAAAATATTTTTTTGCTTCCCCTTCATATAACGAATAATCTCTTATGTAGTCAGGTACGCTATATAATTCGCTTGCAAGGACCAATAATACCGCATTCGAAGAAAATTCGTACATCTCCCGCCAAATCATAGGACCTATATACAATCCTTTTTCGGGTGAATCCAAAACTGTAACTTCTTCTTCATATGGGGTTTTGGTAAGAATTTTCACATTCCCATTTACGCAAATTAACATTTGGTGTAAATTATAGTGAGAATGAAATCCACGTCTGACACCATAAGGAACATTATGAATATAATATACTCTTTTTATCTCAAACGGGACGTCCTTGTTTTGTTCAATCGGAACGAGATGGCCGTACTTGTCAGCATAATCCGAAAAAACAAAATGTTTAACGTTAATCATGCCTATTCTCCTTGCTTCATTCTTCTTCTCTTCATTTTTTTTATAAATAGTCGAAATTTATTTAGATAAGTAAGCACAAGCATACTTATAAAGCAAATTACTAAAAGGGTACAAATAACAGGCAAGATGCCAAAGGTAAAAGCTTCTATGACCCTCCGTAAAATTTCGCTAGTTAACAATTGGTCTCCTATCTCTTGGCGGATGAAAAATAAGGCAATAGAGAGAGACGCCCAAAAAACAGTCGTTTTTAAAGCCGCCCTCCCTATCTTCCATTTCCACGAATCAAACTTCTCCATCAAAAAACCAAGAGCTTTTTTACATGCAAATCCTGGTGCCAATCTCAATAATTTATAATAAGAGTAAATTGGTCTTTCTCCATTTGCATTAAGGTAGTCATTTTTATACATCAAATAAATGTTGTATAATTCCAACTGTTCAAGGTAAGAAAAACTTTGAAACTGATCTAATACTTCCTTTTCAAATATTCTTACAATATCGTATTTATAATCTAAAACATAGCGAGGAACAAAATTAGTACCGTTAAAATGACTCACCCCGCCATCCCTGTGAAGAAGCGCATCAAAATTATGATATTGTACTCTCCCTCCGTTTCTAGTTAAATGCAGAAAGTAAGACCAATCTTCCACAAGTTTATACTCTTCGTTGAACTTTCCAAATCTATCAAACATTTCCGTTTTCATTGCTGTTGCGCCTATTGCTAAAAAACAGTTTTTCGCAAATACTTTATATTGTTCAACAGCAACGTAATTATTAAACTCGTAAGCAAAACTAGGATTGACAAAGACACCGAGCTCTTTTTCCAAATGTTCATCCATCATATGGCATTGGCCTGAAACCATATAAACATCTTTCTCGCTGCTATTCAAAGCATCTGCGAAATTCGACACTACACGTTCGTTACATAAAACGTCATCAGCAGCAAAAAAAAGCAGATATTTCCCATTTGCTTTTGAAACAGCACGATTAATGCTCTGAATTGTGCCTAAATTCTTCCCATTAATCTGCCAAATTACATTTCTAATATTTTGTCTTCTCTTTTCGTCAACATAGTTACGCAAACTCTCAAGATGAATCTCTTTAGAACCATCATCTGCAATAATTAATTCAATATTGCTGTAATCTTGGATAAAAATAGAATCCAAAGCATATTTGATATATGACTCTTGATTGTAATGCAAGACTATAACTGAGAATAAAGGATCAAATCTCATTTTTTCCCATTCCACTTTTCATCATTTTTAGTTTAGATAATATTAAACGCAGCGGCGCTGTTATTTTCCAACTTCTCGATTGCAAAACATTCTGAATAATAATATCTTTTTGTTCTATCGTTTTATTGAGTTGATCGATATTATTTTGGAGGTCAACGTAATAGTCGTCGAAAGATACCGGGTATGAGTGGTAAATTTTACCTGTTTCTCTGTAAAATTGATTCAAGGAAACTCCATATTCTGTCATTCGATCAACGATTTTTCCATTAATTTGATTCATTAGAAATGTATTTGCAAGGCCAAGATTCGTAACACCACATAGACTGTATTTTTTTAAAATACAATACTTTTGAAATACGACTTCCTCATCCGTATCCATTTGATCTGTCTCATTAAGAAAACCTTCTTTTAGTATTTCTTTTCGTATGACACAAAACAAATTGTAAATGATGTTATTGCTTTCATGAATCAGACGAATCGTGTTTTCTTTAGATGCTTCGCTGACACATTGCGAGTTGGTTTTCGTTCTTCTATAACCGACCAAATTTTCGCAAATCACATGAATGGGATGACGATTTAATATACGGATCCAAAGATCAAAATCATGTAACTGTCTATACGCGGGATTATATTCCCCAACAGAATCATGTACACTTTTGCGAATTAACGCACTTGAGTGACAAAGATGATTACCAGTGTCATAAAATAATTTAAGCCATTCTCCCTGCCTTCTGTTTTCCACATGGAAAATATCCGCATTTATACTGGCATCTGATTCATAAGGTAAGTCGTTCTCATCAATGATCTTTGCCCAACAAAAACACGCTGCACATTCCCTATGTTTTTCCATGTACGAAACTTGTTTGTATAATTTGTCTGGTTGCCAATAATCATCCGATCCGATTACGGCGATGTAGCTTCCCTTACATTTAGATAACAGGTAATTTAAAGATCGAACGGTACCTACATTAGACTCAAATCTAAATCTTTTTATTCTCTCATCCTCAATCTCCTGGATAATTTTCCAAGAGTGATCTTTTGAGCAATCATCAGCTATCAATAATTCAAAATTTGTAAAGGTTTGGCTTAATATACTCAAAATACACTTCTTAATAAATTTTTCGTGATTATAGCATGGAAGAATCACGCTAACTATGGTATCCATTTTTCTTTCCCCTCACTTTTCATAGTCATTATATTATCATTGCGATAGATTGTCAATTAATAAGAAAGTCGTATAATATAAATAAAAATTACTTTTTTTCAAAATTTAGATTACGCGTATGCTATACTATAAATGCAATACAAATATCCCACTAACCTATCTAGTTTCTTTCAGAAACAGCTTTATAGAATTCAAATACTTATAAATGACTTGCTTTATCTAACTTCCTGGCGAAAAGCACTGTGGTAAAGGAGCTTTTCCTTAGATCCGGGCACCTCAACGATTGACAAAATCGGTTTTGCGAGTATAATATCTTTGTCCTTTCCTGCTCTTTTTTGTATTTGGCAGGAAGCTGCGGAAAAGCAAGATAGGTGCAGGGAGTACCGTCGGCTGTGAAAAAGCAGCTGTTTTATTGGGAATATCGGTATTTTCCAGCAAGGGATAGAAAAAGGTATCCGTCTGACGAGGAAGCCGAAGGAATGATCCGGCTTTCATTGGAAGAGGCCGTCCATGCGGTTTTGTGCGGCCGGGGAGGGAAACCCACACAGAAAGGGGACGGGCCGTCCCCTTTTACAAAGGAGGAAAAGTATGCCCAGACCAATTCCAGGACCGCAGCCCCCCGAACCCGAAGAAATAGTTCAGCCGGAAAACCTGACCCGCGGCCAGCGGATCGGCCGGTGGTTTCACGACTACTGGTATTATTACGGGCCGAAGATCGTCGTCGTGGCGGTGTTGATTGCCATTGTCGCCAGCTTGGTGGTCTACTTCGTCAACCAGGAAAAGCCTGATTATTATGTGGGCTTTGTTACCGCTAAGGGACTGACCGGCGATCAGACGAACACCCTGCGAAACGCGCTGACCGCCTATGCCGAGGATATCAACGGAGATGGAAAGGTCGTCGTACAGATCGACGACTATGCGCTGGAATCCACCAATCCCAGCATGCAGCAGGCTTCAGTGGCCCGCTTTTCGGCAACCTCTATGATGGTGGAAAGTTTCCTGTTCGCTTATGAGGATTCCCAGCTGAAAAAGGTGCTCGAAAGCGACCCGCCGGAGCCGGTCTCCATTATGTTTGACGAAATTGAAGGCATTACCCCATATAATGAGGAGGAAGGAAGCTATCGCTGGCAGATCAAGGGAAGCGCTTTCGGCGACCTGCTTGGAGACGTGGACCTGCCGGAGGATCTATGCTTCCTTATACGCAAGCTCCCGGAGGATACCAAGGAGCACGGGCAGGAGATGTACCGCACGTCGGCCCAGCTGTTTGAACGGGTGCGCAGCAACACCCCAACCGAAGCGGGAATCAACCAGCTTTCCGAAAACAATCCCGAGCTGCGGGAACGTTTGGAATCTATGTTCAGCCTCAACGAGGCCGAGTAAACCGAGATTTATTACCATTGGGAGGAACGGTGCGCTATGGGTATGGAAAACACGTTAAAGCAGGGCGGCTTTACGCTGCCGGGTGAAGCGGGCTATGAGGAGCTGACCCTTCAGATGGCGAAAAAGTGGGGCGCCGACGTCATCCGTGATAGCGACGGCACCCAGCTTTCCGACGAGATCATCAATGCAGGGTACGATATCTATTCCACCATCTGCCTGATCCGGTCGGACAACCAGTGGGCCAAGCAGAATATGGACAAGCTCCAGCAGAATTTCCTGATGAGCGAGCCGGTCTACGCCGAAACGGATACCGTGACCATCCGGCCGATCCAGGGCTATTTCACCGAGCAGTTCGCCGTCAACTGGAAGGACGATCCCAAGGAGTTTTGGCAAGTGTTCGACCGCACCGCCGGCGCGGAGGTCCCTGCCGGCAGCTGGGACTACGACGAGCAGGCCGGCACGGTGACGGTGCGCGGCTGTGTCCCTTACCACAAGTATACGGTCAATTTCCTCGCCATCCGTCTGTGGGAGGAAATTTCCATGTACAATCACATCACCAACGACTGGGGCGACAAGGAGCATCTCATGGCGGTGGAGCCCCGCCATCCCGAAACCCAGGCGCAAATCCTCAAGTGGCTTGAGCAGTGGTGCGTGGATCATCCCATGACCAATGTGGTTCGCTTTACCTCTATGTTTTACAACTTCACCTGGATTTGGACCAATCACGCAAAGCGCCGGGATGATTTTACCGATTGGGGCTCCTATGACTTCACCGTCAACCCCATCGCTCTGCGGGAGTTTGAAAAAGCCAAGGGCTATAAAATGACCTCGGAGGATTTCATCAACCGGGATCTGCACAACGCCACCCACAATGCACCGAGCAAAAAGTATCGGGAGTGGATGGATTTCGTCAACCAGTTTGTGGTGGAGTTCGGAAAGAAGTGTGTCGACATCGTCCATCGCTACGGCAAGAAGGCGTATGTCTTTTATGACGACAGCTGGGTGGGGGTGGAGCCCTACGGCGAACGGTTCAAGGAATTCGGCTTTGACGGCTTGATTAAGTGCGTATTCAACGGTTTTGAGTCCCGTCTCTGCGCCGGCGTCAAGGACGTGCAGGTACACGAGCTCCGGCTGCATCCCTATCTCTTCCCCACCGGCCTGGGCGGAGCGCCCACCTTTATGGAAGGCGGCAACCCCACCTTGGACGCGAAGCGGTACTGGGGCAACGTCCGCCGTGCGATTCTGCGCGCGCCCATCGACCGCATCGGCCTGGGCGGCTATCTGTCTTTGACCCAGAAGTTCCCGGATTTCCAGGATTATATCGCGCAGGTGGCGGACGAATTCCGCCTGCTCAAATCCTTCCACAAGGGCGGCAAGCCCTACTGCCTGCCGGTAAAGGCGGCGGTGCTCACCTCCTGGGGCAAGCTGCGCTCCTGGAGCTGTTCGGGCCACTATCATGAGCATCCGGAGCTGGATCTGATTAACGTTATTGAGGCCCTTTCCGGCCTGCCCATTGACGTGGAGTTTTTGAGCTTCGACGAGGTGCGGGAAAACGGCGTGCCCGCAGGGGTGGACGTGCTTATCAACGCCGGGCGGCTGAATACCGCCTGGAGCGGCGGAGAGGCTTGGAAAAACGCCGAGCTGGTGGAAAAGATCAACCGCTTTGTCGCAAATGGCGGCGGCTTTATCGGCGTCAACGAGCCTGCGGCACAGGATTTCAGCACCCAGTTCATCCAGGTGGCGGACATCCTGGGGGTGGACATTGACCTGGGTACCCGCATCTGCCACGGCCGGTACCAATACGACGTAAACGCGCATCATTTCATCACGGCGGATACCACCGCCAGCGGCGCCATCCTCGGTAAGGGCGGGGTGTACCTCTTAAACGACCGGGTACAGGTGCTCTTAGAGAAGGAAGGCGCGCCGGCGTTGACCGCCAACCAGTTCGGCAAGGGCCGGGGCGTATACATGGCGGGCTTTCGGTACAGCCTGGAGAGCGCCCGCCTGCTTATGCGGGCCGTCTGCTGGGCGGCCGGCAAGGAGGACGCGGCGGACGCCTTCGTATGCGACAATCTGTATACCGAGTGCGCCTATTACCCGGATACCAAGAACCTGGTCATCATCAACAACGCCGAGGAACCCCAGGATTGCGCGGTGAAAACGCTTTCCGGGGATGTGGTGAAGGCCCAGCTTCCGGCATTTGAAATTAAAATTGTGTCCTTGGCTTAATAAGACATGTAAAAGCGGGACAGGAGAGCATCTCCTGTCCCGCTTTTTGTATTATACTGCCGAAATGGGGAATGCTGCGTGATGCGGACAAAAGCCTTGCCCGGCCATTCCTCATCCCACCTATCCTTCCCCAAAGTGGTGCAGGCTGAGCACACGCAGGGAGGAGAGTCCCATAGCGGAGGCATACTGCTCTGTTAAAGGCAGATACCATATTCGTCGCTCATGAGGCAACGGAGAAGCTTTTGAAGCAACCTGTTTTTTACCTCGCCCGCTCGGCTGGGTAATTCTGATTCCTAAGGCGGTTTGAATGCGGGAAATAATGTCGAAATGATTATAATTTTTACCTCATCTTTTATTATAGGGTTATATTCCCTGACTATAAATAGGGTAACACGCCATAATAGCGGTGGGGGAGATATTTTGAGCCGCTATAAAGAATTACGGAAAAGAAAACGTCTGACGCAAATACAAGTTTCCATGAAAACGGGGATCGATCAAAGTGATTATTCCAAAATTGAGCGTGGTGTAAAAGAACCAACCCTCTGGCATTGCAGGGAGCTGGCCAAGCTCTTTGGTACCAGCATGGACTACTTGAACGGGCTGACCGATGAGGAGAAGCCCTATCCCAGAAGCAAAGAAGAAAGAAGCATCTGAATCACGAAAATGATTCAGATGCTTCTTTCTTCTTTATAAAGCCGCTCCACCGCCGCTTGGTATTCCTCCTTGCGGTAAAAGGTGTTGAGCACCTCCAGCAGCGCCCCGGTGGACAGATGCTCGGGCAGGTCCAGGGCTTTGAGCAGGCGTCCCCTGCGGCGTTTGCTATCCGTCCGTCCGGTAATCCCGTCCTCGTACAGATCGGCCGCCGTAATCGGCTTCGACGGCCCTTCCGGGGCCGAGCTGCCCTCCTCCAAGGTGACGCCCGCCCGGATCAGCGCTTCCAGGATGACCTGCTTGGGAACCCCCTCCACCCCCAGCTTTCCTTCCTTCGAGGGCTGCGCCTTGCGGCTTTCCTTGCCGAACAGGTCGGGGATATAGGCATGCTTGACGTATTGCTTGGGGATGGCGCCGCCCAAATACCGGCGGATGACAAAGCCCGCCCCGTCCGAGTCGGTGAGGATAAGAAGCCCCCGGGTCTCGGCCAGGCGGCGGAAGAGCTTCAGCCGTTCTTTGTTGCTGAAGATAGCAAAGCCGTCCGTTTCCAGAATCAGCCCGTCGATGAGGGAGGAAAGCTTGATCTTGTCGTACCTTCCCTCCACAATGACCGCTTCCTTTATCTTTATCACGGAAATCCCCCTTTTCTCCCTATACCGCCAAAAGCCCCGCCACCGTCTGCTCGAGAATCACCCGCCGGTCGGTGCGGGAGCCTTTGAGCATCCGGTCGGCCTTCGCCAGCAGCTCCAAGGCTGCCCGCAGCCGGGCAAGGTCCAGGGAGGCGCTGTCTCTGACGGCGTTTCGCAGGCGGAATTCCTTTCCCCGGTAATCGAAGCATCCCTTGAGCGCTTCCGCCGCTTCCCCGCCCATGGCCGCCACCTTGGCCCGGTAAAGATCCGCATAGGTGGAACACAGGGCCGCCAGCAGCATCACCGGCTCCTCCCGGTTGGCAAACAGGGTGTCCAGCAAAGCAAACGCCTTGTCCCCTTCCTTGCGGGTGATGGCCCGCACCAGGTCGAAGGCGCCTGCATCCAAAGTAGGGGTGGCAACCGCCTTGATCTGCTCCTTGGTAATCTCCCCGCCTCCCGCGAAGGCACAGACCTTATGAAGCTCATGAAACAGGGTCTGCATATCGCTGCCGCATAGGGTTACCAGGTAGCTTGCATTGTGAGGGCTGAGGGTACAGCCCAGCTTGGCGGCCGCCGCGCAGAGGGTTTTGCCCAGGGAAGAGGCGTCCCGCCTTCCCAGCTCCACCGAGCAGCCAACCGCATCCACCTTCTTGACAAAGGTTTTCCACTTGGAGGAGCGTTTGAGGTTGACCTGTACCGTATCCAGCCGGAAAATCAGCACGCAGGTTTCCGGCGGGTCCTTGAGAAGCTGGGTCATCTTGGCCGATTCCGAGGCGCCGATCCCTTCCGCATCAAAATCCCGCACAATGACGCAGCGTTTCTCCGCCATCATGGGCAGCATCTCCACCGCGTCGGCGATTTCGTCCACCGACGATTCCCTCCACTCAAACTGCATGAGGTTGAATTCCTCCATTTTGCCGCGCACCGTCTTATCGGCCAGCTGTTTGCAGTAGTGCTTTTTCAGATAATCCTCCGCGCCGTAAAGAAGATAGACCCGTTTGAGGTCCCCGGCTTTGATTTGATTTTTCAGCTCCAGTTCGTTGATACCCGGCATACGGTCTCCTTTCTTCCTCTAGCGGGTTTTTTGCACCATCACATCCGCGTTTCCGCGGGTGGAGAGCACAAAGGTGTCGTTGGGTGCGCCGAAGGCCGTTTTCTCAAGACCCTCCATCCGGATGAGGGCGGGCGCCGTCGTCTTGGTATCCCCCGTCATCACCAAAAGCTCGCTTTCCAGCCGATGAAAGCTTGCCGGCAGAGCCCCGTGAAACAGGCACGCCTGCAGCACAGGCTCCGGGCAGGCGGCAGCATCCGCCCCTTCGGTGGCGAACAGGGTGTTGGTGGAACCGCAGCGGATGAGAATCAGGCTTTCCTCCCCTTGGCAGACCGTCTGTAAATCCACCCCGTCCCAAAGGCGGATGTCGGCGCTGGCATAAGGCTGGCGGATGGTCTCCTCCCCAAAGGCCTTTGCCAGCCCGTCGGCCTCTTCCCCCTCTTGCGGGAGGAGGGCCAGCGTCACCTCGTAATCCTCCAGAAGCTCCCCGGCGCCCGACGCGTATTCCTCGTCGAGCTTCGGCAGAATAAGCAGATCGATGCTTTTCACGCCGCAGTCCTTCAAATATTCGCTGGTTTCCCATCCAATGTCCCACGCGCCGCCGCAGCCGATCACCGCGGCCCGGCCGTCCTTTGTCAGCACCACCGACGACCCGCCCTCCGAGCCGATGACCGCGATGGAGAGGACGCCCCGGTTGAGAAGCTGTCCCGACAGCACCCCGCAGAAGAGCACGATGGCGGAAAGCAGCGCGGTGGTACGCAGCAAGGCGCCGTCCCTGCGCAGAAGAAGGGCCGCCGCGACCAATACCAGCGTCCCGCACAGCCAGAGGAGAAAATACTCCTGCGCCGTACTCACCGTCGAAAAGGGAAGGGAGGCGCAAAAGCGGGCCGCGCCTTGCAGATACCGGGCCAGGAGCCCTGCGGCAAGGGAGAAGGGATACCCGAGAAAGGAGACGGGGCCCAACAGCGACAAAAGCGATCCAAGGGATCCGCACAGCAGCATCCCCGAGGCCGGGGTCATCACCAGCACATTGGTCAGCGGCGCAACCAGGGAAAGCTGTCCAAAGACCAAAATCAGAATGGGAAGATTAAAGAGGGTCGCGGCCAGGGATTGGGCCACAACGCCGCTTGTCCGGCAAAGAAGGCCGCCCACCACCCGGACGTCCGGAATCCGGGCGGACATGGCCTTGTCCATCCGGCTTGCCAGAAGGATGATGCCCAAGGTGGCGGAAAAGGACATCAAAAGCCCGATGCTTGCCGCCGCATAAGGATGGAAAACCGTCAAAACCAGCGCCGCCAGCCCCAGTGAATTGAGCGGATCGCTTTTGCGATGGAGGATGCCTCCCATCAGCACCACCAGCATCATAATCCCCGCCCGCACCACCGACGGGGTGAAGCCGGTCAGCGCCATAAAGAAGAGGACAAAGCCGGCGGCCGTCAGATTCTTGATCCATGTCTTTCCCTTGACCCGCCGAAGCAGCAGCATGACAAACCCGGTCAAGATTACGATATGGGTGCCGGACACCGCCAGCAGATGGCTGATGCCGCTGTCCCGGAAATCCTGCTTCACAGCCGGGGAGATAAAGTCGTCCGCCCCGAGCAGCACGCCGTTAATCAGCTCCGCCGCGTCGGAGGAAAGCATCCTCCGGTTTTGCTCAAGCATGGCCGCCCGCAGGGAAACCACATGGGAATAAAAGGGCTTGCTTGCAGGCGAAGAAAAGGTAAACCCATCCTCGCTGCGCACCGTCAAATAGACGCCTTTGGTTTTCCAGTTGAGGAGGGTGGGCGCATAGGGCTTTGAGAAAGTGACTTCCCCGGCCAGCTCATCGAAGGGCTCGGCATTGAGTGGAAAATCGTTTGTAAAGGTGACCTTGCATTCCTGCGGCGCGCCGGGAAGATCCACCGAAGTGATCTGAAACGTGTACCGATACCGGCTGCCGGTGTATTCCGGCAGATCGGCGATGTATCCGGTGACAAAGGCGCTCTGCCCGCTGAGGCCGGCAATGGGAAGATAGGAAAACTGCTCGGTCAGGCAAAAGGAGGTGAGCGCCAGCGTGCAGGAAAGCAGGGCCGCCGGAACGGTCCGGCCCTTGCGCAAACCCGGGACCAGGAAGGAGACGAGCGTTCCGGCCGCAGCTGTGAGAAGGAAAACAAACGCTGCGGTAAAACCGAGAAATGCGGCGGCCACCAGCGTCAGCAGCCAGGTAAAACCCACTACCGCCAGAGTCCGTCGCATTTCGTCACCGCCTATCTTTACTGATCCCTTTTCCTACTTGAAAAAGAGAGGCAAGGGCTCTAAAAAGAGAATATCGTCCCGGTTCGCCGCGTCTCCTTCCGCCAAAACGGTGGCCCGCCCCGCCACCTGCCCGCCGGCTTGATTTACCAGCGCTTCGATGGCGTTTAAGGATTCGCCGGTGGAGATCACGTCGTCGACGATCAGCACCCGTTTCCCGCGCAGGAAGTCCGCCTCGTCCCGGTCTAGGTAGAGCGTCTGCACCCGCGCGGTGGTGATGGATTTCACCGCAACCGCAATGGGGTCGCGCATATAGAGCTTTGTGGCCTTTCTCGCCACATAGTACCGCTTCCCGCTCTGCCGGCTCATTTCATAGGCCAGCGGAATTCCCTTGGCCTCGGCGGTCAGGATCACGTCGAAGTCCGGGCATTTTTTCAGCAGCTCCTCCGCCGCCTTTACCGTCAGCTCCACATCCCCGAACAGGATAAAGGCCGCGATGTCGATTTTCTCATTGAGCGGGCAGCGCTTTAAGGTGCGGGTCAGCCCGCAGATCTGCATGGTATAGCTTTCCATTTCTTGTTCCCCTTTGCGATCGGATGGGGGATCAGCCCATCTGCCCTTGCAGCGGACGGCCGCCCAAGATGTGAAAATGCAGGTGCTTGACCGTCTGCGCCCCGTCGTCGCCGGAATTGGTGACCACCCGAAACCCGTTTTCCAGCCCCAGCTCCTTTGCAATTTTCGGCACCACCTCAAACACATGCGCCACCACCGCGGAGTTTTCCTCCGTGATCGCCGCCGCCGAGGCGATATGTTCCTTCGGGATCACCAGCACATGCACCGGTGCCTGGGGATTGATATCCTTGAATGCGTACACCAGCTCGTCCTCGTACACCTTGGTGGACGGGATTTTTCCCGCAACGATGTTGCAAAATAGGCAATCCATACTCGCTTCCTCCTCGGATTTATTTGTTGATCATCTCGTTGACGATGGAGCTCACCGCTTCCAGCGCCTCGTCAAGCTTGGTTAGGTCCTTCGCGCCCGCCATGGCCGAATCCGGCCGGCCGCCGCCCGAGCCGCCGGCGATTTTAGCCACCGCCCGCACCAGATTGCCTGCATGGGCGCCCTTTTTCACCGCCTGCTTGCCGCAGGAGGCCGCGATGGTCGCCTTGTCGCCCAGGGTACCGGCCACGACGATTATGGTATCGTCCCGCATGTCCTTGACCTGTTCGCAGATGGTGCGAAGAGCATCGGGGCCGGTGCCGGACAGCAGGGCCGAAACAATACGGATGTCCTCAATGACTTCCGCTCCGGCGAAGAGTCCATCGATGCGCATCTGGGCGATCCGGCTGTTTAAGGCCGCGATTTCCTTATCCTTGGCCTTGCCCTCGGCCGCCGCCTGGGCCGCCTTCTGGGGCAGGTCCTCCACATTCGGCACCTTCAGGGCCGAAGCCGTATGCGACAAAAGGCTGTTTAGATGGTTCATATAGGTAAGCACGCCGGTTCCGGTCACCGCCTCAATGCGGCGCACGCCGGAGGCTACCGACGCTTCCGAAAGGATCTTGAAAAGGCCCAGCTTGGCCGTGTTGTCCACATGGGTGCCGCCGCACAGCTCGATGGAGAAGTCCCCGGCCTTTACCACCCGGACCACGTCGCCGTATTTCTCTCCAAACAACGCCATGGCCCCCATGGCCTTTGCCTCGGCAATGGGCATTTCCCTCGTTTCCACCGGCACGGCCGACAAAATAACCGCATTGACCAGCTGCTCCACATCCCTAAGCTCCTCCGGCGTCAGGCTGGAAAAATGGGTAAAGTCGAACCGGACCGTCTTTTCGGTCACCATCTGGCCCGCCTGCTCCACATGGCCGCCCAGCACCTTGCGCAGGGCCGCCTGTAAGAGATGGGCGCCGGTGTGGTTGCGCATGATGGCAAACCGCCGCTCCTTGTCCACCGCCGCCGTCACCGTATCCCCCACGCTGAGCACGCCGTTTTCGACGGCGCCCCGGTGGACGAATACGCCGGTGGCCGTCTTAAAGCAGCCGAACACCCGGAAGGCCATGCCGTCCAGGGTGAGCACGCCGCTGTCGCTGACCTGGCCGCCGCTTTCGGCATAGAAGCTGGTTTTGTCCAGAACCACCAGGGCTTCCCCCTCGCTTACCGCCTCGGAAAGCTCCCCTTCCCGGACAATGGCCAGAACCTTCCCCGCCGTCTCGGTTTCCCCATAGCCGGTAAAAACGGTGGCCGGGTAGTCGGCCAGCACCGATTTGGTTCCCGCCCAAGCCTCCGCCGTAGCGGCCTTTCGGGAGGCACGGGCCCGTTCCCGCTGTTCCTTCATCAGGTGGTGAAAGGTCTCCTCATCCACCCGGATGCCTTTTTCCTCCAAGATATCCATGGTCAGATCCAGCGGGAAGCCGTAGGTGTCATAGAGCTTGAAAGCGTCCTCGCCGGAAAGGGTATCCCCGGAGAGGTTTTCCACCGCCGTATCCAGCATGGCAAGGCCCTGGTCGATGGTCTTGCCGAAGGAGGTCTCTTCCACCAAAATCAGCTTTTTAATCAGCACGCTCTTTTCCGAAAGCTCGGGATAGGCGTCCCGGTTTTCGAGAATCACCGTGTCCGCCACCTCGGAGAGGAACGGCTCGTGGATGCCCAGAAGCCGTCCATGCCGGGCCGCCCGGCGCAAAAGCCGGCGCAGCACATAGCCCCGCCCCTCGTTGGAGGGCATCACCCCGTCCCCGATCATGAACACGGTGGAGCGGATGTGGTCGGTGATGACCCGCAGGGATACGTCGGTCTTTTCGCCGTCGCCGTAGTGGACCCCGGCAATCCGGCTGACGTGCTTCATGATGTTTTGCACCGTGTCCACTTCGAACAGGTTGCGTACCCCCTGCATGATGCAGGCCAGGCGTTCCAGGCCCATGCCGGTGTCGATGTTCGGGTGATCGAGAGGGGTATAGTTGCCCTTGCCGTCGGAATCAAACTGGGTGAACACCAGGTTCCAGAATTCCACATACCGGTCGCAGTCGCACCCGACCCCGCAGGTAGGGGAACCGCAGCCGTATTCCTCCCCCCGGTCGAAGTAGAGCTCCGAGCAGGGGCCGCAGGGGCCGGTGCCGTGCTCCCAGAAGTTGTCCTCCTTGCCCAGACGCACGATCCGGTCGGGGGAGACCCCCACCTCTTTGGTCCAGATGTCGAAGGCCTCGTCGTCGTTTTCATAGATGCTGACCCATACCCGGTCTACCGGCAATTTCAGCACCTTGGTGCAGAACTCCCACGCCCAGGCGGTGGCCTCGTGCTTAAAATAATCGCCGAAGGAGAAATTGCCCAGCATCTCGAAATAGGTGCCGTGCCGGGCGGTCTTGCCCACCCGCTCGATATCCGGCGTGCGGATGCATTTTTGGCAGGTGGTCACCCGTTTTCTAGGCGGGGTGATTTCACCGGTGAAGTATTTTTTCATCGGCGCCATACCGGAGTTGATGAGAAGAAGGCTTTTGTCGTTCTGCGGGATCAGCGGGAAGCTTTTCAGACGCAGGTGCCCCTTGCTCTCAAAAAAGGAAAGGTATTTTTCGCGAAGTTCGTTGAGTCCTGTCCACTGCATGGTCAAAGTCACATCCTAGTAAAAAATAAAACGCTTCCGTTCCCCCTCGGGACGGAAGCGATTCCGTGGTACCACCCAAATTGCGCCCCCTGCCGGAGACGCCGCTTTTATTCCCGTTAACGCCGGAAAACACGCGCGGCTCCTCACCGCGGCGGCTCGGGGGCGGCCGGACAGACGCCATAAACGCCAAAAGCCTTTCAGCAAAACGGCTTTCTCTCTGCTGCGCGGCGGCTGCTTCTTCCCGTCAATGCCAACGTTTCGCTATGGATTTTCCGATTCTTTTTTATTATATCCCCCGCTTTTTCCCTTGTCAAGGCATGTTTGAATAAGAGAACGGAAACATGAAAAGTCTGCAATTTGCCCTTCCAGGGCTTTGGTATGGTTACCACTGGAAGTGGTGGCCGTGATGTGCTTCTCTTTCGATTGCAATGTTTATTATCCACTTCTGTTTTTTCTCTGCAAGCTCTTTAAATTGAGCAGCGCCGCCTGTGGAGTATTTGACATAAGCGATTACGGTGTCGCAATGCTCAATTAACCAACGGTTTCTTTTGGAAATTGCAAATTTCCTCGGTGCATTTTCCAAACCCTCCGGATATACTGTGTCCGAATAATCGGTGGTATCCAATACATCGCGAACACCGGGCATATACGCCAATACTTTATAATAAGCGATGTGCGGATACATTTCTTTTGCTTCCTTTAGGACCTTTTGCACCATATGATCAAAACCGCCCTGATTTCCAACATAAAACGTATCCGCGTTGTGATGCTCGATTAGATTGACGATGGCTTTTCGTAATCGTGGCTCGACCTCTTGCGGCACAGTTCTGTGGCCGAAAAAAGTGCATTTCATAAATATTTCGCCTCAAAGCATAATAAAATAACGCAAATATCCTTTTAAGATATTCACGTTATTTTATCATATCCGATTCGGACATACAATCATTTTACAAGCTTGAACGAGGTGAGAAGATGGGAATTGATTATATCGGAATCGGTCGTCGAATCAGAGAAGCTCGTACTGCGCGCGGCTGGACGCAAGCGAAGCTTGCGGAAGAATCCGGTATTGAACCATCAAATATATCGCATATTGAGCGTGCCGCTACAAAATTAAGCTTGCCGACAATGGTGAATATTGCAAACGCGCTTGACGTGACACTGGACGAGCTAGCGTATGACAGTTTGAAGAAAAGCTCCCATATTTCGGTTAAGATGATAGAAAAATTGCTTTCGGATTGTACGCCGGATGAGATGAAAGGCCTAGCGGAGGTCTTGAAAACCACAAAATCTGTTTTGAGAAATAGATAAGAATCAAGTAAAAAAAGGCCGTGTAAGCAAGAGTCTTGCTTACACGGCCTTTTTGGGCGCCGCTTTACTCCACCGGCACGTGGTCGGCAATATACTTAAAGGCGGGATTGGTGGTCTTGCTGCCCTGGATGGTGTCCTCCGCCAGGATCGCCACCGCGTACTGCGGGTTTTCATAAGGGAAATATCCGACAAACCAGGACTGGTTGACCGGCTCCCCTTCCTCGTTGAAGATACCGGTCTGGGCGGTGGCGGTCTTGCCGCCCGCCCCGCCGCTGTCCGGCATGGCGGTGGTGGCGGTACCGTAGGAGAGGGGAGCCGCCATCATCTTTTGCAGGGTACGGGCGATGTCCGGGCTGACGGCTTGGAGCCCGTCCACCTGGGCCACCTGGGTTTCCTCTCCGTCCTCTTCGATGAAGCATTCCACCAAAGAGGGGGTGGTCAAAATCCCGTCGGAGGCGATGCAGTTGACGAGAGAGGCCATCTGCATCGGGGTCGCCAGGAGATCCCCCTGGCCGAAGGCGAAGTTGGCCACCGCCGCCGGGGAAGCGAGAACATTTTCCGTCGGCAGAACCCCTTGGGGGGTGGAAATGCCGCTGCACAGCTGCAGCGAGGAGCCGAAGCCCAGCCGCTTGGCCATGGAAAGGATCGGTTCATAGCCGATCTCCCTGGCCAGCGAGATAAAATAGGTGTTGCAGGATTTGGCAAGCGCCCCCTCCATGGTCAGGTTGCCGTGGGTATTGTTGTTGTAGCAGTGGAATACCACCCCGGCTACATCTACGCTGCCGGTGCATTCGTGCTCCCACTCGATGGTGTAGCCCGCCTCCAATGCGGCCGCCGCCGTCACCAGCTTAAAGGAGGAACCCACGTTGTAGTTTTGCAGCGCCCGGTTGACCAAAGGCGCGTCCTGCGAATTCATGGCGTCGGCCAGGGTGTCCATGGTAAAGGAGGGCGTACTGACGCTGGCCCGGATTTTTCCGGTCGGTACCTCCAAAACCACCACCGCGCCGCTGGGGATGTACTCGTCCGCCGCTTTTTGCGCTATACTTTGGATATCTTTGTCCAACGTCAGCTTGATTCCCTTCTTCAGCTCCGTCCGGGTGTTCTCCACCTGGGGGGAGATACCGGACAGAGGCCGTCCGAGAGCATTGACGGAATAGACGATCTTCCCGCCCGGCAGCGCGCCGGTCAGGAAGCTGTCATAGGCCTTTTCCAGGCCGCTCAGGCCCTGCTGCCGAGTGTTGTCGGTATAGCCCAGCAGATGATTGACCGTCTGGCCGTCCTCATACCGGCTGTAGGAAGGAAAAAGAACCAGCCCCGGCGCGGATACCGAGGTGGGGATTTTCAGCAGAAAGGGCTTGCCTTCCCCCATCCGATCCAGTACGTTGTCCATCTCCTGGGGACCGAGCACATCCGCCAAAGCGGTGGCCGCCTCCGGCTCCGGGCTGACGGCGGCCAGATATCCGTCCTGTCCGCCGACGAGGGGCTCGCCGTTGCAGTCGTAGAAGATCCCCCGGCTCTCCGGGATTTGCAGGGACAGGGTGGAATTCTGCTGGGCCGCCTCGGCAAACTGGGTGCCGGAGGATACGGTGAACACCCGCAGCAGGACCATCATAAAAAAGACGGCGGTGACCGCATACAAGGTCACCACCCGCTTGTGCAGCTTGGACATGAAACCGCCTCCCGACTGTGAAGTTCCTATTTCTAGTATTCTTCCGTCCCGGCGGCGATTATACAAAGACAGGTTAAAAAAAGACGGGCGGTATCGCCGTCCTCTCTTTTGCCGGATCCCACAATCCCGCACAATAGCAGCCGGCCTCCTCATGATCCGGAGGGATGCCTGCCTGCGGGTTGCGCGCACAGCCGCAGCCGGGAGCGCAATCGAAGTTTGCAGGAAAGAGGCGGAAACGGACAGTCCCTCCCTTTGATATAGTCCAAGGGCTGCAATCGCTTTCCATCCGCTTTTGAATAAGGACTACGGAAAAGAGCTCTTATCTGCAAGGCAAATGTAAAATTTTCAAGAGGGATCGGTCTTTTTGCAAATTTCGCAAATAAAACGCATAAGATTGGGTATGGTGCACGAGGGGAATCACACAAACCGTATCCATCCGTCTGATACGGTTTTAATCTTCCTCCTGCTTTTGATAACATGGACGAGGTGAAGATGATGTTTTCCGTACTCAATCTGCAAGAGCACATATCGCAGGGCTTTTGGGAAAAACTGACCGGGTGGATCAAGCGCAACCCGGTGGGCGCCGAAATTGTCAAGTCCGGCCCGGTTCGGTACTGGGAGGTGAAATGGGAGCGGCGGGACAACCGTCCGGTTCCCTGGGGGGAAATTCAGGAACTGGCCCGGTGGGCGCCGGCGGGGATTCTTCTTCCCAAAGGGGTGGAGCCGCCAAAAGGGGTCGAACTGCCGATGGTCTCTCAAAAAGGGCTGCAGCGCCACCTGTTGCAGGAGGCGGCGGTGGCCGCCGTAGAAGCCTGCCGGGTCCCGCCCCAAAGGCTGTCGGTGGCCCTTTTCGATTTGGACGGGCGGCTAGGGTCTCTTGCAGTGCGCATCCTCCCCTACGCCGCTGCCGTCAAGGTGATTACCGAGAACCCGGAAGGACTCCAGGAGGCTCAGAAGGAAGCGATGACAGAATACGGCGCGGCCCTGCTCATCACCGACGAGGAAGCGGCCGCCAAAGACTGCGCAGTGGTGGTTGCGCCCGACGGGCTGCCCCAAGGGTATGAGGGGGAAGGGCAGGTCCTCTTTTCCCCGGCGGCCCGCCGTCCCACGCCGCCCGGCCTGAGCGTCACCGGCTGTGTGGCAAGGCTGCGGGAGGACTGCGCCGCCGCCTGCCCGCCCTTTGTGGACGCCGAGCAGTTTGCCGCGGCCCTCTTTGCCACCAGGCAATGCCCCACCGGCTATTATGCCGGAGACTGCCGTCTATCGGATGGAAGAAGAATGCCCGCCCAGCAGGTGGGCGAATGGATCGCCTCCTGCATCCGGGAGGGGGATGCGGCGCCGGCGGAAAGGCGGGCGTAGGAACAGCGGGAGAAAGCCGGTGTATCCCCTGTAAATTTTGTAGTTACCCCGTTGACAGAGGAATGCGATTTGACTATAATTATTCTAATATGCGGGGTTAAATCAATAAGAAACCGGAATGCCTCCGCCTTTTTAAGGCGGAGGCTATCATCATACATTGTAAAAAGACGTTTTTGGAGGGTTTACAGCAATGGCAATGGCAAAACAGGTACTTTTGACCGATGAAGGTTTGAGAAAGCTGGAAAATGAGCTGGAGGAGCTCAAGGGAAATAAACGCAAGGAGATCGCGGATAAAATTGAAGTGGCCCGTTCCTTCGGCGACCTGTCGGAGAACAGCGAATACGACGAGGCAAAAAATGAGCAGGCCATCGTGGAAGCCCGCATCGCGGAGCTGGAGGCCACCCTGCGCAACGTAAAGATCCTCGATGAGGACGACCTGACCACTGAAATGATCCACGTAGGCTCCAAGATCAAGGTGTTCGACCGGGAGTTTAACGAAGAGGTCAGCTATCAGATTGTAGGCTCCACCGAATCCGACCCGATGAACGGCCGCATTTCCGACGAGTCCCCGGTGGGCAAAGCGCTGCTGGGCCACAAGGTGGGGGACGTGGTGGACGTGGAGGTTCCCGACGGCGTGGTTACCTTTGAGATTTTGGACATCGCGAAATAACCGGCACAAAAGGATATTCGGCACGGGACAAAGGAACACGCCTTTTGCGAAGAACGGACAGCGCGGGCAGGGAGCGGCAGGTTCCACTCCTTTCGCCCGCATTTTTTATGAAGTATAATTTTGGGCGTCCGGCTGTTTGCCGGCACCGCCTTGGGGGGATAAAGACATGAGCGAAACAAAGGACGTCAACACGGCGCCGGAGCAGGAAACGCAATCCTTGCGCGAACTGCTGCAGATCCGGCGGGACAAGCTCAGCGAGCTGCAGGCCCAGGGGAAAGACCCCTTTGTCATCACCACCGCCGAGCAGACCATCCATGCGGCAGATATCGCCGCGCGGTTTGAGGAGCTGGAAAACACCGACTGCGCCATTGCCGGGCGGATGATGACCCGCCGGGATATGGGCAAGGCGAATTTCATCGACCTGCACGACGCCACCGGTCGCATCCAGGTGTATGTACGGATGAACGACATCGGGGAAGAGCCCTTTGCAGAGTTTAAGAAATGGGATTTAGGCGACCTCATCGAGGTCAAGGGCTTTATCTTCCGCACCCGCCGGGGGGAAATCTCGGTGCATGCAAAGTCCATCCGGCTTCTGTCCAAATCGCTGCTGCCCCTGCCGGAGAAGTTTCACGGCCTGAAAGACACCGATACCCGGTACCGGCAGCGGTATCTGGATCTGATCGTCAACCCGGAAGTGAAGGATACCTTTTTGAAGCGCAGCCGGATCATTTCCTCCATCCGCCGGTACCTGGATTCCCAGGGCTTTGTGGAGGTGGAAACCCCGATTCTCAACGTAATCGCCGGCGGCGCCACCGCCCGGCCCTTCATCACCCACCACAATACCCTGGATATCGATATGTATCTGCGCATCGCGCCGGAGCTTTATCTCAAGCGGCTGATCGTCGGCGGGATGGAGCGGGTGTACGAGCTGGGCCGCAATTTCCGCAACGAGGGCATGGATGTGCGCCATAATCCGGAATTCACCATGGTGGAGCTTTATGAGGCCTTTACCGACTACCACGGCATGATGGAGCGGGCGGAAAACATCATCGCAGGAGCGGCGCAGGAGGTGCTGGGCACAACCAAGATCACCTACCAGGGCGAGGAAATCGACTTGACGCCGCCCTTTGCCCGCATGACCATGATTGACGCGGTCAAGAAGTTCTCCGGGCTTGACTTTGACTCCTTCCGCGGGGACGACGAGGCGGCCCGCAGGGCGGCTAGGGAGCTGGGCATCGAAGAGGTCAAGGCGGATATGGCCTGGGGCGACGTGCTCAACCTGGTCTTTGAGGAAAAGGTGGAGGAGCAGCTGGTGCAGCCAACCTTTATCATCGACTACCCGGTGGAGATTTCGCCGCTGACCAAGCGCAAGCCGGACGCCCCCCATCTCACCGAGCGGTTCGAGCTGTTTATCGTCCGCCGGGAATTCGGCAACGCCTATTCCGAGCTCAACGATCCCATCGACCAGCGCGCCCGGTTTGAGCGGCAGGCCGCTCTGCGGGAGAAGGGCGACGACGAGGCGCAGATGCTCGACGAGGATTTCCTCACGGCATTGGAATACGGGATGCCGCCTACAGGCGGTTTGGGTATTGGGATCGACCGGCTGATTATGCTGCTGACCGACAGTTACTCCATTCGGGATGTGCTGCTTTTCCCGACAATGAAGCCGCTGGAAAAGTAAAGAGGCTAAAAACTGCATAAAATCAAGGCTTTAGGGGTTTGTGCAGGATAAAAATACGCCAA
>CAJFTS010000043.1 GCA_904420015.1 uncultured Clostridia bacterium
AAGAAGGCGGTACCCGAATCCATGCAAGAAGGCGGTACCCGAATCCATGCAAGAAGGCGGTACCCGAATCCATGCAAGAAGGGCTCCTTCCGATTGAATCGGAAGGAGCCCTTCTCTGGATAAGGAAAGAAGTTAGCTGAGCATGACCTGGCCGCCGGTGACGGGCACCGCCTGGCCGGTCTCGTATTTCTGTTCCACCACGTAGAACAGGGCGCGGGCCACGTCTTCGCCGTAGCAACCCCGCTTCATGGGAACTTTGGACTCGTAGTAATCCTTTACATCCTGCACCGTTTTCGCACCCGGAACCTTGCCCGCATGCAGATACTGCACGAAGAGGCCGCGGTCGGGATCGGACCACAGGGGGCCGTCCAGGAAATTGCCGGGGCAGATGGAGTTTACCTTGATGTTGTATTCCACCAGCTCCAGCGCGAAGCTCTGAGTCAGGCCGATGCCGCCGAACTTGCCGCCCGCGTAGGCAAAGTTTTTATTGCTGCCTTCCAGGCCGGATTTGGAGTTGATCTGGATGATATCGGTCATGTAATTCTTGTTATACTTGTACTGAAGCTTCATGACGCGGGAGGCATACTTGGTGCAGATGAAATAGGCCTCGTAATTAATCTTGGTGACGAATTCAAAAGATTTGGCGTCCATCTCCTCCAAGCTACCCGCCTTGAGGACGCCGGCGTTGTTGACGAATACATCCAGGCCCCCGAAGGCCGCCACCGTCTCGTCCATCATATTTTTGACCGATTCCTCGTTGCCCACGTCCACCTTTACGGCCAAAGTCCGCGGAGCGGTCCGGTTCATCTCCTCGCTGACCTTCTTGGCCAGATCATAATTTAAGTCCGCGATCACCACATAGGCGCCTTCCCGCACCATAGCGGTGGCCAGCTCCAAGCCAAAGCCCTGGGCGGAGCCGGTAACGATGCAGATTTTGCCCGCCAGACGGCCGGCCCCCTCCGGCTTCTTGGCCGTGAAGGTCGCCACGTTCTCCACGCATACGCTCTTGGGCGGGGCGCCGTTCTTCTGGATGTAGGCGGGGATTTCCGCCGCCAGCAGGGTGTTGACCGCCTCGGCGTCCACGCCGGATACCGTCAGGTCGGCGGGGCCCGGCTCCGAAAGGGTCACCAGGTCGGCCGGATCGTTGCTGGAAAGGAGTACGCGCAGCGCGGGCGCTACGGCTACGGCAAATTCTTTATTCATCAGGAAACGCCTCCAATTTCTCTTTCTAAGCTTCGTTTACTGGGCCTTGTGTTCGAGCAGGTATTTTTCCGCCTCCGCGCTCCAAAGCCCCTTGTTACGGCCGCAAATTTCCGCCAGGCCCTGGAAGAAGGGGTCCGTCTCGCCCAGCTTTGCAAAATCGGCGATGGCGGTCAGCGGCATCTCGATGCCGGTGTAGATGAGCTTTTTGCCGCCGGGGATCTTGGGCAGGTTGAGGGTGGTCTCGATGACCGCGTTGAGGCCGCCCACGTGGGTAATCATGGCGGCGGGGTTGATGAGCCCCTTCTCCATCATCTGGAGAGATTCGATCATATCGGCGGTGTTGCCGCCGCTGGTGCCCACAATATGGGTGGCGGCGTAATGGACGTTATAGAAGTTAAACTCGGCCTTAAATTCCGGGTTGGTGGGACCGGCAAAGAAGTTCAGGCAGCCGTCGTGGGCCAGGATGGCGTCCCCCTGCTCCACCACCGGGCGCACCGGGGCAAACACAAAGACGTCGTTGTACCCTTCGCCGCCGGTCAGCTCCTTGAGGGCGGCAACCGGGTCGGGCGTGGCGGCGGTGTTGAGATAAATGAGCTCAACGCCGCATTCAGCCGCCTGCTCGGGGCTGAAAAGCTCTTTGGCTCTCGCCAGACGGGCATCGTCAATATCGGTAACCACCAAAAGGCGGGGACGCAGCTCGTTATGCACCGCATAGTCGATGGCGCCCAGGCCCATGGGGCCCGCGCCCGCTAAGATCGCCATGCAGCCGCCCTTTTTGACACCCATATCATGGACATAGGAGCCGCCGGTGGTGTGATAGTTGGCATGGAAGCCCCCCACGATGCAGGACATGGGCTCGGCAAGGGAACCATAGAAGAAGGCTTCGCCGTCATAAGGCAGCAGGCATCCCAGCTCCATGACCTCGTGAGGAATGACGATGTAGGTGGCGTCTCCACCGATATAGGGGTAGGAGTAGCCGGGCGCATCCAAGCTGCCGTTGTAATTGAGGGCGGGCTGGATGGAGAATTTCTGGCCGGGCTTAAACTCATTCTTCCACTTCTCGCCCACCTCGACGATTTCGCCGCAGAATTCATGGCCGATGATGATGGGGTTCTCGGCCACATCGTCATGCACCCGCTTGTGGTCGGCCCCCTGGGAGGTGGCCTTGTAGCTGCTCATGCACAGCGAGTCGGAAACAACGCGGGCGAGGATCTCGTCCTCGCGGATGGGCGGCAGCTCAAAGCTTTCCAGCCTGAGGTCGTTTTTCCCATAAAGTCTGACAGCTTTTGTAATCATCTGCTCTCCTCCATTACGTTAGAATAAAAGGTAAATGGTCTTATACGATTTTGGTCTGGCACCGCTGCGCCTCCGCCTGGACCTCTTCCGGAAGCTCCCCTTCGCAGATGAGCACGTCGATGTCCGACATGCCGGCAAAGGTGAAGGGCATGTTGCGGTTGAGCTTGGAGCTGTCCATCAGCATGACCACCGTATGGGCCTTTTTAATGACCAGCTTTTTGAGCTCCGCCTCATCAAAGTTGCCGGAAGTAAATTGTCCGGATAGAGAATACCCGGAGGTGGCCATAAAGGCGATGTCCACATTGATGGAGCCCACAAAATCCACCGCCTTGGCCCCCGACAGGGTCAGGTTGTCGTGGTTAAGGGTCCCCCCGGTGAGCATGACGGTGGCGTTGGGCTTGGTAATCAGCTCCAAAGCCATGTTGGGCGCATTTGTCAGGATGAAGTAATTCCCCTCCGGCAAAAGCCTCGCAAACGCCATGGTGGTGGAGCCTGCGTCGATAAAGACCGAGCAGCCCCGGCGCATGAATTCCAGTGCCTTCTTGGCGATGGAGAGCTTCGCCTCGGTGTTCTCCTGGGCACGCTGGGAATAGATGGCCTCCTTGAACACCGAAATGTCCGACCCGGCCCGCACGCTACCCCGCATGCGGCGGATCAGCCCCTGCTTCTCCATAAACTCCAGGTCTCGCCGGATGGTCATGGAGGACACCTGCGGAAAGAAGGCGAACAGCTCTGCGAGCTTTACTTCCCCGCGCTCCTGAATATATTCGTTGAGCGCCTGTATTCTCGCTGTATTCATGGACAACCTCCCATCCGTTATTCTTCACAAAAGTAACAATGAATTGTTATATTTCACAGCTTTGAAAATAATTCTAACATCGATATCACAAAAAGTCAACACGATTCCCCACCAGCTTGCCGCAATTTCGCAAAAGATTTGCGGGCGTATCCCGATTCTGGTATACTAAGGAAAGAAGCGGGCGGGCTGCCCGCGAAATCCCGTCGCAATGACGGTCAGAGAAAGGACAATTGCGATGATCGTAACACCGAAGGTACGCGGCTTCATCTGCACCACCGCCCATCCGGCCGGGTGCAGGGAAAACGTGAAGGAACAGATCGACTATGTCAAAGGCCAGCCCAAGACCGACGGCCCGAAGAAAGTGCTGGTGCTGGGGGCCTCCACCGGGTACGGCTTATCCTCCCGGATTGCGCTGGCCTACTCCTGCGGCGCCGCCACGCTGGGCGTGCTGTTCGAAAAGCCTGCATCCGGCAGCCGCACCGCCACCGCCGGCTGGTACAACACCGCCGCCTTTGAGGAGTTCGCCCATCAGGACGGCCTCTACGCCAAGTCGGTCAACGGGGACGCCTTTTCCGCCGAAATCAAGCGGCAGGTGATCGACGTCATCCGGCAGGATCTCAGCCAGGTGGACATGGTGGTCTACAGCCTGGCGGCTCCCCGCCGCACCGACCGCGACGGCAAGCTGTGGTCGTCGGTACTCAAGACCACCGGGGACGCCTATACCAACAAGACCATCGACCTGAAAACCCGGGCCATCTCCGACGTAACCATTGAGCCGGCCAGCGAGGAAGAGATCACCGCCACCGTCAAGGTGATGGGCGGAGAGGACTGGAAGGACTGGATTGCGACCCTCAAGGAGGCGGACGTGCTAGCCCCGAACGCCGTCACGGTGGCCTATTCCTACATCGGGCCGGCGCTGACCCATCCGATGTACTTAGACGGCTCCATCGGCATGGCAAAACGGCATCTGGCAAAAACCGCTCAGGAAATCACGCAGGAATTTCCCGGCGTGACCGGCTACATCTCGGTCAACAAGGCGTTGGTCACCCAGTCGAGCGCGGCCATCCCGATTGTGCCCCTTTATATTTCTCTGCTTTATAAGGTGATGAAGGAGAAGGGGATCCACGAGGGCTGCATTGAGCAGATGACCCGGCTTTTCCACGATAAGCTCTGCAAGGCTTCTCCGGAACTGGACGGGGAAGGGATGCTCCGGCTGGACGACTGGGAGATGCGCCCGGACGTGCAGGAGGAAGTGAGCAGGCTGTGGGAATCCATCTTAACCGAGAATGTCGAGCAGCTGGCGGACATTGACGGCTATTGGGAGGATTTTTACCGCATGTTCGGCTTTCAGGTTCCAGGGGTGGACTACGACGCCGACGTGGCGGTAGAGGTCCCCATTCCCAGCCTGGCATAAAACAAAAGGGTCCGGCAACGCGGATGCGTTCGTTGCCGGGCCCTTCCCTCTGCCCGGCACATCCTCTCGTCTCTCGGGCCGG
>CAJFTS010000044.1 GCA_904420015.1 uncultured Clostridia bacterium
CTATTTTAGCAAAAGGAGGATTTCTTGTATCTAAAGTTTTCTATCCTCACCAGCATAGCTGGTGGTTATTGTCGCTAAAGCTGCAATAAAAAGGGCCGAAAGATTATCCTTCCGGCCTTTTTTTCATGCCTGCTTCTAACGTTTTTGAAATCGCATTCTATCCTTCTTGGTTGGAATGTAATTTCTTACGGTTATCCATTCTCCATTCCGATATAATTCGATTTCTTCAAAGGCGCACGGCAGTCCATTGGCAGCCGCGATATCGCGGCTGTCCATAAGCTGAAAATGTAAGTGCGGAGAATAGGAATTGCCGGAATGTCCCACTTTTCCAATTTCTTTTCCTTTTACTACCTCTTGTCCGACGCAAACTTGAACGGAGCCTTTTTGAAGATGACATAATGCGGCATATACATTTTCCGTATATTTTATAATGATGTAATTCCCCGCGACGCACCGTATATCCTCTTTTTCCGGTTCAAAAAAAAGCGCGTTTTTGTAAGCATTAGCCAGATCGGACAAAAGATTGGTTCGTTCCCGTTCTTGATAGCCGTCCTCTGCCGCTACAACAATCCCATCACAAGGGGAATAGACTTCCTGCCCCCAGCAATAATAGTCGTTTAAAGGAACACCAAATAAAAGGTATCTGGGAAAACGGACTCGATAGGCAGGATAGCCCATTCGGTTCCAGTCTACTTGTATGAAATCGTAGGCATATCTTGTCCCTAATTTGTTTGTACCGTGACTTGGGATCTTGCTCCCTGGCGTATTTGGAGAAAGCCACTCTCCTCTTAACGGAAATTCTACAAGTATTGGCTCATGTGTTTTGTTCATTTTCCCGCCTTCTTCTCCTTATTCTGTCCTTTTCCGGTGATTTCCAATAGTCCGCATTCCAGTTTGGTATAGACATACCCAAGAAACCGAGGGGAACGATTACGGATGTCCTCCTGTGATACTCCCCGCCGCAAGATCAGATCCTGCCGCAGTTCGTCGCATCCACCCTCTATGCAAAGATATTCCGTCTTTCTCTCCAGCTTTACCACAGCGTCCTGACGGCAGCCGCAGGAAAGAACCTCCTGAATCCGCCGGGCCGAAATCCGATAAGCCTCCATCTCAAGCCTCAGTTTTTCTGCTGGATAGGCCCTGGCTTGTTCAAAGGAGGTGTCCTCTTGAAAATAGCGCCGAAGAGCGCGGCGGCTGGGATTGGGGGGAAGGGGAGGGGGAAAGGAAAGCAGGTGACGGTAGTGATTGAGCATGACATCGGCTTTTAGCATTTCCTCGAAGCGGGCGGATAGGGGATACGGCTGCGCATGATAGCGTTCCTTTAAATATACAAGAAGGTCTGAAAAGGGACAAAGATGAGCGGTAATCTGCTCAGCTGCATAGGTGAGAAATTCCTCCTGATGCATCAACGCCTCATTCGTCGAACAGGCGATCGCAGATGGACCATCTGTTCCACCGATGATTCCAATGGAACAGGCGTTCTCGCAGAAAGTACCCTTGTCTTTCATTTTACTCTCCTCCTTTTCTATATTTTACGGAAGATGCGGCCTTAAAACAAGCAAAAGCTTTACAAAATCGGTCCGTTCACGTATGATGAAGGACAAGGAAGGCGATAGCATGATAATCAGTGTAAGCAGGCGCACGGATATTCCGGCTTTTTATTCGGATTGGTTTTTTCAGAGAATGCGAGAGGGATACGTGATGGTACGAAATCCATGGAAGCGGCATCAGGTCAGCCGGGTTCCGCTCTCTGCGGATGTCGTAGACGGGCTGGTATTCTGGACAAAGAACCCGGCCCCGATGCTGGAGCGTCTCAATGAAATAGATGGATATCCCTACTACTTTCAAATTACCCTCAATGCTTATGGAAAAGAGGTTGAGCCTCATGTACCGTCCAAAAAAGACGTTGTCCTTCCTGCCTTTCAGGCGCTTTCTCGGAAAATCGGGAAAGCGCGGGTGCTCTGGCGGTACGATCCCATCTTTCTTAGCGAGCGATACACCATTGCCTATCACTGTACCTATTTTGAGCAGCTGGCGAAGCGGCTGGCCTCTTATACCGAGCTATGTACCGTGAGCTTTTTGGATTATTACCGAGACACGGAAGAAAATATGCGATCCCTGAGCCTGAGAAGGATATCCGAAGAAGAAAAAAGAGAGCTGATAAAAAGGATGGCAGACATCGCGGCACGGTACGGCCTGCGGCTGAACACCTGCGCGGAAGAGATCGATTTGAAGGAGTTCGGAGTTTCTCATGCAAGCTGCATCGACAAAAATCGGCTTGAACAGATCGGGGGGTATCCTCTTGCCATTGCCCGGGATAAACATCAGCGGCCGGCCTGCGGCTGCGCTTTCAGCCTCGACATCGGCATGTACAATACCTGTAAAGGCGGCTGCTTATACTGTTATGCGATGGACCCTCTTAAGATACCGCCGTCTCATGTTTGTGCCTCTCCCTTTCTTTGCGGCGGATGGGAAGAGGGGGATGTGATAAAAGATCGGTCCGTAAGATCTTTTCGGATCGATCAGATGAGTCTATTTGAATGAAAAAAGCGAAGCCAATTGGCTTCGCTTTTAACTTACAAACTTAGTTTGAATTACACAACACCCTGGTCCATCATCGCGTTGGCAACCTTCAGGAAGCCTGCGATATTGGCGCCGAGTACGAAATTGCCGGGCGCGTCGTAAGCTGCGGCGGCCTCAGAAATCTGACGGTAGATATTGACCATGATACCCTGCAGCTTCTGGTCTACTTCTTCGAAGGTCCAGCTCAGACGCTGCGCATTCTGGCTCATTTCCAGTGCAGAGGTGGCGACGCCGCCGGCGTTGGCCGCCTTGCCGGGAATGTACATGATCTTGTTCTTCAGGAACTCCTCGGTCGCTTCCAGAGTGGAAGGCATGTTCGCGCCTTCGCAGACCGCAAGAACGCCGTTCTTAATCAGCGTGCGGGCGTCGTCGCCGTCAAGCTCGTTTTGAGTCGCGCAGGGGAGAGCAATATCACAAGGAATGCTCCAGATTCCTTTCTCTTCATGATATTCCGCATTGGGACGGGCTTCCACGTATTCCTTAATGCGGCCGCGGCGAACCTCCTTGATCTCCTTGACCAGGTTGAGGTCAATGCCTTCCTCGTCATAGATCCATCCGTTGGAGTCGGACAGGGCAACCACCTTCGCACCCAGCTGCTGAGCCTTCTCAGTAGCATAGATCGCCACGTTGCCGGAACCGGACACAACCACCTTCTTGCCGGAAATGGTGTTGTTGTTGGCGCGGAGCATTTCCGCAGTGATGTAAACCAATCCGTAGCCGGTGGCTTCCTTACGGGCAAGGGAACCGCCGTAGGTCAGGCCCTTGCCGGTCAGCACGCTCTCGTAACGGTTGGTGATACGCTTATACTGGCCGTACATATAGCCGATTTCACGGGCGCCCACGCCGATATCACCGGCGGGTACGTCGGTATCCGCGCCGATGTGCCGATAAAGCTCGGTCATAAAGCTCTGACAGAAGGCCATCACTTCGTTGTCCGACTTGCCCTTCGGGTCGAAATCGGAACCGCCCTTGCCGCCGCCGATGGGCAGACCGGTCAGAGAATTCTTGAAAATCTGCTCAAAACCGAGGAATTTAATAATGCCGATATTGACGGAGGGATGGAAGCGCAAGCCGCCCTTATACGGACCGATGGCGCTGTTGAACTCGACACGGTAGCCGACATTCACCTGAACGTTCCCCTTATCGTCTACCCACGGCACACGGAATTTCAGCTGGCGCTCCGGCTCCACAAGACGCTCCAGAAGCGCAGCCTTCTGAAACTGCGGATTCTTCTCGATGACCGGCTCCAACGTAGTCAGAACCTCGGTTGCCGCCTGATGGAATTCCTTTTCTCCTGGATTCTTGCGGATCAATTCCTCAAGAACTTCACTGACATAGGACATACTGGAAAACCTCCTTAGAATGATGAATAGACATAAAAAAAGGGCGCAATACTCCTACAAACCTAGGAGGCGCCTTTGCCTTTGATTCTATCTTACACGCTTTCTTCCTATTTTTCAAGAGGGAAATACAAAAAAGAAAAAATTTTCGGCTCCCTGCAGTTGTATTCAAGCCGAAACCTAGGTATAATATCAGCAAATGGATGAAAAGTGAGGGAAACACATGCCGGAAGATATGGAACAGGAGAGACAATCGGAAAATTCGATGGAAGAGGTAGAAAAGCAAGCGGGGATCGGGGCCACCATCGGAAAGGTTTTGTTTGTGGTGGTTATTTTAGCGATCATCGCGGCGGTAGTCATTTTTTCCGACACAATCATCAATTGGATAGTTGGTCTATTTTCCTAATGAAGCAGCAAAGAGCCGGAATGCTTTATTCCGGCTCTTTTTCTTTCCGCGGCTTTACCTGGGCCAAAGGGTTGGAGGCAACCGCTTTTTGCAGCTGTTCGTCTACGATATGGGTATAGATTTCCGTGGTCGCAAGGTTTTCATGGCCCAGTATCTCCTTGAGAACCCGAATGTCCACATTTCCATGCTGATACATAAGGGTTGCAGCGGTATGACGAAGTTTATGTACCGAGTAGCCCTGACCGTCCAGGCCGATTTTTTTCAGGTTTGCATATACCATCGCCTGGACCGTTTTCGGGCTGATTCTGCGTCCACGGCCGCTGAGAAACAAAGCCTCACGGTCGATGATGACTGCGGCTTCCTTCTGCCGCACCGCCAGATACCGGTCCAGGGCATCCAGGCAAGCGGCATTCAGGTAAATCGTGCGTTCTTTGTTTCCTTTTCCGACTACACGCATGGTATGATCGGAACGGATATCTTTTCCATTTAATGCCACCAGCTCGGACAGACGAAGGCCGCAGTTGAGCAGCAGCGTCAGGATGCAGTAATCCCGTTCTTTATGAATACCGTCTACATGATTGAGCAGATCCAGCGCCTGTTCAAGCGTGAGGTATTTAGGCAAGGATTTTCGCTTATGCGGCAGATCCAGCTCTCGGACCGGGTTTTCCGGCAAACGCAAGGAATCCGGCGCTTTGACCGTCAGATACTGAAAGAAGGCTTTGAGACTGGAAACCTTTCGGGCACGGGCAGCCGCCTGGTTATGGCGCTGCACGCGGGCATACCGGAAAAACTCATAGGCGTCGGTCAAGGTAACCGACCGGATCAGATTCATATCCACATCGTCCACCGGAATGTCCTCAAAATCCATTCCATTCGGTACGAGCCCGCGCTGTACCTTTATAAAACGGAAAAAGGTACGCAGATCCAGAAAGTATTCTTCCACCGTAGACGGCGACTTGTTTTGTGTGGTTTCCAAATACCCGAGGAAATTCCGGATAGGCACCGACGCCTGCTCATAAATGTTATGGTTTGCCAAGGCTATCCCTCATTTCACTCTCACCTATTATACAAAACATTTATTTTGTATAATAGGTGCAAATTTTTTGCACCTCTCTTCTATCCCAAAGCGACATCCAACACCATCATAATGAGAAAGCCCAGCATAACTCCAGCCGTTCCCGAATGGGAGTGTTCTCCCAGGTGCGCTTCCGGGATAAGCTCCTCAACCACCACATAAATCATTGCACCGGCTGCAAATGCCAACAGCCATGGCATGATTCCAGTGACGGCGCCTACCAGCAAAACGCCAATGATTCCGGCAATCGGCTCCACAATGCCGGACAAGGCGCCATAGACAAAGGACTTTACAGAAGACAAGCCTTCCTTTTTCAGCGGCAGCGAAATCGCCGCCCCTTCCGGAAAGTTTTGCAGGCCCATCCCCAAAGCAAGCACTGCCGCCGATGTAATGGTGACCGAACTATCCAGCCCTTCTTTGGCAGCCAAGCCGCAGGCGAGCCCTACCGCCAAGCCTTCCGGAATGTTGTGGAGTGTGACGGCAAACACCAGCATGGTCGTACGCTTAAAGGAAGAATGAATTCCTTCCGGCTTATCGTCGCCCGGGTGAAGATGCGGCAGTAAACGGTCTAAGGCCAACAAAAACAAGCCGCCTAGCATGAAGCCGCCGGCAGCAGGAATCCAACCAATTTGGCCCTGTTCCTCCGCCATTTCCACCGCCGGTATCAGCAGCGACCATATGGATGCTGCGATCATCACCCCAGCGGCAAAGCCCAGAAACACCCGTTCCGTCTTTCGGCCGATTCCACCGCGAAACAGGAAAACCGTTGCAGACCCAAAAGCTGTCATCAAAAAGGTAAATCCGGTACCGGCGGCCGCCAGCGACAACGCGGACCAGTTTTCCATCTTACCACCTCCAAGATACAATTACTATTCTATCATATTTTAATATCCTTTCCTACTCTTTTTCTCTCATACCATAGAAAAAACTGTACTTCTACGAAAAAAGGCTTCTCGCAAAGTGCGGACCAGGGACAAGCGCTCCAGATTTAAGAGAGGGTTGTCCCTTCCGGGCGGACGGCGAGCGATTTACATTGCTCTAAAAAAGGAACTGGAAACTTCCGCATACCGCGCCGTCGGCCCTGCCTCTCGGGAGAAAAAACGTTTCCCCCGCCCTCAAACGCTTCTTCGATTATTGCAGTGTCGCTGATCGGGATATGTCCACATAGGGATATATGACAGAAAAAAGAGCAGAGCGTTTCTACGCTCTGCTCTTTCCCTTTGTTATCTTATAACATTGTGAACCGGATTTCCCTTTAGGAAGGCCTTGAAATTCTCTACCGCGATCTGCAGCAGACGGGCACGGGTCTCATGGGCCGCCCAAGCGATGTGTGGGGTAATGACGCAGTTCTTCGCCGTCAGAAGGGGATTCTCCCGCCCAGGCGGTTCCTTTTGCAGCACGTCCACCCCTGCCCCCGCCAGATGCCCGCTATTAAGCGCATGGGCCAGATCCGCTTCCTTTACCACCGGGCCTCTGGCGGTATTAATCAGATAGGCCCCCTCCTTCATCAAGGAAAGGGTTTCCCGGTTGACCATCCCTTCGGTTTCCCCGTTCAGCGGGCAGTGCAGGCAAAGCACGTCCGCCTCTCGAAATACGGTATCCCGGTCGGCCCAACGCACGCCGGAAAAGGAAAGCTCCTTTTTTCGGGGCGAATAGGCAATCACCTGCATCCCCATGGCAAGGGCAACCCTTGCTGTCTGCTGGCCGGTCTGCCCCATTCCGATAATCCCCATCGTCTTTCCGGTCAACTCGGTCAGCGGAGAGAGCCAGAAGCAAAAATCCGGCGAATCACACCAAGCCCCAGCCCGTACCGCGTCGCTGTGCCGGGCAACTTGGTTGGTCAGCTGCAACAGAAGAGCGAACACCATTTGGGTCACCGCATAAGTGCTGTAGGCGGGAATATTGGTGACCACCAGGCCCCGCTCCTTTGCCGCCTGCAAATCCACCACATTGAAGCCGGTAGAAAAGAGGCCGATATATTGAAGCTTCGGCAGGGCGTACAGAACCTCCCGGGACAGGATGCTTTTGTTGACAAAGATGGCCTGGGCATCCTTTGCCCGTCCCACAATCTCATCGGGAGCCGTGCGGTCGTAAACCGTCAAGTCACCCAATGCGGCCAGGCCCTCCCAGTCTAGGTCTCCCGTATTCAGCGGCATTCCTTCCAAAACTACCAGCTTCATGCCAGCCCTCCTATCGTTATCCTTACCGCGCGCGGGTCCGAATTTCTTCCAGCGCCGCGTCAATGAATGCCTCCAGCGTTACCGAGCCCTTGTCGCCGTCCTTGCGGGAGCGGACCGAAACCGTTCCCGATTCCGCCTCCTTATCGCCCACAATAAGCATATAAGGAATCTTTTCCATCTGTGCTTCCCGGATTTTGTAGCCGATCTTTTCGTTGCGCTCATCCATGGTGGCACGGATTCCCGCATCCTGCAGCTTTTTGCAGACAGCGCCGGCCGCATCGAACAGGCGTTCGCTGATGGGCAGCACCCGCACCTGCTCCGGGCTCAGCCACATGGGCATTGCGCCTGCATATTTTTCCAGCAGCAGCGCCAGCGTCCGCTCATAGCAGCCGATGGAGGTGCGGTGAATGATATAGGGGTTTTTTTTCGTACCGTCCCGATCCACATATTCCATCCCGAATTTCTCTGCGAGCATTTGGTCGATCTGAAGGGTGATGAGGGTGTCCTCCTTGCCGTGGACGTTCTTAATCTGAATGTCCAGCTTCGGGCCGTAGAAGGCGGCCTCCCCTACGCCGATGACGTAAGGGATCTCCAGATGATCCAGGATGCGCTTCATGGCGCCCTGCGCTTCCTCCCACTGCTCGGAGGTACCGATGTATTTTTCCCGGTCGTCGGGATCCCACTGGGAGAAGCGGTAGGACACATCCTCGTAAAGGCCGACGGTTTTGAGCATATAAATCGCAAGTTCCAGACAGCCCTTAAACTCCTCTTCCAGCTGGTCGGGCGTACACATCAGGTGCCCTTCCGAGATGGTGAACTGCCGTACCCGGATCAGGCCGTGCATCTCGCCGCTGGCCTCGTTGCGGAAGAGGGTGGAAGTTTCGTTATACCGCAGGGGCAGATCCCGGTAGGAACGGCTGCGGTTGAGATAGGCCTGGTACTGGAAGGGGCAGGTCATGGGACGCAGAGCAAACACCTCGTCGTCCTTTTCCGGATCGCCCAAAACAAACATGCCGTCCATGTAATGGTCCCAGTGGCCCGACAGCTTGTAAAGGTCGCTCTTGGCCATATAGGGGGTTTTGGTCAGAAGCCAGCCGCGCCTTTGCTCCTCATCCTCCACAAAGCGCTGTAAAATCTGGATGACACGGGCGCCCTTGGGAAGCAGGATGGGCAGGCCCTGGCCGATGAGGTCGGATGTGGTAAAATATTCAAGCTCCCGGCCGATCTTATTGTGGTCGCGCTTTTTCGCTTCCTCCACCGCCGTCAGATACTCCTCCAGCTGGGCGTTCTTCGGAAAGGCCGTCCCGTAAACCCGGGCCAGCTGCTTTCCGGTGGCGTCCCCCCGCCAGTAAGCACCGGTGCATTGGGTCAGCTTAAAGGCCTTTACCGTGCCGGTGGACATCAAGTGAGGGCCGGCGCACAGGTCTACAAATTCGCCCTGGCGGTACATCGTAATGGCTTCGCCCTTGCCGGAATGCTCGTCTATAAGCTCCACCTTGTACCCTTCGCCCGCCTCTTCAAAGAGCTTCCTTGCCTCCTCCGGGGAAACCTCAATGCGCTCGAGAGGCAGGTTTTCCTTAACGATCTTCTTCATTTCCCCTTCAATCTTAGCCAGATCCTCCGGGGTAAAGGGCTTTTCGGTATCGAAATCATAATAAAACCCATTGTCGATGGCGGGACCGATGGCCAGCTTTACCTGGGGATAAAGGCGCTTGACGGCCTGGGCCAGAATATGGGATGCGGTATGCCGGAAGGCCCAGCGGCCGTCCGGATCGTCAAAGGTGAGGATTTCCACCTGGCAGTCCTGTGTCAAAGGGGTGCGCAGGTCTACCGCCTTCCCGTTGATTCTTGCGGCGCAGGCGGCTTTATAAAGCCCCATACCGATGGATTTTGCAAAATCCGCCGCCGTAATGCCGGACTCGGCCTCTTTGACAGAGCCGTCCTTGAGCGTAATCTGGATCAATTCAAACATCTCCTCTTGTAAAATAAAAAAAGCCCCGTCCCTTTACAGGGGCGAGGCAAATGACCACACGGTTCCACCCTGATTCGACAAGGCTACCCAAAGGCCGGCCCTTGTCCTCTCAGATGCGCCCTTAACGCGGGCAGCCGGACGGCGCGCCATTTCCTGCGCGCGGCTCGGGAGGCGGTATCCAAGCAATGCTCCTTTTGCCGCCGGACACACTCTCAGCCGGTGATGCGTCCTCTCTGCTGCGGTGCGCCTACCGGCGCAGAGCACGGGCTTCCTCCGTCGACACGGTTGTTCTTGTTTTGATCATCTTAGCACTCTTCTTTTTGAAAGTCAAGGAGATTTTTTCGCCTTATTCCATCCGCAGTGCTTCCACAGGGCGAAGCTTCGAAGCTTTATAGGCTGGATAGACACCGAAAAAGACGCCGATAAGCATGGAAACACCGATGGCATTGAGGATGGTCGGCCATTGGATGGAGGCGGACATCCCCACCGCCATCAATCCGAGCATGGAGATTCCCATCCCCACCAAAGCGCCGAGCAGGCTGCCGATGGCGGTGATGAATACCGCCTCCAGCAGAAATTCCACCATGATCTTGTAGTTCTTCGCACCAATTGCCTTTTTGATGCCGATTTCCCTGGTTCGTTCGGTGACCGAAACGAGCATGATGGTCATAATCCCAAGGCCGGCGACAATCAAAGAGATGCCGCCAATGAGGGAAAGAACCAACGTGATGATATCCAGCATGGACATCAGCTGATCCCGCTGCTTGGCCAGGTTGTCCGCATGAAAAGCGCCGGTAGTGCCGCTTACCTGATCGAGGGCGGAAAGGATGCTGCTTTGGGCATCCTCCACGTCGCTGTCTTGCGCGACCTTTACGGCGATCTGGTCAAATTTATTGATGACGGCGTATTCCTGTAAGGAGGTGTAGGGTACGTAGACGATGGATGGGACATAGTTGCCGATGACATTTTGCAAAATTCCGCTGCCGGCGCTGACCACGCCGATGATTTCATAGGTTTCCTGATTGCCGTTCATCAAAATCTGCATGGATTTGCCTACAATGTTTTCCCGGCCGTAGGCTTCCAAAGCGTAGTTTTGATCGACCAGGCAGACCTTTGCCGTCGATTCAACGTCGTTGTTGTTGATGAGCCTGCCGTGAAGCAGCTCTAAAGAAATGACCTGCTTGGCACCCGAATCAATCCCCCAGACCAAGGAATCCGACTTTTCCCCTTTTAAGTAGGAATCGGTATAATACATAATCAGCGGCATGGCGTTTTCCACCGATGGGAGCTCTCGGATGGCGTTGAGCTCGTCCATCTGCAAAGGAACCGTGGTAGAATCCCCGTAGGCCGCGGTAGAGACGCTCAGGCCGGTGATCCCCATATTGTCCAGCTCGCTGGTGACCGCCGCCTTTCCCGCGTCGCCTATGGCGCCGATTACCACCACCGACGCGATGCCGATGGAGATACTTACAATGGTAAGCCAGGTCCGCATGCTTTTACGGGTCAGGTTACGCACCGCGATTTTTAGCATTTCAAGCATCCGCATCCACCCCATTCGCAAGCTTGACCCGTACCCCATGGTCGCTGATGTCGTCGGGATTCAGGATGATCTTATCCCCTGCTTTTACCCCTTCGGTGATTTCCACCCCTTCCGTCATCTCCCGTCCGGTTGTCACATTAACCCGATGGGCCTGGGCCATCGAATAAAGATAAACGTACTCGTTGCCTTCTTCATCCTGCCGGACCGCCTCATAGGGGACCAGGATGGACTGGGTTACCTGGGAGGTGGTGATGCTGGCTTCTACATTGTAGTTGGGCTTGAGGAATTCATCCGCCCCGTCGATGGACACGATGGCGTCCACCACCGTTTCGTAGGCGGCCCCGCTGAGCTGCTGCCGGGCGGCAGGGAAGATTTTCTGGATGGTGCCGGTATATTCGTGGCCTTTGAAGGCGGTCCCGGTGATGGAAACCGGCTGGCCCACCGCCACATCTGCGATTTTGCTTTCATTGATGGATACCTTCACCTGCAGGCTGCTTAGGTCGGAAATGGTGACCACGGCGGTTCCCGGGGTGGTCAGGCTGCTTTCGGTGACATTGATGCTGGTCACCGTACCGGAGATGGGCGCGTTGACTACGCTGGGAATCTCGTCGATACTCTCTACCGTCGCCGCCTGCTGTCCCAACGAGGAGGAAGAAGAGGAAAAGGATGAACTTGACGATCCCAGGCTTCCCAGCACCTCCTGGGATAAGCCCATGGAATTGCTGTAGGACAGCAGCGTAAAGGTAGTGTGCTGGTCGACATAAAAAAGCGGCTGCCCCTCGGTTACCGTGTCGCCCACGGCCACCTGAATATCGGAAGCCACCACCGGCGTATCCAAGAGCACATCCCTTTTGTTGGTTTCTTCAATTTTGCCAGTGCATTTGACGGTATTTTCCACATCGCTTTCCTGTGCGGTATAGACGGTGACCTCGGTTACAGGCGGTGCGAACAGGCTTGCCCCTGTAAAGACACCGGCGATCACCAAAGCGGTGGAAATCAACAGAATCACATACTTTTTCATCCAATAACCCTCTCCTTATCCCACAAAACCGCCGTTTCCAAAGGAAAAGACGGTATGTAATGGTAAAAAATAAAGCGCAGACGGCGCGCTCGGCTGTCTGGCTTTATTCTTTGAAGGAAAGACGGTTTTATGTCCGCCGGCTCTATAAAAATGTCAGTCAATTCTTAGTAATCGTTTCTTGCGCATATTTAAGAAAAAGAAAGGAAACCTATAGGAAAATAGCGCAGAAAAAGGAAGGTGACAAGCATGTGCCTTATTCCTTGCAGCGCCGACTGCCAATACCAGTCGGACGGCTACTGTCAGCTGGAGCACCCCACCACGGTCAACAGCGTCCAGGAGCATGGCTGCGCCCACTATATCCAAAGGCAGCCCGGCGTCAGCCGAGACTTGCCTCAAACGCCTCCCGTACATTCCTGACCGCGATCAGCTCCACTCCCTGCAAAGACAAGTTGGAAAGGGCCTTCATGCTGTGACGCGGCAGGATAATTTTTTGAAAGCCAAGCCTTGCCGCTTCCTTAACCCGTTCCATCGCGTGGCTGACTGCCCGGACCTCCCCGGCCAGCCCTACCTCGCCGAAGGCGATGACGGCTTCGCTCACCGGCACGTCCTTTAAGCTGCTCACCAGCGCCAGGGAAACCGTCAGGTCGGCCGCCGGTTCGTCCAGCCGCAGCCCGCCGATGACGTTTAGAAAAGCGTCTTGGTTGCTGAAGAAATAGCCCGCCCGTTTTTCCAGCACCGCCAGCAGCAGGGACATCCGGTTGTAATCAAACCCGGTGGACATCCGCCTGGGATTGCCGTAGCAGGTGGGGGTTACCAGGCCCTGTACTTCGGCAAGGATGGGGCGCGTCCCTTCCATAATACACGCAACACAGGAGCCCGATACATGTTTCGGTCTGCCGGACAGGAGCATCATGGAAGGGTTGGGAACCTCGCACAGGCCGGTGTCACGCATTTCAAAGACGCCGATTTCATTGGTGGAGCCGTAGCGGTTTTTCACCGCCCGCAGAATTCGATAGGACATGTTCCGGTCCCCTTCAAAAAAGAGCACCGCATCCACAATATGCTCGAGCACCTTCGGCCCCGCGATGGCCCCGTCCTTATTGACGTGTCCAACCAGTAAAATGGGGATTTCCAGCTCCTTAGCGGTATGCATCAGGGCATTGGTACATTCGCGTACCTGAGTGACGCTTCCGGGCGAGGACTGGGAAAGCTCCGAATTCATGGTCTGGATGGAGTCGACGACGGCGATGTCCGGGCGGATGGCATGGATTTGCTCAAGGACATTTTCCAAATGGGTTTCCGACAAAAGGAGAAGATTTTCGCTTGTCACGCCCAAACGGTCGGCCCGAAGCTTAATCTGCCGGACCGACTCCTCTCCCGATACATACAAAATCCGGCAGGTTTTACCGAGGAACTGGCATACCTGCAAGAGGATCGTCGACTTTCCGATTCCAGGATCCCCCCCCAGCAGGACAATGGACCCCTTGACGATACCGCCTCCCAGCACTCGGTCCAGCTCTCCAAGCCCGGTATGATAACGCTGTTCGTCCTCAAACACCACGTCTGTGACCGCCACCGCCTTGGATAAGGCGGACCTGCCTGCCCTTGAGCCGCTGCCCGCCGGCGCCGTTGCCGTGACCTCCTCGTTCATGGTGTTCCATTCGCCGCAGGAGGGACATTTCCCATACCATTTGGCCGATTCATAGCCGCATTCGCTGCAAACAAAGATGGATTTGGATTTTGCCATTGCCACTTCCTCCGTCTATGCCTCCCATCAAACGCATCCGCTGTTTAAAAGGCCGCACAGGATGCTGATGGTCAGCTGATTTTGATATTCCTCGTCCTGCAGCTTTGCTTCCTCCTCTGGATTGGACAGAAAGCCGCACTCCACAATAACCGCCGGGATTTGCGCCTTACTCAGCAAATAGGATTCGCTGCCCAGGGATTTTGCCACCCGGTTGTTTTCCGGCTGGAGCATTTCCACCACCGCGCTTTGCACCGATTTGGCGATGACCTCGCTGCTGGGATTGTTTTTGCTGAAGAACACTTGGGTTCCATGGTATTGGGACTGTTCAAATTTATTTTGGTGGATGCTCAGAAAAATCCCCTTTGGATATTGTTCGATGATCGCAAGCCGCGCATGCATATCCGCCACCTTCTGGGAACGGACGGTGGAGAGGTTGGGATCGTTTAAGGACACGTCGCTTTCCCTGGTCATCACCACCCGGTAGCCCATTGCCCGCAGAGCGTCTTGCATCTTTAAGGCAATGGCGAGGTTGACGTCCTTTTCCAAGGTGCCGCTGCCGCCCACCGCGCCGGAATCCATGCCGCCGTGCCCCGCATCCAGCACAATCACCTTGTCGTTGTTGACCGGCCCGGCTGCCGTCCGTTCGGTCAGCAGCACGTCGCTGGAAACGTAAACCATAGACACGAACACCAGCGCCAGACAGCTGATTAGGATGCAGATTCGTTTTTTCGTCAGCAAAAAGATCACCCCCACACATGTATATGCGCAGGGGCGAAAAAAATCATTTGGAAGACTTTGATTTTGAATCCGGGTTTTTATAAACGATGGAATGAAGGATGGACACCTTTTTATAGCCCAGGTTATAGACCACCATCGCATAAAGGGGAAGCAGGAAATTCAAAATCACCACCACAAAGATGGAAAGGAATGAAACATTGGCGATGGAAAGGAACATCGAAGAAGCGTCCGCCGACATGCCCGGTTCCATCAGCGCGTTGAAGATGTGCAGATACTGGGGGTTGAGCACCCGGTAAGCTACCGCCAAAACCGGGATGTCCAGCACCTTCCCGAAAACCAGCATAACCGCAAAGAAAGCATAGGGGATCAGGGCGAACAGGCCGATTTTAAAGCCGCGGTATTTATCATATTTCATTTGGTTGATGTCCACAAGGATCTGATCCTCATGCCCCATCTGCCAAATGGTCCCGTAAAGGGTGCCGAAATAAACGAGGATCAACAAAATTTGGGTCAGTACAAGAAATGCAGTGCCTTCCGCCGTCAGTGCCAAAACCCAGCACAGCAGACAGAAAAAAGAGGCCAGGAGACAGCTGAGCATCAGCTGAGCGCCCTGTCTCGGAATGCTTTTATTCAAAGAGAGCACGTCCTTTCCCAAAGGAAACACCATCGATGTTTCCGACATGTCTCTATTCTACTACGAATTTCGGTCCGTTTTATGAAATTTTTTTAAATTTCCGATCTTTTTCCTACGTTCTTCCAAAACCTCCGCCACATCTTCCACCGCTATTCCCTGTTCGGCCATCAAGACCAGAACATGGTAGGCCAAATCGCAGATTTCGTTTACCGTGTCCTCCTTTTTTTCGTTCTTCGCCGCGATGATGACTTCCGCGCATTCCTCCCCGACCTTCTTTAAAATTTTGTCGGTTCCCTTGGAAAACAGGTAACAGGTATAGGATCCCTCCTGGGGATTTTGCCTGCGGTCTTTGATGACCTCGTAAAGGCCCTTAATTACGTCGCTCATCCTTTTTTCCTCCCTATATTGCGCCCAAAAATCCATGGCGTCCGTCTCTTTAAGCAAAGTCCTTGATTTTCTTAAAAAAGCAGGAATGGGAACCGGTGTGGCAGGCCGGGCCGGTCTGCTTTACAACAACCAGCAGCGTATCGTCGTCACAGTCTGCGGCAATGGACACAACCTTCTGAAGATGGCCGGAGGTAGCGCCTTTGTTCCACAGCTCCTGCCTGGAACGGCTGTAAAACCAAGTATACCCGGTTTCCAGGGTCTTTTTCAGCGATTCCCGGTTCATATAGGCAAGCATCAATACTTCATAGGTTCCCTCTTCCTGGATAATGGCCGGGATCAGCTCGCCTTTGAGAAAATACCGTTCTAGGTTCATTCTTTCCGCTCCTTTTCGCCGCCCGCCTCGGCAATCGCCTCCCCGAGAGAAAGGGTTCCCTGGTAAAGGGATTTGCCGCAGATGGCGCCGTACAGCCCCAGCTCTCTGAGCGCCTTGATATCGCCCAGATTGGTTACGCCGCCGCTGGCAATGATATCGCAGGAAACCGCCTCATGGATGGCGGCCAGCTGTTCGAGATTGGGCCCCGACAGGGTCCCGTCCTTGGAAATATCGGTAAAAATCAGACAGGAAACGCCGGCCGCCTCCATCTGTCTGGCTAGGTCCAAATAGTGCACGTCGCAGGTGGAAAGCCAGCCTTCCGCCGCCACCATCTCATTTTTTGCATCGATGCCTACGGCAACCCGCTCGCCGTATTCCTTCACCGCTTCCTTGACGAAGGCCGGGTTCTTGACGGCCGCGGAACCTAAAATAACGCGGGAAATCCCGTGCTCGAGATAATAGGCCACCGTCTGCATATCCCGGATGCCGCCCCCCAATTCCAGCTTTAATCCGCTTTCCTTGGCGACGGTGACGAAAATCTCCCGGTTTTGAGGGCTGCCGTTCTTTGCCCCGTCCAGGTCTACCATATGAAGCCAGGAGGCGCCCGCCTCCCGGAAGGTCCGGGCGGTTTCCAACGGGTCCTCCGCCACCTTTTGGGCGGTGGCGAAATCACCCTTATATAGCCGTACACAGGTCCGGTTGTGAATATCAATCGCCGGAAAAATCAGCATGCTTCCGCCTCCTTCTTAATCAAGCGCGCCCTTGGTGGACAGAACGGTGGTTCCATCCGTTACCGCCACAGCCGCTTTCAGCGCGTGGGCGACCGCCTTAAACACCGCCTCAATCATATGATGGGAATTCTCGCCGTAGAGCACGCGGACGTGCAGGGTAAGGCCGGCGGCAAAGGCAAAGGCACGGAAAAATTCCTTGCACATGCAGGCGTCGAATCCGCCCACCCGTTCTTGCGGGAAGCTGCCGTCAAACACCAGGAAGGGCCGGCCGCTGACATCTACCGATGCAAAAGAAAGGGACTCGTCCATAGGGACAAAGAAGCTTCCATACCGGGCGATCCCCGACTTATCCCCCAGGGCTTTGGCAAAAGCCTGGCCCAGCACAATGCCGGTATCCTCCACCGTATGATGGCAGTCCACCTCCAAATCGCCCACCGTGTTGACCGTCAGGCCAAACCCGCCATGGGTGGCCAGGGCGGTGAGCATATGGTCAAAGAAGCCGATCCCGGTAAAAATAGAAACCGTTCCCCCGTCGAGCTGGACGCAAACGGAAATCTGGGTTTCTTTTGTTTTTCGCTCCGCCTGTGCGCTTCTCATTCTCCCTTCTCCCCTTCCTTCAGGCTGTCCTTCAGCGCTGCAAGCACCGCTTCGTTCTCCGCCTTGCTTCCTGCGGAGATCCGAAGGCAGCCGTTGAGCTCGCGCACGGCGATCCCCTTTTCCCCCAAGGCTTTCATCAGCCGAAGGGAGGAAGGCGTTTTGACAAGGACAAAGTTCGTGCAGGTAGGGTAAACCCTGGCGTCCTTTTCCCCTGCAAACAGCGCAGAAAGCGCACCATACAGCCGATCGCGGGATTCAAGAATCCGGTTTGTACAGGTGCGGACATAGTCCGGATATTTCAGTACCGCCGCCACAATTTCCTGGGTCAGGGAATTGACGTTATAGGGGGATTTCACCGCACGCAGCGCAGTGGTGATCTTTGGATAGGCCGCCGCGAACCCCAGCCGCAGAGACGCCATCCCCAACGCCTTTGAGCAGGTACGCAGGATGATGAGGTTGTCGTAGTCGTCTACCTCTCCCAGCAGAGACTGGTCCCAGAAATCCATATACGCTTCGTCCAAGACCACCAGCGCCTTTACCGAGCGGATCAGCCGTCTGACCTGTTCTCGTTTGAGCCCCTGTCCCGTCGGGTTACAGGGGTTTGAGAAAAAGACGGCCCGCACCCCTTCCTCATCTGCCCGACGGATCACCTCGTCGATGTCGATGAGCAGGTCATCCCCCTTGGGCAGAACCACCACCGGGTTTTCGCAGATGCGGCTGTAAAAGCCGTACATGGAAAAGTCAGGCGCGATCACCATCACCTTTTCCCCTTTTCCCAAAAGCGCCGATACAATGAGCATAATCAGCTCGTCTGAACCATTGCCCGCCGTTAGCAGGTCCGGATCGATCCCATAGAAAGCAGCGAAGCGTTCCCGCACCGTTTTGGCGCTTACATCCGGATAACGATTGAAGGCAAAGGTGCTGATGATCTCATAAAGCTCCATGCGAAGCCAATCTGGAAAATTAAAATAGGATTCGTTCGCGTCCAGCCGGACGGAAAAGGTTCCGGCAACCGGCTCGTAAGGCGTGAGCCCTGCGAGCTTTTCATGCAAGGAATAGGACAAACGGACGCACCGCCTTTCCGTTCAAATTTAGAACCGCACCTCAATGGAATTGGCGTGTGCGGTCAGCCCTTCGGCCCGTGCGATGGAAACAATGTTGTCCTTCGCATCCCGAAGCGCTTTTTCGGTATAGTAAATAAAGCTGGATTTCTTCACAAAGCTGTCCACCGACAAGGGGGAGAAGAACCGCGCCGTGCCGGAGGTGGGCAGCACATGGTTGGGGCCCGCATAATAGTCGCCGAGGGGCTCAGGGCTGTAATTGCCGAGAAAAACCGAGCCCGCATTATCCAGCCGCCCAATGTATTCCATCGGATTCTCTACACAGAATTCCAGATGCTCAGGGGCCAGGTCGTTTGCAAACTCCACAGCCTCATCCAGATCCCGGCAGACGAGGATCGCCCCGTAATCGGTCAGGGATTTCTCGATCATTTCCCGCCGCGACAGATTCTTGATCTGCCGTTGAATTTCCTTTTGTGTTTCTTCCGCCACCCGCTTGGAGGTGGTCAGCAGAATGGCCGAAGCCATCACGTCATGCTCCGCTTGGCTCATCAGGTCGGCCGCCACAAATTTGGGATCGGCGGAATCGTCCGCCACCACCAAAATTTCGCTGGGGCCGGCCACCATATCGATGTCCACCACCCCGTACAAAAGGCGCTTGGCGGTAGCGACAAAGATGTTGCCCGGGCCGACGATTTTATCCACCTTCGGAATCTTTTGAGTCCCATAGGCCAGCGCCGCAACCGCCTGGGCGCCGCCCACCAGAAACACCCGGTCCACCCCCGCAATGGCCGCGGCGGCCAGGATGTCGGGATTGGGACGGCCGTCCTTGCCGGGCGGGGTGACCATGATGATTTCCTCCACGCCGGCAATGCGGGCGGGAATGGCGTTCATCAGCACCGAGGAGGGATAGGCCGCCGTCCCTCCCGGCACATAGATCCCAACCCTGGAAAGGCCGCGGATACGCTGGCCCAGGATAACGCCGTCCGGCTTGGTATCCAGCCAGCTTTGCTGCTTTTGGCGGGCGTGAAAATCTTCGATATTCTCCGCCGCCCGGTAGAGGGCCTCCACAAATTCCCCGTCGCATTCGCCTACCGCATCCTCCAACACCGAATGAGGGATTTCCAGATGTTCGGGTGCCTGTCCGTCAAATTTGACGGTATATTCCTTCACGGCCTCGTCGCCGCGTTCTTTGACCTGCTTGAGGATCTCGGTGACGATCGCCACAATCTCAGCGTCCGTCTCCCGGCTGCGGGCCTTCAGGTCGTCGATAAGTTGCTGTTCCACAACGCCGTCGGCCATAGTAATGTTCAGCATTTGTTTCACCGTCCTTCTTTCCAAAGCGCCTCTTCCATCCGGGAAAGAAGCGATTCAATTTCTTCCTTGCGCAGCTTCATGCTGGCGGTATTGACGATCAAACGGGCGGAAATGGGGGTAATCTCCTCAATAACCGCAAGCCCGTTTTCCTTTAGGGTAGAGCCGGTCTCCACAATGTCCACAATGGCGTCCGACAGCCCCAGAAGCGGGGCCAGCTCCACCGAGCCTTCAATTTTAATAATGTTGACGTCCATCCCCTTGCTTTCAAAGAAAGCGCGGGCCACATTCGGGTACTTGGTCGCGATGGTTTTCTCCCGATAGCCGCAATAAAAATCCTTGTCCTTCGGGCCCGCCAGGGCGAACCGGCACCGGCCGAACCCCAGGTCCATCACCTCGTAAAAGCTGCCCGGGTATTCGAGAATGGTATCCCGGCCGACGACCCCTAAATCGCACACGCCGTGCTCCACATAGGTAATCACGTCCGCCGCTTTACACAAGACGGCTTCCAGATCCCCGTCTCCCACCGGCAGGATCAGCCGGCGGCCTTTGTTGTGCAGGGCCTCGCAGTCTTTCCCCATCTGTTCGAAAAGCCCAACCGTGTCCTTTTCCAGCCGTCCTTTGGTCAGAGCGATACGAAGCGGTCTCATTTTCCTTCCCCCTCTCCGGTCATCATGGTGCGGATGTCTCCCGCCACCACGTCTACCCGGTGGATGCCGTGAGCCTTTGCATAAGCGAGAGTATCGGCAAGGGTAGAAAAGATGCTGTTTTCACAGGAAACCCCCTGTTCCATGAGAGCCCGCATGTGGCAAAGAGCCTCCATTTCAAAGCCGGCTTCCCCAAAAACCATCACCTGAGCGGCCGCAGGAGGGGTAACCTCCCCCCGTTCGAGCATCGCCCGCACCAAAGAATCCACATTCACGCCGAAGCCGGTTGCCGGCTGCGAGACACCGAATTCCTGAAGCAGCCCGTCATACCGGCCGCCGGAAAGGACCGTATCCCCATATCCGCGCATATAGCCGCGGAAGATCACCCCGGTATAATAATTATTCTGATGCACAAGCCCCAGGTCGATACGGATTTTTCCGTTGAGCCCCAGCTTGCACAAATCCCGATAAACCTCTTTTAGATAGGTAAGCGGTGCTTCCACTTCCTTCCCGCAGAGCCGCGCCGCCTTCTCGAACACCTCTTCCCCGCCGAAAAGCCTTGGCAGCGCCCGGATGGCCCGCACTGCGGGAGAATCCTCCATCTCATCGAGAAGGTCGTTTAAAGCCGCATAGTTCTTCGCTTCAATCAGGCTTCGCACCTGCTCCACCCCGTCCTCGTCCACCGGCAGGCCGGAGGCGAGCCCTTTGAAGAACCCGGCGTGGCCCAGCTCTACAATATACTCCGGCGCGCCGCAGGCTTCCAGCGCATCGATGGCGGTGACGATCACCTCCAGGTCCGCCCGGCGGCCGGATGCGCCGATGAGCTCGATCCCCGCCTGGGAAAACTGGTCGTTGCGCCCCTTCAAGCTGGGGTTGACCCGGTAAACGTTTTGCTGATAAAACAAGCGCAGCGGAGGGGTTTCATCCTTCAGCCGGGTGGCCGCCAGACGGGCGATGGGCATGGTGCAGTCAGGCCGCAGCACCATCAGCCGCCCTTTTCGGTCCGAGAGCTTATACATCCATTCCAGTGGCATGGATACCGAATCGCAGTCAAAGACATCGGAAAATTCCAGGCTTGGGGTTTCCACCTCGTTGTATCCCCGCTCTTCAAAGAGCTTTGTCAGCAGGCTACCCACACGGCGGTGGGCCTTGCACTCCTCAAACAGCAGATCCCGGGTACCCTCCGGAGTGATTTTGGCATAATTGCGCATGTGGTTCTCTCCCATCACTTTAGCGTGCTAATATGATAGCATAGTAGCAAAACACTGTCAAGAACTTTTCCATCAAAACAGCGTCATTTGGCTGGTAGCGGGCAGGCCGTCGAGCACGTGCAGCGCCGCCAGCGATTCGATGACCGATTTTGACACGCCCGCACGGTTTTGCAGGTCGTCCACCGAAATGTATTTCCCTCCGGTTTCCTTGGCGGCCGCCAGCGCCTCCGCCGCCGAACCGCCGATGCCCTTGACCGCGCCGAAGGGAAGCCGGATTTTCCCATCCTCAATGAGATAGCGGTGGGAATCGGATTTGTAAAGGTCGACCTGCAGGAAGGTGATCCCGCGGGCCAGCATTTCCATAATAATCTGCAAGTTGGAGAAAAGGTCCTGGTCCTTGGCGGTGGCCTCCTTGCCCTTCGCCTTGATGGCGTCCATCCGGCGGCGGACCATGGCCGGGCCGCTGACGGCAGCCTCCGCGTCGAAGTCCCCGCCCCGCACGGTAAAATAAGCCGCATAATAGGCCACCGGCTTATGCACCTTATACCAGCCCAAACGCAGCGCTGCAATGACATAGGCCGCCGCATGGGCCTTCGGGAACATGTACTTGATTTTCATACACGAGTCGATGTACCATTGGGGGACATTGTGCTCCCGCATAGCGGTGAAATGCTCCTCGGTGAGAAGCTTGGTTGCCTTTCCCTTACGGGTAATCTCCATGATCTTAAAGGCCATGCTTGGGTCGAGGCCCTTGTGCATCAAATAGGTCATGATGCTGTCGCGGGTACCGATGACCTCGGAAATGGTACAGGTTCCGTTTTTAATCAGCTCCTGGGCATTGCCCAGCCATACGTCGGTACCATGGGACAGGCCGGAAATCTGCAAAAGGTCCGCAAAGCTCTTCGGCTGGGAATCGATGAGCATCTGCCGCACAAAGCTGGTCCCCATCTCCGGCAAGGATAGGGTTCCGGTTTCACAGTCGATCTCCTCCGCTGTCACCCCCAAAGGCTCCGGAGAAGTAAAGAGCTTAATAACCTCCTCGTCGCTGGTGGAGACCTCCATAACCGGGATTCCGGTAAACTCCTCCAAATATTTATAGATGGTCGGAACATCGTGCCCGAGAATGTCCAGCTTCAAGATGGTATCGTGGATGGCATGGAAGTCGAAGTGGGTGGTGACAATGTCCGAATCCGCCGCATCCGCCGGGTGCTGGACGGGGGTAAAGTCCTCCACCACCTTGTTGCGCGGCACGACCACCATCCCGCCGGGATGCTGGCCGGTGGTCCGCTTTACACCGGTACAGCCGTTTGTCAGCCTTGCGATCTCCGCCTTGTGCACCGTCATTTCCCGTTCGTCCAGGTATTTGCGCACATAGCCGAAGGCCGTCTTTTCCGCCACGGTAGAGATGGTACCGGCCTTAAACACATTCTCGCTGCCGAACAGCTCTTCGGTGTATTTATGGGCATAGGGCTGATACTCACCCGAGAAGTTCAGGTCGATATCCGGGGACTTGTCCCCTTTAAAGCCGAGGAAGGTCTCAAAGGGGATTTCATGACCATCCCGGTTGTATGCGGTGCCGCATTTCGGGCAGTTTTTGGGCGGCAGGTCAAATCCTGAGCCGATGGAGCCGTCGGTAATAAACTCGCTGTGCTTGCATTTCGGGCAGACATAGTGGGGAGACAGGGGATTTACCTCTGAAATGCCCGCCATGGTGGCGGCAAAGGAGGAACCCACCGAACCGCGGGAGCCGACCAAATAGCCGTGGGCCTCCGAGTCGGCCACCAGCTTTTGGGCGGTGATGTACATAACCGAAAACCCGTGCTTGATGATGGAGTCGAGCTCGCGCTTGAGGCGGTCCTCCACCAGCTTCGGCAGCGGGTCGCCGTAGACCTCCTTGGCCTTAGCCCAGCAGATGCGCTGCAGCTCCTCGTCCGACCCTTCGATGGACGGCGGGAAGGTTCCCTCCGGGATGGGGCGCATGGGCTCGCACAGATCCGCGATTTTGTTGGTGTTTTCCACCACCACCTCATAGGCTTTCTTTTCTCCGAGATAGGAAAATTCCCGGAGCATCTCGTCGGTGGTGCGGAAATAGAGCGGCGGCTGATAGTCCGCGTCCGGGAACCCTTGGCCTGCCATCAAGATCCGGCGGAATACTTCGTCCTCCTTGTTTTGAAAATGCACGTCGCAGGTGGCCACCACCGGGATGTGCAGCTTTTCGCCTAAGGAGACGATGGTTCGGTTATGTTTTCTCAGCTCCTCCTCGTCCGCCGCCTTGCCGGTGCGGATCATAAACTCGTTGTTGGCGATGGGCTGTATCTCCAGATAATCGTAGAACCTTGCGATGTCGCAAAGCTCCCCCCACTGCCGTCCCAGGCTCACCGCCTCATAAAGCTCGCCCGCCTCGCAGGCGCTGCCGATGATAAGCCCTTCCCGGTAGCGGGTCAGCTCGCTTCTGGGAATGCGGGGCTTTTTATAGTAATATTTGAGGTTTGACAGGGAAATCAGCTTATAGAGGTTTTTGAGCCCTACATAGTTCTTCGCCAGGATAATCATGTGATAGGGCCGCAGCTTTTTAATATCCCCGCCCGCCAAAGCGGAATTGATCTGGCCCACCGTATGAACGCGGGACTCCTGCTTCATCATCTCAAGCAGCTTTTGGAAAATGGCGGCGAGCATGGCCGCGTCGTCGCAGGCGCGGTGGTGGTTGAATTTCCCCAGCTTCAAGTGATCGGCCACCGTGTTGAGCTTGTGGTTACGCAGGTTGGGCAACAGCTTGCGGCAGATGGGAACCGTGTCGATGGAGGTGCTGGTATAAGCAAGCTTACACCGCTTGGCCGCCGCTTTGACAAAGGAAGTATCGAAAGGCGCGTTGTGGGCCACCAAGGGCGCCTCGCCGCAAAAATCGAGAAACGCCTTGAGTGCTTCCTCTTCCAGCGGCGCATCCTTGACCATATCGTTGGTGATGCCGGTAAGCTCGGTAATCTTTTGCGGTATGGGCATCTGCGGGTTGACAAAGGTGTTAAACTCCGCCACCCTTTCCCCATTCACCATCTTTACCGCGCCGATTTCTGTAATCCGTTCGTTTTGCGCATTCAGTCCGGTGGTCTCCAGGTCAAAGACGATGAATTCCCCGTCAAAGGGCGTGTCTGCGTTGCCTGAAACGGCGGGGACCTCGTCGTTGACGTAATAAGCCTCCACCCCGTAAAGGATCTTGAAATCGTTTCCCACTGCGGCCGCCGCATTCATCGCCTCCGGGAAGGCCTGCACCACGCCGTGGTCGGTCACCGCCACCGCCTTGTGCCCAAGGCTTGCGGCAAACTTGATGAGCTTTTCCGCCGGGGTCATCCCGTCCATGGCGGACATGTTGGTATGCATATGCAGCTCAACCCGCTTTTTCTCCGCCTTGTCCTCTTTTTTGCGCCGCTTGACAATGGAAATGTGTTTCGCGTCAAAGGTATATTCGTGTACATAGGTGTCATAGGTATACTGCCCCTTGAGCAGCACGCAGACCCCATTTTTCAGGTCCTCGAACTCTTGGAGCTTCTTCACCCTTCCGGTAAACTGCACGATCTTCACGGACGTGGAGGAAGTCAGGTCGGTAATGTTAAAGGAGGTGATACGCGCCTTGCCCGACTTGGTATCCCTCGACTCAAAATCGAAAATCTCACCCCAAACGGTATATTCCCCCGGTTCCGGCGGCAGGTCCTTGAGGGAAATCGGCGCTTCGGAAATGGGCTTTCCATATACCACCTGGGCCGTCTCCATAAGGATGGGGAGATTCTTCGGCAAATTGCCCGGCATCCGGCGGGCCGGCGCCCGCCGTTTCGGAGCCGTCTGCTGGGGCGCAGGCGCCGGTATGCTCCCGGAGGCGTCGAAAGGCGCGTCCGGTTCCGGCGGCACATCCGCATCCATGGGGAACGGCGCCCCTTCTTCCTTGCGGGGCGGAGCGGGAATCACCTCGTCCGTTTCGGTCACTCCGGTAAAATCCACCTGCACCCGCCTGCCGTATTGCTCCAAAAGCAAGGCTGCAAGCGCCTTGTCGCAGCCGGTGGACTGCAAAATATTCAGCCCGCCGTGAGTGAGGGTGATGGTGACCGTTTCCCCGTCCACCGCCATACTTGCGCCCTCAAAGGTGCCGTTGACTGCGGCGTTCCTGCGCTTGAGGTAGAATACGACGCTGTCGAGTACCTCCGCGCATAGGGCCTGCGCCGGAAAGCGCGGCACAATCCGCACCGCCGCCGCACACAGCCCCTTGGCAATTCCCTCCTCCGCCGCGCACAGGACGGAATGCGCAACAAAGCATGGAAACGCCGCCTGGATTTCCATGCTTTTATTTTTCTCCCGGTATTTGATTTTTAAAATTTCACCGCAGGAAAGCGGCCCTTTTCCGCCATCCTCCTCTATGTAACCGCCGAATACCTCGGCAAACGTATTGCTCAATGTTATCCACCCAAATCCCTTACATCCGTTCGATTTCCTTCACCAGTTCTTCCAAAAGCGCCTCCTCCGGCACCTTGCGGATGACCTTGCCCTTTTGGAAGAGGAGGCCGCAGCCGTCGCCCCCGGCGATGCCGATGTCCGCATCCTTCGCTTCTCCCGGCCCGTTGACGGCACAGCCCATAATCGCCACCTTCAGATCCTTTTCACAGCCGCGCAGCCGTTCCTCCGCCGCGTTGGCCAGCGCGATCAGGTCGATTTTGGTTCGCCCGCAGGTAGGACAGGAGACAAACCGGATCCCCCCTTTGCGGATTCCCAGACCCTTGAGCAAATCCTTTGCGGCATAAACCTCCCGCACCGGGTCCGCCGTTAGGGAGACGCGGATGGTATCCCCGATGCCGTGCAGCAGCAGCGACCCAATCCCGGCCGCCGATTTGATGAGTCCCATCCGTTCGGTCCCGGCTTCGGTCACCCCCAGGTGCAGCGGATAACCGCACGCCTGCGCCGTCAGCTCATAGGCGCGCACCATCGTAGCCACCTCGGAGGATTTGATGGACAGGACGATATCGGTAAAATCATTCTGTTCCAAAAGGGACGCATGGTAAAGGGCGCTGTCCCGCATGGCTTCGGCGGTTACCCCGCCGTACCGGGCCAAAACCTCCTTTTCCAGGGAGCCGGAGTTGACCCCGATACGAATGGGAACCGATGCGTTCACGCAGGCCTTCGCCACCGCCCTGACCCGGTCCTCCGAGCCGATGTTTCCGGGATTGATCCGGATTTTGTCCACACCCGCCGCCACCGCCTCCAGCGCCAGCCGGTAATCAAAATGGATGTCCGCCACGATGGGGACCGCTACCGCTTCCTTGAGTGCGGCAATCAACCGGACCGCCTTTTGATCCGGCACCGCCGCCCGGATGATCTCGCACCCGGCCGCCTCCAATTCCTTGGCCTGCCGCACGCTCCCCTCGATGTCATGGGCGGGCGTGTTGAGCATGGACTGAATGGAGACCGGAGCATCGCCGCCCACCGGAATACGCCCCACCCATACCTGTTTTGCGTTCCTTCGTTTCATGCTATCCTCCGGTTGCAATGCGCACAATATCGTTGAAGGTCACCGCGACCATCAACAGAATCAGCAGCAAGAAGCTGGCCGCGTTGACATACCCCTCATACTTGGGATTGAGCGGCTTGCGGCGAAACGCTTCAATGATTAAAAAGACCAGCCGCCCGCCGTCCAGAGCCGGAATCGGCAGCAGGTTGAACACCCCTAAGTTTACAGTGATAAGCGCCACCACAAACAGGAACTGATCCCAGCCCATAAAAGCTGCCTGGCTGATGGCGTCCGCTGTTCCTACCGGGCCGGAAAGCTGCTCGAGCCCCACGTTCCCGGTCACCAGGTCGATCAGGCTCGCCCATACCAGCCGCGCCACCGACAGGGTTTGCAGCGCCCCGTGCTTTATGACCGAACCGAAATTTTTGTCCTCCGGATATACCTTGAAGCTCTGCCCGATGTTCTGGATATAAAGCTTCCCGTCCTCCCCAAGGGTAGTGGGAAACTCTACGCCGGTCAGCGTGACGGCCTGGCCGTTTCGGATAACGCCGATGTCCACCACGCCGTCGTTATCCCGCAAAAGGTTGAAAGAGATGTCGTAATCCACATAGACCGGCGAGCCGTTGATGGAGGTGATCTGATCTCCCACCTCCAGCTTGTTCTCCGATGCAAAGGTCACATCTACCCGCGCCACCGTCGTGGACGCCAGATACTGCCCGCCGAAACAGGCGTTCATAATGCACAGCAGGAGAAATCCCAGCAGTATATTCATGAAAGCGCCGGCTATGCAGATAAGCACCCGCCGCCAGACCGGCTTTCGGTTGAATGCACGGTCGTCGTCGCTTTCCGTATTTTCCCCTTCCATGGCCACAAAGCCGCCTACCGGAAGGGCACGGAGCGCATAGGTTGTCTCCCCATGCTTCTTTTTGAGTAAAGTCGGCCCCATACCGATGGCAAATTCATTGACCTTGACCTTCATGGCCTTGGCCGCAAGGAAATGCCCCAATTCGTGAAAGAAAATCAGAAATCCAAATACCAAAACGGCAATGACAATGGTGAGTACGACGTTGATAGCGATCCCTCCGTTTCCATCAGATGGATGAACGTACCTGGGCGCGGGCGGCCGAATCGGCCTCAAGCACCTGCTCCAAGGTGGGACGTTCCACCTTCGGCTGTCCTTGCATGGCCCTCTCCACCAGGTCCGCAATGTCTAAAAACCCGATTTTTCCTTCTAAAAACAGAGCCACCGCCTGCTCATTGGCGCCGTTGGCCGTAGCGGGGAAAAGCCCTCCCCGCCGAATGGCTTCCCGGCAGATGGGCAGGCAGCGGAAAGTATCTTCATCCGGCTTGGAGAACGTCAAAGCCGGGTAATTGTCAAAATTCAGTTCCTCCACCGGGCTTTTGATCCGGTTGGGATAGGTCAGGGCATACTGGATGGGAATGCGCATATCCGGAACCCCCATTTGCGCAATCACCGAATGGTCGTCGTATTCCACCATGGAATGGACGACGCTTTCCCGATGCACCACGATGTGCACCTGTTCAGGAGTCAATCCGAAAAGCCACACCGCTTCAATCAGCTCCAGGCCCTTGTTCATCAAAGTGGCCGAGTCGATGGTGATCTTCGCCCCCATCTCCCAATTGGGATGCCTGAGAGCCTGGGCGGGGGTAATCTCCTTCAATTCCTCCCTGGTTTTGCCGAAAAACGGACCGCCCGAGGCGGTCAGAAGAATCCGTTTCAACGCGCCGTTTGGCGCCTTTCCCTGTAAGCACTGAAAAATGGCGGAATGCTCGCTGTCCACCGGCAGGATTTCCACCCCGGCCTTTCTTGCCGCATCCATGACAAGGGAACCTCCGGCCACCAGCGTTTCCTTGTTTGCCAGCGCCAGCCTTCTGTTCCCCGCCTCAATGGCGGCCATGGTAGGCAAAAGTCCCGCGATGCCGACCACAGCGTTGAGCACCGTGTCCACATCCGCAAGCTGTGCCGCCTCGCAGACGCCCCGAGGCCCCGAACCAATCCGGCAGCCGGTGTCGGCCACCCGCACCTTCAAATCCCTTGCCGCCGCTTCGTCCGAAAGAGCGGCATATTCCGGCCGGTACCGTCGGATTTGCTCCTCCATCCGCTTGATGCTGCGGTGGGCCGTCAGCGCCGCCACCTTCCCCTGCGTGCAGTCGACCACATCCAGTGCCTGCGTCCCGATGGAGCCGGTCGAGCCTAAAAGCGAAATCCGTCCCATAGCTTCCTCCGATATTCTAGCATTTCCATAAACTTAGGAGATAAACGGAATAAAATATACCGCGCAATAAATCAGCGGGGTAACAAAGACAAAGCTGTCGAACCGGTCGAGCATACCGCCGTGGCCCGGCAGAAGGTTGCCGTAGTCCTTGACGTGGCAGTTGCGTTTAACCAGAGAAGCGGCCAGGTCGCCCACCATCCCCACCAGCGAGCAGGGAATGGAAAGCAGCACCAGCATCCATACGGACACACTGGCCGTATCGCCCAGGAAAAACCGCTGATAAATCCACGCAGCCAGCGCAAAACAAAGAATACAGCTAAGAAAGCCGCCGATGGCGCCCTCCACCGTTTTTTTTGGGCTGATGCGTTCGATGAGCTTGTGTTTCCCCCAAAAGCTGCCGATAAAATAAGCCCCGATATCCGTTACCCATGACCCGATCATCGCCAAAAACAGATAAAAGAGACCATGCTCGTTAAAGTCCCGCAGGTAAACCGTCGCCGCCATACCAAATGGAACAATAAGCAGCATCGGGAACACGGTGCCGACCTTTTCAAAATGCAGGCTGTTTTTGCTGAAAATCAGAACCACAAAAATTAGGGCGGTAAAGAAAAAGCTCAAGAAGGAGAAATACGAAAAGCTGACAAAGGGGACGCCTGCGGCAAACAAGATACAAACCGCCAAAAACGCCGGATTTTTGTGAAGCCCCGCCGCCTGCAGCACTTCAAAGACCGAGACGGCCGAAATGACGGCAATGACCAAATTAAAGACCAGCGTATTGTAGAAGAACAGTATCGGCAAAAGTAGGATGGCGCACAGCGCCCCCGTAATGATACGTTGTTTCATAAAGACTCTCTCCAGCCAAAGGTTGCCCCGTTTATTTTGCGGCCTCTTCTACGACCCCGCCGAACCGGCGGTTGCGCCTGGCGAATTCCGCAATCGCCCGGTCGATATGCTCGGGTTTAAAATCCGGCCATAATATGTTATCGAACAAAAACTCGGAATATGCCGACTGCCACAGCAAAAAGTTTGAAATCCGCTGCTCGCCGCTTGGCCGGATGATCAGATCCGGGTCCGGCTGACCGGCGGTATAGAGATGGCTGCGCAAATCCTCCTCAGTCAGAGCGTCCGGGTCCAGCTTCCCTTCGGCGCACTGACGGGCAAGTGCCCGTGCCGCATGAAGGATCTCCATCCGCCCGCCGTAGTTGATGGCAATGTTGAGCACCATACCGGGCTTGTCCTTGGTAGCCTCCTCCGCCCTGGCCATCAGCTGCTGCAGATCCTGCGACAGCACCGACCGGTCCCCGATGAAACGGGTAACGATGGTTTCATCCGCAAAATCCCGCAGGGCCTCTTCCAAATAATCGTGGAACAGCTTCATCAGCGCATCAATCTCATCCTGAGGCCGTTTCCAGTTTTCTGTCGAAAAGGCGTATACCGTCAGATAGCCGATCCCGATCTGGTTGCAGTAACGGGCGATTTTTCGAAACGTCTGCCCACCCGCCTGATGCCCGGCCTTTCTGGGTAAAAGCCGCTTTTTCGCCCACCGGCCGTTGCCGTCCATAATGATGGCAATGTGCCTTGGGAGCGGCGTCCCCTCCGGCAGCGCATTCTTCTTTTCAAACATCTTCCGACCTCCGTATCCACCGGCTTTTTCAATCTAGGCTATCATGTGCAAATGCCCCGGACTTCCGGGGCACCGCACACGTTTGTCCTATCTCGGACTAGATTTCCATAATTTCCTTATCCTTGCTCTGGGCGATCTGATCCACTTCCTTGCAGTACTTATCCGTCAGGTCCTGAATCTTCTTCTCGCCCTGCTTGAGATCATCCTCCGTGATTTCCGAAGATTTCTTGAGCGCCTTGAGCTTTTCAATGGCGTCCCGGCGAACCGAACGAATGGCAATCTTCGCTTCCTCGCCCATCTTGCTGATGTCCTTGACGATTTCCTTGCGGCGCTCTTCGGTCAAAGGCGGGAAAATCAGCCGGATGATCTTGCCGTCGCTTTGGGGATTGATCCCGATATCCGAAGTCTGGATCGCCTTCTCAATCGCACGTACGGTGGAAGCGTCCCAAGGCTGAATGGTCAGGGTGCGCGCCTCGGTCACCGAAACCGCCGCCATCTGGTTGATGGGGGTGGGGGTGCCGTAATAATCCACCCGCACCTTATCAAGTACCGCGGGATTGGCGCGGCCGGCACGGATTTCCGCATATTCCTCTTCGAGCACATGAATGGTTTTCTTCATGTGTACTTCCGTCTTTTCAAATACCTCTTTCACAGCTTAGTCCTCCTTCACGATTGTTCCGATATTCTCGCCCACCAGAGCGGATACAATGTTGTCGGGATTGTCCAAATTAAAGACCAAAATCGGGATATTGTTGTCCTTACAAAGGGAAGCGGCGGTGGAGTCCATCACCTGCAGCTCCTTGCTCAAAACCTCCAGGAAGGTCAGGGTATCCAGCTTGTTGGCATCGGGGTTCTTCCTCGGATCGGCGTCATATACGCCGTCCACGTTGGTCGCCTTCATGATGATGTCCGCATCGATTTCCGCCGCGCGCAGCGCCGCGGCGGTGTCGGTGGAAAAGAAGGGATTGCCCGTACCGCAGCCGAAAATCACCACACGGCCCTTTTCCAAATGCCGGACCGCACGGTTGCGGATATAAGGCTCGGCTACCTGCTGCATGGAAATCGCCGTCTGCACCCGCACCGGCACGCCCAGCTGTTCGAGCGCATCGGCCAAGGCAAGCGCATTGATTGCCGTGGCGAGCATCCCCATATGATCGGCCCGCGTCCGGTCCATCTTGCCGCTGGAACGGCCTCTCCAGAAGTTGCCGCCGCCCACAACGATACCGATTTCTACCCCCATATCCGCGCATTTCTTGACGGAACGGCAGATATTGAGCACCACGTCATAATCCAAGCCGAACTTTTGCTCTCCTGCCAGCGCCTCACCGCTGAGCTTCAAAAGCATCCGCTTATAAATTGGCTGCATCGAAAACACCCTTTACTTTGTTCTTTTGTTTTGTCTATTTTACTATATTTAACCGGCTGTGTAAAGTCAAAACCACGTTTTTATCCGCATGGATCATCAAAGCCCATCTGAAACGGGGCAAACAAAAAGGGGTATTTTATGCCTATACGCATAAAATACCCCAAAATTCAATTCCTAGGATTTCGACGGATCCGGCTTGCCAATGGGCTTTGCCGGCGCGGCCTCACCCTCTTCCTGCTCTTCCTCGTCGTCCTCTTCCTCCTCCTGCGCATCGATATAACCCCAGGTGCGCATGGAATCGGAAATCTCCTCCGGATGGTCGCGGTAGTAAGGGTCAACGACGTTCTTCTGGAAATAGGGATAGGCGATAAAATTAATATAAAAGCTGCCGAATGCAAAGGTAAAGAACAAAGAAATCGGGAATGCAAAGAAAAGCATCGGCTGGTAGTCCGCCGCCAGCAGCGCCAGAACCACCACGCACGGCACCACCACTACGCTGATGAGCAGGTTGCGGGGTACGCCCGCCAGCGCCAGACGAAAGGCGTTCTGATAGGTTTTCTTAATCGACAGCTTACATGACACAATGGACAGGTAAATATAATACTGCATAAAGGTAAAGATCAGCAGTGCAATGACGGCAACCACAATGGCAACGTAAAAAATCATCTGGAAATTGGTGTTATCCTTGTTGAGGATATAAAAATAGGCCGCAAACCCAAGAATAGCATAGACCACCCCGTTGATTAGGGAAGCCGCCAGGCCCTGCTTCCAGTTTTTCTTGGTGGCGCCGATAAAGTCGTGCCAAACGAACGCCTGCTCTTGGCGGGCGAAGTTGCGGGTTACGAAGGTAAGGCCGCAGGTGATCGGCCCGGAAAGCAGAAGGGTCAGCCCAATCGCCCCTAAATAAAACAAAGGCTGGGGCTCGGGGAACGCATACAGCGTAATCAGCAGGCCGATAATCGGAATGGGCATCCAAAACAGGCAGTAGGACAAGTTGAGCAAAATCAGCTTCCAGAACTTGCGGAACAAAACCTCAAAAAAGACGAAAAACGGCTGCTTTTGGGGTCCTCCCTTCTCCACGCCTTTTCCAGGCTTGTTGTAGTCGAGCAAACCAAAAAATCCTGCCAATGCGTTACAACTCCTTTGTCATTCAAACGTCCGGGCAAAACGGCGGGCCGCACCTCACCCGTCCTACGCATGCCTTGCGCGGGGATGGCAGTTTTTGTATACTTCCTTAAACCGCTCCTGCAAAATCTGCGCATAGACCTGGGTGGAGGAGATGTCCGCGTGTCCCAGCATTTCCTGTATATCCTTCAGCTGCGCCCCGTTCTCCAGCAGATGCGCGGCAAACGAATGGCGAAGCGTATGGGGCGTGATGTCCTTTTCAATGTGAGCCTGTGCCGTATATCCCTTGACGATTTTCCAAAAGCCCTGCCGGGTCATCCGCCGGCCGTTGAGATTGGTAAACAGCGCCCGGCCGCAGTCACTCGACGCGATGGCGCCGCGAAACCGGCATAAATAGTCCGCTACCGCCGTAATCGCCGTGGGATAGATGGGAATAATCCGGTCGCTTTTATCATTGTGGCAGTGCAGGACGCCCACCTGGAGGTTGACGTCCTCCACATTGAGGCTGACGAGCTCGGACACCCGAATTCCGGTGGCATACAAAAGCTCCAGCATTGCTTTGTCCCGGCATCCCTTCGCATCGCTGGGATCAGGCTGGGATAAAAACAGCTCGATTTCCTTGCCGGTCAAGATCTGCGGCAGCTTCTTTTCCACCTTTTTGAGCTTGACGTCCCGCGCGGGGTTGGAGTGGGAGTAGCCTGCCGCCGCCAGGAACTGGTAAAAGCAGCGCAGGGAGGCCACGCACCGGGTCACGGTGGCCGCGCTCTTCCCCGACAGCTCGAGAAAACCGACAAACCGCTTCATTACCGCTTCCTCCACATCGCAGGGAGAGGGAACCCCCTGCTTTTGCAGAAAAGCCAAATACCGCTGCACGTCCCGTTTATAGGACGCCAGGGTATTGGCGGAAACCGATTTATTGTCTGTCAAGTATCTCTCAAACAGCGCGAGATAATCCATCTTCTTGTCCCCTCATCTTGCCGGAATTTAAGTCACAAAAAATTGGGAAAAAGCCGCCGAACAAATCGTGTCCACAAAAGCCGCAAGGAACAGCAGGATCAGCAGCGCCAGGAAACGGACCAGATAAACCTTCAGCTGGGGCCAAAGGCCCTGCGGCTGCTCCGCATTGGGTAAAAACCGGCGGCACAGCAGCAGCGAAAACCGAAACGCTTCCTTACAGGATAGAATAATCAGAATGGAAGATACAATGGCGGGCGGAATAATCAGCAGCACGGAAAAGGCAATCCCCTTCAGGCCGTTAGCCGCATAGAGGTAACCGAGCGCCGTACCCAGCCCAAGCCCGCGGAAAACCAGCACGCATGGAATCAACGGGACCCCCACCGCGCTTACGCCAAGAAAAAACGGAACCAGCACAAAGGGAAGCACCGATAAAAGCGAATGCAGAAACGTCGTCAGCACCGGCTGCGACGTCCGGTTAAGGGCAAAGCCTCCCAGCAGGTTTACCAAAGCCTGCGCCTCTTCCTGCGCCATGTTTTTCGAGATCAGCACGCCGAAAAAAAGGCCGCATATCAACAGCGTGGTAAAAAAGAGCAGCATCCGGTTCTGCGACAGGGCCTCATAAATCCGCTTGGGCAGGGTATGTATATTGGTTGTCCAGTTCATATGCAGTCCTCCAACCGAAAATTCTCCGTCTGAAGGATAGATATGCTTGCTTGGACATCATTATTCCTATTTCGCCAGCTCGCCCGCCCGCGTGGTGCAGGCCATCATGGCGTTGTCGATTACCTTCTCAAAATCGTCGTCGGAAAAAGAATTCAGGGCCGCCAGCGTGGTCCCTCCCGGGGAAGTCACCATTTTAATGAGCTCGTCCGGCTCCATGCCGCTTTCATCGAGCATCTTGGCGCTGCCCTTGATGGTCTGGATAATCAGGCGCTTAGCCGCCTCCCGTTCAATCCCCTGGGCTGCGGCCGAATCAATGACCGCTTTCGCAAACAGATAGACATAGGCCGGGCTGCTCCCGTTGACGGATATCACCGCATTCATGGAGCTTTCCGGCAAAACCTCCACAATTCCAGAGGCGGAAAAAAGCCGGGAAACCTCTTCAAACTCGCTGTCCGTCACCGAAGGACACCTAGAGAGCGCCGTAGCGCCGTAGCCCAGCAGCAGCGGCGTGTTCGGCATCGCGCGCACCACCTTGCAGGGGAACCCGACGGCCGACATGACATATTCCGTAGAAATTCCCGCCGCAATGCTTACCAGAATCTTTTTTTCGTCAACCGCGTTTTTCATGGATTCGATCACCGGGCCGTATACCTGCGGCTTGACCGCCAGTACCACCACATCGCAGCGGCGGACCAGCTCCTCCGCGTCTTTGGCCACGTTTGCCCCTTGCTTACCGAATTTCTCACTTTTTTCTGCCGAAATATCATACACCGTCAACTGCTCCGGGGTACAAACACCGCCCGACAGCATTCCGCCGATAATGGCGCCGGCCATATTTCCACAGCCGATAAATCCGTACATCCGATTCATATTACAAACACCGTCCTCATGAATGTTCATTATAGTATACTCAGCGAATTTTATCAAGGAAAATGTCACGGAAGGTGATTTTCGTTCCACTTTCACAATTTATGTGCTCGATGTTATGGAAACTGTACAAATATTATGGTAACTATATTATGTTAACATCTTGAAATGATGTCAATCTTCTTATGGAAACTGGCATAGATACAAAAGCCGGGCGGCTTTCCATCTGTACCGCCCGGCTTTTTCTTTGTATTTATACTATTACATTTCGTCCTGTGCCAGCGCCGCCTTCATCATGATGGCGCATTCCAACCGTTTCTTTTCCAGTTCACAGGAAAGGGTGTGGGGCTTGAGAATGTCCCCTGCATACTGCTGGTTGTTGGCGTTGCAGCCGCCCGAGCAGTAAAACTTGGCCCAGCAGTCCCGGCAGCCTTCCTTGCCGTAGATGTTGGCCTTGGCAAAACGGGCTTTTTCTTCCCGGTCAAAGGTACCGTCGAGCACGTTGCCCATCTTCCAGCCGTCCATCCCTACAAACTGATGGCATGGATAGATGTCCCCTTCCGGCGTTACCGCCACATATTCGTTGCCGCAGCCGCAGCCGCGCAGCCGTTTGATGGCGCAGGGGCCCTGATCGAGATCAATCATAAAATGGAAGAAATTGAAGCCCTCTCCCCTGCGCTTACTTTCCAGCAATCGCTTGGCCAATTTTTCGTATTCCTCAAATACCCGAGGCAGGTCCTCTTCTTTGATGGAATAAGGGAGGTTCGGGTCTGAGACCACCGGCTCCACCGAGATCTGGTCAAACCCTTCCTGCGCCAGATGGTAGACGTCCTCGGTGAAATCCAGATTGTGCCTGGTAAAGGTACCGCGGACATAATAATCCTTGCCGCCGCGGGTTTGAACCAGCTTTTTATACTTGGGAAGGATTACGTCGTAGCTCCCCCGGCCGCCCGGCGTCACCCGCAGCCGGTCGTTTACCTCCCGGCGCCCGTCGATGGAAAGGACCACGTTGGACATTTCCTTGTTGATAAACGCAATTTTGCCGTCGTCGAGCAAAAGGCCGTTTGTGGTAATGGTAAAGCGGAAATTTTTATTGTACGCTTTTTCCTTGCTTCTGGCATATTCCACAACCTGCCTGACCACGTCGAAATTCATCAGCGGCTCCCCGCCGAAGAAGTCCAGCTCCAGATTGCGCCGGCTTCCCGAATTCTCCAGCAGGAAATCAATAGCCGCCTTTCCTACCTCAAGAGGCATCAGCTTGCGCCCATGGCCGAAATCCCCTTTTGCCGCAAAGCAGTATTCACACCGCAGGTTGCAGTCGTGGGCGATATGCAGGCACATGGCCTTCACCGGCGAGGACACCATCTTGCCGGAGAACTGCTCGTAATCGTCCTCGGAAAAGAGGGTCCCGTCCTCATACAAGGAATAAAGCTCGCCGTAGGCTTCCTCAAGCTTGTCCGACCCGTACTTCGGGCCGAGCTGTTCGAGCACCTCTGTCGGACATTCCTTTTGCATCGGCGGCTCAAGAAGCCCCGTGATTTCATATGTCATTTCGTCCAGCACGTGCACCGCGCCGCTGTGGACATCCAGTACAATAGAAAAACCGTTTTGTTGATAGCGGTGAATCATAAGATCAGGTACCTCCTCAATGGCCGCGCCTGCGGCCGGCCGAACATCGGGTCAATGGAAAAAACGGCATAATTTAAGGGACAGAAGCTCTGTCCCTTAAACCGCAAACTCGTCGCAATCGCACAGGTTTTTACTTCTCGCACTTCTGGTTGGCAACCGTGCAGGAAGTCTTGCAGGCAGACTGGCAGGAAGCCTGGCATTCGCCGCAGCCGCCCTTCGCCGCGCTCTCCTTGAGATTGGCCTTGTTGATGGTCTTGATATGGCTCATTTCGTTTGTACCTCCCTTGCCCGTTCGTTTGTCTTTCATTATAGCACAAAAGAATTCCAGTTTCAAATAAAACCTATCTTTTTCGCAGATTGACGCCTAGAATTCCGCCCAACGCCCCCGCCACCGGCATGGAGATGAGCTTAATGAGGGTCGCCATCCCCAGCGTCTCCCCCGCAGACGATACGCTGACGATAAACAGCACCGCAAAGAGTACGAACCCAGTTATAGCTCCGAAAAGGGCCCCCTTCGACCCAATCATTTTCGCCGTCATCAGGCCGCCGAAAAAAGCGCCCACCGATGCCGCCGTCGTTGCCAGAGGCGTCACCGCCGACTGCGGAATGTTGTTCATGGAAATGATCAAAGAAAACAAAAGCAGCGCCAGCGCGCAGATGAGCGCGCCGCCGGAGATTCCGAAGATGATCGGCTTGACCTTTGCCGTTAAGCTGCCGTTCTCCGGACTGACACGATCGGTTCTCATGGAAAAGCCCTCCCCTTATTCGGCCTAGCATTCCGAGGCGGCGCTCCCTTCATGGAGGCCGTCTACCAAATGATATTCCCAGGGGAAGGCAATTATGCGTTTCTTATTTGTCGTGTACGGTGTTGTTGGTCTGCACCGCCCACTTCATGATGCGCACCTTGTCGCGGTCCGCGCCGGTTTCAATGAGAAGGGAATCCTCCTTCATGCTTACGATCTTGCCGACAATTCCGCCGATGGTGACGATTTCATCGCCCACCTGCATGTTGTCGCGCATCTTCGCCTCTTCCTTCTGCTTCTTGCGCTGGGGACGGATTAAAATAAAATACATAATGACGATCATCAATGCGATCAAGCCGAACTGCATAATCAGCGCCATCGTATTATCCGTGCCCGCCGCTGCACTTGCATCCAGAAGCGTAAGCCCTTTTTCAACCATTCACAAAACACCTCCAAAAATATTCCTGATTATTATAGCGGTTAAACCACGCGGTTGCAAGCCTTTTTAAATGCGTTTGTCCAGTACGGGTGCAAATTTAACATATAGTTCATCAAATTGGTCCTTTTCAATGGCAAAGCGGATCTTTTCCAGGAGGGTATTGTAGAAATAGAGGTTGTGCATGACGCACAGCCGCATGGCCAGCATCTCCCCGCATTTAAAGAGATGGCGGATGTACGCCCGGGAATGCCGCCGGCAGGTCGGGCAGTCGCACTGCTCGTCGATCGGCTTATGATCGAGCTTATACTTCTCGTTGTTGAGGTTGCGGATTCCTTCCCAGGTAAACACATGGGCATGGCGGCCGTTTCGGCTGGGCATGACGCAGTCGAACAGGTCCACGCCCCGCCGTACCGCCTCTAAAATGTTGACCGGTGTGCCCACCCCCATGAGATACCGCGGCTTGTCCTTCGGCATGAAGGGGGTAACGGTGTCGATGATGCGGTACATATCCTCGGCCGGTTCCCCCACCGCAAGGCCCCCGATGGCATACCCGTCCAGCCCGAGCGCGGCGATCTCCTGCATATTCTGCGCCCGCAGGTCGTCGAAGGTACAGCCCTGGTTGATGCCGAACAGCATCTGCCGTTTATTCAGCGTCCCCGGCAACTCGTTGAGCCGTTTCATCTCCGCCTGGCAGCGTTTGAGCCAGCGCACCGTCCGCCTGCACGAGGCGGCGGCGTACTCGTAGGTAGCCGGGTTCTCCACGCATTCGTCAAAGGCCATGGCGATGGTGGAGCCGAAGTTCGACTGGATGCGCATGCTTTCCTCCGGTCCCATGAAGATTTTGCGCCCGTCCACATGAGAAGAGAAATGGACCCCCTCTTCTTTGATCTTCCGAAGGGAGGCGAGGGAAAAAACCTGAAACCCGCCTGAATCGGTCAAAATCGGGCCGTCCCAGCCGGTAAACCGGTGAAGCCCGCCGTATTCCCGGATCAAGTCGTCTCCCGGACGGATATGCAGGTGATAGGTGTTGCACAGCTGTACCTGGCACTTGATATCTTTGAGGTCGTAGGCCGAAACGGCGCCGCGGATGGCGCCCGCCGTCGCCACATTCATAAAAGCAGGTGTTTGCACCTTACCGTGGGGAGTGACGAATTCGCCCCGCCGGGCGCGTCCTTGGGTATGGGTAATGGTAAGCATAGGTCTCCTCGTTTCTTTCTGCATATGTTATCTTTGGCAACAGGTCTTTGTGATTCCGTTTTTCATTATAACAGTACCATTCTCCCGAAGCAAGGGGCGGGGAAAGAACACGGAGAAATTCTCCTTTTGCCCCTTAAACCTTTTTTCGCCATCTCCATTTCCTGGCTTTTTCCTTTTCCGGACGGGCGGCCAAAAAACAGCTTTCATTCGCTTGCAAATAATATGTAATTTTTACTCCTTTTATTTTGAAAAACAATGTAAAGGGGATTATCTTGTCAGATAATCCCCTTTACAAAATCAACGTGTTTTACAACTCATTTTATAAATTCATTTTTATCTACATGGATAAATTGATACACATCTTGCATAATCGCTACGCCGCCGCATGGCATGGCCCAAGCCGGGTGTTTTAAAATATTTCCCAGTAAGCGGCGCTGTATGGAGGGAGAATGCTCCCGCCGCCAAAGTCATGCTCCTGCCCAGTCAGCAGATCCCTGGCCCGGCCGGCTCCTGCATCGAAGTGGGCGGTGTATGGCTCTGCATCGGCGTTGATCGCCACCAGTACCCGTTGCCCGTCCAGGGCCCGCTCGAAGATCAGCTGCTTATTTTGCAGCAGGAGATTCCGATAACCGCCGTAGCAAAGCGCCTTACATTGCTTATGGGCGGCGGCGCATGTGGAAATCCATTCGGTCAGCTCCGTCCAGACCGGCTCCTCCAGGCAAGGCCGCAGGGCGTGGTCCCCTTGGGACTTCTCCCCGGTTACCCCCCACTCGCTGCCGTAGTAGACGCAGGGGATACCCGGCATGGCAAACAGCAACGCATAAATTAAGGGCAAATGAGCAGGATTTTGCAGGATGGAAGCCACCCGCGTCACATCGTGGTTGTCCACGAAATTCAGCAGATGCTTCCCCTTATAAAGGGTCCAGTTCTCCGGCCCGAACTGGCGAAGAAGAGAATGGGCGATCTCAAAGAGATTGAGGCTGTTGAAGCTGGAATAAAGCCCCTTGTAGCATTCGTAATTGGTGGCGGAATGGAGCTTTTGCTCCCCCAGGATCCGGTTGTAGTCCCCGCCCAGGATTTCCCCCACCAAAAAGAATTCCGGCTTGAGGGTATCGGTAAAAGCGCGCAGGCGGCAAAGGAAATCGGGGTCGAGGCAATAGGCCACATCCAGCCGCAGCCCGTCGATATCAAATTCCTCCACCCATGCGCGGATACAGGCAAACAAATGGCCGACCACTTCCTCGTTGCGCAGGTTGAGCTTCACAAGCTCATAGTGCCCTTCCCAGCCCTCGTACCAAAGCCCGTCGTTATAGCCGTTGTTGCCCCCGAAATTAAGAAAAAACCAATCCTTGTAAGGCGACGCCTCCCGGTTTTTTAGCACGTCCTGAAAGGCCCAGAATCCCCGCCCCACATGGTTAAACACCCCGTCGAGCACCACCCGGATTCCATGTTCATGCAAAAGCGTACAAAGGCCGGCAAAATCCGCATTGGTCCCCAGACGGCAGTCGATTTTGCGGTAATCCCGGGTGTCGTAGCCGTGACAGTCCGATTCAAACACCGGAGAAAAATAGACCGCGTCGGCCCCAAGGGCCTTGATGTGTTCCACCCAGCCAGCCACCCGGCCGATGCGGTTGACGGTGACCCCGTCGTTCTCCCGCGGCGCGCCGCAAAGGCCCAGCGGATAGATCTGATAAAATACACTTTCGTTTGCCCACATATGCTACCAGCCCCTTGTCTTTCATAGTCAAAACGGAAAACACCGTTTTCTACTATTATAGTCCAAACACCCCGATTTGTATCGCAAAAGTGCAAAAAAATAGGCAGGATGCTAAAAGAAAAGAGAAAAAAACAGGCTTGACAAGGGGATTTTGCCGGATTATACTAGAAAAAACAAAAGAATCAGACGCAAGAACTGGGGAGCCAATGAAATTGGCTGAGAGTGAGGTGTGGTCCTCTTACTCATGGAACCTGTGCGGTTAGTACCGGCGGAGGGAGTTTCGAGCTGAAAAAACGGATGCAACTTCCGAATGAGTAAGGCCAAACGTACCAAGCGCGGTACGCTTGGCCTTTTTCTATTGTCGAACAAAGGAGGAAAACCAGGATGAAGGTAAACGGCAAGGCATGTTCATTAAAAGAACCGGTTACGCTGCTCGCCTATCTGCAGCAGCTGGGCTGTGACCCGGCCAAGGTTGCGGTGGAGCGAAACGGCGGCATTGTTCCCAAAGCCCAGTTCGGCTCGGTCATGCTCCGCGATACGGATGAGCTGGAAGTGGTCAGCTTTGTAGGAGGCGGCTAAGCGATGCTGCACATCGTGGTGAACGGGACTGCCCGGGAGGTACGGGAAGGCGAAACCCTCGCCTCCCTGGCAAAGCGGCTGTCCATCGCGGCGGACGTTTTTATCCGCAACGGCTTTGCCGTCGGGGCGCATACCCAGTTGGCCGATGGGGATCAAGCCGCCTTGATTGAGAAGGGGCGGATGCCGGACCAAAAGGAACTGGAAAGCCTGATGGCCGCCCGGCACACCCCCTTTGTCCACGAACGGGTCAAACAGGCCGTGGTTGGGATTGCGGGGCTGGGAGGGCTCGGCTCAAACATTGCGGTGATGCTTGCCCGCACCGGCGTGGGGAAGCTGATCCTGGCGGACTTCGACGTGGTGGAGCCGAGTAACCTCAACCGGCAGAGCTATTTTATAAGTCATCTGGGAATGGCCAAAACCGAGGCCCTTTCCCAGCAGATTGGGGAAATCAATCCCTATGTTTTGGTCGAGGCCCATACCCTGCGGGTGACCAAGGAGAATGCCGCCGCCCTTTTTGGAGGGTGCGACGTGGTGTGCGAAGCCTTTGACGACCCTTCGGCCAAGGCGGCGCTGGTGACCGCCCTGCTCGAAGAAGCGCCAAAGGTAAAAATCGTGGCCGCATCGGGAATGGCGGGCTATGAAAGCGCCAACGCCATCAAAACCGTCCGCCGGTTTGCAAACCTCTATCTGTGCGGCGACGGGGAAAGCGAAGCGCGGGAGGGCAACGGCCTGATGGCCCCCCGGGTGGCGGTATGTGCCGGGCACCAGGCCAACATGGCCCTCCGCCTGCTGCTTGGCATAACGGAAATCTAAGCGATAAAAAAGGAGACGAGCTTACCATGCAGGAAGATAAACTGATGATTGGCGGGAAGGAATTCTCTTCCCGGTTCTTTTTGGGAACGGGAAAATTTTCACTGGAAAAGACCAAGGAGGCCATCGAAAGCGGCGGGGTGGAAATGGTGACGCTGGCCCTGCGCCGGGCGAACCTGGGTGGCGGCGGGAATATCCTCGACTATATCCCCAAGACGGTCACCCTTCTGCCCAACACCTCCGGCGCCCGGGACGCCAAGGAAGCGGTGCGCATCGCCCGGCTGGCCCGGGAGCTGGGCTGCGGGGATTTTGTGAAAATCGAGGTCATCAACGACACGAAATACCTCATGCCGGACAATGCCGAAACCATCAAGGCCACCGAAATCCTCGCCAAGGAGGGGTTTGTGGTCTTGCCGTATATCAGCCCCGATCTGATTGCGGCCCGGGCCCTGGTGGAGGCGGGCGCCGCCGCCATCATGCCTTTGGGCGCCCCTATCGGCAGCAACAAGGGCCTGCTGACGAAAGATTTTGTTCGTATGCTCATCGAAGAAATCGACCTGCCTATTGTGGTGGACGCGGGCATCGGCCGCCCCTCCCAGGCGTGCGAGGCCATGGAGATGGGCGCGGCGGCGGTGCTGGCGAATACGGCGGTGGCCACGGCAAAGGATGTGGTCGCCATGGCCCGCGCCTTCAAGCTGGCGGTAGAGGCGGGGCGGACGGCCTATCTGGCGGGACTTGGACGGGTGCTGGAATACACCGGCGAGGCTTCCTCTCCTCTGACCGGCTTTTTGCAGGATTAACCGCCGGGATCAGGAAAGGAAGGGAAAAAACATGACGGATCTACTCGATGCAGTGATGGAACGCTATCATCGGTACGATTTTAACGCCTTCACCGCCCGGGACGTGGCCGAGGCGCTCAAAAGCGAGAATTTATCGGAAGAGGGATACGCGGCGCTCCTTTCGCCGGCGGCGGCCCCTTTTCTTGAGGAGATGGCCCACAAGGCCAAATACCTGACCAGCCGCCAGTTCGGCAACAGCGTCGGGCTTTACACCCCTCTTTACATTGCAAACTACTGCGTCAACCACTGTGTCTACTGCGGCTTTAACTGCCACAACCAGATCAACCGCGGCAAGCTGACCTTCGAGGAGATCGACCGCGAGCTTTCTGCCATTGCCAAAACCGGGCTGCGGGAGATTTTATTGCTGACGGGGGAATCGAAATACCATTCCGACGTTGAATACATCGGCAAGGCGGTGGAAATCGCCAAGCGGTATTTTACCACCATCGGCATTGAGGTCTACCCTATGGAGGTGGAGGAATACGCCCATCTCCAAAAATGCGGGGCGGATTTTGTCAGCGTTTACCAGGAGACCTACGATACGAAGAAATATGCCCAAGTCCATCTGAGCGGCCCCAAACGCAATTTCGCCTACCGCTTCAACGCCCAGGAACGCGCCCTGCTCGGCGGCATGCGCGGGGTGGGCGTGGGCGCGCTGCTGGGGCTGGGCGATTTCCGCAGGGACGCCTTTGCCGCCGGCCTGCACGCACAGTTTCTGCAAAAGAAATACCCCAAGGCGGAGGTCTCGTTTTCCGTACCCCGTCTGCGGCCCTATAAGAACCACGCGCAGGCGGATTCCAATGACGTGCACGAGCCACAGCTGCTGCAGGTGATGCTTGCCTACCGCCTCCTGCTCCCCTTTGCCGGCATCAACATTTCCACCCGGGAACGGGCGGGGTTCCGGGACCACGTGGTGGGGATGGTGGCCACGAAGATTTCCGCCGGCGTCAAAACCGGAGTAGGCGGCCATGAGGAAGAGGAAAAGGGAGACGCCCAGTTTCAGATTTCCGACCCGAGGAGCGTAAAGGAAATTGAACGGATGCTCCTGGCCCGCGGGATGCAGCCGGTTTACCGGGACTACATCCGCATGTGAGGAACCGGCCATGATCGTTGCCGTTACCAACCGCGCCCTCTGCCCGGGCGCCTTTGAGGAAAGAATAAAAGCCTTGGCCCAGGGAAAGGCGGCGCGGATCCTATTGCGGGAAAAGGATCTGCCGCCGTCCCAATATGAAGCACTGGCTGCCCGCTGCCGGGAGCTGTGCGCCTCGTCCGGGACAACGCTGGTCGTCAACAGCCGAATCGAGGCGGCAAAGCGGCTGGGAATCGGTTCGGTACAGGTGCCCTTCCCGGTGCTGTTGGAGCATCGGAATCTTTGCCGGGAATTTCAGGAAGTCGCTGTTTCGGTACACGGTATCGAAGAAGCGGTAGAGGCCCAGGCACGCGGCGCAACCTATCTGATTGCCGGGCATATTTTTGAAACCGGCTGCAAACCGGGGCTGCCCGCCCGGGGCCTTTCCTTCCTCAGAGCGGTCTGTGAATCGGTGTCCATCCCGGTGCTGGCCATCGGCGGAATCCGGCTCGATCGGCTACCGGCGGTGCGTGAAGCCGGAGCCAAGGGTGTCTGCCTCATGTCGGAACTGATGACCTGCGACCGGCCGCAGGAAAGGCTTGCGGAATACCGGCAGGCTTGGAAGAGGCTGCTATAAAGGAGGGTTCCTGCGTGGATTACAACGCAGGAGCCCTCCTTTTCCTTTCTCGTTTTCCGTTATTTCCGTTTTCTGTTGCGAAGAGGATCGTCGTCCCGATTCTTTGGTGCTTTCAATGCGCTCTCAACGCTGACGGTTGCATGAAACACCGCCTTTTATAGAAAGCATTTGTCTAATTTGAGGGATCGTTTTCCCTTCCTTGCGAAGCGATTTTAGATAGGCGATACGCTGTACCGTCTGCTCCCGGGGATACCGGCGGGTTAACCGGACATCCTCTTGCTCATAGGGAAGGAATCCTTCCTCCGTATAGAATTTCAGGGTACTGTACCGGGTTTGCGTCAAGCGTACCAACTCCCCGATCGTCACATATTCAGACGCCAAAATTGCTTCCATGCTTCTCTGTCTCGACATATCGCAGCCTTCCTTCCTAATCAGGTGGCTGCAACAACAATTAACATCAGCAGTCTATCGACATAATCCATCATCCGTTTGATCTCTTCATTTTCCGGATTTTCTTTTATCTCTTTAAGCCTTTTTTTCATGTCCTTCTTTTCATAAGCGGAAAAGTATCTCGCGAGGTCTCCGCTTTTATGGAAAAGCGCGGTTAATGCAACAACCTCTTCCGATAGCCTCCCCTCCTCCAAAATTTCCGCACGGATGTTTTGGATAATGCAGTCCACGACTTTCGGGTCGGGTATATAAACGTTCTTTCCTCCGAACAGTCCGCCTTTCTCTTTCCGCACACAGCCTGCTTTTTCCAGAGAATCCTCGATTCCTTCAATTAGTTCATCCATTTTTTTATCGGTTATGGAAACCGAAAAAGATTCAATCACCTTTTCAAATTTAACCGGCTGTTTCCTCTCGATCAATTGGAATACCGGGCGCAAAAAGCGCTTCTCTTCCGGCAGTTCCTTTCTCACAGTTAAATTTTTTCCGTCTAGTTTCACAATCCCGTCCATGAACAGTTCCGTCACGCCGCATACGGCAACGCAGATGTTCTTTTCAAAGTGAAAGGACGAAATCTTGCCTTTGTCACCTAAAATGCATAGTAAGAATTTCTGAGTCAGGGATAAATCCTTCATCGTATCTCCTCCTTTTTCTCATATAAAGCGTATTACAACATATTACTTATTACTTACTACTTATGATATAACATTAACATATTAGCCAATCTCTGTCAAGCATATTCGCATAATCTCCATTAAAATCCAGTTTAACAGATAATAAATCTTTAACCATGCAAGGATTTGAGCGATTGACACTTGATGCAATTTATAACGGTGGAAAAATTCAAGAATTGTATCTGAGAATGCCCAAAAAATCTAAGCGATTCTTTCATAATTTTCGATAACATATTTTAGTTATACACAAGCTGCGGGATACCCAATAACAATGGGTCGTCCTTCCAGCCAGGAATCCCCTGATTTTGTCCGGCCAAGCTCTTCTTTGCGGTAAAAGGCGGGACAGCCTTTGCGAATAGCAGCGGTACAAGCATGGGGGACAAACGCAACGTCGATTCCATTCTTTTTAGCCGCATTTTTCTGATGGCAAATCTCGTTTTTTCGCATAAGCTGAGAAAAACGCCTCTTTGGAAGGGAAGCGACGGACCATGCGAGAAACGAAAACGATTCCCGGATTCAACCGCTGTCTGGGCCTGCGGGAAGCCATCACCATCACGGCCGGAACGGTCATCGGCGTCGGGCTCTTCACAGTCGGCGCCAACGTGGTAGGGCTAATGGGGCCCACCGTAATCTTCGCCACCTTAGCCGCGCTGCTTATCAGCATCTATCCCTCCATGCTCTACGCTGAGATGGCAGCCGCCCTTCCCTATTCAGGCGGAACCTACCAGTATGCGTCGCAGGGGTTAGGCCGTCCCTTCGGTATGCTGTCCGGGTGGTGCTTTGTCATCTCTATGGTTTCGGTAGCCAGCGGCGAAGCGTTGGCCTTCAGCTTTTATCTGCGCACCCTGCTGGAAGCGCTGGGCCTGTCGCTGCCGATTTCCGATACATGGATTGCGGTATGTGTGGTGGCAGGATTTTTGCTGCTGTCGGTATACGGCGTGGAGATGACCGGACGGCTGCAAAACGGGTTTCTTTTCTTTTTCTGGGGGGTCGCCATTGTCTGGATTTTATCCATCCTCCCCTCGCTGCACCTAGATGCCGAAAATGCAATCCCATATATGGATCAGCTGTCCCTCGCCGGATTCCTCCCCTGTGTCGCCATGATCTGGTGGTGCTTTGCCGGGTTTGAAACCTGCTGTGCCATGGGAGAGGAAATCCGCCATCCGCAGATCAATCTGCCCCGTGCGCTGATCCTGGCCCCCTTCCTGGTATTCGCTGTCACCGGCCTGTTCCAGTGGGCGCTTCTGGGCATTGTCCCGTCGGACGCGCTCGCCGGTTTAGCCGAGGCGGCGGCCCCCTATGCGGACTCCATGCGGCTGGCGGGCATTACCGGCTTTCCCCTGGTCCTGCTTTGCCTGGGAATTGCCTTCGGCGGGGACTTTTCCACCCTCAACGCCAGCATATGCGCGCCGGCCCGCTACCTCTTTTCCATGGCGAAGGACGGGGCTCTGCCGCGGTTTCTGGCGGTACTGCATCCCCGGTACCGAACTCCCGTCCCGGCTATTCTGATTTTAGGCGGCCTGATGCTCCTTCTCATTGCAACCAACTCCATATCTTTGATCGCCTCCCTATCCCTGTTTGCAACCTTGTTTTACTATATTCTCGGGATTGCGTCGGCCTGCGGGCTTCGGATCCGGCAGCCCGGCCTGCATCGTCCTTACCGGGCGCCCCTCCTTTGGGTCGGCGCCCCGGCAAGCATCCTGGTCTACCTGCTATTGATGGCCCAGCTGGATTATGCGGCCATCTTAGCCGGGGCGGCATGGTGCCTGCTGGGGCTTCTTCTCTTCAGGGTCTGCCGGCGAAGGCGGGGAAGCCTGCCGCCTAACCCTCTTGCACCAAATCCAATTCCGCCCGACTGCGTAGAGAAAAAGCGGATGGATCGGGAATTTCGCCTCTGGTGCGTAGTGGTTGCCGCCGCCGTACTGGCGGCCCTGGGCTTGCACCTGGCCCTTCTGCTGTAACATACCGGATGTTTGAAGCGCATAAGAATGATAAAACGCGCTTTTCCCTTCTGCTTTCGCGGGCCATGGCCCGATCTGCCCTGGGAAAGCGTGAGGGAGGGATAAGGCAATGGCGAATGCAACCCGTCTGACAGAAGGAAACCCCTTTTCCACCCTGCTGCGTTTTTCCCTGCCGTTTCTTCTGTCGAATATCCTGCAGGCATGCTATGGCGCGTCCGATCTATTCATGGTCGGACGCTTTTCCGATTCGGTGGGGGTCTGCGCCGTGGCAACCGGTTCCCAGGTGATGCAGACCATCACCGGCCTTTCCATCGGCCTAACCGCGGGAGGGACGGTACTCATCGGCCGTTATTACGGCGCCCGGCAGCGGCAGAATGTGGCCCATGCCGTCAAGACCATGATGGTGGTGTTCGGGGCAATCTCATTGGCTTTGACCGCCGCCACCCTATTGCTGCTCGACCCCATCTGCCGTCTCATGCAGGTGCCCCCTGAAGCGGACGCGGCCACAAAGCAATACCTGTTCCTTTGCTCGTGCGGGATCCTGTTTATCGTTGGGTACAATGTCATCAGCGGGATCCTGCGGGGGTTGGGGGATTCCCGTACCCCCCTGCTGCTCATTGCGGTCGCCTGCGTCATCAACGTCTCTACCGACCTGCTCTTTGTCGGAGGGCTGCGGATGGGGGCTGCCGGCGCTGCCGTTTCCACCGTCCTCGCACAGCTGGTCAGCCTGGTGCTGGCCGTCCTCTATCTGGCCGCCAAAGGGCTTTTGCGAAGCTACCGCCGAAGCGCCCCCTGCTTTCGCCTGGTGGCGGCAAAGGGGGTGCTGTCGGCGGGGCTTCCCATCGCGCTGCAGGAAGGGCTTGTCAACGTCTCTTTTTTGGTTATAACCGCCATGATAAACCGCATGGGCCTGATTGCCTCGGCTGCGGTAGGGGTGGTAGAAAAGCTCATTATGTTCAGCATGCTGCCTGCCACCGCCTTTTCCGCCGCCTTAGCCGCCTTGACCGCCCAGCACTTCGGGGCGGGACTGATGGGCCGTGCGAAACGGTGCCTTGGGCTGGCCATCGGGATGTCCCTCCTCTTCGGCATGGCCTGCATGCTGCTGGCGCAAACAAATCCCGCCTCCCTGGTGGGGCTGTTTACCACCGATCCTCAGGTAATCGCCCAGGGCTCGCTTTATCTGCGCTCTTACAGCATAGACTGTGTTTTGGTCTCCTTCGTCTTTTGTATGAACGCCTTTTTCAGCGGCGGCGGGCACCCGGTCTTTCCGCTGGTCCATAGTCTCATCGCTACCTTCTTCGTGCGCATTCCCATCTCCGGACTATTCATACATGCGGCGGCGCCCAGTATGCTTTCCATTGGCTTTGCCGCGCCTGCCGCTTCCCTTCTGTCCCTGCTTCTGTGCCTGTGGTTTTTCCTGCGCCATTTTCCGAATCCCTCACAAAAAGCCAAATGCGCCAAGCCTTCTCCTCTGCCAAGCCGGACCTGATTTACTATTATTTACCTGCTCGGGAGCAGGGTCTGGATTTCCACCGCCGCCTCCAGAAAGGTGCGGTTGGTATGGGGAGCCTGGAGGCGTTGAAGCGCCTCCATCAGCCGTGCCGCCCGCTTGCGCGTGTGCTTACCTGTTTGAAGATACTCGCTGAAATGAGGCAGCAGCCGGGAGATATCGCTCCGGTACCAGCCGCTTTGCTCCGTTTCCTGCGCCAGCCGGACAATCAGCCACTGCAGCGCAGGCAAGTCCATGTAAAGCAATTTCACTTTACGGTCTAAACGCACCTTTTCCAAAGAGGCTATGGTAATATCGAAGATAAGAAAGGTGAGCATCGCTTCTACAAGCGGTGCAAGCAATCCGTCGGCCATCCAGCGGTTGGAAGCGTCGGGGGCAAGCAGAAAAACGGCGGTAAATTTTCCTGATAGCTTGACGCAGGTGGCGAAGATACACAACAGACCCATGGAAAAGTAAAGCGCCGGACGGCAGCGCATCAGCAGGTAGAGCGCCACCACCCACAGCAAAAACAGCAGGTAGCGGCAAGCGTAGACCACGCTGTCCTTCAGCCCGGAAATCCGTTCGCAAAAGATAAAAAGGCCGGATAGGCTTGTCCCCTGCCCGTGCAGGTATTGCAGATATCCTTCATTTTCCTGTAATGCGCCGGCTATTTCCCACTGCCCGTCCGCCAGCTGCCCGGACAAAGAGGACAGGCTTTCCCCTGCCGCAATCCCCGGCAGCGAATCAGGCACGCCGTACAGCCGTTGGGTTTGAGTGGAAAAATAGACGTTTTCGGAAAACGCCCCATCCGTGGCATACCGGTACAGATAGGAGGGATGCTCTTTCTCAATCCACTGGTATATGCCCTCCCCACAGGAGGTGGAGAAAATGAAAACCATGTAAAAAAGTAAGGCCGCCAACGCCGCCTTACCGATTCCTTTTACCAAAGAAAACACCTGCATTTCTCTAAGCGCTGCATTCCTTTATCGTTTCCGTGCTTACTGGCGGAAATACCCGCCCGCCCATTGCCAATTGCAGGTTTTCTGTGTTTTTTCCCCTTCCGCCGCCCTGCTTGCATGCTTTAGAACCTCCCGGCAACGGTTGGCACGCGGCGCGGCTGCCCCTTTCTGCAAAAGGACAGCCGCGCCGGCTTTGCTGCGATCCGTTCCCCTGCAAAAAGCCTGGTTTTTCAAATCCCGCATTGCCTCAGCAAAGCGCCACACCCTCCCGCGCCCGTCGATGGAAGGCTGCTTTCTTCCGTCTTTCTTCTGCTGACAAGCGAGCAGGGGAGGTTTTCTCTCCCCTCTCCCACCGCCGTGCATGCTGTTCGGCATAGGGCGTTTCCACCTAACTTCCAAGTATGCCGTTCCATGGAAATAACCCCAGCAGCGGATAAGACCAGCCCTGCTTTGGCTTTCCTTTTGAGATCACTCTGACTGCGCAGGTCTTTGTCACTATCCACCGGTAACGGCCGCCCATATAGGAGGTCTGCCTTGCAAGGTCTCTTCCTATTATATGGACTATTACCACAGAACACGGGTATCCCCGTCATATACAAGAAAGGCAGGGATTGCTTCCCTGCCTTTCGCCTTATTTCTTTACAGCCTCTTCCGCAAATCGGCAAATCTCCTCAGAGGCGCAAGGGGGGATGTACTGCCTCTGCTTCTCCCTGCGCCGCCGGGCATTTTGAGGGTTATTCATCTCCTCAATCACCGAAAGCAGCTCCTTTGCCGGATGCTTTACCGCCGCACTCATGCCCCGCTGTACAAAAAACTCGGCATTGCGCATTTCACAGCCGGGAATGGGGGATATATGTACAAGCGCAACCCCTAAAACGGCGGCTTCGGTAGAGGAAAGCCCGCCCGGCTTCGAGAGGAACACGTCGCAGCCCCGCATATAATCCGCCATCTGCGTAGTACTTTGCAGCAGGAGTATCTGCTCATTGCGGCCGTATTTGATGGTCAGCCTCCGGTAGAGCCACTGGTTGTTTCCACAGACCACCACCAAAACATGGTCCGGGTTCTCCCGCAGATATCGCCGCATACAACGGATGGTCTTTGCCATCTTTCCCGCGCCTATGCTGCCGCCGGAGAGCAGAAGATACCTCTTTTGCGGATCAAGCCCCAGCTCTTTTAAGGCGGCTTCCCGGCTTTTTTCCTCTAAAAATTCCCGGCGCACCGGAATCCCCAAAGGGACCAGCTTCTCCTCGGAAATTCCCCGCCTGGAAAACTCCTCCTTGAGCTGCGGCGAGGGAATGACATAATAATCACAGTCGGTCTCCTCAGTAAAGGGAATACAGGTGTAATCGGTTGCGACAAAGATGGTGACCGGCAGCACGACACCGTTGTTTTTCAGCTGCGCTAAAATTTCCGCCGGAAAAATATGGGGCATCACAATCACATCCACCGGATGAAGCCGAAGATACTCCTGCATATGAGCGGCCATCTTCCCGTTGATCCAGTACACCGGAGAACGAAAGGGCAGACGACGGAACAGCTCGCCGAGCAGATAGACCAGACCGAAGGCCCAGGGCGCCCGCTGTACCAGCTTGATGTAGGCGTTACCGATGTTTGAGGCGAGCCCCTCGCTGGCCAGCTGATAAGGATCCATAATCTGCACATGATGGCCCCGTCTTTCAAACGCCTGGGCAACCGCCTCGCCCGCAGCGTTATGCCCTCCGCCGGTACTGCAGGATAATATCAAAGCTTCCATACAAACCTCACCCTGCATTTCTCCTTCTTTTCCGAGCTCGTCAGCAACTTGCCCACGATCAGCACCGCGATTCCCCCAAACCCAACGAGAATCGGAAGCTCCCGAACGAACAGCGGCATCAGCAACGCTGCCACCACATAGGTCCACAATGTTTTATGATAATTGGGAGAAATCCGTAAAATAAGCGAAAAGAACAAAAACACACTTGCCAAAACCGCCAGCGGCCAGATATCCGGGACCAGCCCCAAAAGGCATCCGAAGGAAACGGCGATCCCCTTTCCGCCCTGAAACCGATGAAAGATCGGCAAAACATGGCCGACCACCGGCGCGGCCAGCACGAAAGCCACCGCAAAGCTGCACTCCGGCAAAGGGACACCGTTTATATAGAGAAACACCGGAAAAAATCCCTTGGCCAAATCGCCGCACAAGGTGAGCACGCCGCACCAAAAGCCCCCGTAGAGAAAGGCATTGGCCGTGCCTGGATTTTGATCCTTGCTCTCCCCGGCAATGTCCTTTCGCTTAAAGAGGTAGCCAAAGATATAGGCAAACAGCATACTGCCCGCCAGATAACCGGACACGATAAAAATCAAATCGCGCAGCATCTCGCATCCCTCCCCTGTTCCAAAGTATTTATGTATTCGTCATCCTGTCCTTCGGATAACGGGAAAGCAGCCGCAAGCCTCCCCTGTCCGATTCTCTTTATTCTACCTTTTTCGTCGCCATTTGTAAACCATCCGACGGACATCCGGTAAATTCGCCGCCTATTTTACCTCAATTTTCCTCAAAAAACAGCCTAATATTTAATTTTTCCTTCCCTTTACACCCAGGTGTTTTCCTAATTGCATAAATCCCACCGGTACTTGTATTGCTTTACCCGCCTGTTTTATTGCTAAAAGCCTTCCAAATAGGATAAATATCCATCTTTTCCTCACATAGCTTGCAATCCGGATCATCGAATGGTAAACTTTTATCAAATAAAAAGGAGGTTGCACGGTTGCAGGCATACGACGAGAAACATAGAAAATGGAATGCGCTGAAGGCGGCTTTTCCCCACACCCTGCCGATTTTGACCGGCTTTTTGTTTTTAGGCCTGACCTACGGGGTGTATATGAACGTCTCCGGCTTTTCTTTCTGGTACCCAATGGTGATGAGCCTGACCATCTTCGGCGGGTCCCTGGAATTTGTGGCGGTTTCCATGCTGATGGGCGCCTTCGCGCCTCTTCAGACACTGATAATGACGCTGATGATCCAGGCAAGGCATTTGTTTTACGGCATCTCCATGCTGGAAAAATTTAAGGGCACCGGATGGAAAAAGTTTTATTTGATATTCGGGATGTGCGACGAAAGCTTTTCCATCAATTATACGGCTAAAATTCCTAAAACAGTAGATCGGGGCTGGTTTTTGTTCTTCGTCACCTTGTTAAACCATCTCTACTGGGTGGCGGGCGCAACGCTGGGAGGAATCTTAGGCTCCCTGATTCCTTTTGAGACCAATGGGCTTGAATTTGTAATGACGGCCATGTTCGTGGTCATCTTCCTCGATCAGTGGCGCAAGGAAAAAAAGCATATCACCGCTCTGATTGGGGTAGGAGCCTCCGTCCTCTGCCTGTTGATTTTTGGGCCGGACTCCTTCCTCCTGCCCACCATGGCCTGCATTTTGGCGTTTTTGTCCTTCCTGCGCCGGCCGATTGAGAAGGCAGGTGGACTGGAATGACCATGACGCTCACCCAGCAGATTATCACCATCGCCATCTGCGTACTGGGAACGATGGCGACCCGGTTTCTTCCGTTCCTTATTTTCTCAACAAAAAAGCCCACGCCGAAGTATGTACAGTATCTGGGCAAGGCTCTGCCCGCCGCCATCTTCGGCATGCTGGTGATCTACTGCCTCAAAGACGTCTCCATCTTAACCGGCAGCCACGGCTTGCCGGAGGCGCTTTCCATCCTGGCGGTTGTAGGGCTGCATCTTTGGAAACGCCAAATGCTCCTTTCCATCGCAGGCGGTACCATCTGTTATATGCTGCTGGTCCAGCTGGTGTTTTAAGACTTGAAACGAAAATCAGAAAAGCCCCCGGGTTCCCCGGGGGCTTTTCTGATTCATTGTTCACGGAAACCACCGGCTCTGCCGGTGGAGATGTCCCGCAAAAGAGCGTTCGCTAAAAGCATCGAGCAAAGCGAGCACAGCCAGCCTTACGGTGACGGAAGGCTTTCGGTTAAAATGGGGATTCGCCCGTTACGGGGTGCAGGGCAAGTGATGCAAGTGAAATAAATTTTCGTGCGTCTTGAGACGCTTGCTGGCAATAAGCCCTGATAGGGCTTACTCAAGCCTCCGGCTTTGCCGGTGGGTTTGACTCGCCGAAGAAATAGCGGTGGGCCAGCTCTTTGCCGCCCTCCTGCGCCACAACGCCCTTTTCGATCAGCACCGCGTGATCGCAGAGCGCTTCGGCACAGCGCATATCGTGGGTAATGGTAATCATGGTATTCCCGTATTGCTCGTGAAGCCGGTTAAGGATATGGATAAGCTCACTGAGCCCTGTATAATCCTGGCCTACCGTCGGCTCATCCAATAGAAGAACCTCCGGCTTAGACGCTACCACCGCCGCGATGGAGACCCGACGCTTCTGTCCTTCCGAAAGGGACTGCGGATGCCGGTGGGCCAGATGGGCGATGCCGAACAGCTCCATGATTTCCTGCGCATCCTGCTGAGACGGTGCTCCAAAGGCCACCTCCTGCTCCACCGTCGGCATAAACAGCTGGTAATTCGGGTTTTGGTATACCACGCCGACCTTTTTAAACCATTCGTGGCTTCCCTTTGGCTTCTGTCCCAGCTTCGGGTCGATGCTTTGGGTAATGCTTCCCCGACTCGGGGCATACAGCCGGGCCAGCAGACGAAGAAGAGTGGTCTTGCCGCAGCCGTTTTCCCCAAGCAGGATCACCCGTTCCCCCTTCTTCACTGTAAACTCCACATCTCTTAAAATCTCCCGTCCCTTGACGGAAAAGCCGACGTGCGCAATCTGCAAAGCCGGGTCCTTTGCGTTGCTCGCACGGCATTCGTCCTGTATGTACTTCGCCTGCTCACGAAGGTATTCCCGTTTGTTTTCCACCTTGGAAATGCGCCCCGCCTGGATGCGAAACACCGTGTCCACATAGGGGAGCACCATATCCAGCCGATGCTCCACCACCAAGACCGCATAGCCGGATCTGGTAAGCTGACGCAAGGTGGTCATCAACAGCTCCGCGCCCGGCTTATCCAGGTTGGCGAGCGGCTCGTCGAGCACCAGGATCTTTTGCTCGGTAGCAAGGGTGGCGGCGGTAATCAGCCGCTGCTTTTGGCCGCCGGAAAGGGTCCTTGTTTTCCATCCCGGGTCCAGCTTCATCTGACCGCAGGCGCGCTCGACACAGCCCTTGATTCTTTCCGGGGAAAAGGCGAAATTTTCACAGCCGAAGGCGATTTCATCCTCCACCAGCTGCTGGATGATCTGCGCCTCTGCATTTTGCAGCACCACCCCTACCTTTCGGCAGACCTCATTCATCTTTTGCCCGACGATGTTTTCCCCGTCGATGCAAACCTCGCCCGTGATTTCTCCGGGCGTAACGTTGGGGATAATACCTGCAAGCAGGGCGAGCACCGTACTCTTCCCTTCTCCGGAAAAGCCGGAAAGGAGCGCGATTTCACCATATTCCACATGTAAGCAGGCGTCGGTAAGGACCTTCTCCTCATAGCCTTCATAGGAAAAGCCGACATGCTTTAGTTCAATCGCCTTCACAGTACCACCACCAATCCTGCGCCCGCCAAGGCAAGCAGCAAAAATACAAGGTCCGCCGGACGAATTCGCACGGTTTTATAAACCGAGCAGGCCGACGCGTCCTTGGTAAAGCCCCGCGTTTCCACCGAAAGCGCAAGGGTATCGGAAATATTCACAAGGCGCATGACCAAGGGAATCAGAAAAGCGCGGTAGAAAATCTGAGGGCTCAAAAAGCTGCCGGCTCCCCTGGTCTTCATCGCTTCGCGCACCTGCCTGACCTCCCCGCCGAGCAGAGGGAAAAAGGTCAGGGTAATCATCATCCCCAGGGTAATCATACGGGGAATTTTCAAGGTGGAAAAGTTTCGCACCAGGCTAATCGGAGACAGGGCGAGCCCGGGAATAACCGCGATGCCCACCGCAAGAATCCGATTTACCGCCGCATAGGTGGACTGCACATCCTTTGAAATGGCATAAGTGATTCCGGCGAGAATAGCACTGAGCACCGCCGCGACCGGCAGGATGGCCAGACAGGAGCGCCAATAGCCGAAAGCCAAAAACAACAGCCACATGCCGCCTAAGTACCAAATGCATTCGATGTTTTTCGCCGTGATTAATCCGAAAACCAGGATCAGCACCGACGTAAAAAGGCCGATCACCGGGTAGATGGGGCGTTTTACCAATAACTTTTCGCTCACTTTTTCATTGCTCCCGACTTTTTGAGTTCTCTGGAAATTTTAATGCCAATCCAAGCGCCCAAGGCGGAAATGGCAAGCACCGCCAGGGACATGCCCACCGTGACCCAAGGCGCTCTGGTGGCGACCGCCGCCATAGCCTCCCGGCCGAACAGGTAATTGTAGAGGAAATTAAAGGGCAGGGAAAGGGGATTATAGAGCAGCACAGCAAGGAAAATCGCGCTGTCTTTTTTGTAGCCGCGGAATACCAAAATGACCAGCAGCTCGATGAGCAGGCCGACGACGATGTTGGAAAAGAACATGGGCGGCGCCATCAGCAGCTGGAACAGCCCCGTCAGAAGCGCCATAATGAAAAGCGCGCCGGGCTTGCGGATTTTCATCAAACCGATGGCGAAGAAAACCGAAATTTGCAGACCCGTCACCACCTGTGCGATACCGAACACCACCGTCTGCAAGCTTGCCACCAGCGGCATGACGGCACAGGTACACAGGGTTACGGCGGAAATAATGGCCAGGAACACGATATCCTTTACTTTGAACGGCTCAAAAATTTTCTCTTTCATTTGCTGCTCTCCAATCTTTTTTTCTCTTTTTTTGTTTCCACTACATGCCGTATGGCGGTTATGGGATGATGAAACACCATCCGCGGTCCGGAAAAACGCATGACGTCGCGGATCTTTTCCCGCATCTGCGGCTTATAGCAATGGACCTTGCAGTTGGAACAGAAGGTCTTTGTCTCCATAAAGGGACATTTGTCGCTTCTCATTTTGGCGTATTCGTCCAACTCTGCACATTCCGGGCAAAGCCCGCGCTTGGTATGATGCTTTTTGCGGCAGTAGAGGGCGATCATCTGGGAGACCAGGGTTTTCTCCCTCTCACGCTTATCTTCGGTGCTTTTCATCAGCTCATCCTCCCGTGTTCCACCGAATAGACGGTATCGGCGATGCGCATGGTAGACTGTCGATGCGAGACCAGAACCACCGTCTTTCCGTCCCGCTCCTCCCGCAGCGATTTTAAGATTACCGCTTCATTAAGGCTGTCGAGATTGCTGGTGGGCTCGTCCAAAAGCAGAAAGGGTGCGTTATGCAGGAAAGCCCGCGCCAGACCCAGCCGCTGCCGCTCCCCGCCGGAGAGGGTGTCGCCCAGTTCTCCAACCGGCGTGTCGTAGCCTTTGGGCAGGCTCATAATGAAGGTATGCACCGACGCCTTTTTGCATGCCGCCTCCAGCTCCTCCTGAGTAGCGTCCAGCTTGGCAATCCGCAGGTTGTTGGCAATGCTGTCGTGGAACAGGTGGGTCTCCTGGGTGACAAAGCTCTCCATCCGGCGCAGGTTATCGGTATTAATCTGATCGACCGGGGTGTCCGAGAGGCAAACCTCCCCTTTCTGCACCCGCCAAAAACGCATCAGCAGCTTGAGCAGGGTGGATTTTCCGCTGCCGCTGCGGCCGACGATGCCCACCACCGAATGCTGCGGAATTTGCACGGAGATATCCGACAGAATGGTTTCGTTCCCATAGGAAAAGGTCACATGAGAGGCGCTGGCGCCGGTAAAGGAAACCTCCGGCTTACCGCTGACCTCTTCCACCGCCGGTGCTTCGTCCAGGATATCCAGCACCCGGCCGCCTGCGGCAAAGGTATTTTGCAAGGTGCTGCCCAGGTTTGCCAGCGCAACCACCGGACCAAAGGAGCTCATCAAGGCGAGAACCGGAATGAGGACTCCGTCAAACCCAACCGCACCGCTTTGATAGAGGACGCCGCCCAAAAAGAGCATCGCCACGTCGAACAGCAGGATGACCGTATTGGTGACCGCCATGTTGCGTCCGCCCCTGCGCTTCATCCGTTCTTCGTCGGCGGAAAGGTCGTCCGTTCTCCGGTTCATCTCCTCAAGCCGTTTCTTTCCCATGTGGTACTGAATGGTTTCCGGCAATCCGCGCAGGCTGTCGAGGACAAAGCTGCTCAGATCGCCGGACTTGGTGCGAAAATTCATGCCGTCCTCTCCGCTTAGCTTGGAGGTCACCACCGGAATCACCACGCCTACGACCAGATAGGCGGCCAAGGCCAAAACTCCCAGGCCCCAGTGATAGCTGCCGATAAACAAGCACAGCAGAATGGAAAACAAAAAGGCAATGGCCGAAGGGGAAATGGTATGGGCGTAAAAGACCTCCAGCAGCTCGATGTCCGAGGTGATGACGGAAATCAGGTTGCCCTTGTCCTTGCCCTCCAGCTTGGCCGGACAGAGCCGGCGCAGGGCTTCAAAGACCTTGTCGCGGATCAGCGCCAGGAGCTTAAACGCAATAAAATGGTTGCAGGCTTGCTCGGCATAACGAAGCAGGCCGCGCACCAGTGCAAACACGGCGAGACAGACAAAGGCCGCCGTCATGGTGACCGGAACCGAATAGTCAAGCAGCCCCAGCACCGCAAAGCCGCCGAACACCGTCAGGAAGGCGGCGCAAAGATGGCCGACCAATCCCATAAAAATCGCCAGCGCCATATATCCGGCCAAGGGCTTAACCAGCCCGATGAGCCGCGCCATAATGGCGAGATTGCTTCGTTTTTTCATCAGAGCGCCTCCTTCGCGTATTGCTCCAAACTTTGCTGGGCCGTCCAAAGCGCGGCATACGGGCCGGCATGGGTAAGAAGCTCTTCATGCGTCCCCTCTTCGGCAATTGCGCCGTCCTCGAGCACATAAATAAAATCGGCATTCACCACATTGGCAAGGCGGTGAGAAATAAGAAGGACGGTTTTGGTCTCCGCCAGCTTATGAATCTGCTCCATAATGTCGTTTTCGCTCTCCACGTCGATGTTGGAGGTCGCCTCATCGAAAAGATAAACCGGGCTGTCGTGTAAAAGCGCCCGGGCGAGGGCCAAGCGTTGACATTGCCCGCCGGAAAGGTTGGAAGCCTTTTCTGCAAGGGGGGTATCCAGCCCCTGTTCCCCGCGCAGAAAATCGGCGAGCTTGGTTTGCTCAAGCACCGCCCAGAGCTCCTGGTCGGAGGCGTTGGGCTTCCCCATAAGCAGATTGTCGCGCACGGTCCCTTTGAACAGATAACTGTTGTGGCTGATATAGGTCAGATGCATCATCAGGCTGTCCTCATAGACATCCGTCAGCTCTACGCCGCCGATGGCGACCGAGCCGGTGTATCCTTTGTTGCGCCCCATAAGGATGGAAGCAATGGTGGACTTGCCGCAGCCGCTCTCCCCTACCAGTGCGGTAAAGCTGCCCTGCGGGAAGCGCAGATTCACCCCATGCAGGATCTCCCGGTCGGGCTCATAAGAAAAATGCAGGTCCCGGCAGACGATGTCGCAGACGGCCGGAAGGCTTTCCTGGATCTCCTTCTCCTCCTCCGGCAGATCCAACAGCCTAAAGATTTTATCGCTGGCAGCCATACCGTTCATCGCGATGTGAAAAAAGCTGCCCAACTGCCGCATCGGGATGAAGAAATCCGCGGCAAGCAGGATAATTAACAAGCATCCGGCCAGGGTAACGCCGCCGGAAGCATACTGGGTAACCGCCAGAATAATCCCCAGCGCCGCACCGCCGTAGGCTACCAAATCCATGATGGTGATGGAATTGAGCTGCATGGTCAGCACCTTCATGGTAATCTTGCGGAATTTTTCCGCTTCCACATCCATCTCATCTTTTTTAAATGCATCCGCCTGGTAAATTTTTAAGGTCGTCAGACCTTGCAGGTTCTCCAGGAAGGTGTCACCCAGCGCCGTATACTGTCCCCAATATTTGGAGAGCAGCTTTTTCGCCCAGGTCTGTACCGCCGCGATGGCGATGGGAATGAGCGGTACGCAGATCAAAAGCACCACTGCGGAGAGAAAATTGACAAAGCTCAGCACCACAAACAAGGTCAGCGGCGCGAGCATGCTGTAGAAAAATTGGGGCAGATAGGCGCCGAAATAGGTCTCCAGCTGGTCTACCCCCTCGACCGCCACCTGCACCACCTCCGAGGTTTTCACCTGCTCGCGGTAGGAGGAACCCAGCCGAAGGAGCTTTTTGTAGATCAGCTCCCGCAGCGTCCTTTTCACCGCCTTGGAGGAAAGATACCCCATACGGCTGGCTCCCGTGGTGCAAAGCAGCCGCACAAGGATGGATACCAGGGCGACCGCCGCCACCGTCAAAAAGCTGCTCATGTCCGCCGTTTTGTTGAGCAGACCTTGCAGCAGCATAGTGACGCTGAACATCATGGCGATGTTCGCCGCTAAGGAACACCACTGCAACACCACGTTGCAGGCGATGTACTTTTTGCTCTCGCTGACCGTTGCGATCAGCCGTTTGTTAATCATCATGATTTTTTCCGCCTTTAAAAAGATTTCTCATAACCGCCTTGACCCCGGAACAAAAGGCGAGTATTGCCGCCGCGAAGGCGAGGGATATGAGCTCACTTCCAAGAAACCGCATCGTGTCGTACACCTGCATATCCGCTCCCTTCTATTTCCAGGCTCCGCTGGGTTATTTGCTCTGCCTTTCCGCCAGGTTCTTCAGCGCCTGGTAGCTTTCCGGGCTGACGGCATGCTCCATCTGACAGGCGTCTCTGTCGGCGGTCTTTTTGTCCACGCCAAGCCCTTCGAGCAGGCTTTGAAAGGTTTGATGCCGCTCGTAGGTGGCTTTGGCAATCGACTGCCCGGTTTGGGTCAGATGTATCTCATGTCCTCCATCCATAAACAGATAGCCTTCCTCTTCCAAGCCCTTGAGTGCAATGGAGACCGTCGGCCTCGAAACGTTGAGCTCTTCCGCCAAGTCCACACCTCTGGCAGAACCACTTCGCCGCTGCAAAATATAGATGGCCTTCAAATAATCCTCCACGGTTTTTCTCTGCTTCATCTGACTGAATAAGCCTCCCTTCTATCCGCTTACGGATGGAAGCGTTTTTGCAAAAACGCTTCCTTTCCTTCTAAACCGGCAAGATAAACGGCTTGCCGTCCACGCTTTTGATGGTCAGATCCACGTCGTAAACCGATTGCACCAGGTCGGAAGTAATCACCTGCTCAGGCAGGCCGTGGCTGATGATTTTCCCGTCCTTCATGGCAATGATCTCATCGCTGTAATAGAGAGACTGGTTGATGTCGTGGAGCACCATCACAATGGTGATCCCGTATTCCCGGTTGAGCCGACGGATCAGCTTGAGAATTTGCAGCTGATAACGGATGTCCAAATAGGTGGTCGGCTCATCCAAAAACAATATTTTGGTGTCCTGGGCCAGCGCCATAGCGATCCAGACCCGCTGCTTCTGCCCGCCCGAAAGCTCCGAAACGGGCTTGTCCTTGTGCTTGGCGGTATGGGTAATCTCCATAGCCCACCTAACCTTTTCCTCGTCCTCCTTGGCATCCGGGGACAGCCCCATGGTGTGGTAGGGGGTCCTCCCATAGGAAACCAGCTTTTCTACCGTCAGATCCACCGGCGCGGTGTTATACTGGTGGACGATGGCCACCTGCTTGGCGTAATCTTTCAGGCGCAGCTGCTCAATATTGCGGTCCTGTAAATAGATTTCGCCTGTATCCGGCTTGAGGTTTTTGGTCATCAAGTTAAACAGGGTGGATTTCCCACAGCCGTTGGCGCCGATGAGCGTGGTAATGGTCCCCTCATGCAGCGTCAGGCTCAAGGAATTGAGCACCTGCTGTTTGCCATAGGCAAAGGAAAGGTCTTTCACAGCAAAGATATCATTGGCCATAGCTTTGTCTCGACCTCCTCAAAAGCAGGATAAAGAAGGGACCGCCCACAACCGACATGATGATGGACGCGCTGATTTCATAGGGAGCGGCGATGGTGCGTCCCACCGTATCCGCCAGCAGCAGCGTAAAGGCGCCCAATATAATGGTATAGGGGATCAGCACCTTATGGTTGCTGCCCACCAAAAGACGGGCGATATGGGGAACGATTAGGCCGAGGAAGCTGATGGGACCGATGACGGCGGTGGAAATACCCGCCAGCAAAACCGCGATCACCGATATGACGATCCGGCTGCGGGTGACGTTCACCCCCAGCGACCGGGCGGTTTTATCCTCGAGCGCCAGCAGATTGCACGAACCGGCGACAAAGAAGGAAGCCGCCAGTCCGACGACTACATACCAAAGCAGCGTGCTGAAATCATCCCAGGTTTTCATGGTGATGTTGGCGTTGACAATGCTGGCCACACCGGAATAGTTGCTGCCGGTGCCGGAATTGAACGCGCTCATAATGCCGGTAAACATGGCGTTGACCGCCACGCCCACCAATATGATGCGCAGCGGCGACAGCCCGCCCTTCCAGGAAAGGCTGTACACCAGTAAAAAAGCGACCATGCCGCCTAAAAAGGCGAAGAAGGGAGTAAAAAAGTAGAGAGCCGGGAAAAAGGCGGTAATCAGCACCGCCGCCAGGCTTGCACCGGAGCTGATGCCGATGATGCCCGGGTCCGCCAGGGGGTTTTTCATCACCGCCTGCAGCAGGACGCCGGAGACCGCAGTTGCCGCACCGCCGAGCATCGCGATGAAAATGCGGGGAAACCGCAGGTCGAAAACGGTCGCAACGTTCTCAATATACTCGATAAACAGTCCTTTGAACAGTTCCAAAGGCGTCACCTTTAGACTACCTGTATTTACCGCAAACAGGAACAAAAGCAACAGTGCCGCCGCTGTAACAGCAAAGGAAAGGATCTTTTTTCTTCTGCTCACCATAAGCAGTCCTCCTTGCGAAGGCGGCCGGGTATCCCAGACAGGAGCCCGGCCGCCTTATGTTTAGGATGCTTCGCCGTACAGCATCGGCTGCAATTCCTCGAGCGCTTCGGGATAGTTGAACTTTGCGCTCATGCCGAATTTATCGTAGGACAGGTCGTATACCTTCCCCTCCTGCACCGCGCGAAAATGCTTCCAGATGTCGTTGGTTTCAAATTCGTCCGCGAACATCTCCATAACCTGATCGGGCAGCGCGTGGGCCGCCCGCAGGATGATGTCCGGGTCCTTCGTCTGCATATCCTCGGTGTTGGCGGTGAGAAACTCCTGGTCGGTGCCCTCGTAAACGTTGATACCGCCCGCCAGCCGCACGAGACTGCCCACATAGCTGTTTTCGGTCGCCACGATGTAAGAACCGGGCAACCCCATCAGCACCAGCACTCGGGGCGATTCCTTGCCGACGTTTTTCTGCTTATACTCCTCCATAAAGGCGTTGAACTCGTCCACCAATGCCTGCGCCTGCTCCTGGCGATGAAACCTTTCGCCAAGCCCTTCGATGGAGGCATATATTCCTTCCACACTCTTGAGGTTGAGGAAGAGGGAATTGACGCCGATGGAGGCGTATTTCGGCTGCAGGTCGCTTTGCAGGCTGCTGGGAGAAAGGACATAGTCCGGATTCAGGGATTTGAGAATCTCCAGGTCCGGAGACATAGCCGTTCCTACCTGGGTTACGTCGCTGTACCGTTCCGGGATGGGGCTCAAAGTGGAAGAGGACACACCGACCAGATCCAGCTCCAGCTTGTCGCAGATATCCACCGTCGCCGGCGATGTGGCCACAATCCGAAGATTGTCGGTATCCACCGTGCCGTTGGCAGCCACATCCGGGTGCTGGTCGACGCAGCCGGCCAAAGACACCGCCAGGACCGCCGCCAGACAACCGGCCCATATACGTTTGCGTTTCATTTTTCATCCGCCTCCTTATTTCTTTTTCTTAAAGAAGCAGAAATACCACACACAGCCGCCTGCCGCCAGCAAAACCACGATCGCGCCGATGACCCAGGCAACCACCGCGCCGGAGCCGGAGCTTCCTTCCTCCTGGGCCGGCGCCTCGCTCACCCGATTGCCGGATGCGTCGAATTCCTGCAAGCCGGCTGCAGAGGCCGGCGAAGAGGAGGTGGACGACGAGGAAGCCGGTGTACTGCTGGTCGCCTGGGAAGAGGTGTGAGTCGAAGAAGAAACGGATGCCGGCTGCGAAGAGGCCGTCTCAGGCTCTGAGTTCTCAGACTGTGAAGAGGCGGCGGGCTGCGTATCCGCCGGCTCAACGACCGGGTCCTGGGCGGGCTGCTCATTCACCGTAACGCTGGTGACAAAGTCGCCGGAGCCGGATTGAAGATTGCCGACGGTGATGTAGAAGATCACCATGCGTCCCATGGGAACCACATACATATTGCAGCGGATGATCGCGTTTTCACTGGGGACCTGCATACGGAAGTCCGCCGTATTGTTGGTATAATCCTCCTGCATCCGCGTGGAGGAAACCGGCGTAAAGGTACCGTTTTGGTTTGCATCCACCTGAAACTGCGGATCCTCAATGTTATCCATCAGCTTTAACCGAACGGTGACAAAGGTATTTCCAGAAGGATCCACTTCCACAAGCGCCTGTTTGTGGGTGGCGCTGTCCGTCATGGACTGCCCCAGCACGGCGGAGCCTTCTCCGCCGGAATCTTCGATAAATCCCATAGTAGGATGCTTGTAATGCGGCGTCGCTGTGGCCAGATAGATTCCGTTAGATGCGGCTAACACCGGTACAGAAGCGATGCTCGCCACGAGAGCGAGCATCACAACCATACTGCACAGCGCCCGGACTAGCTTAGATGCAGTATATACCATGTCTTATTCTCCTTGTTGTGCTTTGCGTCTTCTGGCCGTGACCGCCACACCGAACGCTCCAAAGGAGGCCAGCGCCAGCAGCAGCCACATGCCCATCGAGGTTTCCACACCGGTGCCCGGATTGTGGCTGTCGTCGACCGTCGTGCTGCCCTTTTCTACGAGCGCATACTGGCCGAAGCTCTTAGTGATGACGGTGTAGTTTCCGTCCTCAACCGAGCCCTTCACCAGGGTCTTGGTGCCGTCCTCGTTGATGCGGCAAAGCACAATGTTCGCCGCATCGTAGCCCTCCGGAACCGGGTAGCTGACGGTTACCATGCCGTTGGGCTCAACCTCGTTGCCGTTGGCATCCACAAAGTGGATTTCGTAGAGCTTGAACTTCTTGCCCACGTCGCCGAGAGCCGCGATAGCCTTGTCGTAGTCGGCGCCGGAGGTGATGACCTCCACCACCAGCTGCACGCCCTCTTCAAACACGCCTTTGTCCGCATGAACCTTCACGCCGGTAGCCGGATCGGTGATGTCGACCGCCGGGGACTGTTCCACCGGCTCCTCCGGCTGGAAGCCGGGATCGTCTTCATCGGTCTCCTTCAGGGTGGACCAGTCGATCTTCATCAGAACATCCTGGTCGCCGTTGCCCGCGGCGATGGATTCCATGATCGGAACAAACACATGCAGCGGCACGTAGCCATCCTCATCCGCAATGGCGGTGGGAACGATCTTGATTCTGACCAGGTCCGGATAGAGGCTGTTCGCGTCGTTATACTGGTCAATTACGTCGTTGCCGTCCGCATCCTTCTGGGTGGAAAGAACTTCGGCGGCAACTAGGTTGCCTTCCACAGCACCGTACTTGGTGTAGGTATAGCCTTCATCATAGTAGGAGAGCTTGGAAAGGTAGCCGAAACGATTGTCGATGGTAATACCCTTGAAGTCCAGAGTTACGTAGTACTCGCCGTTGATAACCTCCAGCTTAACGGTATGATTGATGGCGTTGTTGGACATAGAGGCGTCCACGCGGTTCATCTTAATCATATCCACATAGATGGAATAGATTCCGTCAGGCAGGTTGTTCTTGTCCAGGCCTTCCGGCTTCTTCTCGAGTGCGGCGATGGCGTCCTCAATGGCCTGCGCCATTGCATCCACCTGCGCCTGCTCGGTAGTATCCAAGCCGCGTACCACCGCGTTGACCGCTTCGGTCACGCCGGAGAAATCCTTGTACGCATCCGGGTTGAGGGCCTCCGCCTTGGCGATGGCCGCGTCTACCGCGGAGTAGTTGGCACCCTTGTACTCGAGCGCGGCGATGGCGTCCTCAATGGCCTGCGCCATTGCATCCACCTGCGCCTGCTCGGTGATGTTCTTTCCGCGCACCACTGCGTTGACCGCTTCGGTCACGCCGGAGAAATCCTTGTACGCATCCGGGTTGAGGGCCTCCGCCTTAGCGATGGCCGCGTCTACCGCGGAGTAGTCCGCATCCTTGTAAGTCAGGCCGTTGATGTTGTTGGTAAGGTTCTTGACGTAGGTATCGACCTTTTCCTGGGTTCCAAAGCCGCTGTCGAGCAAATACTCTACCCCGGCAATGGTGGCCACAAGGCTGCTCCAGCTCTTATCGGTATAAAGGTCTCCGCCCTTCGCTTCAATGGCCTTGGCCTCTTCCAGCTTCGCAAGCAGCTCTGTGGTATCGAGACCGTAGTTCGCGTCGTTGGGGATGGAATCCATCGCCAGCTTCGCCGCGGTTACAAGCTGCTCCACCTCGCTCTTGGTGAGAGCCAGCTCGATTTTTTCCACAGCGGACTTCTGCACGTCTTCAATGGCCGTCTTGGAAAGCCCCTTGTAATCGGCAGGATCCTTATAGCTGTTTACCTCTTCAATAGCGGCTTCCTTAGCCTCCTGGAGAGATTCCTCCATCTGGAAGGCGAGAAGCGGATAGCCGTCGTTGACGTTCTCAGCGTCCTGCGCAAAGCCTTCCGCATCAGCGCCGAGGGCCGTCATAAACTCATCCGACTTCAGCCAAGCTTCGCTCTGGAATTCAACCTTGCGAACAGAGTAGCTGGCATTGAGACCAAGCTCATACATCTGATCGGCAGTACCTTCCAGCGCATAAACACTCATGATGGTGCCATGGAACAATCTGCCGACCGCACCGCTCGACTTGCCGATGGAAGAGGTAGCGGTGATGACGCCGGTAGAATAAGCGGCCGAAAGGAAGGAATTCCTGCCGGAGAAGCTGCCGGCGATGCCGCCCACCGTATGCTGCGCGGTAACGTCGCCGCGGTTATAAAGCTGGTTCAAAAGGCCCATCGCGGCGCTGTCCATCGTTATTGCGCCAGCCACACCGCCGACCTCCGAAGAACCGATAATCGTGCCGGTGTTGTAGGAACCGGACAAGACGCTCGTCTTAGTCGAGGCACGGAAGAAGCCCGCAACGCCGCCGGTGCTCTTTTCACCGGTAATGTCGCCTTCATTGCGGCAATCATAGAGATTGCAGCCGTTCGCCCATCCGACGATACCGCCGATGGAGCTGGCTTTTTCTGCGGTAATATCCCCGTAGTTGCTGCAAAGCTCCACGGTAGAATTCGACAGCTCGCCAACGATACCAGCCGTATATCCAGAATACTCTTTCGTGTTGGTGATGTTTACATAGCTGTCCACTTCAGAAATATCAACATATTTCGCAGAAGCAATCAAGCCGCCGGCATAGGTATCGGAAACCTGCATGGAGCCGTTGATGGTAACATCCTGGAAGGAAACCGTTTCCTCTTCCTCACCCATCACATAACCGAACAGGCCCCGATACTTGCCGTCGGAGGTTATGGAAAGATTGGAAATCGTGTAGCCGTTTCCATAGAACCAGCCCTTATAGGGATTTTCCTTCGTTCCGATGGGGGTCCACTCTTTGCCGTTGAGGTTGATGTCGTTGTCGAGGAAAATCGCATCGATCTCAGTGGTGCCCCGGTTGACCTGCTGTGCCACCCACGCCAGCTCTTCCGGAGAGCTGATGTACACAGAAGTGGCAAACATGGTGGGCTTCTTGACGGTCTTACCGTCCCAGCCTTCCTCGGAGGTCATGGGCACCAGAGCCTCAATTGCGCTGAGGATCTTGTCCGCCTGCTCCTTGATTTCCTCTTCAGTAGCAGCGTCGTTTTCCAAAAGCGCTTGGCCCGCTTCGACTTGCGCCTTCAGGTTCTGAACACTATCGGAGGTATACGTTCCGTAGTCTACCTCATCCGCCTTCGCAAGAGCATCCTCCAGCGCGGAGAAATCCGGGCCGTTGAGGGCCTCCATCGCCGCCTGAAGCTTTTCTACCTGCGCCTTGCGGGCCGCTTCGTCCATCTCCTCCAGCACGCGCACCGGAACCGGAGAGGTGGAAGGACCCGTCAGGTCGATCTTTACCAGCGTATTGGAAAGCTTCTCCTTGGTTTCGGAAATCACATCCTGCAAAGCCTGCCACTTTTCCTCGGAGGCGTTCCCCCGTTCCGTGTGAATAGCCTGATACAGCCAATACTCCACTTCACCGGAGAGATCGTCTACCTTGGTCATGTTGTCGTAGTCCAACCACAGATGGGCCAGCTGGTCGCCGGACGATGGGCTGATGGAATACATAACCGGCACAAACACATGGACGTAGGGCGTTTCATCCCAAGCCTGCGTCTGCGCCGTTTCCGGCAGCTCAATGGGCAGCGCCATAACATGGGGATAAGCCTTGCCGTTCGCCTTATCGATCACGGAAGGAGAGCTGGGATCATTGTAATCATCCAGCGCAATGCTGCCGTCCGTCATACGATGCTCCGCCAGAACTTCCGCGGCGGTCAGCGTGTATTCTACCGGATAGTTGAAAGCATTGAACGTAATGTCGCTCAAGGTATCCAACTCCAGCAAATAGCCGTACGTTCCCAGGAAGCCCATGGCCATATATTCCATAATCAGGGTTCCCTTGCCGTCCTTGACAATCAGCAGCGGGCGATAGTCCGGATCGTCCTCCGCATGCTTGCTGTTGTAAGCAGAACTGCCGCGAATCGACGTATTGCCCATAGACTGCTGATTTTGCGTGGCATTCCAGAGATTCGCCTGAACCCTGTACACGCCGTCTTCAAAACCGCTGGCCTTAGCGTCGGGATCCTGTGCCGCGGAAACGTTGAACACACCCACGCTGAGAACCATCAGAAGTGCAAGCAAGATCGACAGGCAACGCTTGAGCCCGCTCTGTCTGGTTGATGTCATTGCTCAATATTCCTCCTTTTTCGTATCCTCTCGCGAGAACATCCATAAGTTAGTTTAAACTAACCCACTCACGGAAAATAAAGCCGGTTTTCCGGCTTCTTCGATGCTGTAACCCTCCTTTTCCTCAGTTTTGGTCAGAGGATGGAGCTCTTTGCTCGCCTCCTCCGGCATTCCATCTGCCTTTCAAAAAAGCCGCCGCACAGCAAAGCATTTTCAGTTAGGACGCGCTAACCGCGCCCGCGAAAAAATACTTCCTGACTGTGGACTTCTCAGAAAGCAGCATCAGTATAGCATTGAGAAAAATGCTTGTAAAGAGATTTTTTGTTTCACATCCGAAACAAACCGCCCGACTATTGCCGGGAAACGGATGATTTTTCCTTGAAAAATCCGGGTTTTTTGTCTGTTTCTCGAGCGAAACAAAAAATTTTTCTCACCCGTTTTATTAGGATATGAATATGGTAAAGACCGCCGTGCTTTCCGGCATATGCAGCGCTCCTACGCTACACTGCATCTTCAGGCAAACGCTCCCGTGCAAAACCTGGCCTCTTCCACTGCCCATGGAAATAAACTGCAGAGCACTCGCAGGGAAATAAACGTAACGCCCCTCCTTTCCCGCATCTAAAAACGCGTCCTCCATACGGTATTGCAGCTTTTGAATCCGCCCCTCCATCCGCTTACCGCTGGAACCGGAAAGGGCGCTCACCGTCTTTACTGTCAGATAGATCATCCCTACATGATCCTTGACAATCAGCTCACAGGGATGCTCGAATCCCTTGTTCCCCATGGAAATGTTGTTTCCGTTTTTGATATGCTCCCGATAGATGACAAAGGGAAAGAAGTAGCTGCGGTCCTTGAGCTGCTCACACAGTTCGCTGCCGCAAAAGCCCTGCCGCCCGGCGAAGATTTCTTTGATCCGCATTCGTTCTTCCTGCTCTTCCATCCGGTTTAAAAACTCGTCGGAAAACCCAGCCGTCAACATGGACAATGCATTTTCCTTGGCCTGATCGGGGGTCAGGTCCTGATACTGCATATACCGCTGCGCCATTTCGAGCTGCTGGCGGTATTTTTCTCCCACCTGTGTTCCATACCGGGTAAGTACGGTTTTTCTCGCCTCCACCCGCTGCACCATATTCCGCTTTTCCAGATTATCGAGCGCCCGGGTGACGGACACCTTCGTTTTTGCAAAATACCTCGCCGCATCGGTCACGGTGCGTCTTTTCGGGTCCGCATTCAAAAAATACAGCAAAAGCTGAATTTGAAAACGGTTGAGCTCCTCCGACATTGCTTTTCCCCTCCGAAGCCATGGTAACGCGGCATCTCCGGCAACAAAAGCCCGCCGCGCAGAAAAAGGAACACTTATCCCCTGCCGTCTTTCCCCATGCCGGATTGCAACCCATATGCCATTGCGACAGGAAACGTCCTTGTAAAAGATGGTGTGAGAGCTGCCAAGCCATACCGCTCTAATCAAACCAAGGGGGCATTTTTCACCTATGGCGGTCACGATAGCCGGCCATGTCCATCAAAACGCCCCATCCTCTCGGCTTATATCAGGCAGCCCTATACCCAAAGACGGATAGAAATATAGTTAGTATGTACTAACCATCGATACTATAAAATACCACATACGCTTTGCCCTTGTCAAGCCGCTTATCCCCTTTCTCCCAGCCCGAATGGATATCCCGCCCCAAGCCGCAGACAATAAGGAAAACGGGAGGGAATCGCCTATGCAATACGCAAATCTGCACGACCTCATTCAAAACAGCGCAAGCAGCCGGCAGTTTTTTCTCTCTCTGCCGGTTTCCATGCAGTGTAAGCTGCACGAGCACAACACTTCCATTCACACCGCGGCACAACTGCATACCAAGGCGGCCGCCATCGAAAGCTGCGATCATCTAGCCAAGCTGGGCGGATGGGAGTAAGTCTGAACGCCGTGCATGGTCGGAGAAACCGTGTACGGCGTTCTTCTGTCTATACGTAACCGCCGGTTCTCTCCCATCCTTGCTTACCATTTCCAAAGCTCCGCATTGTTTTTTCATACGGATATTCGCCCACCCATCCCCTTGGAGGACGGCAGCCCAATCTCTATGCATCCGCTTGGTCTTGCAACCGATGTCGCAGGACGTCTATCGCTTTCCTTAAATTCCACCAAAAAGAAGGCGGAAGGTAGCCCGAACGGAACAAAAGTCCCGGTTTTTGTAAAATCCAACGCCGCCTTGCTTCCCCGCCAAATGGAACGCGCTTTATGTATCGGCCGGTTTTTCAATTCGGCCGGCTCTTTTATTGACAAAAGGCCGCTGAAAACGATATACTTAGAAAAACTAATTTCTTGCCGCCGTCTGTGTATCGGCCTCTTTTTTGCGCCGGGTTGCAGGAATTTGGGCGGCGCATCCTTTTGCGCATGGTTCGGCGAAGCAAGCATTTCAACCTGATTAGGCAAGGAGAAAAACAAGATGGGAAAACGAATCGCAATTGTAACCGACAGCAACAGCGGCATTACGCAAAAGACGGCAAAGGAGCTGGGCGTATTTGTAGTCCCCATGCCGTTTTTAATCAATGGAGATACCTTCTATGAGGATATCAGCCTTTCCCAGGAAGAGTTTTACGAACGTCTGCAAAGCGACGCGGAGATTTCCACCTCGCAGCCGGCCGTCGGCGACGTGCTGGCGATGTGGGACGATATATTAAAAGATTACGACGCTTTGGTGCATATCCCCATGTCGAGCGGTCTGTCCGGCTCCTGTGCGGCGGCGGCCGCCCTTGCCGGCGACTATGACGGCCGGGTTGTGGTGGTAAACAACCAGCGAATTTCCGTCACCCAGCGTCAGGCGGTCATGGACGCGCTGGCGCTTGCCGAGGCGGGAAAATCCGCCGCGGAAATCAAGACGATTTTGGAAGAGGTAAAATTCGAGTCGAGCATTTATATTATGGTGGACACGCTGAAATATTTGAAAAAGGGCGGGCGGATCACCCCGGCCGCCGCGGCTGTGGCGACGGTGCTGCGCATTAAGCCTGTGCTGCAGATTCAGGGAGAAAAGCTCGACGCTTATGCAAAGGCCAGAAGCGAAAAGCTCGCCCGGTCGGTGATGATCGATGCTATGCGAAAGGACATTCAGACCCGTTTCGGCCCGATCGATCAGCTGCGGCTCTTTGTCGCGCATACCAACAACGACGCGGCCGCCGCGGCGTTCTGCGAAACGATCAAAGCGGAGCTGGGGATGGACGTGACCTATTGCGACCCGCTTTCTCTGAGCGTATCCTGTCACATTGGGCCGGGCGCGCTGGCCATCGCCTGCTCAAAGAAGATCGACCGTTATTTGTAAGGGCGGAGGACGGGAGAAATGGAACAAGCGTCGTATACCCATGAACCGATCCAGGGCCGTCTGCCTACCAAGATGCTGCCGAAGGGGGTTGCTCTCGTCTGCGAAGGCGGCGGAACGAGAGGATTCTACAGCTCCGGGGTCTTTGAGGCATTTATGGATGAGGGGGTGATGTTTCCCTACATCATCGGCGTATCGGCCGGTGCGGCAAACGCCCTCTCCTATGTGTCCGGCCAGCGGCTGCGCAGCCGGCAGATCGTGGAACATTATGTGGGAGATCCGCGTTATCTCAGCAAACGCAACCTGCTCTTTCACCGTTCGATGTTCAATATGGAATACGTATTTCGCACAGTACCGCAAAAGCATATCTTTTTCGATTGGGAAACCTTTCGGCAATGCGACGTCCGGTTTCTAACCGGCGCAATGGATTGTGCGTGCGGGAAAACCGTGTGGTTTGAAAAGGAGGATGTAACCCTTCAGATGGAGGCCAATATTGCTTCCGCTTCCGTGCCGATCCTATCTCCAATTGCGAAATACAAGGGGTACGACCTGCTCGACGGCGGCGTCAGCGACCCGATTCCCATTGAAAAGTCCATAGCAGACGGCAATACCTTTCACGTGGTCGTCCTGACCAGAAATGAAGGGTACCGCAAACCTCCCTTCCGGTACAAGGCGTTGCTCAAGCTGTTTTTCCGCAAGTATCCGCAGGTTATAGCCAGCATCCTCAGGCGGCATGAAGTCTATAACCGTCAGCTTTCCCTATGCGAACAGCTTGCCCGGGAGGGCAAGGCCCTCCTCATCCGGCCGCAAAAGCCGCTTGAGGTGAGTAAAACCACAGGGAACGATGTGCAAAAGCTTCTGGAGCTGTATGATGAGGGACATGAGGAAGGGAGAGCGGCGCTGAAAAAGCTTCTGTCTGTTGTACAAACGCGCTGTACCTAAAGGTGCTCTTTTGATGCAGGAAAAGGGAATGCGGCGAAAAACCCCCTGCCGTTTGGGATTTCCAAACGGCAGGGGGTTTTTTAATATCGGCAATGCACATAATCGCTCCCGGCTGTTAACCGGTTTCGCGTCTATTCCTGCAAGGTAAACCGCCAGGAGCAACAGCAGGAAGCATCCGAAATATCCGGATAGCAGCTCAAACATTCACAGGATAGGCGGTTGTCGATGGTTTCAGCGAAGGCGGAATATTCAATTATTCCGACCGATTTGCATGGATGAAGTTCCATTTGCTTGCGTTCTCTTGCTGTCTGTACGCGACATTCCAGCGTTCGATAGGTCAACGTATTCTTCTCCATTATCATCTCATCCTCATTGATGTTGGCATAAAACCGCAAAGCCAACGCCTTTGCAAGCCCATCCAGACCCGCCTGTTCAGGAAGATGCAAAAACGCCTTAATCCGGCGCGCTTCAATGACCGTAAACCGCTTCCAAGCCTGCATGTCATGAAACATAGCCTCATCCATTCCGAATTTCCGCTCAACCGACTGAAACCATACCCCATCCATCGCCAGCCAGTTCTTTGAATAAATTCCGATCAGCTCAATCAGCTCATCCTTGGTCAGGGCATTTAAATTCTTTTGATTTTTCATCTGCTCTTTTGTCCCTCTTTCTGAAAGCTTTGGTCTCCATTATAAGATAAAACGGAAAAGAAGTCGACCGCTTTGTCAATAAGCGCTTTATGGATCGTGGATATTAAGTTCCACATCCAATTTTTTGCACTTCCTTTCTAACGTTTCACAAAAGCAAAGCTACAGCCATACCGATCAAAATCATTTTACTAAACCCATTTCGGAAATATCCGTTTCATATTCTCCACTTTTTATATCCTTAAACGTAGGGCGTGCTGCTAATCGGAGGCTTGGCGGCACGCCTCTTTTTCTTTTCGCCCACGTTATCCGCCGCAGCAGTCGTTTCCCTTCCGCTGACAGCCGGATCCATTTTTGACGCATACGGCGGCGCAGGCCCTGTTATCTGGATGATCTCATTTTTGAGTTCCAAATTTCGACCTCTATTCCATTCAATCAATTGCTTTTTCCAAACTCTTGATAGATCCGAACAACCGAAAAAGTCGCCATTGATACAGCAATTATGGGATAGACCACCTTTGACACATTCGCCATCATCCGATTGGAAACAGCTCCCTGCAGCATCCGATTTCCGGTCAGCATAGCGTTGCAGGTAACGGGATCGAGCCAATGGATACCCAGCATGCTACAGGCAAGCGGCGCGGCAAAGATCCCAAAAGACAAAAGCATCCTTTTCAAAGAATCCTTTATAAGCAAAGAAAACCATAGAATCATACCTGCCGCCCCAATCGCCGCAAGCAGGCGCGTGACATATAAGAGGATCAGATATCCTCGAATGGAAATATTCGTGCATTGTTTTACAAAAAACCGCACAGGATAGCTCGTTTGCATAAATCACAAAACGCTCGGACGAGTACCTGTCCTCGTAGCTTCATAATTTAGGAAAACAGTCCGCTGGTTCCTCAGAGTAAGGCTTTGCCGCATTATTTTTTGCCCGTTTGAGATCTCTGCTGAAATTCCGCGACGCCGTCTTGCCGAATGAATCAAATATGGCTCGGCTGTCTTTCATGTTCAGAGGGAGCGCTTATGCCATTTCCATCCTTTTTGCAGATTTGGGCTGGTTGCTCTTTTTTACCGGCTCACTGAACCAGAACACATTACAGGGCTGCAAACCGGAAAATTTTTGATTCCTGTTTCATAATGCAGAAAGGCCAACCTACTCCATGCAGGTCGACCTTTCGAGCAAGTGTTTCTTGCCTTAATCCATATTACATTGCATACTTTCCCTAAAAATATCTACTATCTCATCGTGAGACAGCGTTTTATATCCACCATTCATAATAAGGGTCGCATCGGCAAGTCCCTTTATCATTTCCTCGGTAACTCCCAGCTCGCGGACATTCATCACAACGCCGATTTCCTTCATCCAGTTCTCCATGGCAGCAAGCCCTTCGCTGGCAATCTCTTCATCTGTTTTTCCCTTCGGGTTTACATCCCAGACACAAACCGCAAATTGGCGGAACTTTGCAAGGCCAAAGGGCATGATATGGCGGTAGTAAGGCAGGGACACTGCTGCCAGCGTCATTCCATGGGTGGCATCGGTGTAGGCCCCCACCGCCTGGCCCAGCATATGCACCATCCAGTCGGTACTCTTACCCTGGGCAATCAGGGTATTCAGCGCCCAGGTCGCCGCCCACATGATGTTGCTGCGGGCCTCGTAATCATGGGGGTTCTTTACTGCGATACGGCTTGCGTGAATGACACAACGCATCAGTCCCTCTGCGATATAGTCGCTGGTATTGTCATCCTCACCGGAAAAATACTGCTCACAGATGTGGTTGAAAATGTCATAAATACCTGCCACCATCTGATATTTCGGCAGTGTAAAGGTGAACTTTGGGTTGAGGATCGAAAACCTCGGGAATACGTCCGTCCCAAACACATGGCCGATTTTCCGTTTTTGCTCTTGATTGGTGATTACCGCGCCGCCGTTCATTTCACTTCCGGTACCCACCATCGTCAGCACACAGCCCACGGGAACAATTTCACAGGTGGGCTCCTCAAAACGGATATAATACTTCTCCCACGGGTCTTCCTCACAGTGAACTGATACGGAAACTGCCTTTGCGTAATCGCAAACCGAACCGCCGCCTACGGCGAGAATCAGATCCGCTTTGCAATCTCTGGCGCGCTGTATTCCCTCCCGCAGTTTCTTAACAGTTGGATTGGGCATGATACCGGGATCTTCCGTAACCGTCTTGCCGCACTCTCTCAGTACCGCAATGACCTGATCGTAAATGCCGTTTTTCTTAATGGAACCGCCTCCATAACAGAGCAGCACATTGCTGCCATACTGCTCCAGTTCCTTTTTGAGATGATTCATCGAATCCTCCCCAAAATATAGCCGGGTAGGATTCCAGTAGCTGAAATTTCCTAACATCGTGATTCCTCCTTATTTTAGGCTGGCCTTGAAAAACTGCTCCAGTTTATCAAATGGGATCTTTTCCACATCGTCATACAAATCGATATGCCTTGCGCCTTCCACAAGGTACAGCTCTTTCGGTTCTGCTGCCGCCGCAAAAGCTGTTTCGCTGAACATACGGGAATGGGATATAGCGCCGTTGATAAACAGGATTGGACGGGGCGAAATCATGGCAATGTGGTTCAGGGACTGGAAATTTGACATTGCCATATCGCTTGTGACGGTAAATCCGCCCAAAGCGCGGGGATGATGGCCGCGTTTCAAACCGTAAAACTCGAAAAATTCCGCTGCCGGTCCTGTCAACCCTTCCGGAACCTTATCCGCAGGCTCTTTTGGGAAAGAAGGGATATACAGCGGTTCGCCGTTGTCCACATCCGCCCATCTCTGCGCCGCCAGTTTTTTAATCGCCGCGTTCCACTGGTCGTGATCCATCAGATTGGCAAAACCGCTGATGTCGTACATGGCACTTGTAGCCACCGCTTTGATGCGGGCGTCTGTCTGCGCTGCACTCAAAGCAAAGCCGCCGCTGCCGCAGATACCGATAGCGCCGATTCTTTCCCGGTCAACATAGGGAAGCGTCCCCAGAAAATCCACGCCAGCACTGAAATTTTCTGCAAAAATATCGGGAGAGGAAACGTGGCGCGGCTCTCCGCCGCTCTCCCCCATAAAGCTGGGATCAAAGGCCAGTGCCACAAAGCCTCGCTGTGCCAGCTCGTTGGCATAGACGCCGGGACCCTGTTCTTTTACGCCGCCATAAGGAGGGCCGATAACCAGAGCAGGATACGTCTGCCCTTCGTCCAAATTTTTGTCGGTATACAGATCCCCTGCCAGAGTAATGCCATAGCGGTTTTGATACCGAACATGCCTGCGGGATACCTTCTCACTCAGTTCAAAAATATAGCTGCTCATAAAATGCTCCTTTCATAGTTTTATTGCAGGCCTTTCCCAGACGCTTTCCGTTCATCCAGCTTCGCCTGTGATTTATTTTGCTCGCCGTAAGCAGAGTAAATCCCCATATCCTCCAGCTTGAGATTATTCAAAAAGGAATTCTGGTACTCGTTAATCGCCCCGCAGTATACATGGTCAGAACCGGAGCTTATAATCAGGGCGGCCTTTTTCAAGTTTCTGGGCTTATCCAGGGCATAAATGCGGTTGATGGCGCATTGAAGCTGTCCGGTAAAGCTGTGATAGTAGATAGGGGACACCAGCACGATCATCTCCGCTTCTTCCAGAGCAGAGTAAATCTCCTGCATATCGTCCGGCTGGACGCATCTGCCCTCTCCCTTGGTGTGGCAATATACACAGGCAAGGCAGCCGCCAATTTTTTCCGGCAGACAGGAATAAAGGTAACTTCGTGGCCGCTTTCTCTGGCTCCTTCCGCAAACGCCTCCACCATGGCGGCGGTGTTCCCATTCGGGCGCGGATGCCGTTTCATACTAAAACCTTCATTGTGTTATCCTCCGGTCGAAAATGTGAGGGTTACATCACCGCCTCCTAGAGCTTCCTCCCAGCCGGTCAGATCGTCAATTTTTCCAAGCCTTGTGTAGCTCCAGGAATTGGAGCCGTAAAAAACCACGATCTGGTTTCCATTATACAGCACAATGTCACCGGCCTGGGTAGTGGTCTGGCTGTTGCTTGTCGGCAGGCTTGTTCCAAGAGAACCCACCTTCTCAAAACCAGAATAATCACTCATTTGGATTACTACCGGCGTTTCACGCATCATCTCCACAAAAGCATCCACCGCCGCATTGTCCTCCAGCGTAGCCGTAAAAACGGTTCCATTTACTTCTACCTTCAGCTTCATATCGGTTTCCTCCAAACCGGTGTCCGGCCGCCCTGCGTCAGAACCTGCTTGCTCCGGGTATTCCTGAGACGTCTCCCCATCAGGGGAGCTCTCTGCCGAAGCAGGTGAACTGCTTTGAATGGGTTCTGCCGTCCCACAGGCGGCAAAAGCAAACATCAGCCCCACGCAAACAGAAAAAAGGTAAAATCGTCTCAATACGATCCCTCCTAATAAGGCGCGGCGTGGTTACCGCCCGAAATACGCCGCAATTTCTTTCATCCGCGCGGTTTGCACTACGGAAAACGGGCAGCGGCTGTCACAATGCCCGCACTGGGCGCAGTCGGCGGCATGGAAATCCAGCCCCCCATAATGCTCTGCTGCCATCGAGTCCCCGTTTTTCGCCAGATCGTAGTATTTGTTGATCAGTCCAATATCCAACCCCACAGGACAAGGCTTGCAGTGGTTGCAGTAGACACATTTTCCGACCGCGTCGGCAGGGCTGAAGGAACCGATAATCGAATAGTCCCGTTCCTCCTCCGAGGCGGTAAAGAAGCCCAGCAAATGCTCCACCTGTTCGACACTGCTGATGCCCGGCAGCACCGTCAATACGCCGGGGCGGTCTAGGGCATACTGTAGGCACTGATACTGTGTCAGCGCCTCCCCAAAGGGGGAGATGGAAGCGTCCAGCAGCTGCCCGCCGGAAAAGGGCTTCATAACGGAGATGCCGATGCCCTCCGCCTCGCAGCGGCGGTAAACGGACGCCCGTTCCTCCACAGAACCCTTGGCGTATTCGCCCTTGTGGTAATCATAACCGGGATTGACCGAGAACATCAGCATATCCACCGGCGCCTCGTCCAGTACCCTCTGGATTGTTGACGGGGTGTGGGAGGACAGGCCGATATGCCGGACAATCCCCTGGGCTTTCAGCTCCATCAGATAATCCAGCGCCCCATTTTGCTGATATTCCCGCCAGTCTGAAAGCTCGTCGATGCAATGGATAAATCCATAATCAATGTAGTCGGTACCGAGCTGCTCCAACTGCCGGGCAATGCTGCGCTTCACTGCTTCCCCGTCTGTGCTCCAGCCATAGGTTCCGGCAGAATAATCTGCGCCGAAATGGATCTGATAGAGCACATCCTTTCGCACATCCCCCAACGCCTTTCTGAAATAAGGAAAGGTCTTTCCATCCGCCGTTGCCAGATCAAAATAATTGACGCCGCCTTCATAGGCCCTCCGCAGGGCTGCGACTGCCTCTGCTTCCTTCGCCTCGGCAATATACGAAGTGCCGAACCCCAACACGCTGATCCGGTCGCCGGTTTTTTTATTGATCCTGTATTCCATGGTTTACCTCCGTCTATATCAAAAAGGTGATTGTCAAAGAAACATCCGCAGGAATACTGCCAGCCCGAATAGGCAGAGTATCCCGCCAAAGATCAGGTTGAACTGCCGGAACCGAAAGCGTTTTGCCTTTTTCTTCACGATACCGGCAATCCCGGTAAGAGCGCCCCACCAGAGATACGTCCCGATAAAAACACCGCATACCAGTGCAAGTCCCTGCGCCCATCCCGCGTCGCCCGAAATTCCAAAGTAAGAAAAAGCAAACAGAAAGGTCAGGATTGCGGCGGGGTTTGTGATCCCCACCGCAAAGGAGGTCAGAAACATTTTGAAAAAGCCGGTGACCTCCGCGCTTTGTTTCATCTGTTCCTCCCGCCGCAGCAAAAGGCGGACGCCCAGCAGCAGGATCAAACCGCCGCCAAGCATGTTAATCGCCGTCTGATACCGCAAAAGGAAATCGGAAATCAGGGTGAGCCCAAATACCCCCACACAAGCATAAAAGCAATCCGCCACCGAGGAGCCGAGCCCTGTCAGAAGCCCGGCTTTTGCGCCGCGGCTGAAGGTGCGCTGCACGGTCAGCGCACCCACAGCCCCCACCGGCAGGCCAAACAAAAGCCCGATCAGGATGCCGCGAAACAAATAGCCCATGGGCCTGCCGCCTCCTTCCCGGTAAATTGCTTACGCACAAGCGCACCGGCAAGCTTTACATTTTTCACTTTGCTGACCGCTGATTACAATTTCGCCCTTGGCGTTTTCATCATCCCGGATGATCTCCTCTACTGCGGGAACCACAATCCGCCCGGCATAGGGGTTTTTAATGCTGATGACCGGAGTGGTAACGGTAGCCTGCACGTCGCTTCTCTCAAAAGCGAAATCGGATCCCTCCATTTCACAGTCGATGAGCTTCAGATTTTTGCAGTAGCATAGGGGCTGGGTCCCGATGATCTTGCAGCGCTCGAAGGTGACGTTCTCGCAGTACCAGGCCAGATACTCGCCCTTGACGATGCTGTCCCGCACCACGATGTTTTTCGCGTGCCAGAAGGCGTCCTTGGTGTCAAACACACCGTGCTCAAAAACGGAGTCCTCGATGTACTGGAAAGAATACTTGCCCTTCATCCGCACATTTTTGAAATGCAGATGGTCGGAGCGCATCATAAAATACTCGCTCTGGGCCGTGCAGTCCTCCATCTTGATGCCGCGGACGGACCAGCCAAATTCCGGGGAGATGATATCGCAGTTTTTCATTTTCACTTGCGCGCATTCCCGCAGGGCTTTGATGCCGTGGAGCTTTGTATCCGTAATGGTAATATGGTCGGAATACCAGAGGGCCGCCCGGCAGAGTTCCGTCATTTCAGAATCGTGGATTTCCAGCTCATGGTCGTGCCAGAAGGGATAGCGCAGGTTGAAAAAGCAGTGATTCGCCTGCACATGGGAGCATTCCTTAAAGGCGCTCTCCCCATCGGCAGGGCCGTCAAAGCTGCAATCCTGCACAGAGACGTCCCTGCTCCCATACAGAGCGCGTTCCATATCAAAGCTCTTGTTTTGAATGACGTTCATGTTTTTCCTCCTATTCGGTTTCATTTGCGGCTTACAATGCCGGCTTACACTTTTTATTTAATTGATAAGTAAGATAATCCAGGCAATCGATACGCTTTTCTTCCCTGTGAACCCGGTCCAGAAGCTGCCGTCTCTGTCTGGCAAGCAGCTTCAGCTGCTCTCCGGTCTTTCCCTCTACATCCAGAGCGAGGAATTCTTCCACGGTTTTGGAATCGCATCCGGCGTCCTCCAAGTTCTGAATGACGGCCTGAACAGAAGCATCCTTGGACATTGCGCTTTCCTCTTTTCTCATTTTTTACTCTCCATCACTGATCCGCACGATTTTGTTGCTCCACCCTTCCAACACGGGATGGTTCTCCACTGCGGCAATAAAGCCGTCCGTTGGATCGAAGGTTCCAGCCTTCGTGTACTCCTCCGAAATTTCAGCGTCATGGTAATAGAGAACGATTCGGTTTGGCTCGGAATAAAACACATCTCCCGCGTGGGCCTCGGTTACTGTCGTGCTGTTGTCGGGAATTTCGTACCGGCTGGGGATATCGTAATACTGCATCACATCCGACTCATCGTAGTTATAGATCGGCAGCCGCTAGTCCGTGGTGCCCACATATCCGGCAATGGCCCGAGCTGTACTGTTATCCTCCAGAACCATCGTAAAGGGTTCTCCCTCATCCCCGAAGCGAACAATCAACTCGGTCGTATCACTGCTGGGAATGCTATTTTCCTCATTACCGGAAGGATTTTCTGTATTTTGCCCGGCCACTCTGCTGGTGGAGGATGGCTGAGAACCGCCATCAGACGACATGCTGCAACCAGTAAAAACGATGACCAGGGTTAACATCAGGCATAAACTCCCTGTCAACTGTTTTTTCATGCCATACCGCTCCTTACGTTCTTCTTATTTACAAGTTCAGTATAAGTCCTCACTACAAAAATAGCAAATACTTATATTCAATAGATTTTCATAGTTAATTTCTATTCGACTCACAGAAACGCCCCATTGCAGACCTGAATGACCTGCCCCTTCACGTGGCGTCCCATTTTGCTGGCCAAATACAAGCAGGCATACGCCTGGTCCATAGGGTCGCACTCCGGGCCGGGGAAGTAGACAAAATGCCCGCTGTATCCCAGCATTTTGGCGCCGCCCGGCTGTTCCCCGGCTTTATTGGCTATATGGGCCGGAGTAACGGTAGCGCCCGGAGCCACCGCATTGCAGCGGATGTTGGTATCGATCAGCCGCATGGCCACATTTTTGGTCAGCGTGTTCAATGCCCCTTTGGTGGAGGTATAGGTTGCACCGCAGAAAGGGCGTTCTCCGTTGACAGAAGAAATATTGATAATTACGCCATCATTTTTCGGCAGAAAAATCTTCAATGCCTCCCGGATATACCGCATAGGACCGCCCAGGTTGGTATCCATCACCATCCACATCCAGTCGTCGTCGGTTTCGTCGATCATTTTTTGTTCCCCAATTCCCGCGTTGTTGATGAGAATATCCACATCGCCAAATTCCCGAAGGGCGGTGGCAAACACTTTTTGAGTGTCCTCCGTGGAGCAGACGTCGGCCACTACGCCAACGGCTTTCCCACCTTTGGCGCGGATGCCCTCGACCACGGCATCCAGTTTCTCCCGTCCTCTGGCCGTCAGAACCACCGAAGCGCCCTCTTTGGCAAAAAGTTCCGCCATAGTCTGTCCCATCCCATAGCTTGCGCCGGTGATAACGGCAACCTTATTTTTCAGCATTTCTTTTTCCATAATGAAAACCTCCTGTAGATTTGATAACGATTACTCGCCCGCCAAAACAGACAGCGGGATTTTATGGATTCTTTTGGCCGCCAGATACGCAAACAGCACAAAAGCCAAAACGACAACAGCTCCCGGCAGCAAGGCCACAGCCAGATCCGGCTTGGAAGAAAAATCGCTGATCCCTTCCATCCGCATCAGTACCGCTACCAGCGGATGGGTGAGAAAAGCGCTGAGCGCTGTTCCCAAAAGACTTCCCAGCGCCGCCGGGAGATTGCTTGACCATGCCTTCTCCCTGCAAAAGAATCTCTTTCATACCGCTTCCTCCATTCCAGGCGTATGGTCCGTTACAATCAACGGCTTTTTCCCCGTTTTGGGGTTCGGCAGGATGGCTTTTACAACGTGGACGTAGAACTGGACATAGCCCAGATTCTTCTCCTGCAAAATTTTCTTCATCTGCCGCAGCATTTCCGATTGAATCTGCGGCTCCTTTGATTTGTCCGAAACCTCAGCCAGCATTTCAAAAGCGTCCGGGGCAACCTGCCGGAACTGGTAATCCATCAGTCCTTCTACGCAGAACCCCTCTACCGCCAGCGGATGCAGGAAATCCCGATGGCCGTTTCCGTCTTCAAACCATAAAAGATCTTCGTTTCTCCCCAGCAGAATCTCTGCTCTGGTAAAGGGGCTGTTTTCCATCGGCGCTTTCAGCACCAGATGGTCGGAAATCCGGTAGCGGATCAGGGGCTGGGCAAAATTATAAAGGCAGGTCAGATACATGACGCCGTTTTCCACTTCGATCACATTCAGGTCGTCGAAGAGAAGCATCCCATCCTCCCGTCCCGTCTCCACCCCGAGAGCCAGCGATTCGCTGGCGCCATAAATGTTGACGACGGTGCAGCCAAATGTTTTTTCCAGATAACCGCGCAGCCCCGGACTTAGCGGCTCCCCGCAGGAAATAACGCGCAGGATACGAGGCAACACATCGCCGCGTTCCACCAGCTCCGCAAGGATTTTGATGGCGGACGGGTATCCGATGATGATGTTTGGTTTGAACATGCGGACGGTTTCCACCCATTGAGTCAGCGGGGTTTTGATGTCCAGGTGCATCTGCTTGGCTCCCACTCCGTCGATCCCGTCGCCCACTGCCATGGCGCCGCCGTAGCGCCCATCCGTTGCGGCGATGTAGAGAATCCTCGGCCTGCCCATGAGCAGCCGCAAAATCTTAAGGCCACTCATATTCCACAGTGCGCCCCGGATGATTCCCAGCAGCATCTGGCTCCATGCCGCCTCGTCATAGAGAAAATAGCAAGGAGTTCCCGTGCTGCCGGAGGAATGGACGACGTGATATTTCCCCAGGTATGGATTTCGGTCAGCTTCCACATGAGCGTCAAATTCCCGCAAAACCTCCTGCCGCAGCCCCGGCATGGTGATCAGCTCGTCAAAATGCTCCATCAGGGTAGATTTATCAATGGTAGGGAAAGCTGTCAGGGGCAGCGTATCCAGCTCTGCCTCCGAAATGCCTGCCGCCTCGAAAGAACGGCGATAGAAAGCGGAATGCTCCCATGCGTAGTGAAGCATAGCCCGCAGCTTTTGGTCCTGCAGTTCTTTCATCTGTTCTGCCGTCTGGTTGGTGTTTTTCTTGAGCCGGGACAATTCCCGCAGCATTTTTATGTCCTTCATTCCCATTCTCCTTTCCGCTATTTCTTTAACTGAAGCCGGTAACAAGTTTCATAGTTTTCCCTGTGGGAATACCACGCCTCACCGGTACTTAGGTTGAATACGGCGCTCCATTCCGTGGAGGCAAACTCCTCAAAATTGTCTTTGCTGACGCTGTTCAGCGCATCCCGCATATCCGGCATTTCCATGGTCTCGGATCCTTCCAGGCGTTCCATAAGGATCTCGTACCGTTCATGGGATTGCTGTGTCCCGATTCCATGTTTTTCTCCTTCGGCCAGATAGAAGTTGGTCAGCACCGGCGTTTCTGTCACAATCATCTCATTGTCCACATATTCCACCGCCACACTGCGGCCGGAAGCGTCCGCCAACGCAAAATGTACCATCATGCCCATGGAAGCGTGCATATCGTACCGGCTTAACAGTTCCAGTGCTTCGTCCACGTCCGCCGCCTGGTTCAGCAGCAGACGGATAGCCGTCGTGGTGGTGAGATCCGGTTTTCCAGTATCCTGGCTGATGGCAGCGGAATCCTGGATCATATTGACCGAAACGGTCAGCCCCGCTTCATTCATTCCATCCAAAGGCGCATAGAGAGCCGCATGGGTTTTGACCTCATCCGCCTGCAGCGCCATGCCCATCACGCCGCTGACGTTTTGGGTGATAAAATCCATGTAGACGGTGGACAGGGACGCATACCCGTTTTCCGGGTAGGACGCTACAATCATGGCCTCGCAGTTCTCCCAGTCAAAATTGCGCCCAAACAGTTTCTCTCCCGCCTGGTTCTCCGACGCGATGGTGCTGCATCCAAAGATACCGCCCACAATGTCGCCCAAGTCAAGGCCAGATAAAAGATTTTCCGCCAGATAAGCGACAACCTCTCTGTCCGAGGATGCGCCGCCCTGCGATAAAAAGCCATCAAAACCATCGTCCCCGTCATGCCGGACAACAGAAAACCCGTCCTCCAATTCCACAATTTCTGCGGAAGGGGTCACAGCAATCCCTCCTGTATCCTCCTCGTGAGAGCCAGCGTTACTTGACACCGTATCCGTATTCTGCTCCATCGGTTCCACCTGCGTTATACAGCCTGTCAGGACCACCGGAAGAACCAGCAAAAGGAAAAAGCCCCGGAGCCATTTTCTGTTTCCCATTGAAAAACCTCCTTGCAGAGCGTTTGTTTTTACAATTGCAGTATAAGGATTATAAAATAAAATAGCAAATACTTATATATAATGCGTATATATAATTGAAATCTATATGACTTTCTATTATACTGGACTCAGACAGGAAGGCGCCAAAACAAAGGAGGATACGGTTATGGAACTGCGGGTTTTGCAATATTTTCTGGCTGTGGCACGGGAACAGAGTATTTCCGGGGCGGCAGAGTCCCTGCACCTTTCCCAGCCCACCCTTTCCACTCAGCTCAAGGCAATGGAGGACGAATTGGGAAAACAGCTTTTGATCCGTGGTACAAAGGGGTCCCGGAAGGTTACGCTTACGGAGGAGGGGATGATTCTGCGCAAGCGGGCGGAAGAAATCCTCCAGCTGGTAAAAAGGACAGAGGACGAGATTACCCTGGCTGATGAAACCGTCGTAGGGGACGTTTATATTGGGACAGGAGAAACCGATATTGTACGCCTCATGGCCAAAGCGGCAAAAAAAATTCAAGAACAATATCCGGAAATCCATTACCACATCTCAAGCGGCAATGCCGAATATGTCCTTGAATATTTGGATAAAGGGCTGATTGACTTCGGACTCATATACGGGACGGCTGACCCGCAAAAATATGAATCCATCCCGATTCCGGTAAAAGATACCTGGGGCGTTTTAATGCGCCGGGATTCTCCTCTGGCGCAGAAAGAGTGCATCCAGCCGGAAGATCTATGGGACAAGCCCCTGATTGTTTCCCATCAGAAATCCGACAACCCGTATCTGGCGCGCTGGCTGAAACAGGATATTTCCAAATTAAATATTGTCGCCACCTACAATCTGGTCTTTAATGCGTCGCTTCTGGTTGACGAGGGGCTTGGGTATGCGCTCACCCTTGACAAGCTTATTAACACCGAGGAAAGCAATCTTTGCTTCCGGCCGCTTTACCCGCAGCTTGACGCAGCCGCCTGCATTGTCTGGAAACGGTATCAGGTGTTTTCCAAAGCAGCTGATAAGTATATGCAACAATTAAAATACACATTTGCTTTATCCTAAAAAGCCTTGCTTTTCCATCCGTAGTGTGTAAGTTGTATGGAACGCTGAAAAAATAGTTTTCTTATTCGACCAAAATATAATAATTTTCTATCCTACTAACTATGTGAACAGATGGAATGTCGGCTCTTGGCATGGAAGGATCGTTCACCCCAGTTGTGCCTGCGCCGTTTAGAGGCGCAATGAACAATCTTCTAATGTCGGCCCACTCAAATCAGCGCAAATCTGAGTGGCCATTTTTGTGTTTATGATAAACAATCATACTTTGTGGCTTTGGGCATATAAATCATGGAACCGTATCCGCGCCCGCTTAAAATTTGACTTGCATCTTTGCGAGAAATCGGGATGATTTACAAAGGTTTTCGGTAAGCCTAAGACCAAAGAAAAAACCTGAAAACCCGCATATTCAGCGGATTTTCAGGTTTTTCTTAGCTGTGGAAATAACGGATGAACAGCGTGCACTTTTCGCAAAATGGAGTACATTGAGCGAGAAACAAAAAGAATTGTAGCTTGAATTTATAGGCACGATGCAATAGAGGGCAAAGAAAAAGACCGCAGGCCGGAACCTGCGGTTTTCTCTTTGCCTTATCCTTTTATATGGCCCATTGCCCTTACCATCTTCCGGTAAGCCGGGAGCGGGTTGCCCTGTGGGATATGGATATGTGTCGGGCAAACTGACCGACGAGCGTTTTGCTACAATGGCGGCAAGCTATGAAGCGGAGCAAAAATCGCTTAAAGAAGCGGTTGCTGTGCTGCGTAATGAAATTGAAGCGCAGGACAATAAAACATCAAATGTGCTTACGTTTGTGGAAAAGGTCAATCGATACACGGAAATCAAGGGACTTACTCCAGCTATAGTCAATGAGTTTATTGACTACATTATGGTTTCACAGAAGCAGGCCATAGACGGCAAAACCGTATATCCGATTGACATTTACTACAATGGTGTCGGTATCATAACAGCCCCATCTGCTGAAGAATATGAAGAAATGTTATGGGAACGCTTAAAACAGAAGCGTGCAAAGGAACAAAAAACGGCATAGCCACGAATGACTATACCGTAATCTGCTGAAGAGCCGCCTTCGTCCCCTCACTTCCTTATGTGAAGGGGACGAAGAGCGTCTCCCTTGTTATTTTTCTTCAAAGATCCGGTCTGCCTTTCGCTGCGAAAGAATGTTACATTCCACCATTTGGTCCAAAACCTGCTTCATCCGCTGTTTGGCCAACTCGGGGCTGGAATCCGGGGAATAAGCGGAGGGTGCATTGGGCAGGCCCGCCAGCATAATCGCCTCATAATCGCTCAGCTCCGACGGTGCTTTCGAAAAATACCCTTGCGCCGCCTCACGAATGCCGTAATACCCGCTGCCAAAATAAATGGTATTGACGTACAGCTCAAAAATCTCTTCTTTGCCGTATTCCCGTTCCAGGTCCCATGCGGCAAATACCTCTGCAAACTTTCGCTCAAGCGTTTTTTCCTGGGTGAAATATTCGTTTTTCATCAACTGCTGGGTGATGGTGCTGCCGCCCTGCGCGAAAGAAAAGGTTTGCAGATCATTCCAGACTGCCCGACAGATGGAAAGATAATCCACTCCGTGATGATCCCAAAAATGTTTGTCCTCTGCCGAGACGACAGCCTGCACATAGATTTCCGGAAGCTCGTCGAATTGTGTAAACCCGTCCATACTGCGGATGCATTGCACCATTTCACCCATCGGAGCTTGCCTTACAGCATCCTGGTACATATAATACCCTTGCACCCCGAACCAGGTTCCCGCAACGAGAAGCAAAACCAGTAGGAGGGAAACAAGGGAGAAAAGCAGCTTAAAAAATCCCTTGAAAATCGTTTTCATTTGTTGTCCTTTCCTTAGCCTTATCCTTCCCGCTTTCCCCTCTTTCGGGTGATCCTGAAAAGAATCATTCTCACCAGGACGGCGCCGGTTGTGAGGAAAAAGGAAAGCCAGGTATCCGAAACGCTCTGTATTGCCGCATCCAAATTGGTATGTTTGGGCATATCATTCGTCTACCCGGCTGCTTAGATAAGCGGCCAGCCGGTCGGTTGCTCCGCCGATTCCCGCCATCAGCAAGGCTAGGATCCCGGCGGGAAGGGCGAGCGCGCCGATGGCCGCAAGGCCGGTCCATGTCACGAAGGAACGCAGCACCCGGCAGACCTGTTTTTTCCCGTATCTCCCTTTCGGCGCTTTGCCGGTCGGTCGTGCCCGGTAATCAAAGCCCCTACTCCGGCACAACCGCTTTCTATTCTGCGTACAGCTCCACACTTCCATGAAATTCGGCATAATCAACCATAATGTAGTTCCCGCCGCTTGTACAGCGGATAACGGTCTCAAATCGGCCGTCCTCGCGGGGCTCCAGCTGCATTACCTCTCTGTTCTGGCGGATGCGTACCACCGCACTGCCGCAATCCCCTTGGATGGTACCGTATATGTGAAGCTCCCTGGAATCGATGGAGCCGCCGCCGAAGATAACGTCTCTCCCGGTATCCCCGTCACAGTCCGCCCGGTATTCGCCGGTATAGGCATCCTCCGCCAAAGAACGCGAACCGATGAGATCGCTCTCTCGCGTTATTTGCGACTGACCAAAATACCCGGCCAAGTCGCTCAAAAGGCGGTGGACCTCCCGGCCGTCCATACTGCAGGCCGACAAGGAAAGAATCATGCACACCGCTGCAAATACGGCAATCCATTTTTTCATATTTACCTCCTTTCTATCTGCTGACAATTCTATAATAGGTTCTGGCGGTCAGCAGATAGATCAGCACATACATCACCGTAAATACCAGAAAACAAACACCGGTGCATGCGATATACAACCCCGTATTCGTCAGATTCATCAGCGCCAAAAGCCGGCAGATTAACGGAAGCGCCACCGTAACATGGATCCCCGCCACAATCAAGGGCAGGAAAAACACCGTCAGTACCTGCGAGCGGATGGACGACTTAACCTCCTGTCGGCTCATCCCCACCTTCTGCATGATTTCAAACCGTTGCTTGTCATCGTAGCCTTCCGAAATCTGCTTAAAATAGATAATCAAAACGGTCGCCATAATGAACAGCGCTCCAAGGAAAACACCGATGAAAAAGAAGCCGCCGTACAGCCCGATAAACGCGCTTCTTGAGTCCGCCTTCGATTCCATGGTCCCCTGGTATTTGTTTTGCGCATAGAGATCAAGCGCCTCTCTGTAGAAAACACGCTGCTCCTCTTCCCCGGCATCCGTATCAAACCCATAATAATACTGGCGTTCACTAGCTGAATCCCCAAGCGCTTTCTTTTGCAAGCCGTACAATAGGTCGATCTCCGCCTGGTCGCGGACAACCACGCACTGGCTGTCCGCCGCAACCGCTGCCAGCAGGCCGTTCCCAATAAAGCCCTCCAGCGTTTCCTTTACCGTATATTCCCGCCCAAGTACGTTCAGAGTCGGATGTTGGAACGGCTGGCGGCTGGAATAGAGCAAAATCTCCCCCTCGTTGAGGGTTTTATCCGTCCCCATGATGCGGTTATAATCCTCCAGCGATACAAACATGAGTGTTTGGACACGATCGATTGAGCCCAAGGAAGCATACTGCGGGGGCTCAAACGTGTCGCCGTTGAGGAAAGCCCCGAAGGATAGATACGGATACTGCGTCTCCTTCGTTACATGCAAGTGCTTTTCCTTCTGGAGCGCCCGGATTTGGGCAAAGGACTCTTCACTGCGCGCCTCGCTCTGCTCGTCTGCGTAAATAACAAAGTCGTTGGGATAGCGGACCCGGATCGTATCCTCCATACCAAGCATGAGAGAAGTTGTAGACGACACCATAATCAAAACGGCGGTGGACAGCACGCAGATATTCGCCAGCCCTACCGCGTTCTGCTTCATGCGGTAAATCATTCCGGAGACACTGGTAAAATGCCTGGTTTTATAATAATACCGCTTATTTTTGCGAAGCAGTTTCAAAAGGGCGATGCTGCCGGCGGTAAACAGCAGATAGGTCCCGATAATCACCAGCAAAACCGCAAGGAAAAAGAGGAAGATGGACGTCAGCGGACTTTTTACAGTCAAGGCGATATAGTAGCCTGCCCCCAAACTGCAAAGCCCTAAAACGGCGAGGAGCCATTTGGTTTTCGGTTCCTTCTCTCCGGCGCTTCCCGCCCGAATCATCTCAATGGGATTCGACGTGCGAATCTGTCTTACGCAGTTGAGGAAAATGAGGAAGAAAACAGAGGCGAAAAAGAGTAGCGTGATCCCAACGGCTGTGCCAGAAAGGAAAAAGCCCAGGGAGATTTCGGCGCCGATTATGTTGGAAATGACAAGGAACATGACCTTGTCCAGCGCGATTCCCACAAGCAGGCCGCCTGTTAAGCCAATCAGCGCCACATACAGGGATTCCCACGCCATGACTTTGGACAGATGCCGTTTCTCCATGCCGAGGACATGGAAAACGCCGAATTCCTTTCTCCTTCGCTTTACCAGGAAGCTGTTGGTATAAAATAGAAAAATAAAAGCAAATACCGCTATAATAACCGAGCCCAAAGACATCATGGACTTGAGCGTATTGTCGCCGACCATATCCGCAAGGCCCGGGTTCATCGACAAGGAAACCATAATATAAAACAAAGCTACCGTCATAATGCAGCTTATGAGATACGGGATATAGGCCTTGCCGTTGCGGCGGATATTGCCGGCGGCAAGCTTGGGAAAAAAGCCTTTATTCATGGCGGTCACCGCCTGTTGCTAGCAGAGTCAGGGTGTCGGAAATCTTTTGATACAGCTGCTCATTGCTGTTGTTTCCCCGATAAATCTGGTGAAACACCTCGCCGTCCTTGATAAAGAGCACCCGCCCCGCATGGCTTGCCGCCTTGACCGAATGGGTGACCATCAGGATGGTTTGCCCGTCCTGGTTGACTTCATGGAAAATCCGGAGCAGGTCGTCGGTAGACCTGGAATCCAGCGCGCCGGTAGGCTCGTCCGCCAGCACCAGCTTGGGATTGGTAATGAGGGCGCGGGCGACGGCGGCTCTCTGCTTCTGGCCGCCGGACACCTCGTAAGGGTATTTCTCCAAGAGCTCGGAAATTCCAAGCTTCTTTGCAATCGGCTGGAGGCGGCGGCTCATTTCCTTGTAACTTTTGCCGGCCAGTACCAGAGGAAGAAAGATATTGTCCTTTAAGTTAAAAGTATCTAGAAGATTGAAATCCTGGAATACAAAACCCAGATTATCCCGGCGAAAGGCGGAAATTTCCCTTTCCTTTACCGTGGAGAGACTCCTGCTGTCCAAAAGCACTTCACCGGCGGTGGGCTTATCCAAAGCCGCCAAAATATTCAGCAGCGTAGTCTTTCCGGAACCGGATTCCCCCATGATCGCCACATACTCGCCCTGCTCCACCGAAAAGGACACGTTGGATAAGGCCCTTACCTGATTCCCGCCGAAACGGGTGGTATAAATTTTCTCAAGGCATTTCGCCTCTAATAGTACCATATGAACCGCCTCCTTGTAGTTTGTGTCCTTATTTTATCAAAACGGCCGGCGTCCCCGACATCGAATCAGGTGACATTCCGGCCGTTTGGTGTGACAATTCTGCAAGACGGGCTATTGAAGCTGCAAAGGATCGGTATGCAGGTCAAGGGAAAGGGTGGTTCCTACCCCGGGCGTGGACGCGGCGCTAATCCTAAGAGAAAGCCTGTCCGCCGCCAGCTTACACAGATACAGACCCAGCCCGGTGGATTTCTTATCCGAGCGCCCATTGTATCCGGTAAAACCCTTCTCAAAGATTCTAGGCAGGTCCTCCGGCGCAATCCCAATGCCGGTATCGGAAATATGGAGCATCTTTTCCGGCGTTACGGCAATGGTCACGGAGCCTTCTGGAGTATACTTGACGCTGTTGGACAAGATCTGTTCAATGATAAACAAAAGCCATTTTTCATCCGTAAGCACCTGCATATGAACCGGTTGGTAGACAAGGCGGATCCGCCGGCGTACAAACTGAGGGGCGTACTTATGGACCGCCTGCTTGATGATGCTGTCCAAATCATATTCCCGGAACACATAATCGGAAGAACCGCTTCCCAGCCGCAGGTAGCTAAGCACCATTTCCACATACTGCTCGATCCGAAACAGCTCGTCGGAAAGAGCCCGGTGTTCCTCGGTATCCTCGCTTTCCAATGTCATACGCATCACCGAAATGGGCGTTTTGATCTGATGCACCCACGTGGTGAAATAATCCATACTCTCTCGGCGCTGTGCTTGCCAGTTGGTCAGTGCGGCGTTTAAGATACGCCGCTGCTCCTTGAGCATCTCTTGTAAATCCGCTTCCGCCAACGTTTGGGCGGGCGGAAGCCGGTCGAGCATCAGCGAAACCTGCTTCAAAATCCTCTGGTGCTCCTGATGCCGCCTGCAATAGAAGATAAAGTGCAGGGAAAGAACGACGGCGGCCAGGAGGCAGCAAAGCCCCGTCGCATACCAGACCGCCTCGGCTTGAAGCTCATACAGGGAAAAAATGAGGGCAAAAATAGCGGCAAACGCCAAAAACAGCAAAGCCGAAAACCGGTACTGTTTTAGGTAGCTTACCAGTATAAAACGCCGTTTCTCCCCTTTCACCTTTTCCCACCCCCTCATTCAATGATGTACCCGACGCCAACCTTGGTGGTGATAAAATCATGCAGACCGGCATTTTCCAGCTTTTTTCTCAAACGATTTACGTTGACCGTCAAGGTATTTTCCTCTACATACTCGTCCATCTGCCACAGCTTGGTCATCAAGGTCTCCCGGCTGACCACCTTTCCCTTATTTTCCATAAGGGTACGCAGGATACGGAAATCGTTTTTGGTCAGCTCCACCCGCCTTCCTTGGTAGGAGAGGGTGGTATCGTTCAGATTGAGAATGGCCCCCTTGTGTTCCAAAGCAGGTACTTTTCCTCCCATATCGTAGGTGCGGCGAAGCAGGGCCTGGATCTTGGCGGTCATTACATCGAGGTTGATGGGTTTGGCAATAAAATCATCGCCTCCCATATGCATGGCCATCACAATATTCATATTATCTGAGGCGGAGGAGAGAAATACCACCGGGATATTGGAAATTTTCCGAATTTCGCTGCACCAGTGGTAGCCGTTGAAAAACGGAAGCATAATGTCCAACAAAACCATATGGGGATCGTACTGGACAAATTCAGGTATAATATTCTGGAAATCCTTTGCGCACTGCGCTTCGTTTCCCCAGGATTCGATCTGTTCCTTTATGGCCTTCGCTAGAGAACGGTCGTCTTCAATCACAAAGATACGATACATATAGCTTTCTTCCCTAAACCTTGAATTCTTCTTTGGCTTACGCTTGTTCCCGATGGATCCGCTCTATCGCAACAAGCTGCAGCAGACGATTTTATGATAGCTGCAAAGCCATTTGAAGTCAAGCAATGAGAGAAAAGGGGCATCTGCCTTGTGTGGCTGCATATTATACGGGAACCGTACAAATTCCAAAGAAAAAGCCGTGCTTTAACCTAAGTCAAGGCGAACACGTTTCCTTCCATTATTTCTTTCCGAACAATCAACCTTCCATTAGCTTTTGTATGCTGACAGCTGCAAACGGCAAATACATATATAAAAGGGATAGTCTCTGCCATAAGCCTTCCTTTTCAATCCAGGTGCTTTTGAATTTCTCCTTATCCGCCATTATAAACAGAAGGAAGAAAACAATTCCTAATCCAAAAGAAACGGCCGACAGAATACCGATTCCGGTTTCCCCCTGACGGAAGGATAGAATAGAAAGTAACAGCGGCACAAAGGAAAGCGCCATAAATCCCAGGGAGGCTCCAATCCCATGCACCTTGGAAGCAAGATTCTGTTCCGTCCTTGTTTCATTTACAGAGAACAAGCCGGATAAGATGCCGGCTCCTATCGCAAATAACCCGGTCAGAATTAATACCGCAATCGTCAGCCCAGTTGATTCCGACCAATAGGTTACCACGAAAGCCGGGAAAGATGCCAAAAGAAAAAATCCCAGCAATAAAAGCCAAAGGTTATACCAGCTGCGAACCGGGCTTTTCGGATTTCCAAGCAAGCTCATAACCTGCTTTGTATGGCTGTATCCCGGATAAAACAAAGCCAATAGGTAAGGAACCGCAAAGTCTCCGATTACCGCTGTCAATAAGCAAGCCCATCCTATTTTCATCCTATTTTTCTCCTTGTTTTTATTTTACCAGCCACCAACTGCGGCATACTTATGCTACGAATGCAATCGCAAGCGGCGTAGACGTCCGAACGGTACAATATTTAATGGGGCACGACACGGTGGAAATGACAATGCATTATACCCACCTCTCCACTTCCGCTTTGGCAGATGCGCGCAAAAAGCTAAACGCATCCATAGCCGTATAAATCTATGTCCACTTTTTGTCCACTGCCCCACCGTTTTCAAACGTGTTTGACCTATTTCAAGCGACACATAGAAAATAAAAGAAAAATGAAAATACCCGCTTAAACACTGGGTTTCCCAGCATTCAAGCGGGTTTTCTTTGGTCCGAGTGACAGGAGTCGAACCTGCGGCCTCTTGAACCCCATTCAAGCGCGCTACCAATCTGCGCTACACCCGGATACTTGCTTACCAAAGCAACAGTCAATATTATAGCGTATCCACCTATATTTTGTCAAGAGGCTTTTTCCATAATTTTAACTTTCTCGATTGGATGCCTGTAAAGCCAATCGAAGCATCTCACTGGCATTTTGCAAGGTCAGCTCTGTGATGGCTTCTCCGCCGATGATGCGGGCAATCTCTCTCCTGCGGCCATCTTCATTAAGCACACGCACATCGGTAAAGGTTCTCTCCTGGCGCACGTGCTTTTCTATCAAGAGATGCCGGTCCGCAAAGGCGGCAATCTGGGCGGAGTGGGTGACACAGAGGATCTGCCTGCCCTTCGACACCTGTTTGAGCTTAAGCCCCACCTTCTGGGAGGCGCGGCCGCTGATACCGGTATCTACCTCGTCGAAAATCAGCGTGGCAATGTCGTCCTGATCGGCAAGGACATTTTGAATTGAGAGCATAATGCGGGAAAGCTCGCCGCCCGACGCGATCTTGGAGATCGGCTTAGGCGGTTCCCCTGGATTGACAGAGAGCAGAAACTCGACCGTCTGCGCGCCGCTTGCATAAAGCGGACACGGCACAAAAGAGGTCTGCAGCCGTACCCCCGGCATATCCAGAAAGGCCAGCTCCCGACGCACCCGTTCCTCAAATTTTTTCGCCGCTTCCATCCGTTTGACCGTCAGTTCCCCCGCCAGCTCCACCGCCTGGGCCTGGATCTGCTCAAGCTCCTTCGTCAGCTTGGCCGCCCGTTCATCGGAAAGCTCAATTTCCGAAAGCTCCCGGCTTGCATTTTCCAGGAAAGCCAGCATTTCCTCCTCGGTTTCGCCGTACTTTCGGGCAAGACGGTGCAGCTCGTTCATGCGGCTTTCAATTTGATCGAGCTGCTGCGGATCGTATTCCAGCTGCTCCCCAATCCGGCGCAGCTCTTGGTTGGCATCGTCCAAGTCGTATACCATCGCCTCGATCCGCTCGGAAAGCGGTTGCAGCTGCGGATAATACCGGGCCGCCTCCTGCAAGGCATGGGCCGCATCCGAAATACGCTGGGAAGCCCCCTGGGCTTCTTCATCCCCGCCGATGGCGGTACGGGCGGAAAGGATGGAGGTGGCGATCCTCCCGGAATTGAGATAGAGGGCCCTCTTCTCCTCCAGTTCCCGTAATTCTCCGGGACGCAGCTCCGCCTCCTCCAGCTCCTGGATCTGGTAGCGCAGCAGGTCCATCCGGCGGGCTTTGAGCGCCTCGTCCATATCGGTGGCGGCCAGTTCCTTTTTGATGCGGCAAAGCCGGTCGTATACCGCCTGGTATCGGGCGAGCAGCTCCCCGTATCCCCCCAGGCTGTCGAGGTAATGGATATGCCGCTGCGGGGAAAGAAGGGCTTGGTTTTCATGCTGGCCGTGGATGTTGATGAGGGTGCGTCCAACCTCTCGGAGGATGGAGACCGTGGTGGGACGCCCTCCGATGCGGCAGACCGTCTTTCCCTCGGCGCTGATTTCCCGCTGAAGCAGAAGGGTTCCGTCCTCCTCGCAGGAAAACCCGTTTTGCTCCAGAATTTCCGCCGTCGCCCGGCCTACCGTGTCAAACAAGGCGCTGACCCGGGCCGTCTTTGCCCCGGTGCGCACCACGTCCCTGGACACTCGTTCGCCCAAAACGGCATTGATGGAATCAATCACAATAGACTTACCCGCGCCGGTTTCCCCTGTTAAAATATTAAGCCCCGGACCAAAGGATATGTCCGCGTATTCGATTACCGCGATGTTTTCGATGTGCAGCGTCATCAGCATCGTTCTATCCCCTATCGGTTATAGGATCGCAAATCCTGCATGAGGGTCTTGGCATTTTCCTCCGTGCGGCAGACGACCAGGATGGTGTCGTCCCCCGCCAGGGTGCCGGCGACCCCCTCCCAATGCATGGAATCGAGCGCCGCACAGGCGGCGTTCGCCATTCCGGAATAGCATTTGATTATGATAAGATTCTGGGCCGAATCCATAGATATGACGGCGTCGGCAAAAATGGTTCGAAACTTTGATGAGATGCCGGCATGCTCGTTCTTCGCCGTCATATAGCGATATTTTCCATTGCCATCGAGCGACTTGATCAGGCGCAGCTCCTTGATATCCCGCGACACGGTTGCCTGGGTGATGTTATAGCCGTGTTCCTTTAAACAACGCAGCAGCTCTTCCTGGGTATCGATGGGGTATTGCGCAATCAGCTCCAGAATTTTCGCATGTCGTTTTGTTTTCATCGTCTTCCTCCAAGTTGACAGGGTCCAATCCATTGAGGCAGGGCGCTATCCCCTGCGGTTCATTAATTTCTGTGTCAGCGTTTCATAAAAAGTGCCTTCCTTCAACCGGATAAGCTTGGCGGCAATGGCCGCCTTTCGAATGGTAACCGTATCCTCCGGCCGCAGCGCCCGGCCTAGACGGCCGTCCACCGTCAGATAAGCCCCTTCGCCGTAACGGGTGGCGGCCCGGACGGATATCACCGAATCCGCCCGGAAAAGGATGCTGCGGTCGAAGAGGGAATGGGGACAGATGGGCGTTGCCAGCATCCCATCCATTTCCGGGTCCAAAACCGGACCGCCCGCCGAGAGCGAGTAGGCGGTTGAGCCGGTTGGGGTGGATATAATCACCCCGTCCGCCCGATAGGACGCAATCTCCCGGTCGTTTAAGGTAACCGTCAAATCAAGGATACGCGAAACGGTTCCTTTGGAAATAACCGCATCGTTGAGGGCGTAATAGGGGGTATCCTCCCCGCTGATACGAACATCCAGCAGCATACGGCGGTCGAGCGTATATTCCCCGGTAAGCAGCCGGGGCAGCTTATATAATTCATTGGTTTCCAGCCCCGCCATAAACCCTAAGGTTCCGGCATTGATCCCCAGAACCGGCTTTTCAAGAGGAGCCGCATAGGTCACCGTATGCAAAATGGTTCCGTCCCCGCCCAAGGCGAGCACCAAGTCGCAGCGCCGGTAAAGCGCCTCACGGGGGAGGTACTCCGCCCCTTCAAAGGGAAACTTTTCCCGGTCCTTATCCTCCAGCAGCAAGGCTGCCCCCAATGAGGACAGGCGGGAGGCGATATCGGGAAAATACGCCTGCGCCCCTTGTTTTCCAGAATTTGCGACAACGGCAATCTTCATATCGTTTTTCCCCCTTGCAGCACCAAATGGGATTCCTTTACCAGGCTTTCCGGATCACAGCCCTCAAAGCAGCCGCCCTGCCCATCTTTTTTCAGGTGCATGAGGTATTCGATGTTGCCCTCCGGGCCTCGAACCGGGGAAAAATCCAGATGCAGCAGCGAGAAGCCCAGGCTTCTGGCAAAGGTCGTCACCGCTTCGATGACCTCCAGGTGAATTTCCGGTTCGCGTACGACCCCTTTCTTCCCTACCTTGCCTTTTCCGGCTTCAAACTGCGGCTTAATCAGGCAGACGGCTTCGCCGCCCTCCTTTAAAAGCTCCATAAGCACCGGCAGCACCAGTCTCAAGGAAATAAAGGAAACGTCCACGCTGGCAAAATCCAGCCGTTCCCCCAGCTGGCCGGGGGTGACGTAACGGATGTTGGTGCGCTCCAGGTTGACCACCCGTTCGTCGGTGCGCAGCTTCCAGGCCAGCTGACCATAGCCCACGTCCACCGCGTACACCCTTCTCGCTCCATTTTGCAGCATACAGTCGGTAAACCCACCCGTAGAAGCGCCGATGTCCATCGCGGTGACACCGTCCAAGGTAAGCCCGAAGCGTTCGACCGCCTTATTGAGCTTCAGGCCGCCCCGGCTGACAAAAGGAATATCCGCCCCCCGCACCTCAATTTTCGCATCACAGGGGACAGCCGTACCCGGCTTATCGGATTTTTGTTCGTTTACATATACGCTGCCCGCCATAATCAGCCGCTGGGCCCGTTCCCGGCTGGGCGCCAGGCCCTTTTCAAACAGCAGTACATCCAATCGTTTCTTCTCGGTCACAGCTCACACTCCTGCTCGACGATCTGGGTGATGGATTCGGCATCCAAATGGTATTTTTTCATGGCGCTGCCCACCGTCGACTGGGCGATAAAGCCGTCGGGCAGCGTATGCAGAGAAAAGCTCCCTGCAAATTCACCGGAAAGCAGGACAAAGCCGAAATGCTCCGCGACCCCTCCGGTACGAATCCCCTCTTCAAAAAAGAACACCTTCCGGTAGCCCCGGGTAAGCTGGACCGCCTGCGGGTCAATGGGCTTGATGCGGTTGAGCTTGAGCACATCCGCCTCAATCCCTTTCTCGGCAAGGGCCTCCCGCGCCCGACATAGGTTTGCAAAAATCCGGCCATAGGTAATTAAGAGCACCTTCCCGCCGCCGCCCAGCACCGAATAAGGCTCGGGCTTCGCGCAGTAGCCCTCTGGAAGGGAAGGCTCCCCGCCCCTCGGATAACGCACCGCAACCACGCCCTTATATTGGTAAACCGCCTCTTTGAGCATCCAGCAAAGCTCGGTATAAAAGCTGGGCGCAAAGATGGTGACGTTGGGAATGGTATTGAGAAACGCCGCGTCAAACACCCCTTGATGGGTTTCCCCGTCCTCTCCTACCAAACCCGCCCGGTCGATGCAAAGCACGATTTTGGCGTTTTGCAGCGCCGCATCGTGAATAAGCTCGTCATAGCCCCTTTGCAGGAAGGTGGAATAAACCGCAAACACCGGGAGCATCCCATTCTTGGCAAGGCCGGAGCAGAAGGTGATGGCATGCTCCTCGGCAATGCCTACATCGAAAAAACGGCTGCGGAAGGTATGGGAAAACTCCGTTAGGCCCGTGCTTTCCGTCATGGCCGCCGTCACGGCGCAGATGCGGGGGTCAGCTCCGGCTAAATCGCAGATTTCCCTGCCAAAGACGCTGGAAAAATTTTCGCGGCTGGCCGGCGCGTCGCCGGTCTCGATGTCAAATCCGGAGGTACCGTGAAAATCCTTGGGCCGTTCCTCGGCAAAGGTGTAGCCCTTTCCCTTGACGGTACATACATGCAAAAGCACCGGCTGATGCAGCGTTTTACAGCTTTCGAGCACCGCGCAGAGCTTTCCCAAATCATGCCCGTCCACCGGGCCCAGATAGGCAAACCCCATGTTCTCGAACAAAGTATTTCCATACAGCATGCTTTTAACGCCCGATTTTACCTTGACGATGGCCCGGTCCAGCGGCTGGCCTACTATGGGGACCTTTTGCAAAAACCGCTCCACGTCCTTTTTGAAACGCAAATAACGCGGACTGGAACGCAGCACGGCCAAATGCCGGGCCACCGAGCCCACGTTTCTGGAAATCGACATTTTGTTGTCGTTTAGGATCACAATCAACCGGTCCCTGCTTCGCCCGGCATTGTTGAGCCCTTCATATGCGAGGCCGCCGGTCAGCGCCCCGTCCCCAATGACCGCGATGGTATAGCCGTCGTCCCCTTGCAGGCTCTTGGCTTTGGCAAGGCCGAAGGCGGCGGAAATCGATGTGCTCGAATGACCGGAGATAAACGGGTCATGCTCGCTTTCCTCCGGCCGGCAAAAGCCGGACAGGCCGTACTCCCTGCGCAGGGTGGCAAATGACGCATACCGCCCGGTCAGCAATTTATGCGGATAGCATTGATGCCCGACGTCCCAAACAATCTGGTCCTTTGGGGAGGAAAACACCCGGTGCAACGCCGTTGTCAGCTCCACCACGCCCAGATTGGAGGCCAGATGCCCCCCGTTTTGGGAAATCGTCTGAATCAATGCCTGCCGAATCTCACCGCACAGGCTGCCAAGCGCCTCAAAGGGCAGCGCCTTGACATCCGCGGGTGAATGGATGGTTGGCAAAATTCGTTCAGACGCCATTGCGAAACGATCTCCTTTGCTCAAATTCCCCAAGGCTTTTCAGGCGTATCTTCCAAAGACACGTCCCGATCTGAATAATTATACCACATCCTGCAAGCAAATTCAAAGCGTTATTGGGGAACGATCATCGCCACCAGGATTCCCAGCAGCGCCCCGGCCAGCACCTCAAGGGGGGTATGCCCCAAATATTCCTTGAGCTCCTTCTCCTCATCGTCGAAAGGCTCCGGCGGTTCCCCTTCCGGCTCCTCTTGGCTGAAGGGCGGCATCCGGCGCATTTCGTTGATGGCCTTGGCATGCTCCCCGGCCGCCCGGCGCACCCCCATCGCGTCGTACATTACGACAATGGCGAACAAAAAAGCGATGGCAAATAAGGGGGAGCTGACGCCCTCCACCCGGGAAATGGCAATGGTTAGCGCGCAGACCGTTGCCGAATGAGCGCTGGGCATTCCTCCCGCACCCACCAGCCGTTCCGGCTCAAAGCGCTTGGACTTTAAGAAGGTAATCGCCGTTTTCATCACCTGGGCGATCAGCCAAGCGACCACCGCCGACATCAGCACATAGTTGTGGAAGGCTTCACTAATGGTATTCATTCTTTCTCCACCCGTCAGTTTTTCCTGCCGGCTAAGTAAAAAGCCAGCTCCTTGAGCGTATCCGCCTTTTCCCCAAAGCAGCCGAGCGCATCCACGGCCTGTCTGGTAAAGGCGTCGGCCATTTCCTTTGCTTTCTCTAAGCCGTAAAGGGTTACATAGGTCGATTTGTTGTCCCGGCTGTCCTTGCCCGTACTCTTTCCCAAGGTTGCCGCGTCGCTGGTAACGTCGAGAATGTCGTCGGTTACCTGGAAGGCCATCCCCACATTGACCGCGTAGGCGGCAGCGGCTTGCACCGCCTTCTCATCGGCCCCCGCCGCATAGCAGCCCATCCGTGCCGCCGCCAGAATCATCGCGCCGGTCTTTGCCTCATCCATGGCCTTGAGGGTATCATAATCGATCCGTTTGCCTTCCGAATCCAGGTCGATGACCTGTCCGCCCACCATTCCCAGATACCCGGAAGCGTCCGCCAGCTCCTTTGCTGCCGCAAGCACCCTTTGGGGCTGGGCCGGGCTTTTCAGAAGGGTTTCAAAGGCAAGGCTCAAAAGCGCGTCGCCCGCCAGCAGGGCCAACGCCTCGCCGTATTTTTTGTGGGTGGAGGGCTTTCCCCGGCGCATGTCGTCGTCGTCCATACAGGGCAGGTCGTCGTGAATGAGAGAATAGCTGTGCACCATCTCCACCGCGCAGGCAAAGGGCATGACGTCCTCTTCCCTTCCGCCGCAGACCCGGCAGAATTCCAGCGCCAGGGCCGGGCGGATCCGCTTTCCGCCGCCAAGAAGGCTATAGCGCATCGCCTCGATCAAATCCGCCTGGCGGCAGCTGCGCATGGGCAAAAAGTCCTCCAACGCTTTCTCTACCTTCTGGGAATTACAACGCAGCATCTCTTCTATGGACATGATGGTCCCTCCATTCTTTCGCAATCCGGCAATCTTACGCTTCGGTTCCTTCCGTATCCGGTTCGCCCGGTTCCTCGCTGAGCTCCTCAATGCGCAGCTGCGCGTTTTTGAGGGTTTCGTCACAGAACTGGGCAAGCTTGGTTCCTTCCTCAAAAAGCTTGAGGGATTTTTCCAGCGGGGCCTCTCCCTGCTCGAGCAGGGCTACAATTTCATCCAGCCGTTTCATGGCGGCTTCAAAGGTCATTTTTGCCATGGTCGTCTCCATTTCTATCAAAAGCGGTGGGGTTCTCCGTCAGGTACAACGATTTCCCGGGAAATTACCCGGCAGGATACGCTTCCGTCCATAAATTTCAGGCGCAGGGAATCTCCCTCTTGAGCCTGGGAAGCCTTGGTGACCAGGCCCTGCTCTCCCGATGCGATGGCATAGCCCCGGGCCAGGACCTTCAGCGGACTGAGCGCGTCGAGCTTACCCGCCAGTGTACCAAAGGTCTGGGCCTGGCGGCGCACGGTATGCACGAAAGCGGATTTCAGCTGCCCGGCCCGGTAATCGAGCTTCATCCGCCTTAGCTCCACCCCATAAAGGGGGGAAGCCATGCTGCGGCTTTGACGAATCGTTAGAAGCCGGCGGCGGTTCTCCTCCACCCTTCCTTGCAGCGCCCTTCTCATGGCGGTCTGTTTTTCAAGCAGGGAGAGATGCAGCTCCCCCCGGTCGGGCGCCGCCAGCTCCGCCGCCGCAGAGGGGGTAGGCGCGCGCAGGTCGGCGGCAAAATCACACAGGGTAAAATCGGTCTCATGGCCCACGGCGGAAATCACCGGAATCCGAGAAGCAGCCACCGCCCGGACCACGATCTCCTCATTAAAGGCCCACAAATCCTCCATGGAACCGCCGCCCCGTCCAACAATGAGCACGTCGGCCGCCTGCCGCTCGTTAAACCGCCGGATCGCGGCGGTAATCTGTCCTGCGGCCTCGCTCCCCTGTACCAGCACCGGGCAGAGAATCAACTGCGCCAACGGATACCGCCTGGTAAGCACATTGCGAATATCCTGCAGCACCGCGCCGGTAGGGGAGGTCACCACCCCGATGCGGGCCGGGTAGCGGGGAACCGGACGCTTGCGGGCGGCATCGAACAGCCCTTCCCTTGCAAGCGCTTCCTTCCGCTGCTCAAAGGCCAGCTGCAACGAGCCAACTCCATCCGGCTGCATGTCGTCGATATAAATCTGATACTGGCCGGAGCGCTCAAACAGCGACACCCGGCCGCGCACCAGCACCTTCATACCGTTTTGAGGGGTGAACTTTATGCGGGAAGCGGCGCTTCGGAACATCACCGCCTGGACCACGGCCCCGTCGTCCTTGAGAGACAGGTAAAAATGGCCCGAGCGATAGTGATTGACAAAGTTGGAGATTTCCCCGCAGACATAGACCGACTGCAGATGCCGGTCCCCGTCAAGGAGGGACTTGATATAGGAATTGAGCTGGGAAACCGTTAAAAGCAAGCTGCTCACTTCTACCTCCCTATCATCACGGGTTTGCACCCAAAAAAGCGCGGGCCGCCAAAAGGGCGACGCCCGCCGCGTTGTCGGAAGAAAAATCCGGCGCGGCAAACCGGGCGCGAAAACGTTCGGTAAACCGGGCGCGGATATAGGAATTGGACATCACGCCGCCGGCAAACAGCAGCGGCAGCGGGCCGTACCGCTCCAAAAGCCCCTGGGTCATCTGCTCGAGTGCGCCCGCCACATAGCATAGGCAGTATTTTGCCACCGCCTCTTTTCCTTCGCCCTCCCGATAGCGCTTTTCACACTGATTCTGCAAGCCGGACAGACAGCAGTCCATCCCCTTCATAGCGGGCTTGACCCGATACTCCCGCTCACACCCGCCGGCGAGCTTGTCCAGCTCCCTCCCGGCGGGAAAGGATAGGCCCAGCATGACCCCTACCCGGTCGATTACCTGGCCGGCGTTCAAATCGAGGGTTTTGGCCACACAGTCACAATGAAAGCCGTTTCCCTCCGGGGTGACCAAAAGCGCTTCCGTGGTGCCGCCGGAGACATGAAAGGCCAGAAAGCGGCCTTCCAGCAGCTCCAGAGAACCGGAAGAATAGAGGGCAGCCATCACATGCCCGTCCTGGTGGGAAAAACGGAAGAGCGGGGCCTGGGTAACCGCCGACAGGGACCGGGCCGCCCCCTCCCCCACCAGGAAGCAGGGCATATAGGAGCCCTCCACCGACCTAGGCCGGGTGGAAACGCCGATCGCGTCCACAGCCCCGGCAAAAGCAAGCGCCTCCATCAGGCCGGGGAGCTGCACGGTATGATGAAAAACCGCGTCGCTCTGCTTTAATCCGATGGCCTGCTCCTTCACCGGCAGCAGCTTCTTTTGCTGCCGGATCTCCTTTTTCTCGCTGTCGTACAGGCAAACCGAGGTGGTATAATTGCTCGTATCTATGCCGAGGACGAAAGCCATCAGCGCGCCGCCTCCTGCTGTTGGCGGGCAACCGAGCCGAGAACCCCGTTGACAAAAGCGGAATCCTCCTCACCGGCGTATTTCTTCGCCAGCTCCACCGCTTCGTTGATGGAAACACTCACCGGTACGTCGGAGATATATTTCATCTCATATACGGCCATACGCAGCAGCGAAAGCGCCACACGGGACACCCGCTTTTTTTCCCAATTAATCAGATGCGCCTCGATGATCCCGTCGAGCTCGCCGCTCTTATCGTATACCCCGCAGGCCACCTCCTTGGAAAACGCATCCTCCCGAATGGCACGCGCCTCAACGGCGTCTTGTATAATTTCTTCCATACTCTCTGGACGGAAGCTTTTTTCAAATATCAGCAAAAACGCCTGTTCTCTGGCCTCTCGCCTGGTCATTTTATTTCCTCCTAAAGAAAAAGGGAACCCCTTTTTTCAATTCCATTACGGCAGCGCCGCAGGTTCTACAAAACTAAGATCCATAATATGGACGTTGACCCGGCCCACCGGCCGCCCGGTCATGCTTTCGATTGCCGTCTTTACATTCTGCTGCACCCGCCCGGCAACCTCCGGGACCCGCGCCGTATGTTTGATCGTGATATACACATCGACCACCAAGGCGTCCTCTTCCCGCGAGATGTGCACCGGCCGTACCCTGCGCTTTTTGTCGAAAAAGCGCTTGAAATCCGTCTTAGGCGCCAAAGAACCGACGCCGTCGATTTCCATCGCCGCCTTGCCTGCAAGAGCCTCCAATACCTCCTCGGAAATGATACAGGCGCCTTCTCCCGTTTCGGTGGGACGATTCTCCATTCTAAAATGCCTCCAATCCAGTCAAACAGGGGGAGCAAACGGCGGCCGCCGTCCCTCCTTGGCTCGGTACAGGGAAAACACCGGCTTGTTTTCCTGCCGCCCTGCGGCAGCGCAGCCGTTCCAATCCGCTTAAAAGACGGTTGTCATTTATTATACCACATTCTGTGAATGAAACAACCGTTTTTTAGAGATTGCATCCATGCGGTTGCAATCATCGTATGGTATGGTATAATTGTCCAAAAGAAAAAGACGGCGGCCGGCCGCATATTTTTCCAAAAACGCCGCGGCTTTTGGTCCGGATGCAAAGCCTCCTCTTTTCTTTCGGAAAAACGCCGTAGTCATTTGCGTCTAACGTCTATCTTTATAGCAAAGAGGTGCAAAAGGATGAGCTTTACCACCCCCTTTGGAAGCGTTGCAAACGCAACGTATTTACAGGTGTCCGAGGCGGACAGCCTAATCATCGGCTTGGTTGCCTATCTGATCTGTTATTTTCTCTTCTTCCGGCGCAAGCGTCTTTTTGAAAACCTTTGCCTTGCCTGTTTGTTCGTCTATGCAAGCCTGGTTCTTTCCCTCACCCAAACCATTCTTTTTCCCTGGGCCATCCAGGTGTCCGCCCAGGCGACGGCCGAGCATCTGCAAAACATCCAATGGGTTCCTTTCGAATCGGTGTCGTCGGTGATCCGCTACTGCTTTGTCCACAATGACCCCCATCTGTTTTACTATCTGGTAATCGGGAACTTCGTGGTCCTAATGCCGCTGGGGATCCTCGTGCCGCTGCTTCGCAAGCGGATGCGGCTGCCCTCGGTGTCGCTGATGGCGCTGCTCACAGCGGTATCGCTGGAAGGGATGCAGCTGATTACCAACCTGCTGGGCGGACAGGTACGGGAAGTGGAGCTCGACGACGTGATCTTAAACGCCGCCGGCTGCATCGTGGGATACCTGATCCTGGCCGGCTGCCGCAGGCTTTTTATTGTTGAGCCGGTCAAGCATACCGCCTCTAAGCGAAAAAGGCGCCGCCGTTAATGGGCGGCGGGCCTTTCGGTTTGGAAGGGTTGCAAAGCTTTCGAAAAATTCTTTTGCTTTACAGACTGGGCGGAAAGGATATTCCGTCCAGCTTTTTCCCGCCGCCAAGGCCCGTGCCTCCTTCATATAAGGGGGCACGGAGGCTTTGGCCGCTTGCCTTTTCTGCATGCATGCGGCGTCGAAAAGAGCCCCGTCCCCTTTCTGCGGCGGCGTGCAAACAGGGCCTCTTCCACGAAAGAGAAGAGGCCCTGTTTGCATATGGTGAGAAAAACCCGGATTTGGGTCTGCGGCGGCTTATTCGACCGGCACAATATTGATGCCGTCTCCCTTCACATCGGAGTTGGCGGTGACGATATCCTTAATCTGCATGACCTCACTGGCCACCAATTCCGGCGATTGGACCACAACTGTGGCCTTTTCCCCGTCCAGGTACACCATGCAGTCGGCAAAGCCCTTGGCCTTGATGAGGTTTTCAATCTTCCCTTCCGCCTCAATGTTGGAGGCGATCTGGGCCGACTGGTTCATAGCCTGGGTCTGGGTAGCGGCATCGGCGTCCACATTGTTGAGGACATCCTTGATGGTATCCAGGGCTTCGTCCCGGGTACGCTCCCGGTTGAGCCGTGCTTCCACAAAATACTGGCTGGACTGGGCATTGGTCTCGGCAGCGGAGCTGTCGGTGGGAAGGCTCTCGGAACCCGTGCCGGAAACGGTGGCTTCCCCGGAGGTATTGACAAAGGCGGCGTCGCCGTATTGCTTGGACGAGGTGAGCGCCCCCGTCGCCGTCAGGTCGTCGCCCGCCACGGAAAACTGCCAATTGAGATAGACCGCCAGCCCCAGCGCCACAACCAATGCGGCAATGACGATTTGTCTTTTCCCTAAAATCGCGTTCATACTGCTCTCTCCTCATCATTTCGATAATTTGGTAACGCATACCCGTTTTGACGAAATATCCAAAGCGGTGGTGACCGCCTGTGTCACCCGCTGCTGAACCACGGCGTCGTCTCCTCCGTCGCATACGATGATGACCCCTTTGACGGTGGGCTCCTTTTGGGTGCGGACCAGCGCCTCCTTGCCCTGCGAGCCGTCGACGATGGTGACCGACTTCTCGGTGTCGTCTTTTTCAGTGACGCGCTTGGTGTCGTCGCCGGAGATGTCCTGGGATTTGTCGGTATTCTTGCGCTCCTCACTCTCATACACATACTCCACGCCGTTTTCCAAGGTAACCATGATCTGGGTCTCCCCAACGCCTTGGATGCTGCACACCACGTTCATCAGACGGCTTTCCAGCTCCTTGGTATACGCCTCCACGGAGAAGGTCTGGCCGGTTTGGGTCTCCTCCTGCGCGGTGGAGGATGGGATCAGGCTGGACAGAAAAATCAATAGGATGGCGACGGCTCCGACAATCAGCAAAAGCTTTCGCCCTTTGTCTCCTTTGAGGTAATCGGTAAGCTTCGCCAGCGAAAAAGATGCGCTGCCCGTTTTGTTCATGGCTGTTCACCTCCTATTCCCCGGCCACCGTTACCACGGGACTCAGGCCGAGAGTACTTTGCAGGGCCGTGTCTACGGCCTCCTTTTTGGAAGCGTCCTTTTCGTTTAGCAAAACCGTAACCTGTTTCATGGATATGCCGCCATCCTCGGCAATATCCATATCTACGGTGATTTTTTTCGGACGAACCTCAGCCTCGTCCAGGCTTTCCTGCACCAGGGCGGCAATCCGCTTTTCAATCTGGGTTTTCACCTGCGCATTGACCTGGTCGGCCAGGGAGGCGCTGCTCTGGGCCACCTCCTGCTGGAAAGCGGAAACATCCAGCTCCAGGTCCAGCCCCCCTATGGAGAGGAAGGGGGAAATCAGGCAGCACAAAAAGAATACCCCCAGCACCACCTGAAAAATTTTCTCCATTTTTCCCGACGGAATGAGCATCTTTGCCAGCGCCGCCACCACTGCGCCGGCGCATAGGGTAACGGCCCAGCCCTTGAGCATCTCGATCATACGCTTCCTCCCAGCATCATCATGATGGCGGTGGAGACGATGATGACCAGCGCACAGCAGATCATCACGGAGGTAAGAAGGGAGAGGACCTTGGCCGCCGCGCGGACAACGGCGGTGAGCTGCCCTAAGCCGAACACATCTCCAATGGCCGCCGTCAGGTTTAAGGCCAGCTGCCACACCACCGTTTCCAGCAGGGCGGGCAGAAAAATCAGGATAACCGCGAAGATACCGAAGGCCCCCACAGTGGATTTGAGCAGCTTTAAGCAGCTGTAGACCGAACCGAGCGCGTCTCCCACCGCGCCGCCCACCACCGGAATAAAGCTGCCCGCCATAAATTTGGCTGTCTTTAAGGTCACGGTATCCGCAGAGCTGCCTACCACTCCCTGCACCGTCATCAGCCCGACAAACACCGTCATTAGGATCCCCAGCACCCAGGAGGCGGTTTTATGCAGCAGATTGGCAAGGGAGCTGAGGTTGAGATCGGGCGCCAGGGAAGCGACCATGGAAAAAGCCAAAAAGATGGTCATAAGAGGGACGAGGAGGGTGGAGGCGCCCCAATTGAGAAGCTCCGCCAGCCCCAAAAGCAGAACCTGGTAGGCACCCGCACTCACCGCCTGGCCGGAAGTCATCAGGATGCCGGAAAACACGGGAATAAAGGAGAGCATAAAGGTGGCCCCCGACTGGATGGCGGCCCCCGCCCGTCCAATGACCCCCACAAGCGGCACCAATACTACGGTAGAGATGGCAAGGGTGGATACCACGCTGAATACGCCGGTGAGGGGGCGTTCCCCCATGGTGGATTTAAACCCGCCCAGCAGCGCGCAGAGCAGGATAACCCCGATGATGGCGGCCCCCGCTCTCAGCGGCGCGCCGGCGCTGTCCAGAAGGGTTTGCAGGCCGGTATCGAGGATGCTTTCCGGAGTGATGCCGATGAGAGAATCGGCGTCGATGTCGGACAGGCCCAGACGGTCAAGCAGCTCTCTCGTCTCTTCCGGAAGGTTTTGGGTAAGGTCACGGGCGCCGCTTTCCTCCAGCAGCGCTTCATAATCGGCGCTTAAATCATCCGGTTCGCTTTGGGCGGCCGCCGGCAGGGTAAGAAGAAACCCCAGCAGCAGGATGAGAAAGATCCGTCGAAACAAATCCGCACCCCCTCCCTTCTCTTTCACGTCCCGAATTCCGGCCCCTCTTTACCCGATCAGGGAGATCGCAACCTCGATCACCTTTTCAAACAGCGGCAGTGACAAAATGAGGATCCCCGCTTTGCCGGCAATCTCGATCTTAGAGGCCAAGGCGCTTTCCCCCGCATCCCGGCAGGAGTCGCAGGAAAGCTGGGTAATATAACAGATTCCAAGAGACTTGATGAGGATCAGGCCGTATTCGGCCGGCATCCCCGAAAGGTTCACCAGGTCCCCCAGTTGGGTAAGCGCCGGCTTCACCTGAAAGAGGATCATCAGCAGGATGACCGCGCCGGCGCACAAGCTGATGGCGATGGAATATTCCGGGTTATACTTCCGGATGAGAACCGAGATCACCGCCGCGACCATGCCCACCCCTGCGATGGCGATGACGTTCATAGCCCGAACACCGACTTTACCATGCGGAACAGGTCGCTGATCTCCTGAATAATCATGGTCAGCACCACGATAAGCCCGGCGAGGGTAGTGAGCATGGCCTGCTCCTCCCTTCCGGAACGGATGAGCACCTGGTTGAGCACCGCGACGATGATACCGATGGCGGCGATTTTAAAGATCAAGTCGATGTCCATTTTTATCCTCCGTCGTCTTTGGATCCGTCCGGCTCCGCTTACAGCAGAATAATGGAGATGCCGATGCCGGACAGCAGTCCCAATTTCAAATAGAGCTTGCCGTGCTTGTCCTTGTCCTCCCGGGCTGCTTGCAGCGATTGCTCAAAGAGCTTGCGGTGGAGGGTGCAGTTGGCAAGCTGCCCCTCCACGTCGGTGGTTCCCACTCCGCAGCCGAAGGACAGCAGCAGCTTTGCATCCCGCTCGCTCAAATCCATTCCCTTCGCCTTCTCCCGCACCGCTTGGGCCCAGGCAACCGGAAACTCGGTTCCCTCCCGGCACAGCCGCTCGCATTCCTTCAAAAAGGGCAGGCACCTGTATTCCTCCCGGTTGGCCGCATCCGCCAAAATCCTGGCGATGGGGGCGGCCCGGTATTCCATTTCACCGGCCAGCATTTGCAGAAAGGATAGGATGGCCTCCAGATACCGTACCCGGGCGGTATACTGCATGGACTTCATCATCCCCATTCCGCCGCAGACCAGTACGATCAGCAGCAAACCCGCGTATTTCATCTTCGTCCTCCACCCTGTAGATGTGTTCAATCTGTCCGGGCCGGTCCCGCCCCGCCATCATGGCTATGTTTTGAAAGGCGCCGGTCTCCAGCAGCCGGAGGGCCTGGGTACGCTTTGCGAGCTCGCCGATGGTCCCTAGATGGATGGAGGTGACAAAACGCACGCCGGAATGAATCCCCGCCTCAACCGCCTGGATTTCCCCATCCTCGCCGATCTCGTCGCACAAAATGACGTCCGGTGACAGGCAGCGAAGGGCCTGTAGGATCCCTTGGGCTTTGGGATATCCATCCAGGCAATCGCAGCAGGGGCCCAGGCTGTTTTGCGGCTGCCCCTGGTAAACCCCGGCAATTTCTCCCCGCTCGTCCACCACGCAGACCTTAAGGATCCGTCCGGCGGCACCGGAGGAAAGCTGGCGGGCAAGATCCCGCAGCAGGGTCGTCTTTCCGCAGGCGGGCGGCCCCGCCACCAGAACGCCGCCTCCCTTGGCGAATTCCCGGGAATGAATCAGCCGGTCGGCGGCGCCGAAATGCTGCCGGGCGATACGCAGATTGATGGAGGAAATATCCTTGATGTTGCGAATGGCCCCGTCTTGCAGTACCGCCGTTCCGCAGAAGCCCGCCCGGTGGCCGCCGCGGATGGTGACAAAGCCGTTGTTGATCTCATGCTGAAAGCTATGTACCGAGTATTCGCACAGGCAGGCGAAGGCCTGCTCCATCTGCGCAAAGGTCACGGTTGCAAGGCCCTCCCGATAGCAGCGGGTGGTACGGCCGTCTTTATCGAGAAACAGCTCGCCCCTGGCGGTGCTCAGCATCACCGGGCCGCCGGCTCTGAGCCGGATTTCCTGCACCGTCTCCTTTACCGGCGCCGGAAGCCGGCCGAGCAGCCCGCTTAACCGGCAGCCCAGCTGTGCGGCCGCTTCGTCAAACCGCTGTACAAAGCGATTCTGTTCCAATTCGCAGCTCCCCTTTCCACCGTCCTGTCAGCCGGATTCCCTTTCGGCTTATGGTAAAGGATATGGGGCCTGTCCGTCATTTAGAACCAATTGCAGACGGTTTTGTTGCCTTTCATGGGTAAGAAAGGGGGCTTCCTTCCGCGTTTCTTTTAATTTCACAGGAATAAAACCGCATTTATTCTATTATATTTCCTCTTTTGTTGAATTTTCTGTTGAATTTGTTAATAACTATATGGACAAATAAAAATCCCCCGTGGAATCCGGGGGTATTTCATATGCGGGCAAAGCCCTATGATCCTCGCAGACACGTCAAACGTGTCATACGGTCTGCCAACCGCGCAA
>CAJFTS010000045.1 GCA_904420015.1 uncultured Clostridia bacterium
GCCTTCCGGGCCTCTTCCTCCGCCTTCGCTTGGGCAGCCTTCTGGGCTTCCTCTTCCGCCTTGGCTTGGGCAGCTTTCCGGGCTTCTTCCTCCGCCTTCGCTTGGGCGGCCTTCCGGGCTTCTTCCTCCGCCTTCGCCTGCTCATGCAGCGCAACCGCATTGGAAATCAAAACCGTCCCGCCCTTTTCCGGGGAATCCACCGTGGCTGCTTTCTGCGAAGGGGGCGGGGAGCCCGCCTTTCCTTCCAGCCTATCGAGCAAGCTCAAAAATGCCGTAAGAGAAAACGGCTCCGTTTCTTTTAAGCACTGTAAAACGGATTGGACATAGCTGCAATCCTCCTGATCGGAAAAAGCGCTGATAAAAATCACCTCCAAAAGCAGGTGACGGATCCCTTCCCCTCGGTATCCCTGAATGGGAAGGAGGCAGAAACGGGCGTCTCTTTCTCCGACAAAGGCCGTCTCCGGCCGGGCCGTCACTTGGAGAGAGAGACCGGCCGACTGGACGGATAATCCCGCTTGCGCCAGCTTTCGCTCCAGCGCCAAAAAGGTGTGTTTCGTCAACACCTGACGGCACACGCCGCTGACCGGCTGATAGCCGCGCACATCATAATGCAGAAAGCGCTGTCCCTCCTGCATCTGCGCCAAACAAGGCGCAATCCCTGCAAGGCCGTTTGCTTGGTTGCAGCCCTCTAGGTCGAGCAGCAGCCCCGGCTTTACCAAAACCGAAAACGTACCGCTGCTTTGATTGTACCAATGTTGCAGGTCCATTCCATTCACTCCTTTTCCTGACCGGCGGCATGGGAGGGCTGAAACAGCCGCTCAAGCTGATTGATGTGAGCGGTATCCGCCGATAAGCCGCCCGCTCCCAGCTCCTGCGCCTGCCGCACCAGCCGCATTTCCAACTGTTCATATTGCTCCATGCTGTCTTGGAGGAAGCGCTCAATCGCCTGCACCCGCTGTTGGGTGGAACGGATTTCCTCCAGAAGCCTGCGGTACTCTCCCCAAATACCCCGGTTCGCCTGCAAAGCCGGATGGAGCTTCAGCCGCAGCAGGATGTCCTCCGCCTCCTGTAGATCATGGAAGCAGGCGCAGGCCTGCGCCGACAGCTCGGCGCCCCATCCGGTTTGAATGTTCAGTCTGGCCATCCGCCTTGCTCCTTTCCATTAAAACAAACCGTCCCCATCCTGCAGAAACGAAGCCTCCCGGCGCAGCTCTTCCTCCACCCGCAGCCGGGTTCCCGCCTGGGTAATCTCTTTTGCCAGCAGCTCCGCACGCTCTATCTCCCGCTCCAGCTCGGCGATGGTCTTTCTGACCGCCGCCGTTACATAATCCGACTCCTTTGAATTCCAGGCCTCCCGGATTCCGTCGAGCAGGGCTTGCGCCTTTCGTTTCGCCGCCTGAAGGGCTTGCGCGCTTGCCAGCAGCTCCTGCTCCATCCTGCGGGTCGCAGCCCCGTCCAATTCCATCCGCCGCACTCCTTTCTCATCTCTGTGTACAGGGTTTCCCCCGCACGCCTGTCTTTGCCGAAGCCGGCCGTCCATCAAATAAACAGCAGCTGTGTCCCGTTCTCCCAGCCGGCCTCCCGCGGGGTGAGGGTGCTTCGGAAAATATTCCCGCTTTTGCGGTCGCACAGTACCGCCGTCCCGTCCGCCGTGTAGCTTCCCGGCTCCATCTCCTCAAACAGCTTGGAAACCAGCCGGGTCAATTCATGAATGCGAAGGTCCCGGGGTACCCTGACCTCATAGGCCTTACCGGCGGCGGGGAAGAAAATTTCCACCAAAATGTGGTCAAAGCTGCCCTGCGCCATGCTCCATCCCCCCTTCCTCCGGTGTCAGAAGCTTGAGCAGCACCGGTCTGCCGTCCTCCACCAAATAGCCGAATTCCTCCCCAATGCTTTCATAAAGCTGGCGGGCAGAGGAGCGGACCTTGAGATGGAATTGATCCGAAATCCCGTCCCCGACCCACAGGGCGTTCTGGAAAACCGGCTGCTTTTTAAACCAAGGCCGGAAGGAGAAGGCGGAAACGCCGGACGCCGGTTCGGCAAGGAGGAAAAACACCCCCAGCGAAACCGTGCATTTATCCAGCAGTACATGAAGCTTATCCTTCCCGTCGTCGCTAAGCTTTGCGAACAGATCGTTGGCCCCGTTGACCAGATAGAGCACCGGCGGATAAACCGGCGGCTTTCCGCCCTGGTCGAGGATATCCTTGGCGGTGTTATGCCGCCGCACCAGCTCGCCGAACAGCTCCACCACCGCGCCGTTTAGCGCCTCCTCTCCCCGGTAGGTCTGCCAGGGCCCGCCCCCCTCCAGGTCGGCGCTTGCATCCAGTACGATAACCTTCAGCCCCTCCTTGCGGGTGACCACCTGGGCGAGCGCTTTGAGGAAATCGGGGCTGCCCTCCCGCGAGAGGACATAGTGGATGGGACGGCTGCGAAGGGAAAGGGTCGCCGGATGCAGCGATTCCTTTTCAATGCCCACCGGGTAGCACAGGGCCTCGGCGTCGATTTCGTTCTCCACAAAGGAGGGGGTAACCCGTTCGGGCAGGATGGGCACCCGGGGGGCCCTGGGGCCGGTCCAACAGGCGGACAGCGTCTCGCAGAAGGCGCGCACCGCCGCCGGCGTATCCTGCTCGCACAGGCACGCGGTTTGGAATTCATACACCCGGTCGGTTTTCACAAGGCCCCGGCCCTTGCACCGGCCTGGAATTACCCCGCCGGTGGAACCGAGGATACCGCTGTATTCCGCCGTGTCGTTCATTTGCAGCACCAGCAGCTGCCGGAAGTTTTGCAGGGTCCGGTACCGCACGGCATTGGAATTGACCGCCGTAATAACGAAAAGGATCCCGTACTTGGTGCCCTCCCGGGACAGCAGCGCCACCTGCGCTTCCAGCTCCTCATAGTCCTCGCAGAAGCCCGCATAGTTTTGGATCACCGTCAACAGATAGGGCAGGGTATCGCCGGAGAACCGATTGTAGGAGGCCATATCACCGGCGTATTCTGCGCACAGCCCTTTGCGCCGTTGAAGCTCCTCCCCAAGCATTTTAAAGAAATTGCCCATCTTTTCTTCATCGCCGGAGAAGAGGACGTCCCCTACCTGGGGCGCTTTTGCAAAGGCGCGAAGGGTTTCGGCGCCGAAATCCAGCAGGTAGATCCGAAGGGTCCTGGCGCTGTGTTCCTTTAGCAGGCCGTATAGCATGGTGGTGATAAAGGTGGTCTTTCCCCCGCCTGCCGCGCCATAGATCACGGCGTTTCCCTCCCTGGAAAGAGGGAGGGTCATCGGGAACTGCCGCTGGCGCTGGGGGTCGTCCGCCTCGCCCACCACGGGGTTTAGCCCTTCCATGGGGCCGGTCGCATACCGGGCGGTGAGATCCTGCAAAAGGATGCATGTTTTGAGCGGGGGCATCCACATCGGCCGGGGCCGAATCCCTTCGGACTGCGCAAGGGCGGCCAGATACCGCACAATCGTATCCAGCTGCTTTTCGCCGCTGCCCCGCTTGCGCTTTAGGGCGGCCCCCCGCACCACATGGCCCACCCCGTCGAGGATGGAAACCGAACGGTCCTTCCCGGTTTCCGGCCGGTCGCTGGGGAGATAGGGGGCGCCGCTCCAGGCGGACTGCCCCATCTCGAACACCTCGTTATACCCCACCTGAAGATAGAACCGGCCGGTTTTCGTCAGGGAAGCCGCGTCCGGCCGCTTGAGCATATCCATGCTGTCGCTCTTTTCCTGTACCTTCAAGCAAACGCGGAACCGGCTGTTGCTCCAAATCTGGTCGTCCACCACGCCGCTGGGCTTTTGGGTGGCAAGGATGAGATGGACGCCCAGGCTTCTGCCGATGCGCGCCGCGCTGACCAGCTCGTTCATAAAATCAGGCTGCTGGGTTTTCAGCTCCGCAAACTCGTCGGAAATGATGAACAGGTGCTGCAAGGGCTCGGTTACCGTTCCCTCCCGATAGAGCTTTTGGTATTTATAAATATCGATGTTGCTGACATTGATCTGCTTGCTGACCTGCTGAAAGATGGTCTGGCGGCGTTTGAGCTCGCTTTGGATGGAAACCAGGGAGCGGCTGACCGCCGCGCCGTCCAGATTCGTGATAATCCCCACGGTATGAGGAAGCGTTTCAAAGGCCTGGGCCATGCCGCCGCCTTTGTAGTCGATCAGGATAAACGCCACTTCATTGGGATGGTAGTTGACCGCCAGCGACAGGATATACGTCATGATGAATTCGCTTTTCCCTGCAAAAATCGCCACCCCAGCCCCATCTGCACGCAGTTTTAGCACCACCTTGCCGGAGTTTTAGCCCCACTTTCACGCACTGAAGC
>CAJFTS010000046.1 GCA_904420015.1 uncultured Clostridia bacterium
GCTGCTGGCGACCCATGTGGTCAGCGACGTGGAGTTCATTGCCAAGGAGGTCATGCTGATCAAGGAGGGAGAATTGATTGCCAAGGATACCACGGCAAATCTGCTCCATTCGATGCAAGGGAAGGTATTTGAGGTATACACCCAGGCGCAGGAGCTAGGGGAGCTCCAGGCAAAGTACCCGATCAGCAATCTGACCCAGGAGCCGGACGGGATCTGTGTACGGGTGGTAGGCGACGAGAGGCCCACGGAAGGCAGGGTTATCCTGGCCAAACCTAACCTGGAGGACCTTTACCTTTATCGCTTCGACCGGTAAGTGCCGCTGGAAATTCCGCTGATTGCATTTACAGCAGCATTCGGAGGAGTACGGTTATATGATCGGCAGGGTGATGTCGGCTTGCGTTCAAATATATCCGAAGCCCGGCCGTTTTCCGCGCGGATATCCCATAAACCGACGAGTCGTTGATCCCTGATGCTAAAAATCACAGCTAATCTCAGAGGCCGTTCTCATTCCTTTCGATTTTTCCGGCTCCTCTCCCCGCCGCATTCCCGGCTTTCTGAGCACTTAGAACCAAGGATCAGTCTACAGGGAAAATACAAGCAATATTCTAGAGTGCTGATATTGATAAGAGCTGCAAAAGCCCATTATCAACAAAAGAATCCCCCGCTTGTGCAAATGCACAAGCGGGGGATTTTGCCGTTTAATCCGATTCTTCCATCAAAGAAACCGGGTTTATCTGCTCAGGGTGAAGTTCACCGTCTTGCCGGAATCAACCCATACGCCGTCTGCACCCTGATACTTCAGAGCCAGGGTACGCTGACCGGGAGAGCCGATCGAGAAGCTCAAGGTCCAGGTGCGTACGCCGTTATCATCCACATAGGAGGAAGATGCCGCCATACCTGCGCCGTTTTCATTAAAGAAGGCGACCTTGGACACATCGGTGTTGGTCTTAACCTCAAAGGTGATCGGGGTATTGATCTGCATCGAACCCGATGCTACCTTGGCAGAATAGACCTCAGGCTCGTTCCCTTCGGAAGGCGCCAACGGTGTGGCACTGATAGAGAACGAAATCTTCGTTGTAGAGGGTACCAGAATGCCGTCGTCGCCGGCCGTCAGGACAGTCAGCTCACGGGTACCGGCGGTACCGAGGGCAAAGGTGACCTCAAAGGTCTTGGTGCCGTCGCCGTTGTCCACGCCGGCATAAGAATTCGCGACCGCCAGATTGCCGCCCGCCTCATTCTGCAGGCCCACTCTCGACACGGTATCGAGGGTCTTAATGGTAACGGTAACGGTTTCGTTGACGTTGTAGACAGCCTTATCCGTCGCGGCTTCCGGCGTGTCGATGGTCAGCGTCAGCGGATAGGATTCCGGAGAGTTCACGGTTCCGTCGGTAGCCACTACGGTGTATTCGTAGATGCCCAGCGGAAGATCGGTCTCCTGATATCCGACATCGGTAAAGTCGCCGATCTTTTCGCCGTTGCGGTACAGGGTATAACCAGTGGCGCCGATAACCGGACTCCAATTAATATACGCGGAGTTGCCCTGTACGTTTTCTGCAACCGGAGCAGCCGGCTCACGATCAGCCAGGTCAGCCTTGAACACATCGGTGGGATAACGCGAGTAGTTGCCGAGGAAATCGGTCTGCTCTCTGGGAGTACCCGTTACCAGGCTGTCCAAGGGCGCATAGCCGTTGGCATAAATCCAAATGTCGCCGGCGTCGGTATAACCGACGATTTCATCGCGGGAGTCGCCGACCAGGTTTGCCACCATGAAACGGGCGTCCTGACCAGGCAGCTCGAACAACGTGTTGAAGTAGCCGTCATAAATGGCAGGCAGCTTATTCTTTTCGGTTGCATCCGGGTATTTATCCGGATCCGCCGCATTGGCCTGATCGTTGCGGAAGAAGGACAGGCAAAGCGGCGCCCAGGTTCCGGTCCAGTTGGGCATACGGACCACGATGGTGGACCAGCCCTGCGTGTTGTCCTCTTCTTTGTAGAGGTCCTCGCCCTGGGATCCGATCAGGAACATGCCGTCATGGCCAACCGGGTAATTGCTGCGGTTTCTGCGGTCAAGGCCGTATACCTCCAAGCCCTTGGACTCGGTGCGGAAATCGGCCAGGTTCAGGGACTGGGGTTCGTGAGCGATGTTGTTGGTCCAGAGCAGTTCGCCGTCTGCGGTGAAGCAGAAGGTGGACATGCCAGCGCCACCGCCGCCCAGAACAACTTCCAGGCCGTTTTCAGGATTGCCGTCCACATCGCCCACCTGGATGGTGTCCACGTGGTCGGTAGCGGTTCCAACCTGATTACCTTCGCTGTCATAAATCTTGTTGGGAACCTGCCAACGGATTGTGCCGTCATGATTGAGAACGGTGTAGTTGGAGAGCAGCTCGTCCTTGCCGTCGCCGTCCAAATCAGCCGCCAAAGGCATGTGGCCCGCTACCGCCTGGCCGGAGGTAGACTTATTATAGCCCCAAACGTTCTTAAAGGTAAATTCCTGGGTCTCCTTGTCAAACAGCTCAAAGACCTGGACGTTGCCATAGCGCTCTTTCAGGACGACGAACTGATTGACGTCGCGACCGTTGACGGTGCGGCCGTCAAAGTTGCCGAGCACGATGCAGTCATGCAGGTTGTTGCTCAGACCGGCTTCGGCAAAGCTCTTCTGATACTTGATGCTGCCGTCTTTGCCGTCGAGGATGTAGAACACATCGCCGGAGGTGCTGTGGTTTTTGTTTTGGTTGGGATCCCAGGTGGGGTTACCGACCAAAATGACTTCGTTATAGCCGTCGCCGTCCACATCCTGGATCTGGCAGGGCTCGTCGGCGCCGGTCTTTGTGATCCACATGTTGGGGATCGGGGTCTCCGGATTGGCAAACCACTGCCACATAACCTCGCCCTCAATGCTGAAAGCAGTCAGGGACCACACCACGCGGGGGTTTCTGGAATCGCTGGTGTTCTGCGCGGTGTTGACGGCCAGAATGTCGTTCCTGCCGTCGCCGTCCAGGTCGCCGATACGCAGGCGGCAAGCGGGGCCGGCGATGTCTTTGATGTTGAATTCATTGAGCAGGACCGCACGGTCGCCCGCCGTCATGATGAACGCCTCATTGGTCCCGGCAGATTCGCCTTGGGCGTTAAATGCGGTGACACTGTAATAATAGTCGTGCGCTTTTTCCACGTCGGTGTCCACATAGGTGGGCTCCGTTACGGTAGCGATCTTCTCCAGCGTGCCCTTTCCGGCTTCGCGGCGATAGATATTGTAGCCGGTCGCCCCTTCCGAGGCCGACCACGTTATGGTAACAGAATCGGTCGTTACCGGTGTGAATAGGATGTTCTGCGGTACGGCAGGTTCTCCCGCCGCGCCGACCTGCATGGTAAACAAGCTGAGAATCATGCACAGCAACACAAGGATAGATACCGCTTTTTTCACTTGATTCGCTCCCTTCTTCTTTGCCAGACCATTTCTTCTTTTCCACTTAGACGAATCTGTATGAAAGCCGGCGCCGATGCGCCCGACTGATACAAAACCGCAAACGGTGGATTATGTCTGCCCCGATTCCAATTTCATCTTTCTTCCTTTCCTGAATCAGATTTGGGGGACGATCTGCACTTGACTTTGCGGACAAACCGCATTCATTCCTCCCGGAAAGCCTCTTTTTTTCCTAAAATTAGATCATTTCATGCTCTATTTGCATAAAATTTTTCTTAAATTTTGTTCTATTATATTAAATATAATATATCTTTCGGTTTCCAGAAGTCAACACAAAAAAGTAGTGTTTCTATATTAAAAATTAGTAATATCCTCTTCGCCTGCCGGTAATGGTCCGATTTGCGAATCATTCTTTTTTCATCCACTTCACAAGCAGCCGGCGGGCTTTGGAACACTCGGCTGAGTCAGATGAGGCGGCAGTCCAATCAGAGAAGGGGCCGGGAGCCATGCCGGCGGAGGGTTCCCGGATTACTGGCGGGCGTTTTACAGGGCTTGCCAGGTCTGCTACAATAAAAGAAAGCATTCCTATCCGGCCAGCAGGAGGACGTTTATGTATAAAATTTTTCTTGTGGAGGATGAAGAAACCATCGCGGGGGCCATTGGCCGTCATCTGTCGAAATGGGGATTTGAAGTCAGGCAGGTATCCGACTTTGGCCGTGTTTTGGAGGAGTTCACCGCCTTTTCCCCCATCTGGTGATACTGGATATCCTGCTTCCCTATTATAACGGATACCACTGGTGCGGTGAAATCCGAAAGCGCTCCAAGGTTCCCATTTTGTTTCTCTCCTCCGCCGCAGACAATATGAATCTGGTTATGGCCATCAACATGGGCGGGGACGACTTCATTCCCAAGCCGTTCGATCTGGATGTGCTTACCGCCAAGGTGCAGGCGCTGCTTCGCCGGGCCTATTCGTTCGGCGGCGGGGGCGGCCTTCTCGAGCACAAGGGGGTGCTTTTGAATGTGGGGGATGCAACCCTGGCCTATCGGGAGCAGACCACTGAGCTGACCAAAAACGAGCTGAAAATCCTCCAGCTGCTGCTCGAACAAAAGGGACGGACCGTCAGCCGGGAGGAGCTGATGAAACGGCTGTGGGATTCGGACAGCTTTATCGACGACAACACCCTGACGGTCAACATAACCCGCCTTCGCCGCAAGCTGAGCGAAGCGGGGCTGCCCGGTTGGATCAAGACCAAAAAGGGTGTGGGATATTTGGTGGAGGAATAGATGAAACCGATGAAACTGCGGCTGGTAGCGGTCGCCTATCTGAATGCACGGTACCGGGTCATCGTGGGATTTTCGCTGTTTTTGGCCCTGTTTTGGCTTTTGTTTTTGCTTTTTCGCCTCCCGTTCGACGCCATGTGGTACGGCAGCCTGATTCTTCTGGCGGGCGGCCTTGGCTACGGCGGCTATGATTTGTACCGGTTTTACAGCCGCCACCGGGCTTTCATCCGGCTGCGCGATGAGATCACCATCAGCCTAGACCGGCTTGCGCCGCCGCGCACCCTTCTGGAGGAGGATCAGCAGGCGCTCATTCGCATCCTGTTCGACGACCGGGCCAAGCAGATTTCCAAGGCGAACGCCGCCTACGCCGACCGGATGGATTACGACACCCTTTGGGCCCATCAAATCAAGACGCCTATTGCCGCTATGCGTCTGGTGCTTCAGGGGATGGAACCGACGCAGGCGCGTATGGAGCTTGAGCAGGCCCTCTTTCAAATCGAGCAGTATGTGGAGATGACGCTGCATTATCTGCGGCTGCAAAACGACGCGAGCGACCTGCTCTTTCGCCGGGTGGACTTGTTTTCCATGGTGCGCACGGCGGTAAAAAAATACGCCATGACCTTTATACGCAAGCGTATCACCCTGCATCTGACCGAAGCGCCCTGTATGGTACTGACGGACGAAAAATGGTTTACCTTCGTTCTGGAACAGCTTTTATCCAATTCCCTCAAGTATACCCCCTCCGGCGGCAGCATCTCCATCTATCCGGCAGGCGGGGAGGAAAAATCTTTGGTCATCGAGGACACCGGCATCGGTATCCGCCCCGAGGACCTGCCGCGGGTCTTTGAAAAGGGATTTACCGGCTACAACGGGAGGATGGACAAAAAATCCACCGGATTGGGGCTTTATTTATGCCGGCAGACGCTGAAGCGGCTGTCCCACCGGATATTCCTCTCTTCCAAGCCGGGAAAGGGAACCCGGGTCAAAATCGACCTGAGCGAACCGAATCTGCCAATTGAATAGCGTACCTTACCGAAGTGTAAGACTGAGAAAAGAAATGTAAGCCAAATCGATGGTTTGTCATTTCTTTTTTTCTTATACTAAAGACAGATTCTCAACAGGAGGTCGGTCTTATGCCGTTGCTCGAAGTAAAAAACCTAAAAAAGATTTACACCACCCGCTTCGGCGGCAGCCAGGTCCAGGCGCTGGAGAACGTCTCCTTCTCGGTGGAGGAGGGCGAATATGTAGCGATCATGGGCGAGTCGGGTTCGGGAAAAACCACCCTGCTCAACATCCTTGCTTCCCTGGACAAGCCTACCGGCGGCGAGGTCCTTTTAAACGGACGGGATATCGTGGGGATTAAGGACAAGGAGCTGGCGGCCTTCCGCCGCAGCCATTTGGGCTTTGTCTTTCAGGATTTTAATCTCCTGGACACCTTCTCGATTCAGGACAATATTTTCCTGCCGCTGGTGTTGTCGGGCAAGTCCTATGCGGAGATGAGCCGGCGGCTCTCCCCCATTGCCGAGCAGCTGGGGATTACGGAAATCCTCAAAAAATACCCGTATGAGGTATCCGGCGGGCAAAAGCAGCGTTCGGCGGTGGCCCGGGCCCTGATTACCCATCCCCAGCTGATCCTGGCGGACGAGCCTACCGGCGCCCTCGACTCCAAGGCGGCGGCCCATCTTCTCCGCCTGTTCTCCGACATCAACCGGGGCGGGCAAACCATTCTGATGGTCACCCATTCCACCATGGCGGCCAGCCATGCGGGACGGGTGCTTTTCATCAAGGACGGGGTGGTGTTCCACCAGATCTACCGGGGCGCCATGACCAACGAGGAGCTTTACCAGAAGGTCTCCGACACCCTGACGGCGCTGACTACGGGAGGTGGCGGCCTTGCGTAAGCTCTTTTACCCCAAGCTGGCGCTCACCAACCTGAAAAAGAACCGCAGCACCTATTTCCCCTATATGCTCACCTGCATCGTTTCCATCGCCACCTTTTACACCATGTACTCCATTGCGGATAATCCCGGCCTTACGCAGATGCCGGGATACGGAACCCTGTCCATGATTTTATGGCTGGGCACCGTCATCATCGCCCTCTTCTCCACGGCGCTGCTTTTCTATACCAACAGCTTTCTCATCAAACGGCGGAAAAAGGAGCTGGGGCTTTACAGCATCCTGGGGATGGAAAAACGGCACATCGTCAAAACCCTCTTTTTCGAAACCCTGTTTACCTCCGTACTTAGCCTGGCGCTGGGCCTTCTTTTGGGCGCTCTCTTTTCCAAGCTTTTGTTTCTGATCCTTTTGTATCTGTTGAATTTGTCGACGCCTATTGTTTTTGCCCTCTCCTGGGGCGGGATGGGGGTTACCGCCCTGCTATTCGCGGGAATCTTCCTGCTGACGCTTTTGACAAACTTCTGGCAGATCCATGTCTCCAACCCCATCACCCTGCTCAAAGGCGGGCAGACAGGCGAAAAGGAGCCCAAAGCTTCCTGGCTTCTGACGTTGATCGGCATTCTGGCCCTGGGCGGCGGATACGGCATCGCCCTGACGGTACAGTCTCCATTGGACGCGCTTCTCCTCTTTTTCCTGGCGGCCCTGCTGGTTATCATCGGAACCTTCGCCCTGTTCACCTCCGGCAGCATCGCCCTGCTGAAGCTCATGCGGCGAAACAAGCGGTTTTATTACAAGCCGAAAAACTTCATTTCCGTTTCCGGCATGATTTACCGCATGAAGCAAAACGCGGTGGGACTGGCGAACATCTGCATCCTGAGCACCATGGTGCTGGTGGTGGTCTCCGCCACCGTCTCCCTCTATCTCGGGCAGGAGCGGATCCTCGACGAGCGCTTCCCGCTGGATATAACCATTGAATGCGCCGACGACCAGGCGCAGGTGGACGGGGTACGGCTGGCGGTGAAGGAACAGCAGGAAAAATCCGGGGTTGCAATCACCGACTATTATGAATACCGCAATTTCTCCTTCGTGGGCTTTTCCCAGCAGAACATGATTTTAACCGATATCCCGAAGGATTTCCAGGGAAACGCGACCAACTATATCTGTAACGTCATCCTGCTCCCTTTGGAGGACTACAACCGCATACAGGGGACGAATGAAACCCTGGAAAAGGACGAAGTCCTCCTCTTTGCGCATGCGGGGCAGTTTGCCAGCCAAACGCTGTGGCTCGACGAGCGCTCCTTCTCGGTGAAAAAGGAGCTGGATTCCTTCGTGCTGCGGGAGAAGACGGAAACGGCGCCGCAGAACAGCTTCTATGTGGTTTTGTCGGACTTAGACGTGCTTGCGGAAATCATGGCCGCCTATCCGCAGGATTCGGAGCCCGCCTTCTTATCCTGCACCACCCAATTTAACCTCGCAGGCAGCGACGAAACCGTTACCGCCTTTTCCGCCGCGCTGCGGGAGGAATGCAAAAGCTCCATTCCTGGGGTATCGGTGGATAGCCGCTCCCTCAACCGGGAGGACTGGTACGCCACCTTCGGCGGGTTCTTGTTCCTGGGGCTCTTTTTAGGCATGCTCTTTATGATGGCGATGGTGCTCATCATCTACTACAAGCAGATTTCGGAAGGCTACGACGACCACGACCGGTTCGAGATCATGCAAAAGGTGGGAATGAGCAAGCAGGAGGTCAAGAAAACCATCCACAAGCAAATTCTGATGGTCTTTTTCCTGCCGCTGCTCTTAGCCTGCGTACACATTGCGGCGGCTTTCCCGGTCATCTCCAAGCTGCTTCTCGTTTTCAGCATGACCGACACTGCGCTCAATCTGACATGCACCGTTGTGACGGTCCTTTTCTTCGCGCTGCTTTACGCCGTCGTCTATTCCTTGACTGCCCGGGCCTATTACCGCATCATTCAGGAAAAATAGCCGGGAAACGGAGGGCTTACCATGCTTTCAAACATTTTTCTCATCCTTTCCATCCTGGCCTTGGGTTCCTTAGCCGTTTCGGTCATTGCCGGCGCCTTTTCCGGGGGCTTCGCCGGCATTACGCAAAACGGCAAATGGTCCATCGCTTCGCTGGTGGTGTATATCGTCTTTTTTACCCTTTACATTATCGTGACCTATTTCGTCTGAACAGGCAAAAGCCCCCGCCTTATGTGCAGCACCAATAAAACAGCATAAGAATGTTTTCGGGAAACGGCATAGCTTCGGCTATGCCGTTTCTCCGTTTTGCAGGTCATTCAGTATGACGGCGGGGAGTATTCCCACAAGGTCATAGGAAATGTCTATCTGCTGTTCCCTGTATCCCTTTGACTTGTCCGGCGTGTGGACATACACCGCCTTTACCATGTCATTTAAGACAGTGGGCGTTAATTCGTCCAAGTCGAAATACTTCCGCACTTTGCCGATAAACCTGTCAATGTTTTCTGCCTGTTCTTCTTGCTGTATAATTTCTTCATTCAGTTGCAACAGCTTTTCCCGCAGTTCTTCCTGCTCCTGCTCGTAATCATCAGAGAGCATTTGAAATCTGCTATCAGATAGTTTTCCGTTGGTGTTATCCTCGTAAATACGTTTGAAAAGTCGGTCAAGTTCTTCAATGCGCCGTTCCGCTTGTGTCGCCTGTCGCC
>CAJFTS010000047.1 GCA_904420015.1 uncultured Clostridia bacterium
CCTAGCGGTCAATGCCTTGGCGCGTAGCGCGGCAGTTCCACCGTCCACCTTGAAAAATATTATTAATGGCGTAAGCAAAAATCCGGGCGTGGTCACCATCAAGAAGCTCTGTGACGGGCTGGACATTACCCTGGGCGAATTTTTCTCCACCAAGGAGTTCGACGCGCTCGAGCAGGAGATTCGGTAGCCGCCGCCCTTGCCATTTTTCTTGCCAGACGGTATAATGAGACAATTAATCTTACATTTGGAGGAAATGCTCTATGTCCATCAATCAGCTGGAATCCCCTAAGGCCGGCGATCCCATCGCCGTCATGCATACCACTATGGGAGATATCAAAATCCGCCTCTTCCCCGACCAGGTTCCCAAAACGGTGGAGAATTTCACCACCCATGCGAAGAACGGATACTATGACGGCATCCTCTTCCACCGGGTCATCAACGGCTTTATGATCCAGGGCGGCGACCCGCTGGGGACCGGCATGGGCGGCGAGTCCATCTGGGGCGGGCCCTTTGCCGATGAGTTCGACGTGGACCTGCACAACCTGCGCGGCGCCCTGTCCATGGCAAACGCCGGGCCCAACACCAACGGCAGCCAGTTCTTCATTGTCCAAGCGCCGGAGGTTCACGAAGGTCTGCTCGCTCAGATGGAGGGCCTCGTGGACCGGGGTTTCCCCCGCCAGACCATCGACAACTACAAGGCGGTGGGCGGCACCCCTCACCTGGACTTCAAGCATGCGGTGTTCGGGCAGGTATATGAGGGAATGGACGTGGTGGACGCCATTGCGGCGGTGGAAACCGGCCGGGCGGACCGTCCCAAGGAGGATGTGAAGATCACCTCCATCGACATTGGCGAATACGCATAAGGACGGACGGAGGGATTGGATTATGAAACAGGCAAAACGTATTTTCTTCACCCTGTGCTTTGCCCTGCTGATTCTGGTGGTATCCGGCTGCTCGGGCGACAGCAAGGAAGGCACCCCGCTGATGCAGCTCGATCCGCCGAAGGAAGGCGAGCAGATTGCGGTAATGACCACCAGCATGGGGGTCATCAAATTCCGCCTTTTCCCCGACCAGGCGCCCAAGGCGGTGGAAAACTTTACCACCCATGCGAAGAACGGGTATTACGACGGGCTGAAATTTCATCGGGTCATCAACAACTTTATGATTCAAAGCGGCGATCCCGAGGGGACCGGCATGGGCGGCGAATCCATCTGGGGCGAGGATTTTGAGGATGAATTCTCCCCGAACCTGAACAACTTCCGGGGCGCCCTGTCTATGGCGAACGCCGGTGAAAACACCAACGGCAGCCAGTTCTTTATCGTCCAGGCGGGGCCGGGCAGCTGGCCGGAGGAATATTTCGACCTGTACGACTCCCAGCTCGGGTATCACTTCGACAAGATGAGCCAGGTGATTAAGGACAAATATCTGGAGATCGGGGGCACCCCTTATCTGGACGGGTACTACACCACCGAGAAGGATCCCTCCACCGGCAAGCGCGGCAGCGGCCACACGGTCTTTGGCCAGGTGTTTGAGGGAATGGACGTAGTGGACGCCATTGCAGGGGTGGAAATGATGGCGGACGCCGACGACGCCTCCACCCCCTATGTCAACGAATCCACCACGCCCAAGGAGGACGTGGTGATTGAGAAGATTGAGATTGTCACCTACACCGGATAAGACGGGAGGCGGACGGCTATGAAACCTGCATCCAAGCTGCGGCGGTTCTCCTGCGGGCTTTGCCTGGCGCTGCTCTGCACCCTGCCGCCCGGCTGCTCCGAGCAGCCGGTGGGAACCGGAGACGATGCGTTTCGCCAGATGCGTTCGGCCCAGTTTGCACTTCCAGAGGAGGGGGAGCAGATTGCGGTGATGACCACCAGCATGGGGGTCATCAAGATCCGGCTGTTTGGCCAGGAAGTTCCGGCGGCGGTGGAAAACTTCATCGGCCTCGCCAAGTCCGGCTATTACGACGGACAAAAGTTCTACCGGGTGTTTTCCGACTTTCTCATCCTGAGCGGGGATGCGCGGGACGAAAACCAAAGCTTCTGGGGCGAGAAGATCGATCTGGAGACCTCCAGCGAGCTGCATCACTTCCGCGGGGCGCTGGGGTATTACCACGACGATACGGTGCTGGGCAATTACAGCGAATTTTACCTCATCCAGGGGGATGAGGTAAGCGCGTCGATGGTGGAGGAGATGAGGGAAGCCGGCAGCTCCAAGTATCCCGATGCGGTTGTGTCCGATTACCAGCGCATCGGCGGGATTCCGGATATGGATTACAGCTATACGGTTTTCGGGCAGGTTTTCGAGGGCATTGAGGTGGTGGACGCCATCGCCGGCACCCAGGTGGTGGAAAACCCGCCTTATGACAACGAATTCTCCTTACCGGCCCAGGACATTGTGATTGAGCGCATTGAGATCCTCGAATACGAAGGATAGACGTGAGGGAACCCCGAAAGACAAAAAAAGGCCCACAGGCAAATACCTGCGGGCCTTTTTTCTGTCTTTTTCGGCTGGGATGACAGAAGCGATTAAAAACCCGCCCTGCCGCATGGCAGGGCGGGTTTTCGGTGTTCGATCAAAGGAAAAACGGAAGGCCGTCAGACCGCCTTTACCGCTTTTAAAACACGGACGATAACCGGGCTAAGTACGATATTGACGCCCAGCTCCACTAAGAAATTGACGCCCAAAAGCCCGAAAAGAATGTAATACAGCACGTCGGTTCCACCCGCCCATTCTACCAGGATGGGGCGGAAAAACAGAATCAAGCCCAGACAAAAAATACCGGTGTTGACGATGGGGCTGAGAACAGCCGCCACAACCGCACCGCCGATCACGCTCTTTTGCGAAATCAGCCGGTAAAGGAGGCCCGCCACAAAGCCGGCGGCCATGCCCTTGAGCATACACACCACAACGCATAGGAAGGGATTGGCGTTCCAAATCATCGCGCCGCCGGCATCCGCGCCGGTAATGCAGCAGATGATGACGACCACACTGAACACACCGCCCAAATAGGCTCCCGCGCCTTTGCCGTAGACGGCGGCGCCCACGACAATCGGAATCAGTGTCAGCGTAATGGAGATCGGACCGACCTTCACAAAAGTGGCGACCAGCTGCAATACAACAATGACAGCGGTGAAAATGGCAAGGCCCACCATTTTCTGGATCTTCGTCTGGGATGCGGTTTGGTTTTTCATATTCCATTTCCTCCTAGCTGCTGCTCCAAAGCCGGATGCAGCGCCGATTTTATCCAAACCGCCGGATCGGTTTCCCCGGCCCGGCGAAATTGGCGAAGGTTACTGGTTGCGCGCATACAGTAAGCGCAGACCCTCCAATATTAAATTGTCGCTGTGGATAATCTTTCGCTTGCAATAGGGAATCACCACGCCGGCAATGCCGCCGGTGGCCACCACGGTGGCCTTATCCCCGATCTCCTCCTCAATGCGGTCACAGATGCCGTCGATCATAGCGGCGGTCCCATAGATGGAACCCGACTTCATCGAATCGATGGAGTTGGTGCCGATCACATGGGGCGGCGCCTCCAGATTGACCTGCGGAAGCTGCGCGGTACGGGAGGTAAGGGCATTATAGGAAATATACACGCCGGGGATGATGATGCCTCCTAAAAACGAGGTATCCCGCGCTACTACTGAAACGGTGGTAGCGGTGCCCAGATCAAACAGGATACAGGGGCAGGGAAACTTGGATATAGCGCCCACCGCGCCCGCCACCAAATCCGCCCCCAGCTGGGCGGGATTGTCGATGCGGATATTCAGCCCCGTTTTCAGTCCCGGGCCCACGATAAGCGGCGGTTTTCCCACCAGCTTCTCCACCGCCTTGGAGATCACCGTAGTCAGCGCCGGTACCACCGAACAGACGATGGCCCCTTCAAACTGTACGGGTGAAACGCCGTAAAGATCCAGGATGTCCCTAAGCTCAATGGCGTATTGATCCTCCATACGGAAACGGTTGGTTTCCATGCGGGACTCGAACAGTAAGGTCTCCTCCCGATAAGCGCCGAGGGTGATATTGGTATTGCCGATGTCGATGGTCAACAGCATGGAAGTCCCCCATTTCCTACAAATTCGCCTTTGGATGGGTATAGTATACCCGGATTCTCTCTTTTTGGCAAGAGAGGGGCGGGAAAACTTTGAAAAAAGGCGGGTGCGCCGAGACAATTGCGATTTCTTGCTTTCCTATAAAACTGCGCAAAAAAATAGTATCCTTACGGTATTGCATTGTGCGGCACAGGGAATTATAATACGGGTAACAACCGACCGCGCGCCAGTTCAAGTCGAGGCGGCGGGCGTACATGCTTGTAAAAGGAAATGGAGGATTTTACATGGCACAGATCACCAAAGACACCGTAATCGGCGACATCCTGGATATGGACGAAAGCACGGCTCCCTTCTTTCTGGAGATGGGGATGCATTGCTTAGGCTGCCCGGCTTCCCGAGGCGAATCGGTGGAGGAGGCCTGCCAGGTCCACGGCGTGGATGCAGACGAGCTGGTTAAGAAGCTTAACGCCCATCTTGCCGGCAAATAAGAAACCGCTCTACTCGGAATAGGACCGTCCGCCCGGCCTTTCGCCGGGCGGTGTTTCTGTCCCGGCTCTTTTATTTATCTTATGTTTGGAGGATTTTTCTGCATGAGCCTTCGTCCCATTTTTCATCGCCTCTCCGCTTTTTCTTTGTTCGGAGATCTAAAAGGCTCCAAGGATTTTAAACGCTTTGCGGCGGTACATATCAGCTTCCTGTTCTTCACTACCCTTTCCTCCGTTTTCATCAACACCTTCTTTATGAAGAACACCGGCGACATGCGCGCAAGCATTCTCTACAACCTCTTCAACATCCTCACCGCCATGGTCTTTATGAACATTGCCGCACCCATCTGCAGCAAGACCTCCCCCCGCACGGTGGTCATTCTGGGAGTGGTCGCTTACAACATCGAATACGCCTTCGTTTTGTTCATGGGAGACGCCAGCAGCAACTATGTGGTGCTGGTGGGGCTGCTCAACGGCTTGGGCGGCGTTTTTTACTGGCTTGGGTATTATAACCTGCTGACCGACACCACCAAGGACGCAAACCGGGACCAGGCTTTATCGGTGTTCGGAATCGTATTGGCGGTCATCAACCTGTTGGTTCCCATGTCCTCCGGCTTCCTGATCTCCGCGCTGCCGGGGAATACCGGCTATCTGGTGATCTTCGGCATCTCTTTCGGCGTTTCCATCCTGTCGATGGTATGCACGCTGCTGCTCAAAGCCCCGCCTTCGAAAAACAAAGAGTTCCGTTATCTCGAATCCATCAAGCTGGTGGTGAAGGAAAAACGCCTTTCCCTGCCCATTGCGGTAAAGTTCTGCCGGGGGCTGCGGGAGGGAATTTTCACCTACATCCTTTCGGTCTTTATCTTTTATATGCAGCCCAGCGAGGCGCTGGTGGGCTTTTCCACCTTTTTGACCGGGCTGGGGTCGGTGGCGGCTTTTGTGGTCATCGGCCGGTTTATGCATCCGCAAAACCGTATCCGCCTTTTGGTGACGGCAACCACCATTATGGTAGTCTTTTCGGTCGTCCTGCTGCTGTTTACCAATATGTACGTGGTGCTTGCCTACAATCTGATTAACGCCTTCCTGGTGCAGTTTATGATAACCCCCACCACCAGCATCTTCATCGCTTCGGTGGAGCAGGTGCCCGCCGCCTACACCCACCGGCAGGAGATCTTCGCCATCAAGGATATCATTTTAAACGGCGGGCGGGCCATCGGCATTTTGATTACCCTAATGCTGCCGGTGGATCTGAAGCTGTATGCGGTCGCGGTTTTGGTCATGACGGCGGTTCAGTACGGGACGGCCTTCCTTGGACAGGTGGCGGTGCGCTCCCTTCGCACGGGCAAGGAGGAAGCTGCATGAAAAAACGAGAGACCCCCTTCTCCCTGGGGCCGCGGCTGCGGCAATGCGCCGCCTTCGTCCGGCCCGGCAGCCGGCTGGCCGACATCGGCACCGACCACGGCTATCTGCCGGTATGGCTGACCCGCCGGGGGATCTGCCCGCACGCCATTGCTGCGGACATCAATCCCGGCCCTCTCTCCCGGGCGAGGGAAACGGCGGAGCAATACCGGGCGACGGACTTTGTCGAGCTGCGGCTGTCCGACGGGCTTGCAGCCCTTACCCCAGGGGAAACGGACGACATTGTGCTGGCGGGGATGGGCGGGGAACTGATTTCCTCCATCCTCGACCGGGCGAAGTGGGTACAGGACGAAGGGCTGCGGCTGATTTTGCAGCCGATGAGCCATCCGGAGAAGCTGCGCGCCTACCTCTATGAGCACGGCTTTACGCTGCTGGCGGAGGAAGCGGTGCTCGACAGCGGACGGCTCTATACGGTGATGCTGGCCGCTTACACCGGACGTCCCTTTTCCCCCTCCCTAGATGAGATTTACCTGGGACGGCTGGGAGAAAGCGCCTCCCCGCACACCCCGGCTTATCTGCGGCGGCAGGCGCAGCTTTTGGAGAAAAAGACGGCGGGGCTTTCTCCACAGCAAGCAAAGGAAATCAGACGGGTCGCGCAAATGCTGGCCGATCAGGCAGGAAAAGGACCCGCACCGACAAAAGGAGGTTCGCTATGACCACCATTCGAGATATCTACCAAGCCATCGACGGCTTCGCCCCCTTTTCCCATCAGGAAAGCTGGGACAACAGCGGTCTTTTGGTGGGGAACCCCCAGTCATGGGTTGAAAGGGCGGCGGTAACGCTGGACATTACCCCAGCCGTAGTGCAGGAGGCGAAGGAAGAGGGAGCGCAGCTGATTGTCAGCCACCATCCGGTCCTGTTCCGTCCGGCAAAAACCTTTCTCAGCGCCAGCGTTCCCTATCAGCTGGCGGCGGCGGGGCTGTCGGCCATCTGCGCCCACACCAGCCTGGATGTGGCAAAGGGCGGGGTCAACGATTGCCTGGCCGACCGGCTGAAACTAGCCGGGCAAAAACCCTTTGTACGGGAAAATCGTCGTAATTTTAAAAAACTGGTCGTATTTTGTCCTCATGAATATACCGATCGTATCCATTTTGCCATGAAAGAGGCGGGAGCCGGCACACTGGGAGACTATGCGGGCTGCGCTTTTGTCTCCCCGGGCGAGGGCCGTTTTCTTCCCCTTGGCGGGGCCAAGCCTTTTCTGGGAAAACCGAGGGAATGGGAACGTGCAAAGGAAGACCGGCTGGAAATGATCTGCCCGCCCTCCAAGGTGGAGGCGGTGCTCTCAGCCATGAGGGAAGCCCATCCCTATGAGGAACCGGCCTTTGACATTTTGGAAACGGCAGCGTTGGCGCAATCGGATTCCGTGGGCGTTCTGGGGACGCTTAACGCTGCGCAAAGTCCGGAGGAATTCGCCGGGTATGTCGGGCGGCAGCTGGGCTGCGGCGGACTGCGGTATGTGCCGGGGCGCCGGCCGGTCATACGGGTGGCGGTGCTGGGCGGCGCCGGCGGGGATTACCTGGGGCAGGCCGTTGCCGCCGGGGCGGACGCCTATGTGACGGCGGACGTCAAACACCACCAGCTGCTGGAGGCGGCCGAGGCTGGCATCACCTTGATAGACGGGGGGCATTTCGCCACCGAGGACGTGGTGGTGGAGCCGCTGCGCCAACGGCTGGCCGAATGGTTCCCGGCGGTATCCTTTTACAAGTCCAAGGTATTCTCCGACCCGGCCCAGTACTGGACGGCGAAGTAATCGGGCGCCTGTCTAAAAGCATAGGTCCGCAAGCGTTTGCTTGCGGGCCTATGCTTTTAGACGAGCAGACACGAAAGTAAAATAAGATGCACCATTTTGTTAATAACCAAGCGAACCCACAGCATAACAGCGGTAAAATCCTTCCCCGCTTGCGCGGGACCCTACAACCCGCCCCGGTTACAGAACCCATTACATGCGGACGCTTTTCTTTACAAGCGGAATTTTTGACGCAACCCAGCACCAGGCAAAGGAGAGGAGAACCAAAGCCAAAAAGCTGGCTGCGATATACAAAACCGGATTCTCGGCATAAGGGACCAATTGATTGACAAGCGTGTGGAACAACGGATGTATGATATACACGCCGAAAGTCATGTTGGAGAATACCCCAATCCATTTCTTGTATCTGTCTTTGACCTTCCATTTTATGCTGTTCAAGGCCACAAACACGCTTGCGGCATACAAAAAGACAGGCAAGCCTAAATTGGAATATACATTCCCAGCGCCCTTAGAAAGCTGTGTGCCCACGATGATGACCAATAAGGACAACAAGCCCAAGGCATATAGGAGACGTCTTTCCCACTTCTTATGAAATCCAATATGAACGATGTACCATCCCATTAAAAAGTATGCTGCAAAGCCGCCAAAAAACTGAAGATAAAACATATCGATCCATGTTTTTACAAAGGCAAGCTCCTCACAAATCAAAGACAGCCACTCGATTACCGGCAAAAGAAACTGCGTCGACAGGGAGATGAGCAAAAAGAAAAGGACCAGCTTTTTGTTTTCCTTCTTGGCAAAGGAACGCAAAAACGGGGTGGCGAGATACAGGCCGAGGATCATATATAAATACCATATATGATAATGCCCTTTTGCTATTGCATAGAGCACCTCCCTGAGGCTGGGCGTTTCCCCCTGTAACAATGGAAACAGAACGCGATAAATAAGAGCATATACCGTCGCCCAAAACAGGATGAGAAGGAAAATATTCTTGATCTTCTTGAACAAATCATAGCGCAAGGTGACGGTTTTACGTTCATCCAACAGCAAGGCGCCCGAAACCATGACAAACAACGGGACGCCCAAACGGGACAGGCTGTCGAAAATGTTTCCTACGACAAACTCAAGTGAGGATGCATCATATGAATTTACAAACCCCGCGCTCACATGGGTCATAATCACCGCCAGCACGGCAACCATTCTTACGATATCCAGAGCGGTATTTCTCTCCACCGTTTGGCTTTGCATCATACTCCCTCCTATACCATAGACATCAGCCATCAAGCGGTAGTTCTTTTGACAACAGCCATGGGGGAAACGGGCTTATGTTTGAAGGGCTCCCTATTGTTTGCGAAAAAAGGGCTCCTCCGGCTGATGGGAAAAGCTGCTTTAGCGGCCGGCAGCATTCTCAAAGAGACGCCGCTCTCCACCATCCCTTTCGCTTTTCCCGATCGTGATTTCACAGGCGGCCGCCGCCTCCTTTTCCAGAGGCCGCATCACACCCGTAGGATGCCGCGCCGGCGCGGCGGCTATACCGGGATTCCCGTCACCCGGGAATATACCCCCAGCATATAGTTTGCCAGGTCCTTCGCGCCCTTATCCTTTACGCTTTCCCGCACCCGCTTGCGCATCTCCTGCCTTTCCCCGTCGGATAGGGCCGCCAGCCTGCGGATGATCTGTTCCATCTCCTGGGGATTGCGGTAGGTAAAGCCGTTGATCCCCTCCTGGATCTGGTCGGCGTTGATGGGATCAAACCGCTGCACCGACGGGAGGCCGGAGGCCATCCCTTCCAGCATGGAAATGGACATCATTTCGGTGACAGAAGCGGTGATGAAAAAGTCGCAGGCCATAAAATAGGGCGGGATTTCCTCATGCGGGATGCTCCCGGTAAAGGTCACCCGCTCCTCGATCCCAAGCTTTTTCGCCTGCTCGGACAGGGCCTGATGCTCCGGCCCGTCCCCGACCACCACCAGGCGGAGGGAGTCGTCCCCCTTAAAAAACTCCGCCCAGTAGTCGAGCAGCAGATGCACGCTCTTCTCCCTGCCCAGACGGCCGACGAAAATCCCGGCGGTGCCTTTTTCCTTAATCCCCAACTTCCTGCGGATTTCCTCAATCTTTTCCGGCGGGAACCGGGCCGGGTCAAATTCCTCATAATCGATGCTGTTTGGAATAATCTCCACCGGCTTTTTTACATGGCATTTGGCCAGGAAATCCTTCGCCTTGGCAGAAGGGCTGGTGATGGCGTCGGCCTGCCGGGCCAGAATATGGGCGTACCGATGGGATACGGTTCGCATGGCGGGTACGAACAGGTCGGGGGCGATGTAGAAAATATATTCGTCATACATGGTGTGCAGGGTATACACCAGCGGCTTTTTCAGGCGTTTGGACGCATAGGCCGCGAAAATCCCCATACTGAATTCTTGATGCATATGCAGCACGTCGGGATGGAACGCACGCAGATAATTCATTCGCACCCGGCTGTACAGGCTGGATACGCTGTAGCCGTAAAGCTCCTTTTTCTTAAAGCTGTGGGCCGGACAGTGGAGCACCCCGTCCTTGAGATAATGCTTTTTTGCCTTAGGGTCGGTGGTCACGATCAGCACTTTATGGCCCAATGCCGTCAGCCCGTCCTTGAGCACCTTGACATGGGTAACCACGCCGTTGATATACGGCAGATAGGTCTCCGCAAACAATGCAATTCTCATACTTCCTCCATATTTCCACATTTTTGGATGCCGGCGGCTGAGCAAAGTCCGCCCGCTTTTCCCCTTGACGTCCATCCGGTTCGGACCACTGCGGACAGGATGCAGTGTTTGTTTCCTCTTGTATGTCTTATTGTACCATAGTTTTTCCAGTATTCAAAGAAAAACTTATTTTTCCCCATGCAGGACGGCGAATTTTTTCGAATGCTTGGCAGGATGGAAAGAATGCGGTATAATAGGAACATTCCCAAAATCTCAAAGGAAAAGAGGAGGATGTGTGTGTCTGGTACCTTTTCGGTGAGTCTGAAAAAGATCATAAAGGAATTCTCCTTAGAGGAGCTTTACCTGCCGGGCGATCCCCAGGAGCTGCTCGTCACCTCCAGCGACGTCAACCGTCCCGGATTGCAGCTGACCGGCTTTTACGAATATTTCGACAACACCCGTATCCAGGTGATCGGAAAGAGCGAATTCGCTTTTTTGGATCAGCTGGAAGAAAAGAATCGGATCTCCATTATTGAGACGCTGCTTTCTCATAAGCCTCCCGTCGTCATTCTCACCCGCGGCCTCGAACCGTTTCCCGAGGTTCTCACTCTGGCTCCTCAATACGGCGTGCCCATCTGCCGCACGGCGGACGGGACCTCTGCTTTCATCGCCAGCCTGATTTCCTATTTAAATGTTCAGCTGGCCCCCCGCATCACCCGGCACGGGGTGCTGGTGGAGGTTTACGGCGAAGGAATCCTGCTTTTGGGGGAAAGCGGCGTGGGCAAGAGCGAAACAGCTATTGAACTGGTCAAGCGGGGACACCGGCTGATCGCGGACGACGCGGTGGAAATCCGCCGGGTGTCCAGCCGGTCGCTGGTGGGGTCTTCACCGGAAAACATCCGCCATTTTATCGAGCTTCGAGGGGTAGGCATCATCAACGCCCGCCGCATCTTCGGTATGGGTGCAGTCAAGGTGACCGAAAAGATCGATATGGTCATCCAGATGGAGCAGTGGGACAGCTCGAAGGTCTACGACCGGATGGGGATGGACAGCGAGCAGACCGAGATTCTCGGCATCCGGGTTCCCATGCTCACCATACCCGTCAAGCCTGGGCGCAATCTGGCCATCATCATTGAGGTGGCCGCCATGAACAACCGCCAGAAAAAGATGGGGTACAACGCCGCCCACGAGCTGCTTTCCAAGCTCGGGATGGCGGCGGACTTCGGAGCGCCTACCGAGGCAAACCCCGAATGGAATGATTTTTAATGGTTTTTACAGGCACAATCCCCGGCCGCCGGTCCAAGCTGGCGGCCGGGGATTGTGCGCAGTAAGAGCGGCTTGTGATTTTATCCAAAAGAACAGCCCCCTTCTCTTCATTTTCAGCGCAATCGAACGGGGTCTTTTCCGCCGGCGGCCCATGCTTTAGAAAGGATGGAAACTTGTATGAAATTAATTGCGGATCTTCATGTTCACACCATTGCATCCACCCACGCTTATTCCACCATAACGGAGATTGCCCGGCATGCCGCCGACATCGGCCTTCGTGCGGTTGCTATCACCGACCATGGGATTGCATTGGAGGATTCCCCGCACATCTGGCATTTTGATATCATGAAGTCGCTGCCCAGGGAGCTGTTTGGGGTACGGCTTTTGATGGGAGTGGAGGCCAATGTGCAAAAGGGCGGTACTTTGGATATGCCGGAGCGGATCCTAAAGCAGCTCGACTGGGTGGTGGCTTCCATGCACAAATCCACCGCGGTGATGGATTCCCCCAACGATGTAACCGAAGCCTGGCTGAAGGTGATTGACAACCCGCTGGTGGACCTGCTCGGTCACATCGGCACCCCCCGCTACGCCTGCGACTACGAAACGGTGGTCAAGGCGTGCGCCCAAAAACACAAGCTGATTGAAATCAACGCCAACACCTTCCGGGTGCGGCCGGAATCGGCGGAAAACTGCCGCAAGGTGGCCGAACTGTGCCGCCGGTACGAGGTGCCGGTCTGCGTGGACTCCGACGCCCACTTCCACCTGCATGTGGGGGCGCCTGGAGGCGCAGGCGCCATGCTCGAGGAGATCGGCTTCCCGCAAGAGCTGATCCTCAACGCGGACTACGATCGCCTGCTCGCCTATCTGAACAGCCGGCCTTCTCGCTAATTATACAGGTTTTCGGCAGGATTTGACCGGATTTTCAAAAGAAATGTCAATGAAATTTCAATTTTTCGCAAAAAAGTGTGGAAAACCTGCACGAACTTTGCTATAATAACTTGGATACTTTTAGAAGGGTTGACTCCCAAATCTTTTCGCTGAGGAAAGGTTTGGGGATCACGTTACAAATTCAGGAGGTAGATTTTGATGAGCCACAAGTATGTGTTCCTTTTCTCCGAGGGAAAAAGCTCCCTGCGGGAGCTGCTCGGAGGCAAAGGCGCCAACCTTGCCGAAATGACCAACCTCGGCATGCCCGTCCCCCAGGGCTTCACCGTTTCCACGGAAGCCTGCACCCGCTATTATGAAGACGGCCGCACCATTGCGCCGGAAATCCAAGAGCAGATCACCGAGAATCTTGCAAAGATGGAAGAGCTCGCCGGTAAAAAATTCGGCGACCCGGAGAATCCGCTGCTGGTTTCCGTGCGTTCCGGCGCCCGCGCTTCCATGCCCGGCATGATGGATACCATCCTCAACCTGGGCCTCAACGACGTGGTGGTGGAGGGCCTCGCCAAAATCACCAACAATCCCCGCTTTGCTTACGACTCCTACCGCCGCTTTATCCAGATGTTCTCCGACGTGGTCATGGAGCTGCCCAAGTCCTCCTTCGAGCGGATCATCGACGAGATGAAGGAAGAAAAGGGCATCAAGCTGGATACCGAGTTCGACGCGGACGACATGAAGAAGATGGTCGTGCGCTTCAAGGAATTCTATAAAGAGAACAAGGGCGTGGATTTCCCGTCCGATCCCCGCGAGCAGCTGATGGAATCGGTGCGGGCGGTCTTCCGCAGCTGGGATAATCCCCGCGCCAACGTATACCGCCGCATGAACGACATCCCCTATTCCTGGGGTACCGCCGTCAACGTGCAGATGATGGTCTTTGGCAACTCCGGCGACCGTTCCGGCACCGGCGTGGCCTTCACCCGCGACCCCGCCACCGGCGAAGCCAAGCTGTTCGGTGAATTCCTCATCAACGCCCAGGGCGAAGACGTGGTGGCCGGCATCCGCACCCCCCAGAAGATCGAAAAGCTCAAGGAAATCATGCCGGAGGTCTACGATCAGTTCGCCCAGATCGCCAACCGTCTGGAAACCCATTACCGGGACATGCAGGATATGGAGTTTACCATTGAAAACGGGAAGCTCTACATGCTTCAGACCAGAAACGGCAAGCGCACCGCCGCCGCGGCCCTGAAAATCGCCGTGGACCTGGTGGACGAAGGGATGATTACCAAGGAAGAGGCGGTCATGCGCGTGGAGCCCAAGCAGCTCGATTCCCTGCTGCATCCGCAGTTTGACGCGGCAGCTCTGAAGGCTGCGAAGCCCATCGCCAGCGGCCTGGCGGCTTCCCCCGGAGCGGCGACCGGCAAGGTGGTCTTTACCGCTGAGGATGCCAAGGAATGGGCGGAGAAGGGCGAAAAGGTGGTCCTCGTCCGTCTGGAGACCTCTCCGGAGGACATCGAAGGCATGGCGGCGGCCCAGGGCATCCTGACCGTGCGCGGCGGCATGACCTCCCATGCGGCGGTCGTGGCCCGCGGCATGGGCACCTGCTGTGTCTCCGGCTGCGGCGACATCAAGATGCACGAAGAAGAGAAATACTTCGAGGTGGCCGGAAAGACCATCAAGGAAGGCGACTATATTTCCATCGACGGCTCTACCGGCAACATCTATGCCGAAGCCATCCCCACGGTGGAAGCCACCATTTCCGGCGATTTCGGCCGGTTCATGGCGTGGGCGGACGCAGCCCGCGTGCTCAAGGTCCGCACCAATGCGGATACTCCCCGCGACGCGGCTCAGGCGGTCAAGTTCGGCGCAGAGGGCATCGGCCTGTGCCGTACCGAGCACATGTTCTTCGAGGGCGACCGGATCAAGGCCATCCGCGAGATGATCGTCGCGAAAACCGTTGAGGCCCGCAAAGCGGCCCTCGCCAAGCTTCTCCCCTACCAGCAGGGCGACTTCGAGGCCCTCTACGAGGTCATGGAGAGCCGCCCGGTTACCATCCGCTACCTGGATCCCCCGCTGCATGAGTTCCTCCCCACCAAGGAAGAGGACATCAACGAGCTGGCGGGCGAGCTGAAGATTACGGTGGACGAGCTCAAGCAGGTCATCGCTTCGCTGCATGAGTTTAACCCCATGATGGGCCATCGCGGCTGCCGTCTGGCGGTTTCCTACCCTGAAATTGCGGAAATGCAGACCGAGGCGGTCATTTCCGCCGCCATCAACGTGACGAAAAAGCATCCGGAATACCACATTGTGCCGGAGATCATGATCCCGCTGGTGGGCGAGGTCAAGGAGCTCAAGTACGTCAAGGACGTGGTTACCAACGTGGCCGACAAGCTGATTGCCGACTCCGGCCTGGAGATGGAATACCATGTGGGTACCATGATCGAGATCCCGCGCGCTGCGGTGACGGCCGACGAGATCGCCAAGGAAGCGGAGTTCTTCTCCTTCGGCACCAACGATCTGACCCAGATGACCTTCGGCTTTAGCCGTGACGATGCGGGCAAGTTCCTGGACGCCTACTACGATGCCAAGATCTATGAGTTTGATCCCTTCGCCAAGCTCGATCAGAAGGGTGTGGGCCAGCTCGTCAAGCTGGCGGCCAAGCTCGGCCGTGAAACCCGCCCGAACATCAAGCTGGGCATCTGCGGTGAGCACGGCGGCGATCCGAGCTCGGTGGAGTTCTGCCATAACATCGGCCTCAATTATGTGTCCTGCTCCCCCTTCCGCGTGCCGATCGCGCGGCTGGCGGCGGCGCAGGCGGCGCTGAAAGAAAAGAACGCCAAATAAGGCTACTGTTATAAGGCACCGCAAAATAGCCTGAAAAATTTACCCTAAAAATACAGACCTTGTACTATGGTTTCCATAGTATAGGGTCTTATTTTTTACCCGAAAAACCTAAAAACACGCTGTTTTGTCGATAAAATTGGCATTTTATTGATAAATAAAGGCTCAATTATTGGGGATTTGGGAGGGCAAGAATTTTAGGCTAAAGGGATTTGCCCGGAGACAGCTGCTTGTTATAAGGCACCACGAAATAGCAAAAAAACTTGCCCTATAATATGAAATACAGACCTTGTACTATGGGAAACCATCGTATGAGGTCTGTTTTTTATTCAGCGCAAAAGCCGGAAATGCTGTTTTCGTATACAACAAAGGCGCCCCTGCTTTTTCGCAGGGGCACCTATTATGCAAATATCAATCCAGAAGCGCCTCATCCTCTGCATCAAGACGGGCCGCTTTTTCATCCGGATCGTCAAAGGGTACCTGCATCCGATCGCCCATGACCTTGACATAGTATTCCCGGGTACGCGGGCCGTCGAACTCACAGAAATACACCGCCTGCCACACCCCTAAAAGAGGCCAGCCCTCGTCCACAATGACGGTTACCGAACAGCCCATTGCACTCGAGCGAAGATGGGCATAGGAATTGCCCTGGCTGTGTTTGAAATCCGGCGTATCCGGAAAGGCCCGTTCAAACCCCAGCAGCAGATCCTCCCCTACGTCGGGGTCGTGGTTCTCGGTGATGGTGACGCCGGCCGTCGTATGCGGGCAAAACACCACCGCGATGCCGCTTTCCACGCCGCTCTCCTTAATGGCGTCCTTTACGTCCTGGGTAATGTTGTAAAAGCCTTGTTCTCCGGTACGAATTGTGAATTCCTTCAACATCGCCATTCGACTCACACTCCTTCCCATTCGGACAACATTCCAATGAAAAGCAGGTACACTCGGACAAGGAAACTCCTTTCCCTTGTTCTATGGTACTACCTAACTGTGTATAAGTCAACAAATTCTAAGAAAAATTCACAATCTTTTCGTTCATTCTTCTACAGGGCGAACCGGTATTCCCTTTTTCGACAGATAATCCTTGAGGTCGCCAATCTCCATCTCTTTATAATGGAACAGGGAAGCGGCCAGCACGGCATCCGCCTTGCCCTCGGTGAGCACGTCGTAAAAATGTTCATAGGCGCCGGCCCCGCCCGAGGCAATAACCGGGATATCCACCTGGGAGGAGACCGCTTTGGTCATGGGGATATCGTAGCCGGCCTTGGTCCCGTCGGTATCCATGCCGGTGAGGAGGATTTCCCCCGCTCCCAACTCATTGGCGCGTACCGCCCATTCCACCACGTCGATGCCGGTTGGGGTACGGCCGCCGTTGATATAGACCTCAAACCCGGAGCCGTCCGGCTTGCGCTTGCCGTCGATGGCTACCACGACGCATTGGCTGCCGAATTTATCCGCCGCTTCCCGGATCAGCTCGGGACGCTGAACGGCGGAGGAATTGATGGAGATTTTATCCGCGCCTTCCCGCAGGATTTCTTTAAAATCGTCTACCGTGCGGATCCCGCCCCCTACCGTAAAGGGGATAAATACCGTATCCGCCACCCGCGCCACCATATCCAACACAATGCTGCGTGCATCGGAGGATGCGGTGATGTCCAGAAAGACCAATTCATCCGCCCCCGCCTTATCATAAGCCGCGCCGATTTCCACCGGATCGCCGGCGTCCCGGAGGTTGACGAAATTGACCCCCTTAACAACCCGGCCGTTGTGCACGTCGAGACAGGGAATGATCCGTTTTGCATACATAGGCCTTACCCCTCCTTTTCCGCCCGGACGGCAGTGATAAAATTATGGAGCGTGCTAAGCCCGGTACGCCCGCTTTTTTCCGGGTGAAACTGGGCGGCAAACAAATTCTCCCTTTCAACCGCCGCGTCAAAGTCAATGCCGTAGCTGGCCGTCGCCGCGCTGACGGCGCGGTCCTCGGCAAAGCAATAATAGGAATGGACAAAATAATAGTAAGGCTCTCTGGAAAGCCCGGCGAAAAGCCTGCTGCCCGCCCGCCAGGTCACCGAATTGAATCCGATATGGGGGATTTTCAGCCCCATGTCCTCCGGAAAGCGGCGCACCTTACCCTTCAGGATGCCCAGGCCCTTTACCCCCGGGCTTTCTTCGCTTTCCTCAAAGAGAAGCTGCAGTCCCAGGCAGATGCCGAGGAAAGGGCGGCCGGTCTCCACAAAGGAGCGGATGACGGGCGCAAGCCCCCGTTGGTTGAGGGACGCCATGGCGTCCCCAAATGCGCCCACACCGGGCAAAACAGCGGCTTGCGCCGCCAAAATCTCGTCCTTGTCCGCCGTCAGCGTGACCGGCTCGCCCAAGTGGGCGAAAGCCTTCTGCACGCTTTTGAGGTTGCCCGCCCCATAATCAATCAAAGCGATCATCCGTATATTCACACTCCGTCTTTTCAATTGGTATCCGGTTTGCCGGTCTGCTCCGGCCGCATCCGGATGGATAGGCTGCAAGCCTGCGCGCCCCCTAGGATGCTGGAAGTCAGCTCCACCTGAAACTCCTGCCCTGGAAAAAGGGTATGCAGCGCGTAGAGAACGCTCTGCCGGGAGCATTCGCAAAGCATAGGGGTATTCAGATATCCTTGGGTATGGAGACTACAGGTGCATTGCTCAAAGCAAAGCCGGTAGGAACGGCTGTCCAACTCTTCGGTATGCAGGCCGGGAACCTCTCCCAGCAACTGAAAGAACCGGGAGATATCGCCGCCGGCATCCCGGCAGATCTGCCGGTAGTAATCCAGCGTTCCCTGTCCAAGGCAGTTTTTTGCACACGCACAAAAGAGCTTCTCCCTCTGTTCCGGCTCCAGGAGCGCGACCCCTTTCGCAAACCCGGAAAACCAAAAGCCGATTGTTTGATCCATCTTATAATCCTCATTCATACCAAAACAGGGCGGGATTTGGTTCCCACCCTGTCCAAATGTGTCTTTACTTGCTTTCGCGGAATTTTACCGCCGCGCCCACAAAACCGGAAAAGAGCGGATGGGGGCGGTTGGGACGGGACTTGAACTCCGGATGGAACTGACAGCCCACGAACCACGGATGATCCGGGATTTCCACCATTTCCACAATCCGCTTATCCGGCGAAATACCGCAGAGCAGCATCCCCGACTGTTCCAGCTCGTCACGGTAGACGTTGTTGACCTCATAACGGTGGCGGTGCCGTTCCTCCACATCCGCGGTGCCGTAGGCCGCATACGCCTTGGAGCCCTCCTGAATATGACAGGGGTATTTTCCCAGACGCATGGTGCCGCCCAGCTGTTCCACTTCCTTCTGCTCCGGCATCAGGTCGATAAACGGATGAAGGGTAGCCGCATCAATTTCCGCACTGTTGGCGTCCTCATAACCGAGGACATGACGGCCGAACTCGATGATGGCGATCTGCATGCCCAGGCAGATGCCGAAATAAGGAACCTTATTTTCCCTGGCAAACCGGGCCGCCACAATTTTGCCTTCAATGCCGCGGGTACCGAAGCCGCCGGGGATCAGAATCCCGTCGATGTCCTTCATCCGTTCGGAAATATTCTCCTGCGTCAGTTCCTCCGAATCCACCCAATGGATGTTTACGTCGGTGTTGTTGCCGATGCCGCCGTGCTTGAGGGCTTCCGCCACCGACAGATACGCGTCGTGCAGGCCCACGTATTTTCCCACCAAAGCGATGTTAACCGTCTTGGGCAGGCTCTTGAGGGTATTGACCATCTTGGTCCAGCCGGTCAGATCGGGCGCCGGACATTCCATACCGAAGTGGCGCAGAACAATCTGCGGCAGATGCTCCTGCTCCAGCGCCAGCGGCACCTCATACAAGGTAGGCAGATCCAGATTCTCAATGACGCAGTCGTTTCTTACATTGCAAAACAGCGCAATCTTATTGCGCAGATCCCGGCCCACCGGCTTCTCCGACCGGCAGACGATTACATCCGGCTGAATGCCCAAGCCCAGCAGTTCCTTGACGCTGTGCTGGGTAGGCTTGGTCTTTTGCTCCCGGGATGCGTTCAAATACGGCACCAGGGTGACGTGAATAAAGATGCAGTTGCTGCGGCCGATATCGGCGGCAAACTGCCGGAACGCTTCCAAAAAGGGCTGGCTTTCGATGTCGCCCACCGTACCGCCCACTTCAATCAGGGCAAAGTCATAGGAATCCTTCCCCAAGGCGATGCGGCTTTTGATTTCATTGGTGATATGGGGAATCACCTGCACGGTACCGCCGTTATAGGCGCCGTTTCGCTCCTTATGCAGCACCGACCAATAGACCCGGCCGGAGGTGACGTTGCTGTTCTGGGTCAGGCTTTCGTCGATAAACCGCTCATAATGCCCCAAATCCAGATCGGTCTCCGCGCCGTCGTCGGTGACGAACACCTCGCCGTGCTGGAAGGGGTTCATGGTTCCGGGATCTACATTTAAGTACGGGTCAAATTTCTGCATGGTGACCTTGTAGCCGCGGGCCTTGAGCAGACGGCCCAGCGACGCGGCGGTGATTCCCTTTCCAAGACCGGAAACCACGCCTCCGGTGACGAATACATATTTAGTCGGCATGTCAAATACCCTCCATCTATTGCAAGCACATTCCTGTTTCGATCGAACGTTTCCGGCGGTTCCCCGCACAAGACATACCGGCTTCTTACTCCCACTCGTTGTTGGGCATCGTGTTTAACGGATTTTGCTTCATAAATTTGATACCTCATTTTTTTGATTATTTGATGTGTC
>CAJFTS010000048.1 GCA_904420015.1 uncultured Clostridia bacterium
ATGAGGGAAAAGGGCCAAACCGAGGTGGCGAAAACGCTGGAAACACCAGTGTTTTCAAGGGGTATAGAAATTTTAACTGAGAAAATAAAATTTATCGAAACTGCGCGAATTTGGATTTCGGGGTCCGATCTTTCGAACCGATTGTATATCAATAGAAAAAGCGCCCGCCCCGTGATGAATGGTCACGGGCGGGCGCTGGCAGAATACCCATTATTCTTCCATTTGCTTGCCGAGGAAATTGGCCGCCACCTGAGTGAGCTTGAGCTCGGTATCCGAGGGGATGGCGCCGCTTTCCGGCATCATGAGGATGACCGCGCCGGTTACGTCTCCGGCGGCGAGGATGGGGCAGGCGACGGCGGCCGCCCGGTCCACCCCTTCCACCGCCAGGAAACGGCGCGGATCCCCGGCCTTGGTTACATGGGTGCGGCGGGATTCCATGACCTCCTCGAGCTGGGTGCTCACCCGGCGGTCGAGCGCTTCCTTCTTGGGAATGCCGGCGCTGGCTACGCAGTGATCCCGGTCGCAGATGAGCACGGGCACGCCTGCCGCGTGGTGGAGCACCTCTGCATACTGGGCGGCGAAGGGAGAAAGCTCCCCGATGGGGGAATACTTCTTAAAAATGACCTCGCCGTCGTTTTCCGTGTATATTTCAAGCGGGTCTCCTTCACGGATGCGCATGGTCCTTCTGATTTCCTTGGGGATGACGACCCGTCCGAGATCGTCGATTCGACGGACAATTCCGGTTGCCTTCATATATGAACTCCTCCAAAACGTATTGAATTTACAACCCTATTATTTTCCGCAAACCCGGTTTTATCCATCGGCTTTGAAATTTTCGCTTCTTTTGTTCGGGCGCTTTTCAGGTATGTTTGGGCGGGCTTTGGCGAATACTTTTCATATCTATGGAAAGCGGGAGGGATCGTATGCGCATCAGCCCGGACGTGAATCAAAACATCGACGTCTTTCAAAAACGGCTTCACTGTGACCTGAATTTCGACATTGTGTTCCGCGCCATCACCATCTGTGGCAGGACCGCCGCCATGTTCTTTGTGGACGGCTTTGCAAAGGATGAGATCATCGAAAAGCTGATGGAATTTTTCTATTCCAATGTAAAGCCCGAACAGCTGGCCGACGCCCACACCTTTTCCAAGGCCTGCGTCCCCTACTGCGAGGTAACGCTGCGGGAAGAGGAGGAGGAAATCGCCACCGGCATCCTATCCGGGGAGCTGGCCCTCTTTGTAGATGGGTTCGACCGGTGCGTATCCATTGATACCCGCACCTATCCCCAGCGGGGGAATGCCGAGCCGGAGAAGGACCGTACCTTCCGGGGCTCCAAGGACGCTTTTGTGGAGACCCTCATCTTAAACACCGCCCTCATCCGCCGCCGCATCCGGGACCCCCAGCTTTGTATGGAGAACATGACGGTGGGAAGCAAGTCGAAAACCGACCTGTCGCTGTGTTATCTGGACGACAAGGTGGACAAAAAGCTGCTGGCCGACATCAAAAAACGCATTGAGGCGGCGGATGTGGAGGCGCTGACCATGAACCAGCAGAGCCTGGCGGATCTTCTGGTGAAAAAGAAGTGGTATAACCCCTTTCCGAAGTTTAAGTATTCCGAGCGCCCCGACGTGTGCGCCGCCCAGATCCTGGAGGGGGACATCGTCATTCTTGTGGACAACGCTCCCTACGCCATGATCCTGCCCGCCGCCCTCTTTGATATTACCGATGAGGTCAACGACTACTATTTTCCGCCCATTACCGGCACCTATCTGCGTCTGACCCGGTTTTTGGTTACCATCGCCACCCTTCTTATCACCCCGCTGTGGCTGATGTTTGTGATGACGCCCCAGTGGATTCCCGACTGGCTTTCCTTCATTCTCCCCAAGGAGGAGCCTCACATCCCCATCATCGCCCAGCTTTTGATTTTGGAAATTGCCATCGACGGGCTCAAGCTGGCGTCGCTGAACACCCCGAATATGCTCACCACCTCGTTAAGCGTCATCAGCGCCATCGTGGTGGGGGATTTCGCCGTCCAGTCGGGCTGGTTTTCCGCTGAAACCATGCTTTACATGGCGCTGGTGGCCATCGCCACCTATACCCAGCCCAACTTCGAGCTGGGCTACGCCATCAAGTTTATGCGGATCTTTCTTTTGCTGGCCACCTGGCTCTTCGGCGCCTGGGGCTTCTTTATCGGGCTCGGCCTCGTTTTTGCGGTCATCGCCGGGAACCGCACGGTGTCCGGGCGGTGCTACCTCTATCCGCTGATCCCCTTGAACCCCCGGGACCTGATGCGCAAATTCTTCCGAGTCCGGTTGAAAAGCGGATCGGAACGATAAAGGGAACGCCCCGGCTGCGTTGTTGCAGCCGGGGCGCTTTTTGAGCAGGCTTACTCCTCACAGGGAGATTGCAGGTGATGGTCGGTAGTGGCTTTGACGAAAAGGAAAAGCAGCTCCCGCGCATGTTCCATCTCGGATTTTGAAAGATGCGATAAGATTTCATTGAGCGGGGACGGATCAGACCGATCTTCACTACCGAAGAGGAGATAATCGGTGGAAACGTGCAAGGCTTTTGCCAAACTGGCTAGTTTGGGGGTCGTCATCGATTTCCGGCCTGCTTCCACGTCGTCGAGATAGCGGTGGGATAGATCCGCCATCTCGCACAGGGCGTCGCGGGAGTATCCGTACATCTCCCGCAATTCCCGAATGCGGTATCCGAGCATCCGGTTGAAAACATCACGATCCGTTTCGTCCACCTCCCTGACTTTGCCGATAACATCTATAACTGTAGTATAATGCGCACTATTCACTGATAAAATGCACGAAACATGTTGACAAATACGCACTAAACACGTATAATAGACACAGCAAACCTTTACTTTTTCTTCTTCCTCCTTCCCCCCTTTGGCAGGCGGTCAGTTGGGCCGCCTGCCTGCAAGCACCTTTTTATATGGGCGGAAACCGCCCACCCGCGCCTTTTCCAGACCCTTGCTTGCTAATCTTCCTTTTTCTATCTGTTTTTCTGGAAAGGGCCCAATCAGGAATGTAGGACATTATGCTATGGGCCTCCGTTTTGTTCGGGCCTTCCCTGTATGTGGCAGTGTCTTACCGGTACTTCCTATTTTCCTGTGCCACGCCTCCGGGGAGGGCCCGAAACAAAATGATGCATCGATCTTTGTGGTTGCTCGTGAGAGAAGAAGGCTGTGCGCGGATTTGTCCGCGCACAGCCTTCTTCTCTTTTGCTTTTCGAAAGGACAAAGGGCCGCCTGCAAAACGGCGGGCGCCCTTTGCCCTTAGACGGGCCTCAAGAAAGCTTCTGCCCGAATACCTCGCCTAAGCAATCCAGAGGGGATTGGCCCTTTGCCATCTTTACCTGCAGGTAGGGCTTCTGCCCGGCGTTGAGCATCACCCTCCCTTTCAGCCGGGCGGCGATGGCCGAGCCGGATTCCAAGTCCAGTGCGCGCATGTACAAAAGGAGGCTGTCCCCCTTCTGGGAGATTTCGTAAATCCCCTGGGAGGCGGCCAGGCTGCGGGCCAAGGCCACCGAAACCAGCCCCTCTACCGCCGGGGGCACCTCCCCGAACCGGTCGATGAGCTCGTCGAACACGTCGGAGGCGTCCTCCTGGGAGCGGATGTCCGCAATCCGTCGGTAAACGTAAAGCCGTTGCTGAGGGCTTTGGATGTACCGCTCGGGGATGTGGGCCTCCACCTGTAGGTCCACCAGGCATTCGTCCTCCCGTTTCTCAGGGGCCTCCCCCTTCTCTTCCCGCACCGCCTCGTTTAGGAGCTTGAGGTACATGTCATACCCCACCGCCTCCATGTGCCCATGCTGTTCGGCGCCCAGGATGTTGCCCGCGCCCCGGATTTCCAGGTCCCGCATGGCGATCTTAAAGCCGGCGCCGAACTCGGTGAATTCCCGTATGGCGTTTAAGCGCTTGGTGGCGATGTCGGTGAGCACCTTCCCCCGCACAAAGGTCAGGTAGGCGAAGGCCCGGCGGGAGGAGCGGCCCACCCGCCCGCGCAGCTGATGGAGCTGGGACAGGCCCATCCGGTCGGCATTTTCGATAATCAAGGTGTTGGCGTTGGGCACGTCCACGCCGGTCTCGATGATGGTGGTGCAAACCAGCACGTCGATCTCGTTCTCGAGAAGCTGGCTCCACACCTCGCTCAGCTGCTCCTCGGTCATCTTCCCGTGGGCGACCCCAACCCGGGCCTCGGGAATCCGTCCGGCGAGGCGGGCCGCCACCCCTTCGATGGACTCCACGTGGTTGTGCAGGTAATAGACCTGCCCGCCCCGGCGCAGCTCCCGTCTGATGGCGTCGTCGAGAACCCCGGTGTCCTGCTCGAGCACGTAGGTCTGCACCGGGCGGCGGTCCTGGGGCGCTTCTTCTATGACCGACATATCCCGGATGCCGGACATGGCCATGTTCAGGGTCCTTGGGATGGGGGTGGCGGAGAGGGTCAGGCAGTCCACTTCGGCAAAGGCCTCCTTGAGCCGTTCCTTCTGTGCCACGCCGAAGCGCTGCTCCTCGTCCACAATCACCAGACCTAAGCGCTTAAACTGCACGTCCTTGGAAATGAGCCGGTGGGTGCCTACGATGATATCGATCTCCCCCCGGCGAAGCTGGGCGATGATCTTCTCCTGCTGTTTGGGGGTACGGTAGCGGGAGAGCACCTCCGCCTTCACCGGGAAGCCCTCAAAGCGGGAGAGGATGGTTTGGTAGTGCTGCCAGGCCAGGATGGTGGTGGGCACCAAAATGGCGCACTGCATCCCCCCGTCCACGCACTTAAAGGCGGCGCGCAGGGCCACCTCCGTCTTGCCGAAGCCCACGTCCCCGCACAAAAGCCGGTCCATGGGCACCTCCCGCTCCATGTCCCCCTTGATCTCCTCAATGCAGCGCAGCTGGTCCTCGGTTTCCTCGTAGGCGAAGCGGCGCTCGAAGTCGTTTTGCATATCCGAATCCGGGTCGAAGGAATGACCCCTGACCTGCATCCGTTCGGAATAAAGCTTGATGAGCTCCTTGGCCATGTCCTTGACGGCCTTGCGCACCCGGGAGCGGGTTTTCTGCCATTCCGCGCCCCCTAAGCGGTTTAATTTGATGAGGGAATCCTCCTTCGGGCCGATGTATTTCGAGACCAGGTCCAGCTGGGTTACCGGCACATAGAGGGTATCCCCCTTGTCGTACCGGATCTTGATGTAGTCCTTGACAACCCCTTGGATCTCCAGCTTGTGAATCCCCTCGTAGATGCCGATGCCGTGGGTGATATGTACCACGTAGTCGCCGGGCGTCAGCTCCGCCACGCTCTGGATGGATTCCCCGCCCTTGTGCCGGCGCTTGCGGGGCTTTGCCGCCGCCCCCGCCCGGCCGTGGGTGAGGATGGCCGCCCCCGCAAATTCCATCCCCGCCGACAGCCCGCCGGGCAGGACGGTTACCATCCCCGGCTTCAGCCCGTCGCAGTCGGGGAGGAAGCGGGCGGGCAGGCCCCGGCCCCTCAGGTCGTCGGCCAGTGTCTCGGCGGCCCGTTCGGTGCCCGCCAACACCGCCACCGCCTTTTTCTGGCGCACGAGAGGCTCCACGTCCTCAAGGAGGATGTCCAGGCTTCCGCCCCATAGGGAAAGCTGCCGCGCCTGAAGGGTCACCAGCTCGCCCAGCGGCATATCGTAGGCCGAGCGGGTGAAGGCGTCGAGGAAAACGGCGCCCCGCTCTTGATAAAGGGAGGAAAGCTGGTCGGGCTCCAGGGTGAAGGTGGTCAGCCCCCGGCACAAGACCCCTTCCTCCAGCAGCCCCTTTACGTCCTCCTGAAGCTGCCACTGGGAGGTGCGCACCCGTTCCTTGACCTTGGCCGGGTCGGAGATGAAGAGAAACCGTCCGTCGGCGTAGTCGAAGAGGGTGGCCGGCGCGTCCCACAGGATGGGAAGATAGGCGTCCATAGCGGAGAGGGCAATCCCCTCCCGAAGCTTCTGCGCATCGGAGTTTAGCCGCTGTTTAGCGGCGGCCGCCGTCTTGCCCCGCAGGGAACCGGCCAGCTCCTGAAGCGTTAACGCCAGTGCCCTGGGGTTTCCCACCGGCGTCTCGGTGGCGGGGGTGATGAAGGCAGAGGAGAGGATGTCCACCCGGCGCTGGGACTCGATGGAGAAGGAGGTGATGGTGTCGATCTCGTCCCCCCACAGCTCCAGCCGTACCGGAAGCGGCGCGCCGGCCGGGAAAAAGTCGATGATCCCGCCACGGATGGAGAACTGCCCCATGCCGTCGATCTGCTCATACCGGCGGTAGCCGGCGGCCAGCAGGGCCTCGGCCGCTTCCTTGATGGGAAAGGCCATACCGGGCGTCAGCTCCCGGGTGCGGCGCAGAAGCTCCTCGGGAGGCATGGTATAGAGCATGGCGGCGTCCGGCGTCGTCAGCACCACGTCGTACCGTCCCTCCATCATGCCGCAGAGGACCGACAGCCGCTGCTGCTCAAACTCCCGGGAGACGCCCTCCACCGGGCGGAAGGCCAGGTCCCGGGCGGGATAGACCGCCGCCGCCAGGCCCATGGCCGTCAAATCCTCCGCAAAGCGGCTGTATTCCCCCTCATCCCCGCAGAGGAGAAGCGCCGGGCGTTTGGCGGTGTGGCAGAGGGCCAGGACCACCGCCGCCTTATGGATGTGGGAAAGCCCGGTTACCGCCATGGGGGCGCCCGACGCCGCGCACCGGGCGATGGCCGGGAATTCCGGCAGGGCTTTGACGATGTCAACAAGAAAATTCATGGGTACCTCCCTCGGGTCCGTTTCTATAGTCAGGAAAAAGCGCCCGGCGGCTATATGCCGCCGGGCTTTATGCGTTTCGTATCAAAAGGAGCGCGTCAGTAATCGTTGGTATCGGTGGGCATCCCCTTTTTTTTCAGGAGCCGTTCGACGCCGGTGCGCACCAGCGCGTAGATTACCGCAAAGGCGGGCACGCCGATAATCATGCCCACAATGCCCCACAGGCCGCCGCCCACCAGGATGGCCACGATGACCCAGAAGCCGGAAAGACCGGTGGATTCGCCCAAAATTTTCGGCCCGATGAAATTGCCGTCGGCCTGCTGCAGCAGGATGATAAAGACGGTGAAGATCAATGCCTTGAACGGGTCCACCAGCAAAATCAGCAGGATGCTGGGGATGGCGCCGATAAAGGGGCCGAACATGGGGATCATGTTGAACACGGTGATGATGACGCTGATCAGCGGGGCGTAGGGCAGGCCGAACAGGGCCATAAAGAGGAAGCAGATGGAGCCGATAATCAGCGAATCGAGGATCTTCCCCGAGAGGAAGCCGGTAAAGACCTTGTTGGTCTGCCGGGTCAGTTCGATGGTCCGGTCGGCGATGTTTTTCTTGCAAAGGGCATAGATGATCTTTTTGGTCTGCCGGGCAAAGAGGTCCTTTGATAATAGCATATAGATGGAGATGAAGATGCCGAAAAAGAGATCCTTAATCCCCATAGCCACCCCGAAGGCCGCGTTGCCCAGCACCGGGATAAAGCCCTTGAGCCAACTGATCATGTCGTTGAGGATCTGATCCCAGGAATCCTGGACCATCTTCATCTGCTCCTCGGAGATGTGGAAGTCGTTGAGGAGATTGAGCACCCATTTCTCCGCCGTGTCGTAATAGCTGGGCATGTTGGCGGCCAGGTCGGTCAGGCTGGTGACCAGCTGGGGCACCAGGAGGGCCACCACCCCCACCACCACGATCAGCAGCACCAAAAAGGCCGCGCCGATTGCCAGCCCCCGGTTGATGCGGGGATGGGGCTTCTTTTTATCCAGAGCCTTGGAAGAAACCCGCTCGAAGAACTTCACCAGCGGGTTTAAGATGAAGGCCAGCGCAAAGCCGTAGATGACCGGCGTGAGGATGCCCAGGAAGTTTCCCAGATATCCCAGAAAGACCGGCATATTGTCCAGCAGGGAGGAGAAGAGCGAATAGGCCACCAGCACCCCTAAGGCGTAGAGGCTGATGATAAAATAGCGGCCTTTAAAATTAAACTTCATCGAAACCCTCCTTTTTTCTCTTCCAAGGCGTGCCGGATCCGTTCGGCGAGAAAGATGTAAAACGCCAGCCATGCCCCGCCCAGGGAGAAACCGGCCAGCACGTCGCTGGCGTAGTGGACCCCCAGATAGACCCGGCTGATCCCGACGCAGGGGATCGCCAGCAGGAGCAGGACCATGATCGGGTATTTGTACCGGCCCCGGCAGTACCGGGCCGTCAGATAGATTAGAAAGCCGTAAAAGCTGATGGCCACAAAGGAGTGGCCGCTTGGGAAGCTGAAGCCTCCCGCCTCCACCAGCTGGTTGATGTCGGGACGGGGACGGTCGAACACGCTTTTGGCGAAGCTGTTGATGACGCTGGAAAGGAGCAGGTTGATGGGGATGGCCAGCGCCGGATAGAGCCGCCGGCGAAAGAGGAAAAAGGCCAGCAGCAAAATGGACAGGCCGATGAGGAAGGCGGGGGAACAAAGATTGGTCAGAAGGACAAAAATTTGCGTGGTCTGCGGGGTGATATGGCCGGCGAGGAACTGATAAACGGCGGTGTCAAAGCCGGCCGTACCTTCGTTGAGAATGAGGGCGGCCAAAATGCCGAATAAAAGCAGCGGGATTCCCAGCCCCAAGGCCATCCGGTATTTTTGAAGGAACCGGCGGACCGGGCCGCCCTTCGCCCGGGTCATTTTGCAGCCTCCCCGCCCGTCCTGGCGGCAAAGCCGTTGCAGCGGTTCATGGCCTCGTCGGTCTTTCCCTGTACAATCAGCTCCGCCGCGTCACAGGCTGCCTCCAGCGCTTGGGACAGGGCCTCCCCCTCCTCTTTGGAAAAGCCGGAGAGCACCCAGTCGGCTAAGTCGTAGTCGGGCCTGGGCTTGGCGCCCACCCCGATTTTGACCCGCGGGAACTGGTCCGAGCCCAGCAGGTAGAGGATGCTTTTGATGCCGTTGTGCCCCCCGTCCGACCCTTTGCGCCGCACCCGCAGGCGGCCGGGCGGCAGGGAGATGTCGTCAAAGAGCACCACCACCCTTTCCGGCGGAATTTTATAGAAAGCGGCCGCGTCCCGCACCGCCTCGCCGGAGTTGTTCATAAAGGTCTGCGGCTTCATCAGCAGGCAGCGCACGCCGCTGAGGGTGACGTCGGCGCAGACCGCCTTGAATTTGATCCGGTCGATTTTGGCCTGATGCCGCTCGGCTAGCCGGTCGAGGGCCAAAAAGCCCGCGTTGTGGCGGGTGGTTTCGTATTTGCGGCCGGGGTTCCCGAGCCCGACGAGCAGGTATTCGATGGGGCCGGACGGCTTTGCCGGACGGTTAAAGAGGTGAAACATCCTTTCCATAACTCCTTTGTTTCCCTCGGCCGATACCGTTAGGGTTGGATATCAGGGGCGGCTCTATACAGCCGCAGGGCCGTCAAATGAAAATTCCATTGCCTTTAAGAAGGCCCGGGCAATGGCCATATGGCCGATGTGGTTGGGATGGACCCGGTCCCAGGCGATGTTGGAGGAATGCATATGCACAAGGAGCCGGTCGAGGGCGGCTTGGGTGTCCACAAAGACCGCGCCGGCCTCTTCGGCCACCCGGCGGACAATGGCGCCGTATTCGTCCATCCTCGCCCGCATGGGGTCCTTGCGGTTGGGCTCGAGATAATGCGGCGTCATCAGCACCACCCCTTTGACCTGGGGCGCTGCCTTTTGCACCAGCTCCTTCAGGGTTGCCTCATACACGCCGGGAAGCACCCAAAGCTCCGGCGAAGCGGGGGAATCGAACTGCCGCCAGACGTCGTTGACGCCGATCATGATGGAAAGCCAGTCCGGCTTGAGGGCCAGCGCGTCCGAATCAAACCGGGCCTTTAGGTCCAGCGAGGTGTTGCCGTTGATCCCCATATTCACCACCCGGATGTTCCGCTCCGGGTACACGCTTTGCAGCAAAGCCGCCACATCCCGCACATAGCCCTGGCCGTACGGGTGGTCCAACCCCTCCCCTACCGGCCGCACCCGGCCGCAGTCGGTGACCGAGTCGCCGATAAAAACGATCTTTTCGTTGTTTCCAATGCGCATACAACCGCTCCTTTCTCTTTACGGGATTCGGGCCGCCCCTCTAAAGGAAAGGGAGGGCCCGGCCCAACGGCAGGGGCCGCCGGCCGAAAGAGCCCGTGGGTTTCTATGTAGAATCGAAAGCCCTGGCAGAGAGGCGTTACAGGAACATCGGGGAAACCGGCGTGTCGGTATAGATGCGCCAGATTGCCTCGGCAAATACGTCCGCCACCGACAGCACCTTGATCTTCTCGCTCTGATGCTCCGGCGGCAGCGGGATGGTGTCGAGCAGGACGATCTCCTTGATGGGGGACGCTTCAATCCGCTCCATGGCCTTGCCGGAGAGCACCCCGTGGGTGGCGCATGCGTACACTTCCTTTGCGCCGCCCCGTTCGATGACCGCCCTGGCCCCGTTGCACAAGGTGCCGGCGGTGTCGATCATATCGTCCACCAGGATGACCCGTTTGCCTTTCACGTCGCCAATGATGTTCATCACCTCGCTGACGTTGGCCTGCTGGCGGCGCTTGTCGATAATCGCAATGGGGATGCCGCACCGCTCGGCGAAGTTGCGCGCCCGGGTGACCGAGCCGAAGTCGGGGGAGACGGCAATGACGTCGGAGCCGTCGGCGATAAAATCGCCGGTAAAGTGAGGGGCCAGGATCGGCACCCCCAGCAGATGGTCTACCGGGATGTTGAAAAAGCCCTGAATCTGCGGTGCATGCAGGTCCATGGTCAGGACCCGGTTGGCGCCCGCAGCGGTAATCAGGTCGGCCACCAGCTTTGCGGAGATGGGGTCGTGGGCTTTGGCCTTGCGGTCCTGCCGGGCGTAGCCGAAATAGGGGATGACCGCCGTGATCCGGGCGGCGGAAGCCCGCTTGACCGCGTCGATCATGATAAGCAGCTCCATCAGGTTTTCGTTGACCGGCGCGCAGGTGGACTGGACCAAAAAGACCTCCGACCCGCGCACCGACTCCTGAAAGGAGACGGAGATTTCCCCGTCGCTGAAGGTGGATACCACGCATTTGCCCAGCGGCACCCCTAAGTGCCGGGCGATCTGTTTTGCCATGTCCGGGCAGGAATTGCCCGCGAAAATTTTGACGTCCTTGCCGTGTATGCTCATCGAATTCCTCCTCGTTGTGATTCCGCCGCAGCCGCGGCCGATCAAAAACAGGCAAAGGGCAGACCGTCCGCCTGCCCTATCCTTGCTTAGCCGTCCTTTTCCTGCCTTCCCTTCACCCACATGGGCTTGACCACCTGCCGGGCCCGGGCGATGGCCAACGCGTTTTCCGGAACGTCGTCGGTGATGGTGGAGCCGGCCGCCGTATAGCCGTATTCCCCGATGTGCACCGGGGCGATCAGGTTGGTGTTGCAGCCGATGAAGGCGTGATCCTCCACCACGCAGCGGTTTTTCGACTTGCCGTCGTAATTGACCGTGACGCAGCCGCAGCCGAAATTGACATGGGCGCCTACGTCCGAATCGCCCACATAGGTCAGATGGGGGACCTTGGAGCCGTTGCCGACCACCGAATTCTTAATCTCCACAAAATCGCCCACCTTCACCCCGGCCCGCAGCAGGCTGTTGGGGCGGATGTGGACAAAGGGGCCGGCGGTGACGCCGTCCTCAATTTGGGATTGGTAGCACTGTACGGCGTTGAGCTTCACATGGCTTCCCACTGTGCTGTCCTCAAGCAGGGAGTTGGGGCCGATCACACAATCCTCCCCAATGGACACCTTCCCCCGTAGGATGGTGCCCGGCAGGATGACGGTGTCCGCCCCGATGGAAACGTCCGGGCCGATGAGGACCCCGTCTCCGCAGGGGATGGATACCCCCGCGAGCCTGTGCCCGTTGAGGACGGCGGCCCGCGCCCGCTCGTTGAGGGCGGCCAGCTGCACCCGGTCGTTGGCGCCCAGCACCACATCCTCCGAGCCGGCCGCAAAGGCCCCGGCCTTTTGGCCCCGCCCAAGAAGGAGGGCGATGGCGTCGGTCAGGTAGTATTCCCCGCTGACCGGGTTTTTCGGCAGCTCCCCGAGTACCGCAAGCAGCCCGTCCACCGAGAACCAGTACCCGCCGGAGTTGATTTCCCGGATGGCTTTCTGTCCCTCGTCGGCGTTTTTTTCCTCCACAATGCCAAAGATGCCGCCCGCCTCGGAGCGAAGGATCCGCCCGTAGCCGGTGGGGTCGCCCACCACCGCCGAGATGACCGTCACCGCGTTGCCCTGCTTTATATGCGCCTCATAGGCGCCGCGGATGCTCTGCGCATCCATCAGCGGCGCGTCCCCGCACAGGACGAGCGCATGCCCGCCCGCATGCCGGGAAAGGAAATCCGCCGCCTGCAAGACGGCGTGCCCGGTTCCCAGCCGCTCGGCCTGCCTTACCGTTTCACAGCCGTCCTCCCGGCTTTGCAGATAGCCCTCCACCTCGCCGCAGTTGTGCCCGGTCACCACGCACCGGTCGGATGCGCCCGCCGCAGCCGCCGCGTCCAGCACCCAGCCGAGCATGGGCTTAAACAGCACCTCGCACAATACCTTGGAATGCCTGGATTTCATCCGCTTGCCTTCGCCGGCAGCCAGAATCACCGCACAATTGTTGTTCAACCGCAATCGCTCCCCATCGTGTCAATTTTGTTTATTCCCAACCTAAGTATATGACAAAGAAACAATTCATTATACAAACCGGCCGGGAAAGGGAAATGGATAAAACGTGAATTTCCTGTTACGGTTCTATTATGGCAAGTTTTTGTTCTGAATTCAATAGCAACTTTCACGAATTCTCCCGGGGAATTGGGCCAATTTCGTTGACGCAGGGCCTACTTTCGGTTATCATTTAAGATGAAGTATTGTAGGTAAGATTGTTCGCCGGATCCCTTTCCCCCGCCCTTCTTCCGGGCGGCGGAGAAGGTCCGGCGGAATCGGTTTGTTTGGAGGTACTGATTTTATGGATATAAAGATTTCCCCTTCCATCCTTTCGGCGGACTTCGCCCGCCTGGCTCAGGATGTGCAACAGGTGAAAAACGCCGAGATGCTCCACATCGATGTAATGGACGGCCATTTTGTCCCCAACATCTCCATCGGCGTTCCGGTGGTCAAGTCGCTGCGCAAGGCGACCGACCTGTTTTTCGACGTGCATTTGATGATTTCCGACCCGCTCAAGTATATCGGCCCCTTTTCGGACGCCGGGGCGGACCTGATTACCTTCCATGTGGAGAGCGACTCGGACCCGGATGAGGTGATCGCCGCCATCCGGGAGCGGGGGAAGATCCCTGCCGTGTCGGTCAAGCCCAAAACGCCGGCCGAAGCGGTTTTCCCCTATCTGGACCGGGTGGGAATGGTGCTGGTCATGACGGTGGAGCCCGGCTTCGGCGGGCAAAGCTTCATGGCCGATATGCTTCCAAAGATAAAAGCCCTCCGGTGCAAGGCCGAAGAGCTTGGTTTGCATTTGGATATTCAGGTGGATGGGGGCATCGACCGGGAGACGGCGCCCCAGGCGGCGGCGGCCGGCGCCAACGTACTGGTGGCGGGCAGCGCGGTATTCGGCGCCCCCGATCCCGCCGGCATGGTGGACCTCCTCCGCCAGGCGGCCCGGGACGCCTATGGCAGCGGCCGGTAAGGCGGGTATGTAGCCAAAGGACGTCCTTTGCTTTGTCCGGTCCCTTTTTGACGGCCGTTACGCGCCGTACCGGCCGATTTTCATGATGGCATCCTCCTCGGCCAAAAGCTGGCCGTGCTCCGCGGCATAGGCCGCCGCGGGGGCGCCCTCCCCGGCAAACTCGCCGTATTCCTTGAGTAGGGGCTCGAGGACGGACACCTTCCCTTCCCGGGTATAGACCACCAGCCGGTATCCCCGGCCGAAGCGGTAGGCCGCGCTTTTGGGTACGCTTTCCCGCTGCTCCTGCCACAGACGCGTGCAGACCCGCAGAAGCTCCTCTGCGCCGCGGAATTCGTATACATATGGGCCGCACAGCCGCTTGCACTGCAATTTCCCCACCCCCTGCAGGGCTGTAAGGTCCCGCGGCAGCACCGTAAAATACAGGATACAGCCGCCGTCGAGCAGGGGCAGCGCCTCAATCAGCAGCCGGCCGCCGGAGCTGTCGAAGCCGGTCTGGCGGCCGGCCTCGTCGAGCAGCTCCCAAATGACTCTGCGGGTCTCCATCTGGGCGTAGTCGAGGTCGTCGAAGGAGAGCGACAAGGCGCGCAAATCCTCGTATTTTAGAGTGATTTTCAGACGGTCCTCCGAGCAGAGTTCTATTTTCATCAGCTTCAGCCCCATTCGGTTAATATCGGAGGGCGACTCGGCCCTCTCCTCCCATCATATGCAGCCACAAACACGGATGCAAGAGGTGAAAAACAGGATGACAATAATTTCTAGGCGGGGCGTCTATCTGCCCAGCCATAAAAAGGAAACGCTTCGCAAGCCGATCGAAGCGGCCGGCCTGCCCGACCGCCTGGCGGTTCCGCTTTTTATATATGGAGAAACCGACAATCCCTGCGTCCCCAGCGTTTGCGAGGACGACCGGGTGCGCCGGTATGATACGGTGGGGGTATTTGCCAGCGGCTTTCACGCCGTTGCTCCCGCCGACGGGACGGTGCGGGAGGTTCGGGAAATCCGCGGCCTGCCCTACCTGCTTTTGGAAGTGGACGAGGAACAGGGCGAGCCCTCTCCCCTGCCTTCGGCCGATCCCAAAACGGTGTTGGAAAAGGAAATCTTTGAGATGGCCAACCGCGCGGGGGTAACGGCATACGGCCGCCCCCTTTCCGAGGTGCTGGATACCTATAAAAAGAAGGGCGTCACCTGTTTGTGGGCGGACGCCATCTGCGAGCAGCCCTATTCCACCGCCCGGATCGAGCTGCTGCGCACCCGCGGGGACGAGGTTGCCGCCGGCCTTCGTCTGGCGGCCCGGGCCGTCGGGGCGCAGGCGGCGGGGGTTCTGATTTCCGCTTTTTGCGCAAGGGGCCTGCCCGAACAGGTGGACGGCCTTGCGGTGGAGAAGGTGCTGGGGAAATACCCGGTGCAGGAACGGGCCAGGGAGGAGCTGGCCCAGTCCCAGGGGGAGCTGCTGGACGCGGGGGCGCTGCTTGCGCTGTATGAGGCGGTCGCGCTGGGAAAGGGCTGTGTGGAAGCCCTGGTTACCGTCAATGGAAATTGCGTGGCTGCGCCGAAGAATATATGGGTGACGAACGGTACGCCGGTTAACGATCTGTTCGACGTTTGCGGCCTGACCGAGGAGCCCTCCTGCTTTTTGCTGGGGGACGCGCTGACCGGCCGCCTGGCCGACCGGCAGGAGCCGGTCGCCCTGGGGGTGGATACCGTCTTGGCTTTTGTGACCGACCGCATCAAAAGACAAGCCTGCATCAATTGCGGGCGTTGCATGGAACGCTGTCCGAGAAAGCTGTATCCCACGGAAATTGCCCGGGCGCTGGAGGCGGGGGAGGACGAGCATCTGCTTCGCCTGCATCCGCAGTACTGTACCGGCTGCGGCGTATGTTCCTATGTCTGCCCGGTGGGGATCAACCTGACGGCGAAAACCAAGCGGGCCGCCCGGCGGGTACGCCGGCTTTTGGAGGAAGAGGAGCTGGCCGAGGCCCGGCGCTCCCTCCCCAACGCCGCGCCGGAGGATAAGGGGAATGCCGTCCCAGCGTTGGGGGCGTTTGCAAGGGACGACCTGTTCGACCCGGTTGGCTGTGAGGCCGAGGAGGAGCAGGTGGAATTCTGGAAAAAAGGAAGCCCCTCTTCCAAGGGGAAAAAGAAGAGCAAGGCCAAGGAAACAAGGAAGCCCGCTTCTAAGCAGCCGGTGAAAAAGACGGCTGCGGCCGAAAGAAAGGACGGCAAAGGAACGGCCAAGGGGAAAAAGGCCGGGAAGGGGGAAAAGAAATGACCCGAACGAAAGTGGCGCCGTTTGTCCGGCAGGGCGTTTCCTCCATGGCCATTTCTATGGATGTGCTTCTCGCCCAGCTGGTTTTGCTGGCGATGTCCTATTTGTATTACGGCTGGCGTCCGGTTCTGCTGGGGCTGCTCGGCGGGGCGTCTTCCCTGTCCGCCCAGCTCCTCATCGGTTTGCTGCTGACCCATCGCCTGCCGGAGCGGCCGGTATCCGCCGCCGCATACGGCATGACGGTGGCGCTTTTGCTGCCTCCTTCGGCTCCCTACTGGCTGCCGGTGGCGGGGGGCGTCTTTGCTACGGCGGTGGCGTCGGTTCCTTTGGGCGGAGAGGGGCATTCCCCCTTCCATCCTGCGGCGGCGGGCGCCTCCTTTCTAACCATATGCTTTGCCGGGCAAATGTTTGCTTATCCGGCGCCCCGCGCCCCGATGACAAATTTCCTTCCCCTGGGGGATACGTCGGCGGTCCCGGCGGGGACCTCCCCGGCCTCGGTCATGAAGGAGGGGGTCTCCCCTCTGACCACCCTGACCGAAGCGGCCACCGGCCAGGCGGCGGGTGCCATCGGCGCGGTTTTCGTCCTCGTCATTGCCGCCTGTGCGCTCTATCTGGTGGCGCGGCGGGCGGTCTACCTGTCGTCCATCCTGTCCTTTCTGGCGGGGATCTATCTCATCGGCTACCTGTGGCCCCGGCTCTCCACCGGCCCGATCACCTCGGGGCTGTGGGAGCTTTTGAGCGGAAGCGCGGTGTTTGTGGCGGTCTTTCTGGTGGGAGACCGGCGGTATGCCTCTAAGCGCTTCTGGGTGCGCATCGGCTTGGGGCTTTTGACGGCGGCGGTCTGTATGGCGATGCGGTATTACGGCGCGTATGAGCAGGTGGCCTTCTTTGCCGTGCTGCTGGTCAACGCCTTTGTGCCGCTGTTCGACCGGCGGCTGACCCATCTGTTTGGGAAAGGAGGGGCTTTGCGTGCGAAAGAATAGCCCGATCCCGGTCCCCGCCTCCCTTTTGGAGCGGGCGGCGTATTGGCGAAACCGTCCGATGCTGCTGTTTTTGCTGGCGGCCTTCCCGGCGGTGCTGGCGGCAGGCAGCTTGTACGACGCCTTCCTTCTCTCGTTGATTACCCTGGTGCTCACCGTGGCAACCCAGACGGTATTGTCCTTTGTGGCCGGGCGCATGGCCCAGTGGGCGCGGATTTTGTGCGCGGCCCTGCTTTCCGCCGGGGTGATGACCGGGCTGTATCCCTTGATCGGCCTGTGTTTTCCGGATTTTTTTGAACGCACTCTGTTTGTGCTCCCCATGCTTGTGCTGCAGCCGATGGTGCTGCCCTTAGGGGACGCTAGGCTCTTTGCGCTGCCGCCCAAGACGGCGGTGTGGGACGCGCTGGTGCGCAGCGCCTTCTTTGCAGCCGTCGTGCTGGTTTGCGGCCTGTTGCGGGAATTTCTGGCGTACGGCTCTGTTTTCGGTGTCGCCCTTCTGGGGGAGGACGCCGCCCTGCTGCCGGCCTTCGCCGAACCCTTCGGCGGGTTCGCCCTTTTGGGGCTGGAGGCGGCCTTGGTGCAGGGGATCTTCCGGCGCTATCGTCATAAAAAAGCGGAAGGGGGGCGAGAAGAATGAACTTTCCCGCCGCCTTTGTGCCGGTTGCTTTGTTTGCCGGCCTGCTGCGCAGCCTGATTTTTGCAGGGGCCGGTATGGACGCCGCCCTGGTTGGGGCGCGCACCCCCCGCCGCATTCCCCTTATGACCGGTCTGCTTTTGTGTTTTACCCTTCCGGCGACGCTGCTGGAAGCGGGGCTGATCCGCCCTTACCTGTCGGGGCTGGGGGATTTCCTGCCCATGCTGGAAGCGGTCCTGTTTGTGGCGGTAAACGGGGCGCTGTTTGCCGGGACGATGCTCCTGCTTGCCAAAAAGGCGCCTGCCCTTTTGGCGAACCTGCGGCCGGAGCTGTCCGCCGCCGCATGGAATTCATTGGTACTGGGCATATTTATGGGGGGCGAGGCTTCCTATTCCGCCGATCTGGGCGGCGCGGTAGTGACCGTGCTGCTCGGCTGCCTGGCCTTTTTGACGGCCTCCTGCCTGCTTATCCCGGTGGGACGGCTTTCCCACTCGCCGCGGGTGCCCAAGGCGTTGCGAGGCCTTCCGGCCCAGTTTCTCTATATCTCAATGATTTGCCTGGCATTGGCCGGGTTTGCATTCGGCGTCCCAGTGCAATAATGGGACAAAACGCCATCCGGTTGTCATGATCGGAGGAATCGACGGAGGTATGCAGATGGAAAAAATCAAACGAAGAAAGTCTTTTCGGCGTAAACGCAGCCCATGGAAGATTATCCTGTTGATTTTCGGATGTATCGTGCTGGTGGTGGGCGGCTTTTTCGCTGCAAAAATGATTGACAATTACCTCAATTATAAAAACAGCCAGTCCTCCGAATCATCCTCTTCCGCCCCCTCATCCGAGCCGCCCTCCGGCTCGGCATCCCTGCCGGGAGAAGGGGCCTCCTCGGCGGCGTCCGCCCCGGGGCAGGATGTCCTTTCCGGCACCCGCGCGGTGACGGTACCGGCCGAGTCCTTGAACAGCCGCTTGTCTGAGCTGCTGACTTTGGCGCAGGACGGGAAAATCAACGCCGTGGTGGTGGAGATCAAGACCGAGGACGGGACCCTGCAATACGCGACCGCGCTGGAAGCGGCTACCCGCGCAGGCGCGGTGAAAACGGGGGCGCCGGATCTGTCGGGTGCGATTGGGCAGCTCAACGACAAGGGAGTGAAAACCATCGCCCAGATGTCCTGCTTCCGGGACCCGAAGGCGGCCATGAAGCTTTCGGGCGCGGCGGTTATGTACCGGCCCAACCCCTCTTTGATCTGGCTCGACTCGACCACAAACGGCAAGGCATGGCTCAATCCTTATGCGGACGCGGCAAAGAATTACCTGATTGACATTGCTGGTGAAGCGGCGGATATGGGCTTTTCAGAGATCCTGCTGGCAAACGTCCAATTCCCTGACAACAACAGCTCCGCCTCCTATTACGGCGCTGCCTCCTCGAGCGTCAGCCAGTCCCAGGCGCTGATGAATTTCGTCACCCAGATGCGTGACGCCATGGAGGCGAAGGACGTCACCGTTCGGGTACTAAGCGACGGGCTGGCGGCCGCCGGCGGGGAAAATACCATCTACGGCTCCGTCAATCCGGTTACCTGGAGCGGCGCAGATATGGTAGTGGACCTTCGAATCTCCCAGCTGGGCAGGAACCTGGTGGTCGGAGAGGAAACCATCGCCGATCCCTCTGCGGATCCGGCCGCTGCTATCGAGGCCCTGGCGGCGGGGATGAATGCGGCCGGGGTGGAGCCCACCTGTATCCTGGACGCGGACAGCGACGATCTGTCCGGGCAGATTGCGGCCCTGACCGACGCAGGCTTTTCCGACTTCATCCTCTCGAGAGAAAGCGGCAGCTACACGGCGGGAGAACTGACCATAGACCAATAAGCAGACAAACAGCAAAAGGCGGGGCGGGGTGTTTCCCCGCCCTTTCCATAGGAATAGGAGGAAAGTACCATGTTCCAACGAGAGATTCCATCCTTAGGCGTGACGGTAAGCCGCCTCGGCTTCGGCGCCATGCGGATGCCGGAAAAAGACGGGAAGATTGAACGGGCGGAGGCCACCCGGATGATCGAGCATATGTATGAGGCGGGTGTGAACTACTTCGATACCGCCTACCCTTATCACAATGGGGAGTCGGAGGAGATGCTGGCCGGGGTGCTGCGCAGGTTCCCGCGGGACCGGTTTTTCCTGGCCGATAAGCTTCCCTTTCAGGAATATCCGTCCGAAGCGGCGTACAAAGCCGTCACCGAGGAGCAGTTTGCACGTCTGGGGATGGATTACATCGACTTCCACCTGCTCCACGCCATGAACGCCAAGCGGTGGGAGTTTTTTAAAAGCATCGGCGTCCCCCAGTACCAGCAGGAGCTCAAACGGCAGGGGCGCATCCGGTTCGCCGGCTTCTCCTTCCACGATTCCCCCGAGGCCCTGGAGAAGATTTTAAAGGACCAGCCGGACTGGGACTTTGTCCAGATCCAGCTTAATTACTTTGACTGGACCTCTTCCCTGCGGGCGGGGGAGCTTTACGGCATGTTGGCTGACCGAGGGATTCCCATCATCGTCATGGAGCCCATGCGGGGCGGGATGCTCGCCTCCCTGCCCCCCTATGCCCAGGATATCATTACAAGCCGGCTGCCCGGCATTACGCCAGCCAGCCTCGCCTACCGCTGGGTGGGATCCCTTCCCTATGTGGACGTGATCCTGACCGGCGCCTCCACCATCGCCCAGGCCCAGGAGAACACCGCTGTCTTTGAGGACTTCGCTCCCCTTACCCAAAAGGAGTACGACGTAATCGACGAGGTGCTCGCCGCCATCGCCGCCAAGCCCAGCGTCCCCTGCACCGGCTGCCGGTACTGCGTGAGCGCATGTCCTCAGGGCGTCAACATCCCCCAGGTCTTTTACATATATAATGAGCAGGGCAAGTTTGACTGCGACGGCCATACCTATTGGCGGTATAAAAAGGAGATGAAGCCCCAGCAGCGTGCGGAAAACTGCATTGAGTGCGGCGCGTGCATCCCCCAATGTCCCCAGAAGATCGACATCCCGAAGGAGCTAAGGACGGCCCGGGAGGTTATTGGGGAAGCCTGCAAGCGGGCGGCGAAATAAAAGGGACGGCTGTGGAGGGATTCGGGCTGCATCGGGCCGCTGCCGAAAGCGATAGGGTGGGTAGGCCCTCTTGGAGCTGAAGGGGGCTTGGGCCTGCATATAAAAATCTATTTTTTGGATAGTCCGAAGCCGGCTTACGTAATCCCTCCCTTCAAAATGCCTGTACTTTTTGCCTGATTGTGATTTCATACAAAAAACCGGAAACCCTAGGCGGATAAAGCGTGCAAGAGTTATGTGAAAATCCTGCCATTGAAAAAACCTTTCGATTTTCTCGATTTTTTCAAATTTTTTTTGAAAAAACCATTGACAAAGAAATCTGAATTTGCTATTATAGTCAAGCACCGAACGGGAGGCCAGCAAGATGGCCAAAAAGGTGGTGCGATGGACCTTGAAAATTAAACAACGTG
>CAJFTS010000049.1 GCA_904420015.1 uncultured Clostridia bacterium
CACGTTGTTTAATTTTCAAGGTCCATCGCACCACCTTTTTGGCCATCTTGCTGGCCTCCCGTTCGGTGCTTGACTATAATAGCAAATATCAAAAGGCTTGTCAACCAATTTCGACCGTTTTTTTTGAAATTCGGCTCAAACCCACTTTTTACACACATTTACAATCCATTGGCCCTGCTCTTTTGTGTCCTTTTTTATAATAAGCAGCAAAACACAGGAACGACGGTCCGTTTATATGTGTTTCTCCTCTTTATTTGGATGCGGCATCTCTTTGATTTTTGCGGTAATCCAGATAATCCTGCAGGATAATGGTAGCCGCCGCCGCATCGATAGCGGCCTTGCGCTTTTTCCCTCTCGTATCGGTGGCGTTAAAATACCCGATGGCGGACATGGTGGTGCACCGTTCATCCCACAGCCGAACCGGAAGAGAGGAAGCCTGTCCCAGCCGCTCGGCAAAGGCGGCGCACTTGCGGGCGCTTTCTCCCGCCGTACCATCCATATTTTTCGGATAGCCCACCACAATCTCTTCCGCTCGCTCCTCTTTGGCATACTTCGTTACCTTTTCAAGCAGCCGTTCCCGGTCCCGCTCGGTAACGACGCACACCGGCGATGCCAAGAGCTCCTGCCGGTCACATACCGCAATCCCGGTGCGCACGTCTCCCAAATCCACCGCCAAAATCCGCATGGGTCTGCCTCCTCACTCAAATTTCGAAAAGTTTTCCCCTCTCCACCAACGCTGGCCGGCCAGGGTGGACATTCCCTCGGTCAGATGGGTCACGTCATTCTCCGCCACCAAGGTCGGCTGGTAGGACTCGTCGAAATCCAAAACCGTCACCGCCGTGTTGTCGCACCATCCCTGCCGGTTCATCTCCTCAATCCTGCCGAATTTGATCCGGGTGAGCAGGTTGCGGATGACGCCGCCATGGGCCACCACCGCCGCCGTATGCCCCTGGTTTTCTTGCGCAATCTCCAAAACCGCCTTCCAGATCCGTTCGTAGGCCGTCCGCATCGGTTCGCCATCCTTCGGCGCCCATTCCCAGGGACGGTTGGCCCAGGCGTCCGCCTCCTGCGGGTACAGGCCGGGAAGGTCCGCCCATTTGACCTTCTCCCAGTGGCCGCCGTTGATCTCGATCAGCCCATCCCTGCGCTGCAAAGGAAGGCCGTGGTAGCGGTTGACCGCTTCGGCGGTAAACACCGCCCGGGAAAGAGGGCTTGTGTACACCGCCTCAATGGGAATCGCCTGGAACCGCTTTGCCAGCAAATCGCACTGCTGCCTCCCCTTCTCGCTCACCTTCCCATCGGTATGCCCCTGAAAATAGCGCAGAATGTTTCCTTCCGCCTCGCAGTGGCGGACGATATAAAGCCTTGTCATTTTCGTTCCCCCTCTAAGTAACTCGCTTCAAAAGAAGGGAACCGCCTGTTTTCCAGGCGTTCCCCTTCTTTTGCCGTTTCTTTTGTCCCATTACCAGGGCTTTACCTTTCCCACAATGTCCCCGACCCGTTCGATGCCGTTGTCATCCAGGTATTGCTCCAGCCCTTCCAGCACCTTCACCGGCGTAAAGGGATCGGTGAAATTGGCCGCGCCGATCTGGACGGCCGACGCGCCCGCCAGCATCATTTCCACTGCATCCTGCCACTTGGCGATGCCGCCCATGCCGACGACCGGGATCTTTACCCGGCTGGCCACCTGCCACACCATGCGCACCGCCACCGGCAGCACTGCGGGCCCCGACAGCCCTCCGGTATTGTTGTGGAGAACGGGGCGGCGGGTATGGATGTCGATACGCATCCCCAAAAGGGTATTAATCAGGGAAACACAGTCGGCCCCTTCCGCTTCCACCGCCGCGGCAATTTCCGCAATGTCGGTGACGTTGGGGGTCAGCTTAATCATCAAGGGCTTGCGGCTTACCCCGCGCACCGCCCTCGTCACCTCCTGCGCGCCTGCACAGGTAGTCCCGAACTGCACCCCGCCCGCCTTTACATTGGGGCAGGAGATGTTTACCTCGATCATATCCACATCGGTATCCGACAGGATTTCCACAATCTCCCGATAGTCGTCCACCGAGCTGCCCGCCACGTTGGCGATAACCGCCGTACCCTGCTTTTTTAGCCACGGGATCCCTTCTAAAATGAACCGCTTCACCCCGGGGTTTTGCAGGCCAACCGCATTGAGCATACCCGCCGGGGTTTCCGCCACCCGCGGAGGAGGATTGCCCATCCGTTCCTCCAGCGTCGTCCCCTTGCAGGAGACCCCGCCCATCCGGCTCACCGGGAAGAATTCGTTGTACTCCCGTCCGTAGCCGAAGGTGCCGGAAGCGCCGATCACCGGGTTTTTCAGCTCTACCCCGCAGAGATTTACACGCAGATCCGCCATCACCACACCACCTCCTTCGCGTCGAACACCGGCCCGTTCTTGCATACCTGGGCATACCGTTCCCCGCCCTTGGGGGTTTTCGTCTTACATGCGCAGCCCAGACATGCGCCTACCCCGCAGGCCATCCGTTCTTCCAGGGAAACCTTGCATGGGATGCCCCGTTCAAGGGCAAGGCCGGCCACCGCCTTGAGCATCGGCTTAGGGCCGCAGGCATAGATCACATCGCAAGGCCCCTGCCCGAGCCGCTCAAGCAGCAGGTCGGTCACCATGCCGGGATGCCCGGCGGTGCCGTCGTCGGTGGAGAGCATCACCCTTGCACCCGCCTTTTCAAAATCATCGGCCAGGATAACCGCATCCGCCGTGCGAAAGCCCAAAATAACGGTGGCGTTTTTCCCGTAAACCCGCGCGCCGGAAAGGAGGGGAGGCGTCCCAATGCCGCCGCCTACAAAGACCGCCCGCTTTGCGCCGTCGGTTATCTCAAACCCTCTTCCTAAGGGGCCCAGGATGTCAAGGGTTTCCCCTTCCTCAACCGTCGCCATCCATGCGGTCCCCTCGCCTCGCACTTCAAAGACAAAGCGCAGCGTCCCCTTCTGCGGATCCATATCGCAGATGGAGATGGGGCGGCGCAGGGAAAAGCCTTCGCACCGAATCTGGGCAAACTGCCCGGTCTTGGCGAGCGCCGCCATCTGCGGCGCCGCCACGGTCACATCGTATGCCGCTGCCGTCAGCCGCTTCTTTTTTAATACCGGGCAGATCTCCTGTAAATACTTCATCGGAACCCTCCTTTTCGTCCTTTAAACGCCCGCGATGGCCGCGGCAATGTCGTCGCGCATGCGGACGGCCTCCCTGCGGGCGGCCATAGCGTAGTCCTCCGGCGGGCAGCCCTCCTTCTTCCACGCGCACATCAGCGCCCGGGAAGAATTGACCACCGCGCCCAAACCCCTTTCGTCAAAGGCGCCGGCCACATCCTTTGCCCCGCCCCCCTGGGCCCCGTAGCCGGGCACCAGGAAGAAGGTGTGGGGCAGCTCCCGGCGCAGCTCGGCAAGCTGCTGGGGCCAGGTGGCCCCTACCACCGCGCCGACGCCAGAATACCCGTATTCGCCCGGCAGCTCCTTACCCCATTCCTCGCACATCTTGCCCATCACCAGATAAACCGGCTCGCCCCCTTGGATTTCCTGGTTTTGCAGCTCGCTGGAAGAGGGGTTGGAGGTCTTTGCCAGCACAAAGATACCCGCATCCTTCTCTTTGCATACCTTCAAAAGAGGGGCAATGCCGTCGGTTCCCAGGTAGCCGTTGACCGTCAGTGCATCGGAGCCGAAGGGAGAAACCCGTTCCCCCTGCACCTCCACCTCGCCTAAATGGGCGGCGGCATAGGCCTCCATGGTGGAGCCGATGTCGTTGCGCTTGCCGTCGGTGATGACGAACATTCCCTTCTCCTTTGCATATGTAATGGTTTCCTTCAGGGCCCGCATCCCCTGCCAGCCGTACATTTCATAATAGGCGCACTGGGGCTTTACCGCCGGAACAATGTCGCACAGCGCGTCAATGAGCCCTTTGTTAAAGAGCAGCAGGGCCTGCGCCGCCCCTTCCAGGGTACAGCCGAATTCTTCAAAAGCCCGGTCCTTGAGGAAGTCCGGAATGTAGTCGAGCTTCGGATCCAGGCCCGCCACCGTAGGGTTCTTCTTTTCAAGGATGTTTGCAATCAGTCGATCCAGTGCCATCGCATTCTTCTCCTTTTCCCCGGCCGTCTTTGCCGGGCAGTATTTCTCTATCTCGGGGATTACGCATCCCGTCCCAGGGAGAGGCCGCAAATCTCATATCGGGCCGTCACTCAACCGGATACGTCCTCCCATTGATCGTTACCGTATTCTCCGCACTCCAAAAAACCTCCACCGCTTCGCTCCATTTCCCCCGGTAGACCCGATCCGGCCTTTTTGCAAGCTCTCCGATCAAAAGAGGGATGGTGCTGCAGCGCTCCACCTCAACAAAGGTATTCCCGCCCAGAGCCCCCTGGTCGCTGACGATCACCTTCGCCACATATCCGCCTTGCGGAGAAGGGACCGTCTCGGTTACCATTTCGGCGCCGAAGCCCGCCGCCAAGTTTGCCGCAAAGCCCGCCAGGAGCAGCCCTGGAATCAGCAGGGCCGCCCCAACGCCGCAAATGCTCTTTAGCGCCGCTTGTCCCGGGCTGCGCAGGAAAAGCAAAACCGCACAAATCAGGGCCGCTCCCATACAGACAAGGGAAAACCAATTGGCCCGAAAGAGGAAAAAGAAATCCGTCAGCAGGCTCAGCGGCAAAACCAGCGCGGAAAAGGCCCGGCCCCACCGGCCCAGCGCCGTTTTATTCCTTATCAGACCGACGGCAGAGACCAGAAGAAGGGCCGTGACAGCGGCCAAAAACGTATCATCGTGATATAAGGTAAACTCCCAGCCGCTAAGATAAGCGGCCGTCTTGCCGGCCGGTACAAGCACCAGCGCCAGGCAGCAGAGAGCCGGCGCGGCCGCCAACAGCCGATTTTTCATTGTCTCCCGCTCCCGCTTCATCCCACGCTCACATCCGGCTCATGACCACCTTGCCCCGGCAGATGGTCAGCATCACCCGGCCGGTGAGGGTAGCTCCCTTAAAGGCGCTGTTGCGGGCTTTCGAGCAAAAGCCCTCCGGATTGACCGTCCAGCTTTTATCCGGGTCAATCAAAATCAAATCCGCGTTTTCCCGCTCAGCAAGTTTCCCCGCCTCAATACCCAAAAGCTTGGCAGGGTTGGTGGACATCAGCGCAATGAGCCGCTCAAGGGGAATGATGTTTTCGTTGACCAGGTAGGTAATCCCCGCCGCCAGCGAGGTTTCCAGCCCTACCACGCCGTTGGGCGCCCGTTCAAAATCCGCCTTCTCCTCAGGCGTATGGGGCGCGTGGTCGGTGGCAATGGCGTCGATGGTGCCGTCCTGGAGGCCGGCAAGGATTGCCAGACGGTCGGCCTCCTCCCGCAGCGGCGGATTCATCCGGTAATCCGCATCCCTTGTGGTAAGCATCCGGTCGGTCAGGGAGAAATAATGGGGGGCCGTCTCACAGGTCACCATAACCCCCCGCGCTTTCGCCTGCCGGATCAGCTCCACCGAGCCTTTGGTGCTCACATGGGCGATATGGATGGGAAAACCGTAATACTCGCTGAGCATAATCTCCCGCATGGTGGAGATGTCCTCCGACGCCCGGTGAATCCCCTTGACGCCCAGCGCCTTGGACACCGCGCCTTCGTTGATAATGCCGCCGTTTACCAGGGACAAATCCTCCGCGTGGGAAATCGGCAAAAGGCCGTTTTCCATCGCCCGCTCCATGGCGTTTTTCTGCATATAGGCGTGCTCCACCGGCCGGCCGTCATCGGTGACGGCGATGGCACCGGCGCATTTGAGCTCGTTAAAGTCGGTCAAAACCTGGCCGCTCTGCCCCTTGGTGATGGCGGCGGACACATAAACCCGCGCGTCGGCATGCTCGGCCCGGTCTAAGATATAGAAGATGGTCTTGACGTTGTCGGTAACCGGGTTGGTGTTGGGCATGGCCAGCAGGGAGGTCACGCCGCCGGAGGCCGCCGCCAGACAGCCGGTTACAATATCCTCCTTCTGGGTAAAGCCGGGGTCGCGCAGATGCACATGCATATCCACTAAGCCCGGCGCCGCCAGCAATCCGTTTGCCTGTATGGTTTCCGCATCGGCCAGAATCTCCCCGCCCAGCGCGGCAATCTTCCCGTCCTCGATGAGGATGTCGCCCTTCCCGCCGTCGCAAAGCCGCAGGTTGGCTCCTTTGATCAGCAGTCGCATTCCGTATTTCCTCCTTATTTGTGGTATTTTCCTCCGGCGTTGATCTGAAACGCCCGGTAAAGCTGCTCAAGCAGCAGAATCCGCGCCAATTGGTGGGGGAAGGTCATGGGAGAAAAGGAGAGCTTGCGCCAGCTTTTCCTCTTAACCTCCTCAGAAAGCCCCCAGGACCCGCCGATCAGGAAGGCCACACAGCTGACGCCCCCGACCTGTGCCTGGCTGAGGCTTTTGGCAAAGGCCGGAGAGCTCTGCTCCCCGCCTTCGATACAAAGGGAAAGGATTCTCGCCTGCGCCGGGACCTTTGCGAGCAGGCGCCTGCCCTCCGCGTCCACCGCCGCCTGAATCTGGGCGTCGGACGGCTGCTCGGGCAGACGCGATTCCTCTACCTCGATCACCTCTATTTTACAAAAGGAGGACAGGCGTTTGCAATACTCTGCCGCCGCCTCCCGCCAATATTTCTCCTTTAATGTGCCCACACACAGTACAAAAACCCGCAGCATCCCTAAAACACCATCACCTTTTCTTCGCTTTTGCGGGGCGCCACCGACAAGAGGAAATCCTCCCCCCGGCTGAGCCCCGCCGCCTCCAGCGCATTGAGGGCCGTCTGCCACGCAAGCTCCGGCAGGTTGTTTTCCCCGCTCAGATGGGCCAGCACGAACCGGGTCACCCCCGTCTGCGCAAAGGCGGCCAGCTCCCTGGCGCAATCGTTGTTGGAGAGATGCCCGCTGTCCGACAAGATCCTGCGTTTGAGCGGATAGGGGTACCGGCCGTTTTGCAGCATACGTTCATCATGGTTGGATTCCACCACCGCTAGGTCGCACCCGCTGACGGCGCTGCGGATTTCGTCGGTCATATGGCCCAGGTCGGTAGCCACCGCAATCCGCCGCCCATCCGGCGTATGGATCCGGTAGCCGAGCCCCTGGGCGCAGTCATGCGGGATCGGAAACCCGCACACCTGCATGCCCGCCTCCTCCACACAGCTTTTGTCCAGCACCACCGTCTCAAACTTCCCGTTTAGGATATTCATCCGCTCCAGCGCCTGCATGGTGCCCGCCGAAGCATAGACCCGCGGCGCATACCGGGAGGCGAACACCCGCAGCCCCGACACATGGTCGGAATGCTCATGGGTAACGAAGATGGCGCGGATGGATTTCGGGTCGATCTCCCGTTCCAAAAGCGCGCGCTCCATGGCTTTCGCGCTCACCCCCGCGTCGATGAGGATTCCGCCTTCCCCGGCCCCTATGTAGATGCAGTTGCCGCTGCTGGAACTAAAAAGGGTACAAAACCTGGCCAATCCATATCCTCCTGTCCTTTTCCTGCCTTTGCATGGATTTCCCCGGCATTTTCGTCTAAAAAAGCAGCCGGATACAAGTTCAGCCGTCGGCGCAGACCGGCGGCTGGTAACAATCCTCTTTCTTATTGAGCCTTTGCGGTAACCGCCACCTGTACCGGCACCCGGCGGATATCCGCTCCAAGGGCTTGCAGCTTTTCCTCAATGCTTTCGTAACCTCGTTCGATATGGCAAATTTCCTCAACTTCGGTGACGCCTTGCGCCGCCAGCGCCGCAATAATCATCGCCGCGCCCGCCCGCAGATCGGTAGCCTTGATCGGCGCCCCCTGCAAAGCGTCCACCCCTTCGAAAACCGCGACTTTGCCGTCCACCTGGATGTTCGCACCCATCCGCCTAAGCTCATCCACATAGCGGAACCGGTTGTCCCACACCCCTTCGGTGATGATGCTCGTCCCGCGGGCCAATGCCAGCAGCACCGCAAACTGAGGCTGCATATCGGTAGGGAAGCCCGGGTGGGGCATGGTCTTGATGTTGCACCGGTGAAGCGGGCCTCTTCGCACAACGCGCACGCTGTCGTCATACTCCACCACATCCACGTCCATCTCCAAAAGCTTTGCCGTAATGGACTCCAGGTGCTTGGGAATAACATTTTTAATCAGCACGTCGCCGCCGGTGGCGGCGGCGGCCGCCATATAGGTGCCGGCCTCAATCTGATCGGGGATGATCGAATAGGTGGTTCCGTTGAGACGGTCCACCCCGCGGATTTTAATCACATCGGTACCGGCGCCGCGGATATCGGCGCCCATGGAATTGAGGAAATTTGCCAGATCGACGATATGCGGCTCCCTTGCCGCATTCTCAATCACCGTCAGGCCCTTCGCCTTGACGGCGGCGAGCATAATGTTGATGGTGGCGCCTACCGAAACCACATCCAGATAGATCTGGCTTCCGATCAGCTTATCCACCTTTACGTCCACCATTCCCTGATCCAGCGACCAGCTCGCCCCCAATGCGGCAAAGCCCTTGAGATGCTGGTCAATGGGGCGCACACCGAAATTGCAGCCGCCCGGCAGGGACACCCTCGCATGCAAAAAACGGCCGAGCAGCGCGCCGATCAGGTAATAGGATGCGCGCATTCTCCGGGCCATCTCATACGGAACCACCGCCGTGTGAATATGTTTGGGATCAATTTCAATGGTATTTTTGTTGACCAGACGAATCTGAGCGCCCAGCTCGGACAAAATACGGCTGATCATGGATACGTCGCTGATGTTCGGTATATTTTCAATCCGGCAAATGCCGTCGGAAAGAATGGCTGCGGGAATGATGGCAACCGCCGCATTTTTTGCACCGCTGATGGTCACTTCACCCTTCAGCGGGTTGCCGCCGGTTATCACAAATTTATCCAAACGCTTACACCCCTTAAAATTCGTACGTCGGTATTATAGCACCATGGAATGAAAAATTAAAGTAAATATTTATTACAAATTTTTAATCTTTGCATCCAAACTTACCGCAAAATTAGTATGCAACGCGCCGCTCTTTTTCATTCGAAATCCGCCTCTAAAAAACATGCCAAAATCCTCGCCGACAGACGAGGATTTTGGCAAAAAACACACAAAAATCTACGATTTCAAACGGTATCTACTAGATGCCCAGGTAAGGTGCTGGATTCACTGCCGTTCCATTGATGGTAATCGTAAAGTGACAGTGGTTTCCAAAGGAATACCCCGTATTGCCCACATAACCAATCAGCTGACCCTGGCTGACCTGCTGTCCCACCGCCACAGCTACGGCATTCATGTGGTAGTACTTCGTCACCACGCCGTTTCCATGGTCGATAAACACGCAGTAGCCGTAACCGCCTGCCTTCCAGCCCGCCTGAATGACCGTGCCGCCGTCGGCAGCGACGATCTGAGAATTGGCGGGAGCCGCCAAATCTAACCCGTCATGCAGGCTGCCCCAGCGGTAACCAAAGCCGCTGGAAAGCCGGCCGGCCGCCACCGGCCATACAAAGGTGCCGGTAGAAATGCCGTTGCCCTGAATGACCTGCACCGGAGCGGAGCTGCGGGTGGATGCTGCCGGCTTCTGCTTCGTTCCAATCTCGGTCACTTCGTTGACCGGTGCTTTCAGAAGCTCGGTGGAGGTAACCGTACGGCCGGTCTCGATGCCGTTTACATATACCACTTCATAGGTGACCTTTTCCTCACCGTTTTCGCCTGCCGTTACGACCTTTTCATAGCCCTTGTACTGTTTGCTGTTCTCGGTCGTCTCTTCCTCATAGGCGATGGAACGGATCTCTTCCTCACTGCGTACCAGCTTGACGCCCAGCCACGGCTGCTGCGCCGCGACCAGCACCTGATTGCCGGTATACATCAAATCGTCCAGATTGGGGTTGAGCAGGCGAAGCTGCTCGACACTGATGCCGTACTGCGCGGCAATGCCGTCCGGCGTATCGCCGGTCTGCACGGTATACAGCTGCTGCTCGGAAACGTTGGAACTAAGCTTGGTCTGCATCTCATCCTGAGAGACAACGGTATCCTTCGGGTAAAGGCCGTCCACAAACTGGATGTCCTTCATAAATTCGACCCGCTCGCCCTCGGTCCCGGTGGCATAGGAGTTGAGCACGGAAGCCAGATAGGTTTCCACCGCGCCGCGGTCCTCCACCGCGCCGACAAACGCACCGTCCACAAACAGGCCGCTGGCGCTGCCGACCACGTCGCTGGATGCTTCCAAAATCTTTTCCGTCAAGGTGTCCGCATCCATAAACTCTTCATCGGTTTCCACCTTGGCAAGGGTATAATTCGGGAACTGATTGAGAGCAAAGCCCTCTTCCACATCGACGATACGCGCCTGTGCTTGTCCGATCGCCTGATTGAACACGCTCTCATCCGCCACGTATCCCAGCACCTGGCCGTCATAGGTAACGCTCAAAGCATAGGTCGCGGAGGACCACGCCGTAATCATCGGAATAATTAAAAACGCGCAGACAACCGGCAGGGTATAATTGATCGCCGTGGTAAAAATCTTGCGATGCCGGCAAACCGCCTTTTTCGCAAGCAGGCCGAAGGTTTTGACCACAGCCAGCTTTCCATCGCGGGCCGCTTCTCTCAGGCCGCTCACGGCGACGGCAAAGCCGCTGCGCACCTCTTTGAATTCCTCTCTAATCTTACGTGCATTTTGAAGCACGACATAATCGGCAACTGGATACAGCTTCTTGCCAATCGGTTTACATGCCCGGCCCGCAACGACACCCGCCGCTTTCAAGCCCTTTGCGGTTACCGTGCCGGCGTATTTCGCCGCCTGCGCCGCCACCAGCACATATGCCTTCGCCGATCTCTTCGCAGGCAGCTTTGCAAAGCTTGCAATCGCTTCGCCCTTGACCCGGTACTTGCAAACATTTCGTTTTATCGTAAGTCTTTTCTTCGACTTGCATTCCTCAAACGAGTTGTTGCCAGCATTTGTGGGCATCGAATCACTCCTTTCGGGAAGCTCGTAAAGGTTACATTTCTGTAACAACCATTATCTATTATATCCAAAGGTTACAGAATTGCAACCCTTTTGTAACCTTCTTGAAAATGTTTGTACGAGTTGCCCAGAAGTTCTTCTTTCTTTTTGTCGAATACACATAGTTTATGCTGGATATGCCAGGGATTCTGCCTGCCATCCTTCCAGAATGCGGCACATTTTTGCAGCCTCAGCGCGGGCTCCTTTTAGATTTTGATCGGAATAGTTGCCGCATTCGACGGCAGTCGCGCCGGGGATCGCTTCCTGCCAGACTGCAATTTTGGCAAAGCATGCCTTTACAAGGGCAATGGCCTCGTCGTGCGGCAGGTCCCGCACCAGCAGATAAAAGCCGGTCCGGCAGCCCATGGGGCCGAAATAGATTACATGGCCGGATACGTCGGAATTGCGGGCAAGGGTGGCAAAAATATGCTCGACGGTGTGGGCGGTCCCCGTGTCCATCACCTCTTCCATATTCGGCCGGCGGGTGCGGATGTCATAGGTGACCACATCCCCGTCCACGCGGGACAGATACATACCGCACGTCAGCTTGGTATGATCGATTTGAAAGCTCGCAATTTTATTCATGGTCGGGTTCCTCCCTCGGATTCGCCGTCTCAACATACGGCTTATTATTCTTATATATAGGTGTCCATCCACCGCCCCGCTGTTTCAACCGCTTGCTCAAACCGGTCGAAGAGGCTTTCATGGCGCTCTTCCCCTGGGGAGAGAGGATCCTGCCATGCCCCCGCTTCCACATTTGCATAATCAAAGCCGTCCGGCTCGGTCAGCGGATGCATCCGTGCGGTGACCGCTCCCTTTCGCCGCAGAAACCCTTCCCAAACACCCAAAGCGGAGCGTTTGAAGGTGGTGCGGTTGTTGAGCAGGCGCATCCACCGCCTCCGGTTTTCCATGGCTTCGAAAACCGTCTGTGTCTCCACCGCACCCTCCCGTCCGGCCAGCCCTTTTGCATAAAGCTGGGAAACGTCCCGCCAGAGTGCCGGTTCCTTTGGCCAGGTTTCCTTCAGCGAAACCTCAAAGGGCAGCTTCCCGGTTTCGTAACGGAGCAGCAAAATGTCATACACCGCCTCTACCCGGGCGGGCAGATCCCCGTCCAGCTCCATTGCCCGTACCGGCTCGTCCAATTGCTTGTAAGCCGACAAGGCGGCCCGCAGGAAAGGGCCGATTGCTTCCGAATAAGCCCGGTGGCACAGCAGCCCCTTCAGATAGGCGCGAATGAGGGCCTCTTTTTGGGGATGGCTGTTCGCAAAGGCGGTTCCCTGCGCCAGAAGCCCTTTAACCGAAAGCCCGTTCACATAATCGGCAAGGCCGCACAGCGGCGCCTCTTCCCGTCCAAAAGGCCGGCGGCGTTGCCGCAAAAATTCCTCTCCCTGGACGCCCAGCAGAAGGGCCTTTCCTGCGGCGCTGTTTTCCCCTCCACGGCTGCGCAGCATGCGCAGCCCCAGCAGGTATGGGCCGAGTATGGCCGACATCACTCATTCCTCCTGTCTCATCACGGCGAAAAGCGCCTGCATATCGGGCGGGTATTCGCTGACCACGTTAACCGGCTGGCCGGTAACCGGGTGCAAAAAAGACGCCCTGCGGCAGTGAAGAGCCTGGCGGGCAATCAAGGGACTGGCGGTTCCATACATGGTATCCCCCACCAAAGGCGTTCCCAGATGGGAAAAATGCACCCGGATCTGATGGGTGCGCCCCGTTTCCAGGCGGATGGAGAGCTTGGTCATCCCCCGTCCGCTTTCCTCCGCCCTCCAGTGGGTGACGCACCGGGCGCCGCCCTCGCCCACCTCCCGCATGACGCCGAAACCCTCCCGGCGCCGGATGGGCAGATCAACGGTTCCTTCTCCTGTCAGCACCCCGTCGACCACCGCCACGTATTCCTTCTCCACCTGCCCGTGCAGCCTTGCCGCCGCGTACGCATTTTTCGCCGCCACCACGATGCCGGAGGTATCCCGGTCTAAGCGGTTGATGGGGCGAAAGGCCCCACGTTCCCCCTTTTCCTCCAGGTAAGCGGCCACGGCGTTGGCAAGAGTCCCGTCGTAATGCCCCGGGGACGGATGCACCGCCATGGCGGGCGGCTTATCCAGCACCAGAACCTGGTCGTCCTCGTAAAGCACCTGGAAACGCTTGTCCGGGATAGGGGCGGCCGGGCGGGAATCGTCGGGAATGTGCAGCTCGACGACGTCCCCTGCACGCACCCGGTCGATCACCCGGATGTACCCGCCGTTTGCCGTGATGCCGTTTTCCACATGCTTGAGGCTGACCATCAGCCGGTAGGAGAGCGCACAGTACCCCCGCAGGAACACCTTGAGTTTCACCCCGTCCGATTCCGGCGGGACGACAAAGCGCAGCGTCTGAGCCATAAGCGGCGCGTCTCCTTTCCTCCCGGTATTGGTGCTGAATTGAGAACGAAAAAATAGGCCGCCCGACCGACAACCCGAAACCGCACCAGATGACGGTAAAGTTCGATGACGAATGCAAAAGCATCCTTGAGCAATACAGCAAGCAAGAAAATGTCTCCAAAATGGAAGCGGTGCGCAGAGGGGTTAAGAAGCTGAAAAACGGCCTCAAACACTGACGAAAAACCGGGCGACAGGGAAACCTGCCACCTGGTTTATCGTTTAACAAAATGAATTGCACGTGAAATTTATTAATATTCAATCTATTTTATTGACTTTTGATATACATATATGCTAGTATTTTGAATATCGAAAAGGAGGTGAACCCTTGACAAGCTCCAAAATGGGCCGTCCTACGGATAATCCCAAAGATACGCCTTTGTTTGTCCGTCTCGATCAGGAATGCAGAGAAATCTTGACCGCCTACTGCGAAGAAAAGAACGTCAACAAAGCAGAAGCAGCCCGGCGCGGGATTAAGAAGTTAAAGGACGACCTCAAAAAATGAAGAAACCATCATACTCATCGGCATCACCATGCTGAAATACTTGAGGTTTTCTCACAACCATTTCGCTCTTTTATCCCGATTCAAACTCAAAACCCTGGCTAACCAAATACCAGGCGGCAGAGAAATCTGCCACTTGGTATTTTTTCTAATAGATTGAATCGCATGTGAAACATAATAATATTCAATTTATTTTTCTCAATTTCATTGACTTTTGTCGTACAATCCCTTATGTTTATTTTGCGCGGCAAAAGTGAGGTGATGCTATGCCGTCCAAAAAAATGGGGCGCCCTACGGATAATCCTCGCCCTCACAAGCTTAACGTTCGCATCAACGATGAGAGCAAACGGATTCTCGAAGAATACTGTTCGCAAGAAGCGGTCAATCGAACGGAAGCGGTAGAACGGAGTATTAAGAAGTTAAAGGACGACCTCAAAAAATGAAGGAAGCGGCGCACTACTCAACAAAGTCACCACCGCTTCCCCAAAACCAACAACCGCCAAAAGGCAGGTGCGGCGTAACTATTATACCATGCGCCGCCGCGCCTTTCAAGCGTTGTTGGATCTTAACCAGGAAAGGACGCAACCAAATGAAAAAAGAATGGGATTTTTTCGTAGACGAGCTTTTGAGCCACGCGGCTACGGAATTCCGGCACACCAAAACCTATGAGCTTCTGGAGGAAAAGCTCGAGCAGATGGAGCGGGATTGCGATACCATGCTGACCGAGGACGAAAGAGCGTTTGTCGAAGAATGCTTCGAGCTGCTCTACGAGGCAAGCGGGCAGCAGGAAGAGCACGCCTACCGCTGTGGAATGCGCGACGGCATTACCATATTAAAGTATCTCGGGGTTCTCGTTTGACCATTTCGCAGGTTCGCCCAAAATCAAACGAAACCGCACCGATCAAAAACCGGGCGGCAGGTTTTCCTGCCGCCCGGCTCTTCTTTTGTTGCTTATTTCACGGTAACCGTCCAGCCGTACTTGTCTTCCACCTTGCCCCACTGGATGCCGGTCAGCTCGTCGTAGAGCCGCTGGGACACCGGGCCGATCTCACCGTTGTTGATGTTCATGATCTTGGTGTCGCCCCAGTTGAGGTGGCCGATGGGAGAGATGACCGCGGCCGTGCCGGTGCCGAAGGCTTCCTCCAGCTTACCGTCGTCATAGGCCTTTGCCAGCTCGTCGATGGACAGGCGGCGTTCGGTCACCTTCATGCCCCAGCCCCGCATCAGCTCAATGGCCGACTTGCGGGTGATGCCGCCCAGGATGGAACCGTCCAGCGACGGGGTAATGATCTCGCCGTCAATCTTGAAAAAGACGTTCATGGTGCCGACCTCTTCAATGTACTTGCGTTCCACCCCGTCGAGCCAAAGCACCTGGGTATAGTTCTTCTCCTTGGCCTCGTACTGGGCCTTCAGGGAAGAGGAATAGTTGCCCGCGGTCTTGGTAAAACCGGTGCCGCCCTTGACCGCGCGGACATACTTGGTTTCCACATAAATCTTCACCGGGTCCAGGCCCTCGGGATAGTAGGGGCCCACCGGGGAAGCGATAACCATAAAGAGGTAGTGGTTCGCCGCGCGCACGCCCAAATGGGGGTCCACGGCGATGATAAAGGGCCGCAGATACAAAGAGGTATCCGGCGCCTTGGGAATCCAGTCGGCGTCGATGGAAACGAACTTCTCCAGGCACTCGAGCATAAACGCCTCGTCCACCGGCGGGATGCACAGCCGGTCGTTGGAAAGGTTTAAGCGCTTAAAATTCTCCTGGGGACGGAACAACAGCACCCGGCCGTCGTCGGCCCGGTAAGCCTTCATACCCTCGAACACTTCCTGGCCGTAGTGCAGGCACATGGCCGCCGGATCCAGGGAAAGGGGGCCGTAGGGGACGATACGCGCGTCATGCCAGCCCTGGCCCTCGTCGTAATCGACAATAAGCATATGATCGGTAAACACGTCGCCGAAGGTCAGCTTGGATTCGTCCGCCGGCTTCGGCTTGGGGGATTTGGTCAGTTCCACTTTAATGTTTGCCATAAATACCCTTCCTTACTCCAAAATCTACTGAATTTGATGTTGTCCTTTATTATACTCGTGTTTTTCCCCCGGCGCAAGGCCGGCTTTCCCGCTTTTACGCACCAAAGGGGCGGGTTCTTTTAGATAATCTGACGAAATCCCATCATTCGCCCGCCTTCAGGTAATCGGCCACCCCGATCACCCTGCCGTCCTTCACATATACCCGGGGCACCCGCTTGCCGATGAGGCAGACGGTTTCATACGGAATGGTTCCCACCGCGTCGGACAAGGCTTCAATCGGCAGAAACGCCTCCCCGTCCCGGCCGAACATGGTCACCGTCATCCCTTCCTTTGCCTCCGGGATACCGGTCACATCCAGCATCAGCTGATCCATGCATACCCGGCCCACCACATCGGCGGGCTTTCCCGCCACCAGCGCCTTGGTCTTGGAGGAGGCAAGCCGCGGATACCCGTCGGCATACCCCACCGGCACGGTGGCCACGCGCATCGCCCTTTCGGCCGTATAGGTGCGGCCATAGCTGACGGTGGCGGCCGGGCCGATCTCCTTGACCATGGAAATGACGCTTTTGAGCTCCATCGCCGGGCGAAGGGACAGCACATCCTTACACTTGCCCGAAGGCGCAAGGCCGTAGAGGATGATTCCCGGGCGGACCAGGTCCAGATTCATGTCCGGGTAACAGAGCACCCCCGCGCTGTTGCAGCAGTGGCGGTAGCGAAACCGGACGCCCTTTTCACGAAGGCCGTCCACCGCCCGGCAAAACTGTTCGAATTGGCGGCGGGTAAAGGCCTCTCCCTCTTCCCCTTCGTCGGACACGGCGAAATGGGTAAAGATCCCTTCCGGCACAAGCCCCGGCAGAGCGCAGACCTGCGCCGCCTCCCCGATGGACGCGGCGCAGTCCTCCTGCTGGCAGAAAAAGCCTAAGCGGCTCATGCCGGTATCAATCTTCACATGAACGTTCACCGCCACGCCCGCCTCTGCGGCGCCCTTGGACAGGGCTTCGCCGTAGGAGGCGGAAAACACCGTCTGGGATATCCGATGACGGGCAAGCTCCCCGGCCATCTGCGGCGGGGTGTAGCCTAATATCAAAATCGGCTGGGTAAGTCCCGCCAGCCGCAGCTCCACCGCTTCCTCGATGTTCGACACCGCAAACCAGTCCGCCCCGCAGTCCGCCAGCTCTCTGGCCACGTACACCGCGCCGTGGCCGTAGCCGTCCGCCTTGACCACCGCCATCATCCCCGCCTGTGGGTTGACCGCCCGCCGGATTTCCTGATAATTATGCCGAATGGCATCCAAGTCCACCTGTACCCAGGTGCGCCGTAAAAAATCGTCCATCTGCGCCTCCGCTCAACGCCGCCAGAACGCGGCGGATTTCCTTATTGGTAAATGTAAATTTTACCCCAGTTATTGCGGATTTTCAAGTGCATTTTCCCCCTTCCAATCGAGGTCTCCCGCCAAATTTGTGAACGCATTCTGAAATCTCGATTCTTTTGGGGTGCAAAGCCTTTTTTTCACGCCGTATTTATGATAAAATAGAGCGGTACATGCAGCCGTTCCCATTACGCCCGCCCGGCGGGCAAAGAAGTAAGGAGTTTGCGCTATGTCAGATGTCATCCGCGTATTCGTGGAAAAGAAGCCCGGCTTCGACATTGAGGCGGGCCACATTTTGGCCGATCTGAAAGAAAATCTGGGAATCAAGGGCCTGACCGGCCTGCGCTTCGCCAACCGTTACGACGTGCAGGGCCTCAGCCGCGCGGAATTCGACGCGGCCAAGGGCACCATCCTTTCCGAGCCCAACCAGGATACCGTCACCCTGGATACTTGGCCGGTGGGCGGGGAATACCGGGTGTTTGCGGTGGAATACCTGCCCGGCCAGTACGACCAGCGGGCAGACTCCGCCGCCCAGTGCGTCCAGCTGCTCACCCAGGGGGAGCGCCCCGAGGTTGCCAACGCCCGGATGTATGCGGTAAAGGGCGACCTGTCCCAGGAGGACATGACCCGGATGCAGGAATACCTGGTCAATCCCGTGGAATCCCGTCTGGCTTCCTTAGAAAAGCCCCGGACGCTGGATATGGACGTGGAAACGCCGGAAAACGTCAAGCGGGTGGATGGGTTTGTCGAGATGAATCCCGACGAGATCGCCGCCTACTGGAAGCAGATGGGGTTTGCCATGAGCGTGGAGGACCTGGAATTCTGCCGGGACTACTTCGCCACCAAGGAGCACCGGGACCCCACGGTGACCGAGCTGCGGGTGATCGACACCTATTGGTCGGACCACTGCCGGCATACTACTTTTTTGACAAAACTCGAAAAAATTGAAATTGAGAAGGCGGAGATCACCGCCGCCATCGAAGAGGCTTTGCAGGCCTATTACGACGCGCGCAAGGAGGTCTACGGCGACCGGGAGAAAACCGTCTGCCTGATGGACATGGCCTGCATCGGCGCGAAGCTGCTCAAAAAACGGGGGATGATCCCGGATCTGGATGAGTCGGAGGAGATCAACGCCTGTTCCATTGAAGTTCCCATCGAGATCGACGGGGAAAAAGAAACCTGGCTCGTGCAGTTTAAAAACGAAACCCACAACCATCCCACCGAAATCGAGCCCTTCGGCGGCGCGGCCACCTGCCTGGGCGGCGCCATCCGCGACCC
>CAJFTS010000050.1 GCA_904420015.1 uncultured Clostridia bacterium
ATAGGGAACCGTTTCCTTGTCATGCAGGCAATCCGCTTTTTTGCAAAGGTGGACAGGGCTAAGGGTTTCTTTATCCAGGTAGTAAAGATAAATTCCGTCGATAAAATAGAAACCGTCTGGCGATTCCGTTATGTAGCTAAGCCCCAAATCGTCATATTCTAGGTTGTATTGAAAATCCGTGGTTGGATTATATTCCACACTGAAGTCAAGGGGAACATTGTTTTGACAGGCTGAACAGATTAATAAAACGGATATACAAATGCAAATAGTCCGGATGGAACGATTCATAAAATATAACACCATCCTTTCCATTAATGGCTTAGAATAGCGGGAAGCCTTGTTGCTTCCCGCTATTCTATTTTAATGCATATTAAAAGTTACGGGGTTCCAGTTGAGGTTCCACCAGGAGGATTAAAGAATAGATTTCCATAACGAATATAATGGTTTCCGCTGGCTCCTAAAATTTGAATATAGGTATGAGAGCCATTTTTGTACGCATATGCAGATACTGCATTCGTACCAGTTCCATCGTTATCACCGGATACACGATAGTCATATGAACCATACCCATAGTGGAATGTTACTTCGGTAGAAATATAATCTGCCGTCGAACCAAATTGAGTGAGTGCACTAGCATAGGTAGATGATGTAGAAACACTTGCATAGCAACTGATCCCATTTATATCATCTCGTATTGGTGTGGCCGCAGAAGCATGAAACGGCACGACCATTAAGCCCATGCACAAAGTTGCGGCGGCCAACAGAGAAAGGACTTTCTTTTTCATCTTGTATTCCCCTTTCGAAAGCACCGGTTTATTTCACTCTCTTTAAAGACATTATCCTGGCCCATTGGACTCACCCCTTTCCTAATAAGGTTTATAATAGATAATAATATTGAACTTTTTAGTTTATTATAGTGAAAATTTTACACTTAAATTTTCCAAATGTCAACAAGAAAACCTTTAAAAAACAGTGTTTATCCTTCCAAAAATGGAGAATGGTTGCTATTTTTCTTAATTTATAAAGAAGCAAAACTACGATCCACAATGTTTTAGCTTAGAGTACTTGGGCAGCCATATCGTTTTCCTGCGATTATCTTATTAAGGACGCTTCCGAAATGGATGTGCGCCGATGCGGATGGTACATGCCTTATTGGCTTATGTTTTTTGTACAAAGGCAATTTACCATGATTAGACGCCTGCTTGCGGGCACATCGGAAAGACATTGCATTGCATAGCGCAATTGATCCGAATGGATTCATAGCTGTATGCATTCCTTCGATGGCTTGGGTGGTTCCTTGGCCTTTATGTGCCGTACAGGATCGCTCCGTTTATCGGAACACCCCTTCGTTTTGTTTTTATTGTATGTTGGATGAGAAAGACGATATGGACTAAAAGGAGCCGATTGCAAAAAGCGATCGACTTCTTTTTACGGATATGATAGGATAAAAACAAATCATGTCTTTCACGGTGTGGAGGTGCATTATGTCTGATTGGAGCTCAAAACAATACTTAAAATTCAAAGCACAGCGAACCCAGCCGGCCATTGATTTGGTAAACCGAATCGAGTATACAGACCCTGCCGCCGTCCTTGACGTCGGCTGCGGCCCTGGAAACAGCACGGAAATCCTGCATGAAGCCTATCCCAATGCTTCTATCCTCGGGATCGACCGATCCAAAAACATGATCGAATCGGCCCGCTCCGTCTATCCGCATCTGGATTTTCTCCTGTGCGACGCCCAGACGGAGCTGGCCGGCTGGGACCGGAAATTTGATATCGTCTTTTCCAACGCCTGTCTGCAATGGATTCCGGATCATCCCGTATTGCTTCGTACCCTCATGGCGCTGCTCAAAGAAGGAGGAATCCTGGCAGTTCAAATCCCAATGAATACCGAAGAGCCGATCCACAGAATTTTGCAGGACGTTGCTTCGCAGGAGGAATGGCGTGAAAAAATAGGGAAGCCCCGCTTCTTTTATACGCTGTCCCCATACGAGTATGATCATCTGCTTTCCGAGCTGTCCCAAGACGTTACCATGTGGCGGACGACCTATTTTCATCGGCTCCATTCCCATCAGGAAATTATGGAATGGTACCGGGGGACCGGGATGCGTCCATATTTGGATGCACTGTCTGAGAAAGACCAGGGGAGGTTTGAGGAAGAGGTCTATCGGCAGGTGGTTTCGGCCTATCCAAAGCAGAAAAACGGCACCATCCTTTTTCCATTTCCCCGGTTCTTTTTCACTGCGGTTCGGTGAGTATGTTCGGCAAGGATGCGTTCGTTTCGGCTGCGAAATGTAATATGCCCGAAGAAGGGGAAGAAACAGGAAGGGCTTTGGACAATCAATCGTCCAGAGCCCTTCTCGCTTAAATCGGCAGCCAATAACCGAAATCGGCTTGCCTTATCCTCTGTTCTTTTCCACTTCTATGCTGCAGCCGGTACAGTCCTCGAGAATTTCCCATTGACGCAGGGTATCCTTCAGGGAAGCGTCCACTGTAAAGCTTCCCCTTACCGATAGTCCGCGGACATGCCGCGCATACAGGCAGGGAATCTCGTGCGGATAGACATTTCGCACGGACGGCTGTTCGTCGAACACGTCCGGCTTGTGCTTGCTTTGCTGCTTCCAGGTGATGTTCACATCCTCAAGACGGATGTCCTCAATTTCCGCTTCGGCTTCTCCGCCAAGGAAAATGCAGGACTCCGCCGTCAGATCCAGGTGGCTGAAGGTAATGTTTCGAATTTTCCCCGGCGTGTGGTCCACCCCCGCTCTTCTGGTGGCGGAGAGGAAGAGAGGTTCCCCTTTGCCCCACCAGAGGGGAGCCTCTTTGTATTGGGCGCCGTCTGCGTAGCGCAGGTTGTTGCCGGTTACGTGGTGGACATGGATGTTTTCGACGGTGCCGCCGTCGCGGACCCAAATGCCCACCGTCCGGTTGGAGTCGTGTACTTCGCAGTTTTTCAGCTCGATGTTGCGGATATCCCCCCAGGTTTCCGTTCCGATCTTCAAGGCGGAATCCCTGGAATGAAGGACGCAGCCCTCGATCAGCACATCCTCGCAGCTGCCGTATTTCTCCCACATGGGCTTGGTGGCCTTTACGACAATGGCATCGTCCCCGGCGTACACGTTGCAGTTGCGTACCCGTACATGCTTGCAGCAGTCCGGGTCAATGCCGTCGTTGTTCGGGCCCCGGTCGTTGTTGCGGATCTGGATGTTTTCCACCAGCACATTGCGGCATCCCGCCATATGCAAGGTCCAGAACGCTGCGTCGTAAAAGGTGACGTCCTTGACCGTCAGATTCTCCACGTCCTCCAAAAAAGTGGTTCTGGGACGGAAGGATTTTACCTGCAAGGGGCATTCGTGCCAACCGCCGTCCAAATCGCCGTCGTAAAAGACCTTCCGGCCCTGGCCGTCGATGGTGCCGGGCCCCGCGATGGTGATGTCCTTTTCATGCATGGCAAAGAGAAAGCATCCGCCATCCCAGCCGGTGGCCGCATTGTCATCGTCAAACTCCTTTGAAAAATCAATGACATCTTCCGGATCCAGGCTGGAAACCAGCACCGCGTCCTTTTCCAGATACAGCTCCACCTGGGATTTCAGCCGCAGTGAGCCGGATAAAAACCGGCCTGCCGGAATCACCACCCGCCCGCCGGTGGCGGTGCAGGCGTCGATTGCCGCCTGAATCGCTTCCCTGCAGTTGGTCTTTCCGTCCGCAACCGCTCCAAATGTCAGGATGTTGTAATCCATAGTTTCTCTCCTTTTGTTTTTCATGAATCGAAAGGATGCTGCCGCCGGTTTCTCTTCCGGCGTCCATCGCCCGATTTCGCTTCTATTATAACACCCTTCCCTACGGATGGCATTAGTCCTTTTCACCAAATGTTTCAAGGGACCGGCCGCCGCCGCGCAGAGGATTGAGAAAACACACCGGATGAAAGATTTTACCGCCAATTGATTATTCCACGCAAACGTAAGGCCGCAGATCTTCCAGAACCTCTTTGCCGATCCCCGGAACGTTGAGCAGGTCCTCAACCGATTGATACGGCCCGTGTTCTTCCCGGTACTGCACAATGAAACGGGCGCGCATCGGCAGGACGCCGGGAATCTCCAATAGCTCCTGCTCGGTAGCGGTGTTGATGTTGACCTGTTTGACAGCCGGTTCCTGGGAAGAAGCCGGCGTGTCGGAAGAAGGCGTGTCTTGGGAAGAAGGTGCTGCGGAGGATGGCACCGCAAAAGAAGAGGGTGCCGCCTCTTGAGGCGGGCCGTATGTTTCTTGAGAGGAAGAGGAGGACGCTTGGGGCGCATGCGAAGATTGGGAGGAGGGACGGCTGGAGGGTACGGAGGTGACCGGGGGTGCCTCCTCCGGCTCGGATGCGGCAGCGTCCGAGGAGGGAGGGGCTTCCACCGGATTGGGCGCCGACGGCGCCGGCCGGCTTGAGACGGGCGTTCCGGTTACGGTTACCGGCGGCTTTGCCTGATCCGATGTAAAGACGCCGAAAAAGACGACGAAGCAGATGCCGATCGTGACCGCCGCTGTCAATGCGATGCTGCGCTTTTGCTTGTCAATGGGCTTCATAAATCACCCTCCCTTGTATCGTTGCTCTTATTATATCGAATAACGGCGAAAAAATATAGAGAAGAGGAAGAAAAAACGGATCGGCGGCTTAGGCTGTTCAAAAAGAAGGAGCTGTGGTATCCTTTCTCTTGAAAGCAGGGAAGCCGGAAACGGCGGCATCCTTTTAGGCGGGCGGCCGGACGGGCGCTGCGCTTATGCCGCAGCTTTAGAGGATGGCCGTGTTCCCAAAGAGCGCTTAGGACGGGAAAGGGGCTTGGTGTTATGCAGATCGAAACCGTCAAGCAAGGGAAAAAGGACTATCTTCCCCTTCTTTTGCTGGCCGATCCCAGCGAACGGATGATCGACCGCTATTTGGATAAGGCGGATATGTATGTCTTGAGGGTGGAGGGCCGGGCCGTCTGCGAGGCGGTGGTGGAACGGGTCAGCGGGAACGAATGGGAGCTGAAAAACCTGGCGACGGCGGAGAAGGAGCAGGGGAAGGGATACGCAAGCGCATTGCTGCAATTCCTGTTTTCGCATTACCGCGGAGAAAAGGCGGTGATGACGGTAGGGACCAGCGAAGGGGGCGTCCCCTTTTACGAGCGGTTTGGTTTCGTCAGAAGCGCAGTCCGCCCCCGTTTCTTTCTCACCGGTTATGAAACGCCCATTTATGAAAACGGCCGCCTTTGCCGGGATATGATCCTACTCAGGAAGGAGCTGTAAGCCGGACGGGAATCCAGCATCCTTCCGGCAAAGCGGATTCCGGTCACCGAAGGGCTCTGACCGGAGGCGGCGGGGAGAAAAGCGGTACCAGACCTGCGGTACAGGCATACTATGGATTGGGCGGCAAGAGGAGCGCGGGGACGGCCGGCAGACGGCCGTCTGTGCGCTTTTGGCTTTGCTCCCGCCCTTCATTTGCTTTTACAAGGAGGTCACGCAATATGCCCCGTATTTATCTGAGTCCGTCGACGCAGGAATTCAACCTGTTTGTCAACGGCGGTACGGAAGAGCAATATATGAATCTGATTGCGGACGCCATGGTACCCTATCTGCGTTCCAACGGAATCGAGTATACCCGCAACACCCCCGACATGACGGCCGCCTCCTCCATCCGGCAGGCAAACCAGGGCAATTATGATTTCTACCTGGCCCTGCATTCCAACGCCGCGCCGGAAGGACAGAGCGGACAAGTCCGCGGCTCCCTTGCCTTTTACTATCCGACCAGTGCCAAAGGCAAGCGGATGGCGGACATCATTGTGCATAATCTGAAAATGATCTATCCGCTGCCTCAGCTGGTGCGGGCGGTGCCCACCACCACCCTGGGTGAGGTGCGTCTGACCAAGGCCCCCGCCGTACTGGTGGAGATCGCCTACCATGACAACGTAGAGGACGCCAACTGGATTAAGAACAACATCGACGCCATCGCCCGGAATCTGGTGCTTTCCCTTACCGAGTATTTCGGCCTGCCCTTCATCAATCCCCAGCCCGTCCGCATCGGTACGGTCCGGGTCAGCTGGGGCAACCTGAACATCCGCAGCAGGCCCACCACCGCCTCCGCCATTGTCGGGCGCGCGCCCAACGGCGCGAAGCTGCAGGTGCTCGGCAGCTGGTACGGCTGGTATGTGGTCAATTACAATGGGATCGTCGGCTACGCAAGCTCCAGCTATATTTTGGTTTAAAACCGCGCAGCCGGCCGCTTCAAAAGGGAAGGGCCGGCGTTGTCCATAGGGTTTGCGCCCTGCACCCGCCTGAGCGGCGGAGGGGATCGGCCTGATCCGGTTTTCAAAAAAGCACAGGCGCCGAAGCTAAAATAGCTTCGGCGCCTGCGTCTTTTTGTTGTTAACAGAAACCACCGGCTCTGCCAGTGGAGATGTCCCGCAAAAAAGCGTTCGCATCCAGGTTCGGGCGAATGCAAATAAAAAGCATGGGTCGAACGATGAATTCGCGGGTGAATGGCCCGATTACAGGCGGCGGGGCATTGGATGCAAGCGGCAAAAGGTTTCACACGTCTTTCGGCCGGCCGGTAAACGGCGCTTCCGGGGCCTATTCCAACCATCGTCTTAGCTGATGGCTGTGACTTGACCGGGAAACAGTTTAACCCAGCCTGGGGAGGCATCCAAAAGGAAAGCGATAACAGGGAGGCGGGATACCGTCCGCCCGCCAAGGGGACAAGGAAAGGAGAGCGATTCTTGCAGGGCATTATGAGGCTTACCGGGAATCGGCCCGGTCAGGATCGGCGCATGTCTTTGGTTGAGCCGGTCAGGCTTGACGGAAATCAATTGTAACATGAACCTCTGCGGCCTGCTCGACTGTAAAGCTGCCGGATGGGAGCAGAGGCGGCAAAAGGAAAGCCCTCCCGTCATCGAAGCTGGAGAGCAGCCCGTCGCCTCCCGGCGTGACGAAGCAAAGGAGGGATACCCCCAGGCGCCGCGAAGGGGCAGCTGCAAAGGGGGCCGCCCGGCAAAAGGAAGGTCTTCCCGTATCATCGAAGCTGGAGAGCAGTTCGCCACCTCCCGGCGTGACGAAGCAAAGGGGGGATGCCCCCAAGCGCCGCGAAGGGGCGGCTGCAAAGGGGGCCGCCCGGCAAAAGGAAAGCCCTTCGTGTTATCACGCGGGGAAGGCACGCCGCGGCGGACGGCCATACGAAAGGCACCGGCCATACGGTAGTGCGGCGTACCCGGCGGCGGGCGGCCCTCCGATCCTCACTCGGCTTGCGCGAACTGGCTGTTATAAAGCTTGGCGTAAAAGCCGCCCTTTTCCAAAAGGGAGTCGTGGGTGCCCTGCTCGATAATATGGCCCGCGTCCATCACCAGAATCCGGTCCGCCTCCTTAATGGTGGAAAGGCGGTGGGCCACCACAAAGCTGGTACGGCCCTCCATCATTTTATTGAATGCCTTCTGAATCTGGATTTCGGTGCGGGTGTCGATGGAGCTGGTGGCCTCGTCGAGGATCAGCATGGGCGGGCTTAACAGCATGATGCGGGCGATGCACAAAAGCTGCTTTTGTCCCTGGGACAGGTTGCCCCCATCCTCGGAAATCCGGGTGTCGTACCCTTGGGGCAGACGCCGGATGAAGCTGTGGGCGTGGGCTGCCTTGGCCGCCGCGATGATTTCCTGCTCGGTGGCGTCCGGCTTTCCATAGGCGATGTTTTCCCGTATGGTGCCGGAGAACAGCCAGGTTTCCTGGAGCACCATCCCGTAGCAGCCCCGCAGGCTTTTGCGGGTGACCGCGTCGATGGGCTGGCCGCTGACGGTGATCTGCCCGCCGGTCACGTCGTAAAACCGCATCAAAAGGTTGATGAGGGTGGTTTTGCCGCAGCCGGTGGGGCCGACGATGGCAATGCGCTGGCCGGGGGAGACGGAAAGATTAAAGTCTTTAATGAGCGGCACATCCGGCCGGTAGGAGAAATCCACCCCTTGCGCCGTCACCCGGCCGTCGCAATGGGTCAGGTCGGGCAGGTGCGCGTCGGAGCTTTCCGCCGGCTCGTCGAGGACGGTAAACACCCGCCTAGCGCTGGCAAAGGCGGTTTGCAGCTCGGTAATCACGCCGGTGATTTCGTTAAAGGGCTTGGTGTACTGGTTGGCGTAGGTCAAAAAGCAGGACAGCTGCCCTACCGACAGCCTCCCCTGCATGGCGGAGATAGCGCCGGCAATCCCCACCGCCGCATAGACCACCCCGTTTACAAACCGGGTGGAGGGATTGGTCAGGGAGGAATAGAACTGGGCCTTTACGCCGCAGTCGTACAAACGGCGGTTGATCTCTTCAAAGGAAGCCTGCGCCCGCTCCTCGTAGGAGAAGGCCTTGACCACCTTCTGATTGCCGATGAGCTCTTCGACGTACCCGGTCATTTCTCCCCGCACCGCCGACTGCTCCCGGAACATCCGGTGGCTGCGCCGGGCGATAAAGGAGGCCACGAACAAGGACAAGGGGGTAATCAAAACCACCACCAAGGCAATGCCTGCGTTGATGGAAAGCATGAAGAGCAGGGTGCCCAGAATGGTGATGACGCCGGTAAACAGCTGGGTAAACCCCTGAAGCAGCCCGTCGGAGATCAGGTCGATGTCGGTGACCACCCGGCTGATGATGTCGCCGTGGGAGTGGCCGTCGATGTAGCGAAGGGGGACGGCGCTGAGCTTGTGAAAAGCCTGCACCCGCAGGTCCCGCACCGTCTTGTAGGTCAGCTGGTTGGTGCACAGGGTCATCAGCCACTGGAAAAAGGCGCCCAGTAGGATAGCCGCCGCCAAAATTACCAGGATGCGGGCGATGCTGCCGAAATCGACCCGGCCCTGCCCAACGATATAGTCGATGCTGTCCCCCACCAGAACAGGGGCCAGCAAGGTCAGCGCCACGTTGGCCAGCGCGCTGATAAGCGCGCCGATGAGATAGCCCAGATAGGGCTTTGTATAGGAAAGGATGCGTTTTAACACCACCGTCGATTTCATCTTACCGGCCCACCTCCTCGCCGCTTAGCTGGGACAGACAGATTTCCCGGTAGACCCCGCAGGTTTCAAAGAGCTCCTCATGGCTGCCGATCCCGGCGATCCCGCCGTCGTCGAGCACCACGATTTTGTCCGCCCCCTTGACCGTGTTGGCCCGCTGGGAGATCATCAGCACCGTCATATCCTTTGTTTCCCTGCGCAGCGCCTTGCGAAGAGCCGCGTCGGTAGCAAAATCGAGCGCGCTGGCGCTGTCGTCCAGGATCAGGATGGGAGGGCTTCCCACCAAGGCCCTGGCGATGGTCAGCCGTTGTTTTTGGCCGCCGGAGAGGTTTTTGCCCCCCTGCAAGATGGCGGTGTCATACCCCTGGGGCAGCTTTTGCACGAAATCCGCCGCCTGCGCGATGGAAAGGGCCTTTGCGATCTCCTCATCGCTGGCGTCCGCCTTTCCCCAGCGCATGTTTTCCCGCAGCGTTCCCGCAAAAAGGACCGCCCGCTGGGGCACGATGCCGATCTGGCGGCGCAGCTGCGAAAAGGGGTATTTTTTTACGTTCACCCCGTCCACCAGCACCTCCCCAACCGTCGCGTCGTAGAAACGGGGGATGAGGTTGACCAGAGTGGATTTGCCCGACCCGGTGCCGCCGATGATGCCCACCGTCTCGCCGGGTGCGATGGTCAGGCTGATATTTTGCAGCGCGTAGTCCCCCTCGTCGCCGTAGGAGAAGGAAACGTTGCGAAATTCAATGCGGGGCGTATCCTTCCCGGCGGCGGGAGCGGCCGGGCCAGAGTGCTCCTCCTTCACCGAGGCCTCGGTTTCCAAAACCTCGTTGACCCGCGCCGCGCAGGCGGAGGCCTTGGTAAAGAGGACCACCAAATTTGCCACCACCACCAAGGCCAGCAGGATCTGGCTCATGTAGTTGACAAACGCGATAATCTGCCCCTGGGAGAGGGCGCCCGCATCCACCCGCATCCCGCCGAACCAGATGATGGCCACGACGGCCAGGTTCATAATTACATAGGTCAGAGGGTTGAGCAGGGCGGAAATTTTGCCTACCCGCACCGAGGTGGCGGCCAGGTCGTCGCTGGCCTCGTCAAACCGCTTTTCCTCCTCCTTTTGCTTGGAGAAGGCCCGGATCACCCGCACCCCTTCCAGGTTTTCCCGGGTAATCAGGGAAATCCGGTCGAGCTTTTTCTGGATGGTGCGGTAATAGGGCACCGAGCGGCTCATAACCAGGTAAAGGACCAGCGCCACCAAGGGCGCCGCCACAAGAAAGACCAGGGAAAGCTGCCAGTCGAGCAGCAGGGCCATCACCACCGACCCGATGATGAGGAAAGGCGCGCGGATGACCAGGCGGATGAGCATGGCCACCGCCACCTGAAGCTGGTTTATGTCGTTGGTGATGCGGGTAATCAGGGAGGGGGTGCCGAACCGGTCGATTTCCCGATGGGAAAAGGAGTTGATGCGGCGAAAGAGGTCGTTTCGCACCAGGGTGCCGAAGCCTTGGGAGGCCCTGGCCGCAAAATATTGGCAGGTCAGCGCGAAGCCGAGCCCCGCCACCCCCAAAAGCACCATCAGCCCGCCCATGCGCAGGATGTACCCGGTGTCCCCGGAAGGGATGCCTACGTCGATGATGCGGGCCATAACCAAGGGGACGATCAGCTCAAAGACGGCCTCGGTCAGCTTAAAGAGAGGTCCTAAAATGACTTCCTTTTTAAAGTGCTTTAGGTAACGCGCCAGCTTAAACATAAGTTGAATCAGATCCTTTGTTGCAATCTTTGCGGGAATATTGTATGATACTACCAATCAAGGGGGAAGAGAGGCGGAAAATCACCCGAAACGGCAGGCGCTTCCTATTTTTCTGCCAAACGTTCCCGGCTATTATAGCATAATTGCGGTTTTGTGCCCAGTGGTAGTATGGGCAAGTCTTTGGAAAAACACGCGAAAGGGAGAGGAAAAGATGCTGACTGAAACGAAAAAGGAGTTTATTGAATTTATGATGGGCGCCGACGTGCTGCGCTTCGGAGAATTTAAGACCAAGAGCGGCCGTCTGTCCCCCTACTTTGTCAATACCGGCAATTACCGCACCGGCGGGCAGAGCTCGGCGCTGGGCGGTTTTTACGCAAAGCTGGTCAAGGAGACCTGCTCGGACCGGTTTGACGCCATGTTCGGCCCGGCCTATAAGGGGATCCCCCTCGCCACCTCCACCGCCGGAGCGCTCGCGCGGGACTATGGGATCGACAAGCCCTTCTTTTTCAACCGCAAGGAGGCCAAGGATCACGGGGAAGGGGGCTCCCTGGTGGGCTACCAGCCCAAGGACGGCGATCGGATCATTATCATTGAGGACGTCATCACCGCCGGCACCGCCGTGCGGGAGACGGTGCCGGTTCTCCAGGCCGCGGCCGACGTCCAGGTGCAGGATATGTTTATCTCGGTCAACCGCTGCGAGGTGGGACAAAATCCGGGAAAAACGGCGGTGATGGAGGTCAAGGAGCAGTTCGGCATCGATGTGCATGCCATCGTGGACGTGACCGATATCAAGGAATACCTAATCCAGGCGGGCGGCTATGAGGATGTTCTGCGCTTGATGGAATCCTATATGCAGCAATATTGCGTGCTGTAAACGGGCTTAACAGGAAAAAGGCAAAGTTGTATTGAATTATGACTCGTTTCTGAGAAAAAAGAAAGATTTTGTGATTTTTTTGCTAGAAATGTTATCAAATTTATACATGTTCTCAAAATAATTGACATTTTTGCGTGCGCCGTCTATAATATAGTAGATGGCGCACAATTTTTGCGAAATAAACAACGGTTTTTTTAGTTATAAAAATCAGCTGGCCGGGCTGTTTGAAAAGAAAGGGGGGGCGGCTTTGAAAAGAATTGTGGTTTCGTCTATCCTGCCCAGCCTTTTCCTGGCGGTGGCCGATATTGTCACGGTCGTCCTCGTCTATGCCATATGCTCGATGGTGGGCGGCCTTTTGCAGCCGATGGTCTTTTTTGCGGTGGCGTTGGCTCTGTTTGCACTCAACCTAGCCATTCTGTGCTATGGAAGGATGGAGCAGCGGTATGGAAAAAGGATGGCCCGGATCAAATCGGTGTTTACGGTGTCCTATTACCTGCTCACCGTGGGGTTTACCCTGGCGGCCTTTTCGTGGATCGATTCGCATTGGTATTTGACGGCTTCCCTGGCGGTGCTGGCGCTCTACCTCATCTGCTGCGCAGGGCTCATGCTGGTTTACCGGGGAAGGAACCAGGAGGCGCGGGTGCGGCAGGATGAAGAAGCGGCGAAGGTCCGCCTGCTTTTGCTTCCCATCGCCCAGGAAATCCGCGAAAGCCGCAGATGGCTGGAGCCGGCGCTTTACTACCGGCTGTCGCGCAAGCTCGGCTCGGTGGAACATCGCCTGGCCGGGGCGACGCCCTTCGGACTGGCCCGGGACGGCGCCGTCGGCCAGGTGGAGGAACAGCTCCTTGGCAAGCTGACGGCGGCGCGGGCGGCCGTCCGCCGCCTTTCGCACAAGGAGGAGGCGGAGCAGACGGCTAAAATGGTGCTCGATCTCTTTGAGGAAATTGAGTATTTGGCCAAAAGCAAGGAAATAATCCTGGTGGAAACCAGCAGCTTGTAAAGGGCGGGCTGCCGCGTAAATATTGACAAAGCGGGAATACTGTACTATAATCAGATCCAAATCGAAATAAGGCGATGACGCAGAGCAGTACCATGCGTTTTCAACAGGGAAGCGGCGCCGTGATTGAGAGCGCCGCACGGAAACTCCGCATGGGAAGGAACACTGTCGAGCCGGCGGTCTGAACCAGGACAGTAGGATCGCACGGGTGCGCCCGTTACCGCGCAAATTGAGTGGCCGCCTCTTTCGAGGGCGGCAAGCTTTGGGTGGCACCGCGGGTTATTCCGTCCCGGATCGCATGACGATCCGGGCTTTTTTATTTCCACAAAAAGAACAGGGCGGCGGGCGTTTCGCCAAGGAGGGCGGAGAACGCCGGATTATGGGCAAAGGAGGACGACGAGATGCAGATTACCGGAGAACTGATCGACTATGTGGCGGATCTGTCCCGTCTGCAGCTGACGCAAGAGGAGAAGGAAAAGGCTGAAACGGATTTGGGAAGCATCCTGACCTATATCGACAAGCTCAACGAGCTGGACACCACGGGAGTGGAACCGATGAGCCATGCCTTCCCGGTGAAAAACGTGTTCCGTGAGGATGAAGTTGCGCCCTCGGCGCAGCGGGATGTGCTGCTGCAAAACGCGCCGGTTAAGCAGGACGGCTGCTTTAAGGTCCCGAAAACGGTAGAATAGGAGGAGGCTGCCCGATGAAGTATTTGGATGTTAGCGCCCTTTCCCTGGGCGAACGGCTGAAAAAGCGGGAGATCGGCGTGCGGGAAGTCACCCAGGCCGCCCTATCCCGGATTGCAAAAAAGGACGGGGAATACCGGGCGTATCTCTCGGTGTTCCAGGAGGAAGCGCTCGCCCAGGCGGATGCGGTTCAAAAGCAGCTGGACGCCGGGGAGGCGGTTTCCCCCTTGGCCGGGGTGCCGATGGCCCTCAAGGACAACATCTGCGTCAAGGACCTTCCCACCACCTGCGGTTCCAAGATGCTCGAGCGGTTTTGTCCGCCCTATGACGCGACGGTGACAAACCGGCTGCGGGAAGCGGGCGCGGTGATGCTGGGGAAGCTGAACATGGACGAGTTTGCCATGGGTTCCACCAACGAGACCTCGTATTTCGGCGCCTGCAAAAACCCCTGGGATACCGGCCGGGTACCGGGCGGATCCTCTGGGGGGGCGGCGGCTGCGGTGGCGGCGGGAGAGGCTTATTATACCCTTGGCTCCGACACCGGCGGCTCCATCCGCCAGCCCTGTTCCTTCTGCGGCGTGACCGGTATCAAGCCTACCTACGGGACCGTATCCCGATACGGGCTGGTGGCCTACGCGTCCTCCCTCGATCAGATCGGCCCCATCGCCCGCGACGCCAAGGACCTGGCGGCCGTGCTCGATGTGATTGTGGGAAAGGATGAGCGGGACGCCACCTCGGTAACGGCGGGGGAGAACCGCTATCTTTCCTCCCTGACCGGCGAGGTGAAGGGGCTGAAGGTGGGCATCCCGTCCGACTATTTCGGAGAGGGCTTAGAGGAAGAAGTCAAGGAAAAGGTACTGGCGGCGGCGAGGAAGCTGGAGGAAATGGGCGCGACGGTAGAGGAATTCCCCATGCCTATGGTCGAATATGCCATTCCCGCCTATTATATCATCGCTTCCGCCGAGGCCACCTCCAACCTGTCGCGGTACGACGGGATCAAGTACGGCTTCCGGGCTGAAAAGTTCGACGATTTGATCGATCTGTACATCCAGTCCCGCAGCCAGGGCTTCGGCATGGAGGTCAAGCGGCGGATTATGCTGGGGAACTTTGTGCTCTCCTCCGGCTATTACGACGCTTATTATAAGAAAGCGCTGCAGGTCAAGGCGCTGATTAAAGGGGAGTTTGACAGGGCGTTTGAACGCTTCGACCTGCTCTTGGGCCCGGCGGCGCCCACCACGGCGCTGAAGCTGGGCGAAAGCCTAAGCGATCCGCTGAAAATGTACCTGGGCGACATCTACACGGTGTCGGTAAACCTGGCGGGCCTGCCGGGGCTGGTGGCCCCCTGCGGCTTTGACGCACAGGGCCTTCCGGTGGGAATGCAGCTCATCGGCAAGCCCTTTGGGGAAACGGTTTTGTTGAACGCGGCGCACGCCTATCAGCTGGCGACCGATTATCATGAAAAGCGCCCGCAGGAAGGGGGAGAAGGACGATGAGATACGAAACGGTCATCGGGCTGGAGGTCCATACCGAGCTTTCCACCAAAACGAAGATTTTCTGCTCCTGCACCACCCAATTCGGCGGCGATCCCAATACCCACTGCTGCCCGGTGTGCACGGGCATGCCGGGGACTCTGCCGGTGCTCAACCGCAGCGTGGTGGAATACGCCATCCGTGCGGGCCTTGCGACCAATTGCACCATTACCCGGCTCAACAAGTTTGACCGGAAAAATTATTTCTATCCCGATCTGCCCAAGGCCTACCAGATTTCCCAGCTCTATCTGCCCATCTGCCAGAACGGCCGGGTGGAGATCGAGGGGGAAGATGGGGGAAAATCCATCCGCATCAAGGAAATCCACATGGAGGAGGATGCGGGCAAGCTGGTGCACGAGCCGTATGAGGACGCGACCCTGGCCGATTACAACCGCTGCGGCGTGCCGCTGTTGGAGATTGTGTCCGAGCCGGACTTCCGTTCGGCCCAGGAGGTGGTGGCCTATCTCGAAAAGCTCAAGGCGACCTTGCAGTATATCGGCGTGTCCGACTGCAAGATGCAGGAGGGCTCCCTGCGGGCGGATGTGAATATTTCGGTCCGTCCGGCGGGACAAGAGGAATTCGGGGTGCGCACCGAGATGAAGAACATGAATTCCTTTAAGGCGGTGGCCCGGGCCATCGAGTATGAATCCAGACGGCAGGTCGCGGTTTTAGAGGCGGGCGGCCGCGTCATCCAGGAAACCAGGCGGTGGGACGACGAGAAGGGGGAGTCCTTCGCTATGCGCTCGAAGGAGAACGCCCAGGATTACCGGTATTTCCCCGAGCCGGATCTGCCGCCGGTGGAGATCGGGGAGGATTGGATTGCGCGGGTAGCCGGGGATCTGCCGGAGCTGCCGGACAAAAAGCAAAAACGCTATGTCCAGCAGCTGGGCCTGCCGGAATACGACAGCCGGATGATTACCGCCGACAAGGCCATGGCCGATTTCTTTGAAGCGGCCGCCGCCCTGTGCCAAAAGCCCAAGGAGGTGGCCAACTGGATTATGGGCGACCTTTTCCGCCTGCTCAAGGAAGAGGGAAAAGAGGCGTCCGAGCTGACGCTGGCGCCTGAGGGCTTGGCTAACCTGATCGGCCTGGTCGACAAGGGGGTTATCAACCGCAATACGGCGAAAACCGTGTTTGAGGTTATGTTTAAAACCGGGGTGGACCCGGAAACTTATGTCAAGGAGCAGGGGCTTGAGATGGTATCCGACCAGGGCGCCGTGGAGGCGGTCATCCGCCGGGTGCTCGAGGAAAATCCCCAGTCGGTTGCGGATTTTAGGGGCGGCAAGGAGAAGGCGTTCGGCTTCCTGGTGGGCCAGTGCATGAAGGCGCTCAAGGGAAAAGCCGATCCAAAGCTGATTAACGCACAGCTGCGTCAAGCGCTGACGAAATAGTGCGAGTGGAAAAGAAGAATGCCGGGGCGGAATGATCCGCCTCGGCATTTCTTATAGGCAAAGGACGGGTAACTGCTGAAAAGGAAGGAAAAATGCTGGCGGCGGTTGAAATACACGGGCGATTCGATTACAATAAAGAAATTCCATTAAGAGATTTGACTATTGTTGGAGGACATCATCCATGAAGGAAAGCACTCGCAAACGAATCGCCTGGATGGTTGTGTTCGGCCTTTTGGCCGCGCTGCTTTCCGGATGTGGGGGGACCAAGCGGATAAAAAGCCCTACCGAGCTGGTATTGGCCGGGATCGGGGAGGAGCCGGACGGGTTTGACCCCGTCGCCGGATGGGATGCGTTTCACGCCTCTTTCCTTCACAGCACCCTGCTTTGTTACGACAGGGAGGGTAACCTAACCACCGACGCGGCGCAAGCCTGGCGGGTGAGCGGGGACGGCCGGACCTATTCGGTCGAGCTTCGCCGGGACGTCACCCTGTCCAACGGCGACGGCCTGACCGCTCACGATGTGAAGTTTACCTTTGATACCGCCAAAAAGAACGCGGGCGCGGATCTGGCTCTGCTCGATTCGGTGGAGGTCACCTCCGCCTATTCGGTGGATTTCCATCTGAGTTCCCCCTCCGCCCTGTTCCCCGACCTGCTGGCGGCGGTGGGCCTGGTGCCTATGAATCTGTATGACGAGGATTACGGCGAGAACCCTGTTGGCTCGGGCCCCTATCGCATTTTACAGTGGGACAAGGGGCGGCAGCTCGTCCTTGTCCCCAATGAGTATTACTATGGGGAAAAGCCCCATTACACCCGGCTTACCATCCTCTTTTTGAGCGAAAGCGCCGCCTTTGCCGCAGCTAAGGAGGGGACGGTGGACATTGCGTCTGCCTCGGCTTTAGAAGCCCGCGGCCAGACGGTCGGCGGCATGGAACAAACGGCTGTGCAAAGCGGCGCGGCCTACGGCATCTCCTTTCCCATGGGGCAGATGGGCGCCGCCGAAGCCGACGGCAGCCCGGTGGGCAACGATGTCACCTGTGACCCGGCCATCCGCAAGGCCCTGAATGTGGGCCTTTCCCGGCAGGCGCTGGTGGAAGAGGCCCTTTCGGGAGCGGGCTATAGCGTCTACAACCTATGCCAGTCCTCTCCCTTTATGCAGGAGGATACGCAGTTTGCGGACAACCAGCCAGCTCTTGCCGGGCAGATGCTGGAGGAAGCCGGCTGGAGGGACGAAAACGGCGACGGCATACGGGAGAAAGACGGCGTCAGCGCTACCTTTGGGCTCTATTATCCCGCGGGCGACAGTACCCGCCGTATGCTGGCGGAAGGGGTGGCCGACTTTGCCAAAACCATCGGCATCGCCGTCGAGCTGCATCCGGCCAGCCAAAGCGAGATCAGCCGGGTGATGCATGCGGAAGCGGTGCTTTTTGCATACAGCTGCTCCACCCCCTGGGATCTATACCGCCTATTTCACAGCACTCTGGCGGGAAAGGACGGCTGCAATCCCAACGGTTATGAGAATCCCACCGTGGACGGATATCTGACCCAGGCCATGAAGGCCGCCGACCGGCAGGAGGCCTATGCCTTCTTGCAGAACGCCCAGTATGACGGGGCCACCGGCTTTGCCTACCAAGGGGACGCCCCATGGCTGTGGCTTTGCACCGCCGACTCCCTCTATTACGTGCGGGACGGCGTCGACATCGGCAGTCAGGCCGATTCTGTAAGCCGGGACGGCTGGCCGCTTTTGCGGAATGTGGCCGAATGGAAGGCGGCGCCGGACAGGTAAATCCGGCTGTTAATTCTATAAAAAGGAGAGGGCTTTTGTGCGCAAAAATGACGACATCATCCTTCGCATTACCGGCATGACGGCGGAAGGGGCCGGCGTGGGAAGGGAAGAGGGCATGGCCGTCTTTGTTCCCTTTGCCGCGCCCGGCGAGCTGGTGCGCGCCCATGTGGTCAAGGTGCATAAGTCCTATGCCTTTGCCAAAATGACCGAAGTGCTCGAAGGGGCGGACGACCGGATCGAGCCGGACTGCCCGGTGTTTGGGCGGTGCGGCGGCTGCGTTTACCGGCACCTTTCTTACGAGGCGGAGCTGGCGGTTAAGCGCCGGCGGGTAGAGGACGCTTTGACCCGGATCGGCGGAATAACCGTCCCGGTGCCTCCGGTGATGGGGAGCGAAAGGGTGGACGGCTACCGCAATAAGGCCCAGTATCCGGTAGCCCGGGAGAAGGGCGAGCTGCGCATCGGCTTCTTTTCCCCCCGCAGCCACCGGATTGCCGACTGCCGGGATTGCCGCCTCCAGCCGCCGGAATTCACCGCGGCGGTAAAGACGGTGGCCGATTGGATGGAGCGGTACCGAATCTCCGCCTACGACGAAGGGGCCCACCAGGGCCTGGTCCGCCACATTTACCTGCGCAAGGGGGAGGCGACCGGGCAGATCATGGTCTGCCTGGTGGCAAACGGCAGGACGCTGCCCCATTCGGATGAGCTGGTGAAAGGGCTCCGGGAACAGGTGCCCGGCCTTGCCAGCGTGGTGCTCAATGTCAACCAAAAGCGCACCAATGTTATTGTAGGGGAAACCTGCCTCACCCTGTGGGGGGCGCCCTTTATTGAGGATCGGCTCTGCGGGATACGGGTTACCATCTCGCCGCTGAGTTTTTATCAGGTCAACCGCAGCCAGTGCGAGCAGCTGTATCAAAAAGCGGCCGAGTATGCCGGGCTTACCGGGACACAGACGGTGCTCGACCTATACTGCGGGACCGGGACCATCGGTCTGTCCATGGCCCATAGGGCCGGTCGGGTTATTGGCGCGGAGGTGGTAAGGGAAGCGGTGGAGGATGCGAAAGGAAACGCTGCGGCCAACGGCATACACAACGCCTCTTTTTTGTGCGCCGACGCGGCGGCGGCCGCCGCTCAGCTCGCCGCAAAAGGGGTGCGGCCGGACGTGGTGCTTCTCGACCCGCCGCGAAAGGGCTGCGGCGAAGGACTCGTTTCGATTGTTTCCCAGATGGGTCCGAAGCGGATCGTCTACGTCTCCTGTGACCCGGCCACTCTGGCGAGGGATGTAAAGGAATTTGCCGGGCACGGCTACCAGGTCGGCGCGGTGCAGCCGGTGGATATGTTTCCTAGGACTGCTCATGTGGAGACGGTAGTACTTTTGTCCAAACTTAATGCAAAGCAACATATCGAAGTAGAGCTGAATCTGGACGAGCTGGATTTGACAGCGGCGGAGAGCAAGGCTACCTATGATGAGATTAAGG
>CAJFTS010000051.1 GCA_904420015.1 uncultured Clostridia bacterium
GCATCCCAGGAACCCCTGCTTTGGCTCCGGCATCTGGAAGCAACCTCTCCCTTGGTGGGGCGACCGCTTATTTTTTATTCCCTGTCCGCCAGTGTTCTCCTTTTTCCTCTTTTATGGATACAAAAAGGAAAGGGCCCAGCCGGGGCCCGCCAACGCCCCTTGCAATTCCCCTTTCCCATATGTAGGAAGCACCCCAGGAACCCCTGCTTTGGCTCCGGCATCTGGAAGCAACCTCTCCCTTGGCCGGGCGACCGTTTATTTTTTATTCCCCGTCTGCCAGCGTTCTCCTTTTCCCTCTTTTATGGATACAAAAAGGAAAGGGCCCAGCCGTGACAAGGCACTGCCGGGCCCTTTCAAAAAGATGAGGAAAAGAAATACGCACATGGAGCTTAGCCGATTTCCCTCTGCTTTTTCATCCGTTTTCTGACAACGATCAGCGTCATCACCGAGCCGGCGGAAAGGAAGAGCATTCCGCACAGCATCCAAAGGTTGGATTCATACCCGGTGTTCGGGGAGGAGGGATCGGGGTTGGGATCCGGATCGGGGGTCTGCGGATCATCCGGCTCTTGCGGTGTCGGGTCCGGATCCGGCGTGGGCTCCGGCTCCGGCTCGGGCTCAAGCTGGTTGAGGGAAATGGAGAAAGCGGAAAGGCTGTAAGCCGAAATGGTTACCGTCCCGTTCTCTACCGCCAGGCCGGTATACCAATCCACCGTATCCGCATCCACCGGGCGGCCGTTCTGATCAAGCTCGCCCGCAGAAAGGTAATGGGCTACCGCCGCGGTGCGGCCATTGTATTCCTCTCCCACCGGCAGCGTCACCTTCATCGCACCTTCCATATAGGTGGCGGAAGGAATCGACATGTCAAAGAGGGCAAAGGGATCGCTGCCCTCAGTAGCGGCGTTGATCAGCGCTTCATAAGCCTTGCTGTCCGCATCCAGGTTATCTAAAACAATGGTCGGCTCGATTGCTTCGATCCTACCGGTGATTTCGGCAAGGGAAGCCGCCTCATCCGGCAAAGAGGAGCGATTGTCCACCTCGGTAAAGGTGTTTTCCTCAACCGGATCCATCTGCGTGTCGTTGGTAAAGGCCTTAATCATGACATTGCCCATTTCCAGCACACCGCCGGTAGGAATGGCCGTCACATCCAGCCAATCGTTCGTCTCATCCCACACAAAGGACTCGCCCTCGTTCGCAACAGCCGTCTGCTTGATCGCTCCCGCGATTCCCGTTTGGCCGTCCTTGCCAACCCCGTCATATGCCTCGGCATTGCCGACCTCAATGGGGCTGAAGTATCCACTGGCGCCGTGGATGGTCTGTACAACGGAGAACCGCTCGCCCTCGCGCAGCGGGATTCCCTCTTCCAGTTCAAGGGTGTAGTACCCGCCCACCGGCAGGGTCTCGGAGAATTCGCTCACCAGGATGCCGTCGGTGGGAGTCTTTGCATGCTTGGTCAGCTTGTAGATTTCCACGTCCACTGTGGAGCCCGGGTCGGTCGTCAGGGTAGACACCGCTTCCAGGGTCTCATCGCCCTGAGCCGTAAAGACGTTTGCAACCTTGGAACGCTCCTGGGAATTAAAGCTGGTCGGAGAAATAAAGCTGTGCTGGCCCAGGAAGTCATACTGGTAATTGTTCTGGTAGGTAAAGTTTCCGTCCGCATCCATCAGATCCACCGCAAAGCTGGCGGGCGTGCTGATGGTCTGATCGTAGTAGGAGAGGTAGAAGCAGCCGCTTCCGTCAAAGCCCCAGGGTGAACCGCCCGGATTGGTTCCCCAGCTGTTTTTGACGATCCAGGCGCCGTCCTGTTCCGGCTGGTGACCGGCGGGGAAGTTCTCCTTGGGATAGGTGTCGTCCCAGCCGATGATGGAAACGCCGTGGTTGGGCTGCAGATAGGTGTCGCAGTGCTGGGCCCAGTTGTTGTAATTGAAGTAGGTGCCGTCTCCTTCTTCGTTGGGCCTGGACTGGTCGGCGTAGTAGGAGATCGCCACGACGCCGTTGGCCATCAGCGCCTGCTTGATCACCTCGGTCGCATTCTCGTCATAGGAATAACCGGTATACTCCTGCGGATTTTCAAATACCGCCGGGCTGGGCAGATAGTAGACGTTCTGTACATGGGCTACCGAGTCAAAGCGCTTGGACTCCTCAACCGACCAGTCGCCGTCCTTTTCCAGGTCACCGGCCGCAGTCTGATAAGGCGCATCCGTTTCGTCGGCAACACCCTGCCAGGAGGTCAAAAGCGCAGCGGCGCCGGCAAAATTACCGCCCTGGTCAAAGCCGTAAATCTCGTCGCTTACAATCGAGCTGCCTTCGCCTGTCTGAGAACCGGAGAGGATATTCTGGTTATAAAACCACGCCAGGTGCAGCTCCGATCCGTCCGGGACCTCCAAAGGGCCTTCTGCATCCTTGATTATTTTTTGCTGCATGAGAACGTTGCTCTCGATGGAGGACATGACGGCAAAGGCCCAGCAGCTGCCCCAGGGTGATTGGTCCTTAACTACCGTGGAAAGCCCATAATCGGCTAAATTGAGCTTTTCGGGCAGCAGGGCGTTTGTCTGGCTGCGAAGCGCATCGCCCTGACTCTCACTCTTAAAATTGTAGTAGGATTGATCTGTCGCATTGGGGACAATGCCGCCGTTCGCAATCCCCCCGTTCAGCTGGGACAGGTCCACCTGGAACCGCTGGGGCACTGCAACGGATGGATCCGGCTCAGCGGCAAAGCTGGGCATCGCTGCGGTCAGCGTCATCGCAGAGACAACGGCAAAAACCGCAAATCGTTTGAAAAACCTTGCATGCTTCATGTTCCTAGCTCCTTCTTTCTAAATTCGGTGTAAGGACGGTTTCGGCGGCCTCTCAAAAGAAAGCGCTGATTCTATCCATCGTACTAAAGAATCCCACCTTTTCCCAACGGCCTCTCCCCTTTTTAACGGGCAAAGAGTCCGCCGGTTGGAAGGTAAGATATCTTATTAAATAAAGTATACCATCAAATCTCCCATCCGGTATTGCCGCTCGACCGGAATTATTACCTTTCATCTCCGCCCTTGCACCCCAAACCAAAAAGGAACCCGCCGACATTTGAAAAACGTCGGCGGGTTTCCTCTAAACCAATCGAATTAGGTTGTTTCCGTTCCAAGCGGCTTGATCTCCTTGTGATAGATACGGCGCAGATACACAATACAAAGTACCACCGAAATAAACTCCGCAAAGGGGAATGCCCACCAGACCCAGGACAATCCGCCGATCCGCGACAGGATAAACGCGGTGGGCAAAAGTACCACCAGCTGCCGGATTAAGGAAACCGTCAGGCTCAAGAAGCCGTGCCCCAGCGCCTGGCAGATGGAGAGGGTACAGATATTAAACCCCGCAAACAGGAAGCTGATGCTGATAATGCGCAAGGCCGGAACACCGATCTCCTGCATGGTCTGGGAGGCATTGAAAATCGAAAGCAGCTGCGGGGTAAAAATCCAGAAGGCTGCCAAGCCCAAAACCATCATTCCGATTGCATAAAGAATGCTCAGCTTGATGGTCTTGACGATACGGCTCCTTTTGCGCGCACCGTAGTTATACGCAATAATGGGAACCATGCCGTTGTTGAGGCCGAACACCGGCATAAATACAAAGCTTTGCAGCTTGAAATACACCCCGAAAACAGCCGTAGCGGTGGAGGTGAAGGAAAGCAGAATCTTGTTCATGCCGAAGGTCATAACCGAACCCAGGGAAGCCATGATGATGGAGGGAACGCCCACCCCGTATATTTTGCGGATGATCGCCCCGCTGGGACGGTATTCCCGAATCTTCAGACGCAGCTCGTGATTCTTATAATGGTTGAACAGGAACGCCAAAATCGCGGCCACAATCTGACCGAGCACGGTGGCGACCGCCGCACCGGCCACCCCCATCTTGGGGAAGCCGGCCCAGCCGAAGATCAAGATCGGGTCAAAAATGATGTTGATGATGGCGCCGGTGCCTTGGGTAATCATGGTATAAAAGGTCTTGCCCGTGGACTGCAGCAGACGTTCAAAGGTAATTTGCAAAAAGATACCGAACGAGCAAAGGCAGCAGATGACTAAGTAATCGGTGCCGGCGTCCACGATTTCACCGATATCGGTCTGCACGGTGAAAAAGGCTCTCGAGAAAAAGCCGCCCGCCACCGCAAAGGCAACGAAGCTGACCAGGGCGAGAAACACCCCGTTCTCCGCCACCTTGTTGGCCAGCGAGAAATTCTTTTCCCCCAGGCTTTTGGAAAGCAGGGCGTTGATACCGACGCCGGTGCCGGTGGCCACTGCGATCATCAGGTTTTGGGCCGGGAAGGCCAGCGATACCGCCGTCAACGCATTTTCGCTGATCTGGGCTACAAACATACTGTCCACGATGTTATAAAGGGCTTGGACCAGCATGGAAATCACCATCGGCAGCGACATGGTGATCAACAATTTGTTTTCGGACATGACGCCCATTTTGTTTTCTTGGATTGGACTTTCCTTTTGGCTCATGTTATCCTCCTTTTTGCGCATTCGTCCGCTTTTCGTAACGGCACCTCATCTCGATTCACTGTTGAACGCCCGCAGTAAATTCGTTTGCCTTGCAACCAATTGTACAGAAATACTTCGCGGAAAAAATACCAATAAAACTACATTCCGTCATTTTACGCCGGAACAAAACCCTTGTCAAGAGGGATGCCTCTTCTTGACAGGGGGAATTTCTTTGACTATGATTAGGGTTGCAATGGAAACCAAAACAAAAAGAAGGAACCAATCGATGGAGAAAATCCAACAGTCGGATGTTTTCAAGTCCATTTCCCAAATCTATCGCAAAACCCAGATGTACCTCAACGAACGAATCCGGCCCTTAGGGCTGACCAGCGGGCAGGCGCCCTTTATCCTGCTCACCTGTGAACACGGCACGGTGGCGCAGCATTGCTTTTGCGGATATCTGGACATGGATAAAAGCACGGTGGCAAAGATGCTCGGCCGCTTGGAGCAGGAAGGATACGTATCCCGCCGTCCCAATGAAAAGGACGGACGTTCTACCGACGTAACCCCTACCCAAAAGGCCAGAGAGGTCTATCCCAAGCTCAAACAGATCGGCAAGGACTGGACGCTGGAAATCACCGGCGGCATGACCCAGATGGAACGAGCCATCTTTTTTGAGATGCTGCAAAAGGTGACAAAGAACGCCGGCGCTCATTTTCAATCCGGGATGGATTAGCCTTTCTGCTTCCCGATCAGAGGCATCCATCCGCTCTGCGCAGAACAAAGGACCTGCCGCGACGGCGCCGGGCAGGTCTTTTTTCTTTTTGTGCCTGCCCGTCCCTCTCAAGGATAAAAGGAAAAATCGCTTTTTCATCTTGACAGCTTTCAAAAGAATATGTTACCATCAGTCCTCCAACAGACTAATAGGCAGGAGGTTTTTATGAGCTTTCCCATCCAGCAGATGAAACGGGACACTTCCCTTCGGCGGGAAGCGAACGCCATCTATGAAGAATGGGCGAAACAGCACGGGCCGTCTTTTTGCGAGCTGCTGACGGTTTTGTTTTTGGCAAAGGCAGACGGCGTGTGCAGCCAGAAGGATATCTGCGCAAAGCGGCAGCTGTCCAAGCGGACGGTCAACACCCTATTAAAGGGCTTCCTCCAAAAGGAATGGGCGGTTTTAATCCCATCCCAGCAGGACCGGCGCAATAAACTCATTTCCCTAACCGAAAGCGGCGGCGCCTTTATGGATGAGGCGGCGCAAAAGCTGCAGGCGCATGAATGCCGGGTCTGGAACAAAACGGGACAGACGCGGGCCAGGGCTCTTCTTGCAAATACCGCTTTGTACCATAAGCTTTTCAAAGAGGTGAACGCATGAGGGTACTAAAAGAGTTTTTCCGCTATGTCCTCCCCTCTATGCTGGCGTTCGCCCTATCGGGCGTTTATGCCATTGCGGACGGCTTTTTTGTAGGAAATGCCTTGGGGGACAGCGCGCTGGCGGCAATCAACATCGCCTATCCGCTCACCGCCTTTCTGCAGGCGGTGGGAACCGGCGTCGGCCTGGGCGGCGCCATTCAGTATTCCATCTGCATAGGCTCCAAAGACGACACCCGCAGCAAGCAATACTTCGGTATGGCCCTGTTGGTTTTGGTTTCTCTCGGGATTCTGCTGACCGGACTATTTTTGTTGGTCGCGCCGCCGGTTTTGCAGCTGTTCGGCGCGTCGGGTGAAATATACACGCTGGCGCAGGAATACATTCTTTTCATCTCCTACGGCGCCGTCTTTCAGGTTTTGGGCACCGGCCTGGTCCCTTTCATCCGAAACATGGGCGGCTCCGTGACGGCGATGGCGGCCATGATCACCGGCTTTCTCACCAACATCGCGCTCGACTACCTGCTGGTATGGGTCATCCCGCTGGGAATGATGGGCGCAGCGGTGGCAACGGTCATCGGGCAGGCCATGACTTTCCTGGTATGCGCGGCCTTCTTCCTCGTAAAAAAGGCGAAGCCGCTGTTTCGGTTTGGCGGAAGCGGCGCTTACCTGTTAAAAAAGCTGTTTTTGGTGGGAGTCTCCCCCTTCGGTCTCACCTTTTCTCCCAACATCACTTTGATCCTGGTCAATAAAAGCGCCGTCTGGGTAGGGGGCGCGCTGGCCGTCACCTGTTACGCGCCGGTCAGCTATATCTCCGCGGTGGTCATGCTGCTGCTTCAAGGGGTTAGCGACGGCTGCCAGCCGCTGCTGAGCCTTTCCTACGGAGAGGGGAAACACAAACAAACAAGGCAAATCCGCAATCTCGCCTACCTTTTTTCGCTGGGGGTAAGCCTGGCGTGCCTAATTGTGCTCTTTTTCTGCCGGGGCGGCGCCGCCTCCCTGTTCGGCGCATCGGCCCAAACCACCCAGCTGGTGGCGGATATTCTTCCCCTTTTCCTCATTGGTTATCTGTTCGTCAGCATTTCCAGGGTGACCACCGCCTATACCTACGCCACCAATAAGAACGGATGGGCCTATCTCTTCATCTACGGAGAACCGGTTTTTCTCGCCTTATCCCTCCTTTTTCTGCCCAGCCTCCTGGGGATTACCGGCACCTGGCTTTCCGTCCCGCTCTCTCAGCTGCTGGCCATGTGCCTAAGCCTTCTCTTTTTGATTGTGGAGAAAAGGAGAACCCAGCCGCAGGCCAACTAAACCGCCTTTCCATCTGAAAAAGGAAAGCGGCCGCCCAAGGGCGGCCGCTTTTCACCCCCATACAAAGGAGGAATCCACTATGCAAATCGACACCTTCACCCGTCGGCTTACCGACCGATGCCGAAAGGCGTTCGGCGCACGCCTAGTCTACCTAGGCCTTTCGGGGAGCTACGCCAGAGGCGAAGCCCATGCGGACAGCGACATCGATATCCATATGATTCTGGACGAATTGTCTCCATCCGATCTGGATGTCTACCGCACCATTCTCAAGGAGATGCCGCAGGGAGAAAAGGCCTGCGGCTTTGTGGGAGATAAGGCCGTGCTTGCCGCCTGGCCCGCACATGAGATGTTCCAGTTTACCATGGGAAGCCGGACTCTCTTCGGTTCTTTGGAGGGGATCGTCCCATCCTTTCGCCGGGAGGATCTGCAAAACGGCATCCGCCTGACGGCTTCCGGCCTTTACCATATGGCCGTCCATGGGTATCTGTTCGAGTCCCAAGAGGCCGCTTGGACGGATTCTCTCAACGCCGCCTGCAAAACCGCCTGCTTTGCCCTGCAGGAGCTGTGGTATCTCAAAACCGGACAGTACGTCCCCCGCAGGAACGACCTCGCCGCCTGCTTTACCGGCGTCTACCGGGCGGTCATCGAACGCTGTCTTAGGAAAAAGGGGGAAGCAGCCCCGGCCGACAACGAAGAAACCGCAATCCTTCTGCTTGCCTGCTCTCGTTTGCTTCTACAGGAAACGGCAAAGGGGTAACCCCTCTTTTGACGAAGGCTGCGCTTCCTTCTCTTCATAGGAAACAGGGCTCCAGGCGATACCCTGGAGCCCTGTTTCGACTATCTTTCTGCTCTGGGAGAAGCGTATCGGCTCTCCCCGTCCGAAGCCTTAGCCGCCTCGGCCGTCTCCCGCAGACAACGTCCCCTCGCCCTTTCCGAATCCGACTGTTCCCCCGGCAAGCCCCCGTTTCCTTGCGGGCCGTCGGGGGAATTTCTTTATCCGTGCGCCGGCTTCATGATCCGCTAAAAAAGCGCAGGACGCTCTTTTCAGCCGATCCGCCGCCGGATACCCGGGCATTACCGCAGGTCGTTCATCACCAGCCCGGTAATCAGTTTGGGATAAAAATACGTGGATTTCTGCGGCATCTTTTCTCCCGCCGCCGCCACATCCCGGATCTCCGTCACCCGGGTGGGGTTGAGCAGGAAGGCGCACTGGGCCTCCCCTTTTTGCACCGCCGAAACCGCCTCCTCGGCCAGCTTGACGTAGGTCAGATTCTTTTGATTTTGCATATTTTCCTTGTCGATGCCGAAAAGCCGCTCCAGCACCAGCGTATGCAGCACCGTCACATCCAGGCCCCGGGACGCTGGACTCAGCTCGGGCAGCAACTTATCCATCACCGACGCATCCTTGAGCGTCAGCAGGGTCCACCCCTCTCCGCCGCAGTAGAAGGCAAACGCCTTCTTTCCCGCGTCGTAGAGCGCGGTCAGCTCCTCATCCACCGTGTCGAGGGAGGGACGGGCGGCCACGTCGAAGTATTCCCTGCATGTTTCCAGCGCCGCCTTGGGATCAAAATCAGGCAGCCCCCGCACCAGACGATGGGTGGGGAATACCACCAAGCCCGGATGGGCCATATCCACCAGCATCATCATCACATAATCCACCCCGTCGCCCGGCCGGCTGAGGCCCTGCTCACGGCAGTAATCCCGAAACTGCAACGCCGTCTCATACCGATGATGGCCGTCGGCGATGTAGAGCTTGCGGTCGGCAAACTGGCGGCTCAAAACCGCTGTAACCGCCGGATCGGTCACCAGCCACAGCCGGTGGACGATCCCCTCCTCGTCGGTAAACTCCTGCGCCGGAGCGCCTGCCGACTGGGAATCCAGCAGAATGCGGGTATTGCCGTCGTCCATATAAAGCGAATAAATCTGGCTGAAATTGCAGAAGGTGGACTTCATCAGATTGAACCGGTCGGTCTTTGCCTTGCTCAGGGTAAACTCATGGGGAAGCACCACACCCTCCGAGAAGGGGGTGAGCTTCACCAGACAGATGACCCCCTTGACCTTACGGGTCACCCCCTTGACGGTGAATTCCTCCTCATAGATGTAGAGGCAATCCTGCTCGTCACGGGAAAGGGCGCCCTCCTCCTTCCAGGCTTGAAGCACCTGTCCGGCCTCCTGATAGGGGTCCTCCCCTTCCCGGGGCAGCTCCAAGCGGATGACATTGTGGGGATTGGCCTGCAGATAGGCCTTGCGCTGTTCCTCGCTGATGATGTCATAGGGCGGACAGGTCAGGGTACGGATGTCCCCCGCCTTTTCGGTATTAAACCGCAGCCCGCGAAACGCCTTGATTTGAGCCATCGTTTCCATCCATTTCTCCATGCGGCAGATTTGTTCCGGCCGCGCTGCGGCCGCAGGATGCGCAGCGCGTAACGCTATGGATTTATTCTATAATGAATCGCCCCCTCCGTCAACCGGGCATAAATAGATTTCGGCGGACAAAGGGAGGTTACGGGGAAAGGCCGGCGCGTATCCGTCGCCGGCGGCGGCAAAAACGTTGCGAAAGGCGGCAAAATGGGCTATAATAAAAGACTACATTCGACAAAATACGGAGGGGTTTACTTGAAGGACATCTATCTGGACAACAGCGCGACCACCAAGGTCTGTCCTGAGGCGGCGCAGGCGGTGATGCGGCTTTTGTGCCAAGTCTACGGCAATCCCTCCTCCCTGCACGCCATGGGAGCCGCCGCCGAGCTTGCGCTAAGCCGGGCGCGGCAGGCGGTGGCGAAGGCACTCGGCTGCAACCAGCGGGAGGTGTTCTTTACCTCCGGCGGGACGGAGGCCAACAACCTGGCCCTGTTCGGCGGGGCGGCGGCCCGCCGCCGTCTGGGAAACCGGATCGTCACCACCCGCATCGAGCATCCGTCGGTTTATGAACCGGCGCTGCAGCTGCAAAAGCAGGGCTTTGACGTGGTCTTTTTAGAGCCGGACCGATGGGGAAACATCCCGCCTGAGGCGGTGTTCGACGCGGTCACACCGGACACGATTCTTGTCAGCATGATGCTTGTCAATAACGAGACGGGGGCGCGCCTGCCGGTGGAGGCGGCGGCCAAGGCCATCAAGCGGACCGGCGCGCCCGCGCTCCTGCACTGCGACGGGGTGCAGGCCTTCGGCAAGATCCCCTGCAAGCCCTCCGCCCTTGGGGTGGATCTGATGACGGTATCCGCCCACAAAATTCACGGGCCGAAGGGGACCGGCGCCCTTTTCATCCGCAAGGGGGTTCGGATTGAGCCGCGCACCTTCGGCGGCGGACAGGAACAAGGGCTTCGTCCCGGCACGGAGGCGGCCGCTCTCATCGCAGGGTTCGGCGCCGCGGTGGAGGCCCTGCCCAAAAGCGCCGATTTCCTGGCCCACGCCTCCCGCCTCAAGGAACATCTGCTTTTCAGGCTGGAGGGAACGGCGGGCATTTCCTTCAATTCCCCCGCCGATTCGGTTCCCTATCTCGTCAACCTGTCGGTGGAGGGGATCCGCTCGGAAACCATGCTGCATCATCTGGCCGCCAAGGGGATTTCGGTATCCAGCGGCTCGGCCTGCTCCAAGGGAAAACGCAGCCGGGTTCTCGCGGCCCAATGTCTCGCGGACGGCCGGATCGACGGCGCGCTGCGGGTCAGTTTCAGCCGGGAAAACGTCTTAGAGGACGTAGACGCCCTTGTGGAAGGGCTTCTGGACGGGATGGCCCGTCTGGCCCGGCGATAGAAGGAGGTACCCGATTGGCAAAACTGATTCATTTGCTCGACAAAAAGGTGGCGGAGCTGATCGCCGCAGGAGAGGTGGTGGAGCGCCCCAGCTCGGTGGTCAAGGAACTGGTGGAAAACTGCATCGACGCAGGCGCCACCGCCGTGACCGTAGAAATCAAAAACGGCGGCGTGCGGTATATCCGGGTCACCGACAACGGCTGCGGCATCTCCCGGGAGGACGTGCCCACCGCCTTTTTGCGCCACGCCACCAGCAAGGTGGAAAGGGAGGCCGACCTGGACGCCATCGCTACCCTGGGCTTTCGCGGGGAGGCGTTGGCCTCCATCGCGGCGGTAGCCCATGTGGAGCTGATTACCCGCACCCGGGAGGAGACGGTGGGCACCCGCTATTGCATCGACGGCGGCGAGGAAACCTTGCTGGAGGATGCGGGCTGCCCCAAGGGAACCACCCTTTTGGTGCGGGATTTGTTTTACAATACCCCCGCCCGGATGAAGTTTTTGAAAAAGGATGTGTCCGAGGCCAACGCCGTGGCCGCCGCGGTGGACCGGATCGCCTTGTCCCATCCGGAGGTTTCGGTGAAGTTCATCCGGGACGGCAAACAGGAACGGATGACCCCCGGGGACGGTAAGCTGCTTTCCGCCATCCACGCGGTCTTTGGGAGGCAGTTTGCCCAGAGTCTGCTGCCGGTGGACTATACCCTAAACGGGGTAAAGGTGTCCGGGTTTGTCAGCAAGCCCTCCGCCTCCCGTCCCAACCGCAGTATGCAGAGCTTTTTTATCAACGGCCGGTATGTGCGCACTCGAACCGCCGCCGTCGCGTTGGAGGAGGCCTATAAGGGCAGCATCATGGTGGGGAAATTTCCCGCCTGCGTGCTCAACATTCAGCTGAATCTTTCCATGGTGGACGTCAACGTTCATCCCGCCAAGATTGAGGTCCGTTTCGTCAACGAGCGTCCCATCTTCGACGCGGTTTATCACGGGTGCAAAAATGCCCTGGGTACCGACCAGCCCGCCCAGGAAATCGACCTAAGCAAGGCGGCGCGGGTGATACGCACCCCTTCCACCGAAGCGGCACAGCAGCTGACCCTCCCCTCTCCGCCTTCGCCCCCATCCAGGCAAACGCCTCCCGCCGCTGCCACAGGGGCCTTCGGCCGAGCCGTTTTACAGGCCCCGGCGGACATTCCTTATGCGCCCTCTCCCACGGTGTCCATCCCCGTGACGCCATGGCCGCAGGAGCCGCCGGTATCCCCGAAGGAAGCTCCTTGGGCTTTGGCGGCGGAAAGGCCGCCGGTTCCCTCCTCCCTAAAGGAGGAAAAGAAGGAGGGTTTCCCTGTTAAACTCTCCCCGCCAGCGAAGGCGCCCGCCCCCTCTGCCATGGCAAAGGGGCAGCCGGTTCCCTCCGCCCCTCTTTCTCAGGAGGTCCGTTTGATTGGGGAAGCCTTTTCCACCTATATTCTGCTTGAATGCGGGGAGGAGCTTCTCCTCATCGACAAGCATGCCGCCCACGAACGGCTTTTGTACGAACGCATCAAGGCCCAGGCGGAGCTGACGCCCCAGCTGCTTCTCGCCCCGGTAACGGTAACCTTGGACCGGGAAAGCTATGCGGCGGTGCTGCAAAACCTCGCCACCCTCTCCTCCCTCGGGTTTGAAACGGAGGATTTCGGCGCCGGCGCCGTCCTGGTGCGTACCGCCCCGCTGCAGATGGACGGGCAGGACGCAGGGGACCTGGTGGCGGAAATCGCCGGAAAGCTTCTCAAAAGCGCCCGGGACCTGACCCCCGAACGGTTGGAGTGGGTCTATCACTCGGTGGCCTGCCGGGCGGCGGTAAAGGCGGGGGATCACTCCAGCCCCCGGGAGCTTTACGACCTGGCCAGGCGGACGCTGGAGGAGGAGGTGCGCCACTGCCCCCACGGCCGGCCGGTGGCCATGCGGCTGACGAAAAAGCAGCTGGAAAAGCAGTTCGGCCGCATCCAATAACCATGCGAAGAAAGGCGGGAGATCCATGGCGGAATGCAAAACCAACGCCATGCGCATTCTGGAAAGGAACAAGGTCGCCTATGTGATGCACAGCTATCCGCCGGGGGATTCGGTGGACGGCGTCACGGTGGCGGCTAAAATCGGCTGGCCGGTGGAGCTTGTTTATAAAACCCTGGTCACCAAGGGCAAATCGGGAGATACTTTTGTTTTTGTCATCCCGGTGGCCCGGGAGCTGGATCTGAAGAAGGCGGCCAAGGCGGTAGGCGAAAAGGCGGTGGAAATGATCCACGTCAAGGACATCAACCGGGTTACCGGCTATATCCGCGGCGGATGCAGCCCGATCGGGATGAAGAAGCAGTACCGGACGGTAATCGACCAATCGGCCGAGCCGCTGGAACGGTTTTTAGTCAGCGCGGGGAAAATTGGGTTTCAGGTGGAGCTCAAGCCTACCGACCTTAGAGATCTGATCGGCGCTTCTTTTGCCGACCTTACGATGAAATAGCAAAAAGGACCCGTATGGAAAACGGGTCCTTTTTTGTTTCTTCGGCCAATGCCCGTCCGACAGCCGAATGGCATCGGCCTGCAAAAGGGAAAAAGGAGCGCGCCTCAAGCGGACTTAGCCTTTTGCCGCTTTCCTCTGCCGCCCCACATCTTTCCGGACGGAGAAGGGGTACGGCGGGGGTATGGGCCGGTTTCCCCCGCCTTTTCATATTCTTTCGCCGGCGGGACTGCAGGGCCTCTGTCAGCCCCGCATCCGCTTGAGCTCATAAATTTCATCACACGCTTCGGCCACCTGCGGCGAATGGCTGACCAGGATGACGCATTTTCCCTGTTGGGCCAGGTCCCGGAAAATCTCCATGATCTCCCGCTGGGTCTCCCCGTCCAGGTTTCCCGTCGGCTCGTCGGCGAGGATGACATCTGGGTTATAGGAAAGGGCGCGGGCAATGGCCACCCGCTGCTGCTGGCCGCCGGAAAGCTTGAGGACGCGGCGGTTGGCCTCCTCTTCGTCGAGCCCCACGCCGGTAAGCAGGGCCATGGCCCGTTCCCTCTTGTCCTTAGCCTTGACTGCGGCAATGTCCATCGAAAGCTCCACGTTTTCCAGTGCGGTAAACTTGGTAAGCAGGTTGAAACTCTGGAAGATCACGCCGACATACTTGCTGCGAAAACGGTATTTGTCGATGGTGCGGATATCCTCTCCATTGTAATAGATGGCCCCGCTGCTGGGGGAAGCGAGCCCCGAAAGAACCGAAAGCAGGGTGGTCTTTCCCGCGCCGGATTTTCCCACCACCGCATATATCTTCCCCTTTTCAAACTCATAGGAAACCCCATCGAGCACGTTTTTGGTTCCATAGGAAAAGCAAACGTTGCAAAGCGATAAAACTGCCATATTTCTTTCCTCCCTCAATCTCGGTTGGCCAAAATTTTCAGCGGCTCATAGCGCATAATGAAGATCATCGACACCGCGCTTGCCAAAAGGGTGAGCAGCACGCCGATACCCAGAAGCTCCAGCAGCACCGTTACGTCCATGGCGGAGCTGATTTCGCTGACAAAATCCATCGCCTGCCCCATACCGCCCGGCTGTTGGCCGGGCTCATTAACATCAGGTATGGATACGTCCGTCCCTTCGCCCGGATCAAAGCCGCCCCGGCCGAAGTTCCGCTGAGTCTGCTCGCGGCTGTTTTGCTGGGACTGAATCTGGTTTGCCAGCAGAGAATTGGTAACCGGGACCGAGCTGACCGCGCCGATACCGGCTCCTATCACAACGGCCGCAAGGGTGACGACGAAGATTTCACACAAAAACTGCATGGCCACCCTGCTCTTTTTCATGCCGATGGCGGTGAGAACCCCCACCTCGTACTTGCGCTCGCGGACGTTGAAGAGGTTGAGCACGATTAAAATCACCCCGCCGATGGCCAGCACCACCAACAGGAAATAGCCGGCCATGGTGCTCAGGCTCTCAAGCGGCACCAGGCTGTTCTCAAAGGCGGTCAGGTCGGAGGAGGTGATGGTGAAGGAGTCGGACAGTCCCATAGCCCGCGCCTCCTCTTCAAACCGCTCATACGCCTGTACATCCGCAAACCGATAGGTACCCGCCGCCGAAGCGCGGATGGCGGTGCTCGTTTCCATACCGGTGGTTTCGTCTATTTCCGTTACCGCCGCTGCCGAAGAAGCGTCCACAATGCTCTTGAGCGCCGGATAGCTCATATAAATGGCGTTGGCCGGGTCGCTGGAGGTAGAGAAGCCCCGCATAAATCCGCTGTCTGCGGTGGTCGACTCACTGTTGGAATACAGCCCCGTTATCGTCAGAGTATAGCTCTCCCCCTGCGCGTTGGGGTTCTCTATGAGGATGGTATCCCCCACCGAAAGGCCGTTGAAGATGGCAAGCTCCTCGGACAGGATGCAGTCGTAAGAGGCGGTCCCTTCCTCGAATATGTTCCCCTCCTCTATGACGCAGATTCCGTTTTGGAAATCGGTCATGGCATCCTCGCCGCTGTAGCCGACCACTGTAAAATCGCCCTGGTTGCCCATGGGATCCACGCCCATGCCGCCCATTTCCTGTCCCGGCATTCCCGGCATCTCATTCCTGCCGCCGGACTGGGCGGTATCGTCCTCGGCCGAGCTCGAATCGGTGACCGGCTCCAGGCCGTCGCCGCCGTTTACCGTCGCGGTAAGGGAATAGGTAAACCCGCTGACCGATTCCGCCTGGGCGTAGGTCTGCATCTCCTCAACGGTGAGCTCTTGGATTTCCTGCATCCCCGCTTGGAAGCTGGAGGGATCGAAGCCGCCCTGCTCCTGCATTCCCTTCATCATCGACTGCCGATCCACCGAAATGGAGGCGGTGATGTTCATGGTGCTTAGGCTTTCCTCCTTCGCGTTTTCCGCCGCCTGCCGGATGGACAGTCCCAAACAGGCGGAAACCGAAATCACCAGCACGATGATTCCAATGAGGATATTTCTCCCTTTCGAGCGCCCTATACACTTGAGAGCGTTTTTCATTACATACATTTGTTTCTCCGTTCCTTTCCCTGTCTTTTGTTTTCGGCCCTGTACGGTTCCTTTCGGCAGTATAGCAGCCAAACCTTAAAACTAACTAAGGGCAAGGCTCTCGAAACCCGAATGGAAACAAGCAGGTATATAAGATGCATAAATATAGATTATTCAATCATTTCTAAATAATGGATACTTATGCCGGCGTTTTGGCCTGAGCAAGGGCAAAGTGGCTAAAAAGATGAGAAAAGGCTTTGGTACAGCAAGAACAAAGACTCCTTCCCGCCGGGTCGATACAACGCTCCAATGAATCATACGCATATTTGTCCGTTTTTTTGCATTTTTTATAGTAATTTTTAGCAGTTTTTCTTTGCTTTTTTCAAAATAAATATATATAATTAACTCGTATCCCACAGATACAGAAAAAGGAAGGAGAGATTAGTTATGAAGGCCAAGAAGAGTTTGGCGGTCGCATTGTCGGCAGCCATGCTGGTCACGGGAAGCACCGCAATGGGCTTTACCGCGGCGGCGGAGCCGTCACAGCCGTACCAGCTTGTCGACGCCACCGACTTTGAAAACGGCGATACCTGGGGTTTCGTATCGACCGATCAAAGCGTCGCTCCCGTCACGGTGATCGAGGAGGGCGAGAACAGCGTCCTCGAATGGGCCATCAACCGCAGCCGCAGCACCCGCAACGGCGGGATGTACAATGTGGAAAAGCGGTTTGAGGATCCCATTTACGGCGAGCAGGTCAAGGTGGAATTCGACTGGCGGCCCGGTGAGACCGACTATGTCAAGCGGGAGGGCCTGATCCATCTCGCGCAGGTTTCCCTCATCGATGAAGACCGCAACGTGATCTTTTCCATCAACAACAACGTCCTTCACGACGGATATCTGAGCTATACCGTCGGAGAGGGCGGAACCTCCAACGGCTCCTATCGCCAGATGCTGCCCTTCAGCGACATCTGGGCCTGGTACCATGTATCCATTGAAGTGGACTTTGCCAAGGACGAGGTCAATCTGGTGGTATATGACAAGGCAAACCCGGACAATGTGGCCACCATTAACGGGATCGACCTGTCCGTTTCCAACCAGCTGGGGAATCTCGGCCACATCGACCTGCGGATGATCCGCCCCGGCGGCGACTGCATGATTCTCGACAGCATGCTCATCGACAATATGGCGGTTTATAAGACCGATTCGGCCGACGGCACGGCGGTCTCCACCCCATCGGAATACGACTTTACCACCGTGCATGTGGGCGAGGCTCCCACCCTTGCGGACGTGAAGCTGCCCAGCGCTGTGGACGTCAAGCTCAACAACGGCAACACCGTTTCCGTGCCGGTCACCAGCTGGTCCTGTCCGGATTACAACAACCAGGTATCCGGCATGTACCTGGCCACGGCTACCCTCGGTACGGCGGAGGGGGTCACGCTCAGCCGCGACCTGACCGCCCATATGTGGGTCTATGTCCGTGAGACGGTGGAAAACCGGCTGGAGGTCCCCCGCTTGGTGGAGAACTTAGACCGGGGCGTAGTCGCGCTGCAGGCGGACGAGGGCATCTTCGTCAGCTGGCGCCTGCTCGCTTCCGAGTACCAGACCGACATCGCGTTCAACCTTTACCGCAATGGGGAAAAGGTGAATGCCGATCCGATTACCTCAAAAACCAACCTGCTCGATACCCAAGGAAAGCCGGGCGACCAGTATGTGGTACAGACCATCAAGTCCGACGGGATCGAGTGGACGGAAGCCGTCACCGCTTGTGCGGATAATTTCCTGAGCATTCCGATCCAGAAGCCGGCGAACACCACGGCGGTGGACGGCTCCGGGAACATTTCCTATAACGCCAACGACATCATGACCGGCGATCTCGACGGCGACGGCCAGTATGAGTACATTGTGCGCTGGTATCCCAGCAACGGCGTGGACTCCGGTTCCAACGGCCGCCTGACCGGCCCGACCATTTTCGACGCCTACGATACCGACGGCTCCATCCTCTGGCGCATCAACATCGGTTATAATATGACCTCCGGCGAGCATTACAACCAGCTGACCGTGCAGGACTACAACGGCGACGGCAAGGCGGAGGTTGCGCTGCTGACGGCGGACGGCACTACCGTCTACGCCCCGCACAGCGGAACCAACATCATCAATACCGCCACCCCCATCGCGGTCATCGGCGACCCGACGGCGGATTATGTCATCCGCACCAACTCCGAGAAGAACAATTCCGCCAACCGCGTTGGCCATATCAGCGAGGATGCGACCATCTTCTTTACCATGTTCGACGGCGCCACCGGCGCCCCCATCGATACGGTGGACTATTATGCCCAGACCGTCAACCCCGGCTTCTGGGGCGATCTGGACTACAACCGTTCCGACCGGTATAAGGCGACCTCCGCCTTTATCCAGGACGCGGACAACGCCTCCACCGGCCATAACGCCGCGCTGATGTGCCGCGGCTATTACGAGCGCACCACCGTGGCGGCTTACTCCCTCGACGAGAACAACAAGATCCGTCTCGACTGGGCGCACGACACCTGGTACTACGACGAAGATGCCCAAACTTGGAAGCCCAAGGAGGGCCACAATTTCTATGAGTGCCGCGGCGCGCATTCCACCTCGGTTGCCGACGTGGACAACGACGGCTTTGACGAGTTCATCGGCGGCGCTTACTGCCTCGATCAGGACGGCTCTATCCTTTGGTCTGCCGACGGCCTCTACGGACGCCCGAACCTGGCCCACGGCGACGCGCTGCATGTGGGCGCCTTCCTGCCCGGCGTGGACGGCCTGCAGCTGATGATGCCCCATGAGGAGCTTCAGGACCGCACCAATTCCGTTTCCTTCCTGGATGCGGCCACCGGCGAGTGCCTCTCCGGTAACGACACCAACACCGGCGACGTGGGCCGCGGCGTGATTGCCAACATCGACCCGAACCCCGGCTTTGAATACTGGGCGTCCGGCTACCCGGTGTATTCCGCCGTCGACGGCTCGGTTGCATACGAGTCGCAGGGCGGTATGCCCACCAACTTTACCGTCTATTGGGACGGCGACCTGCTCACCGAAAACCTCAACGGCACCTCTGTTACCAAGCCGGTCATCGGGGAAGCGAATGGGAAGCCCGCCATCACCGGAAACAATACCCTGCTGAATATGAGCGGGACCACCGCCGGGAACGGCTCGAAATCTGTCCCCGGCCTGACGGCGGACGTTTTGGGCGACTGGCGTGAGGAAATCATCATGAGGACCTCCGACAACTCCGCCATCCGGATCTATTCGAGCACCGTCCCCACCGAGTACATGATTTACACCCTGATGCACGACAGCGCCTACCGGATGCAGTGCGCCGGCCAGATGGGCGCCTACAACCAGCCCAATCACCTGAGCTTCTATCTGGGCGAGGACGTCCGGGATCAGATCCTCAACATGGAGCTGGTGAAGCCCAACACCTATACGGTGGATTACGACGTGGTCAGCGACGCTACCGTTACCCCCGACCCGGTCGCCCCCAACGCGCCCTTCACCGCCACCATCGTCACCGACCTGACGGTGGATTGGGTCGACCTGTACAACGAATCGGGCAACGGCCTGGTATCGGAAAAGAGCATGAAGGAAGAAAACGGCCGCAGGATCTGGACCGTGACCTCCTCCCTGGGCACCGCCGGGGAACGCGAGCTTTCCATCATGGTCACCTTGGCGGACGGCTCGAAGGTGGTTTCCGACAAGAAGCTGGTCTTTGAGGTCGGTACGCCGGTTGACCCCGAGCCCGCCGAATTCCGCTTTGTCAGCGCGACGGCGAAGTTCGACAGCGCAACGGTCAATACCCCCGTCACCTATGAAGTGGTCACCGAGGGCGAAGCCCAGCGTCTGGCCTTCTTCAATGAATCGGGCGCCGGCCTGTCCACCACCTGCTCGAAGGTAGAGAAGGACGGAAAGACGGTCTGGACCATCAGCGTACCGCTCGGCACGCCCGGCAGCCGGACCCTGACCATCCGCGCCAAGCTCACCAACGGCGAATGGAGCGCGGAAGGCTATCCGGTTTCCTTTACCGTACAGCGGTAACGGCTTTACAGCCCGGAAAAAACGGGTGCGTGTTCCTTGACACGCCAAGAAAACACCATTGCATTGCCCGGGGGCCTGCCCGTCAGGTCTCCGGGCCTTTCTTTTCCCTCTGCTCCCATCCAGCCGGCTTTTCCCGCCAAGCCGGAGAAAAGCCGGTGATACCGGCGGGCGGCGGCCTTTTCCCGACAATCCCGCCTTGTATTCTTGCCCCGCAGGAAGTACAATAGCCTTAATCCCCTTTCCCCGCCTTCCAACCCAAAACGGACGGAGCGCGCATACCTTCCCTGCCGCAGGGCGGTACAGAAAATGCAAAAGGAAGTTTATAAGCATGAAAGACAGCATTCTGGTGGTTGACGACGAAAAGGAAATCGCCGATCTTGTAGAGGTCTATCTGAAAAACGAAGGATATTCGGTGTTTGCCTGTACCAATGCCGCACAGGCGCTCGACTGCGTCAGCAGCCGGGAGCTGAGCCTCGCCATTTTGGACGTTATGCTCCCGGACATGGACGGGTTTACGCTTTGCCAGCGGATCCGGGAGGCCCACCTGTTCCCCATCATCATGCTCACGGCCAAGGTGGAGGATATGGATAAGATCACCGGGCTGACGCTGGGGGCGGACGATTATATCACCAAGCCCTTTAACCCCCTCGAGCTGGTGGCCCGGGTCAAAACACAGCTGCGGCGGTATACCCGGTACAATTCCAGCGAAACCGCGGCAAAGGAAACCGACTGCATTTCCATCCGCGGGCTCGCCATCTCAAAAAGCAACCACAAATGTACCCTCAACGGCAAGGAGCTGCCGCTGACCCCCATTGAATTCGGCATCCTTTGGCACTTGTGCGAAAATCAGGGGAAGGTGGTCTCTTCAGAGGCGCTGTTTGAGACGGTTTGGGGCGAAAAGTACCTGGACAACAACAATACCGTCATGGCGCACATCGCAAGGCTGCGGGAAAAAATGAAGGAACCGCCGAGGCGGCCGAAGTTCGTCAAAACGGTATGGGGGGTCGGATACACCATTGAGTAGGGAAAGAAAGAAAAACGCCGCCAGAAGTCAGCTGACCAGGCGGATTGTGGTACAGTATTTCTTGGCGCTGGCCGGGTTCTTTATCCTTTACATCGTGCTGATTCTGCTTGCCTGGCAGATCTATCCGTACTTCATCCGGCGGGAGGACGGTATCTTGTATGCGCTTATCCAGTGGGCCAGGGAATATGTGCTTCTAGCCTTTGGATTTCCCGCTCTGCTGGGCTGGACCTTTCTCACCTATCGCTTTATGGCCAGGCCGCTTCGCTATCTCGACGAGGTGGTAGCAGCGTCCGCCCAGCTGGCCACCCCTGCCGAATCGCCCATCCTTCTGCCGGAGGCTATGAAAAATGTACAGGACGAGCTGAATTCCGTCCGGGAACAGGCGCTGCAAAACGCCCGGCGCGCCAAGGAGGCGGAACAGCGGAAGAACGACCTGATCGTGTATCTGGCCCACGACCTGAAAACACCGCTGACCAGCGTGATCGGATATCTCAACCTTCTGGTGGACGAGCCTCAAATTTCGCCGCAGCTGCGGGCGAGGTACACCGGCATCGCTTTAGACAAGGCCGAGCGGCTGGAAACCCTCATCAACGAGTTTTTCGACATCACCCGGTTTAACCTGACCTCCCTCACGCTGGAGACGGAGCGCACCAATCTCACCCGCATGCTTGAGCAGATCGCCAATGAATTCAATCCCATCCTGGCGGAAAAGGGGCTTTGGTGGCGGATGGAGCTGGCGCCGCAGGTGGAGATCCTGTGCGACCCGGATAAAATGGAACGGGTATTCGACAATCTGATGCGCAATGCCGTCAGCTACAGCTATCCGGAAACCGCGCTTTTCCTGTCCATGCAGCCGAAAGGGCCGTTTGTGGAAATCGTATTGCAAAACCACGGCAAAACCATCCCTCCGGAGAAGCTCAGCCGCATCTTCGAGCAGTTTTACCGGGTGGATTCCTCCCGCTCCTCCAAGACCGGGGGCGCCGGGCTGGGGCTCGCCATCTCCAAAGAGATCATCACCCTGCACGGCGGGGACATTCAGGCGCAAAGCAAAGACGAAAGCATCACGTTTACCGTGCGGCTACCCGCCAATTGTCAGAAAATCGTATGATGTTTTTGCGCAAAACATAAGAAACCGCTAAGAAAAAGCAAAAATATGCCTCACCCCGTTTTGGTACACTTTTGGTATCAAAACGGGGTGATTTTTATTTGGTCCGGGATAAAAGGGCGGCGCAGGAATATCCGTCCTATCCCCAGCCTCTCCCTGAGTAAGAAAGGATTCTGCGCTATGAAACAAACACATATCGCCGTCTTTTTCGGCGGCTGTTCTCCGGAATACCACGTCTCGCTTCAATCCGCCGCCGCCGTAATTCGGAATCTCAACCGGGATAAAACGGTGCCTTACCCCATCGGGATTACCCAGGACGGGGACTGGTTCCTCTATACCGGCGACATTTCCGGCATTGCGGACGACAGCTGGCACCGGCAAAAAGACGCCTGTATTCCGGTATTCCTCTCACCAAGCCGCTCCAGCCGCTGCCTGCTTTTAAAGGAGGAAACGGGGCTAAGGGCTCTTGAAATCGACGCGGCCTTCCCCGTCCTGCATGGAAAAAACGGCGAGGACGGCACCATCCAGGGGCTGCTTTCCCTTTGCGGCATTGCGCTGGTAGGCTGCGGGGTTCTGGCGTCCGCCCTGTGCATGGATAAGGAGCGGGCCCACCGGCTTGCAAAAGCCGCCGGGGTCGCCGTCCCAAACGCCCGCGCCTTTGGGCCAAAGGTTTCTCCGAAAACACTGCTGGCCTTCGGCCGCTCCATCGGCTACCCGCTCTTTGTCAAGCCGGTTAAAGCGGGCTCTTCATTCGGCGTTACAAGGGTGTCGGCAGAATCTCAGCTTCTCGCCGCCGTAGAACTGGCCTTCTCCTACGACGACGAAATTCTCCTGGAGGAAGCCATCGAGGGCTTTGAGGTCGGGTGCGCGGTGATGGGAACGGAAACCCTAACGGTGGGAGAGGTGGACGAAATCGAGCTTGCGGGCGGTTTTTTCAATTATACGGAAAAATACACCCTTACGACCTCCGCCATCCACGTTCCCGCACGGATCTCCCCCGCCGCCGCCGACCGGGTCAAGGAAACGGCTAAGCTTCTCTACCGCGCGCTGGCCTGTTCCGGGTTCGCCCGGGTAGACCTGTTTTTGACGCCGCAGGGCGGCATCGTTTTTAACGAAATCAACACCATCCCCGGCTTTACCGAGCACAGCCGCTTTCCAAAAATGATGCAGGCCGCCGGAATTTCCTTTTCGCAAATACTGGAAACCGTTATCGAGGAGGCGATCCGTTCGTGAGAAACGTGGTACTGCAAAAAGATGCGATCCATACGGGCAGCCTGATCCTAGTCAATCGGGAATACCCATACCAATGCGCAAAGCCGGCCGACCCAATCCCTCTTACACAGGACGCACCCCAGATCCTGCTGGACCGGCGGGCAGCCGTGCTTTTGACGGAACTGATGCAAAAAATCCACGGTTGGAGCCGGATCGTTCCGGTCAGCGGCTGGCGCTCCCGAACCGAACAGCAGGATATTTTCGACGGCAGCCTTTCTCAAAACGGAGCGGAATTCACCAGAAAATACGTGGCCCTTCCCGGCCACAGCGAGCATGAAACCGGACTGGCGATTGACCTGGGGCTGAAACGGGAGGGAGATGAAATGGATTGGATCCGTCCCTTCTTTTCCTATGACGGCATCTGCCGGGTTTTCCGCACCTATGCGGCGGATTACGGCTTTGTCGAACGGTATCCCGCCGGTAAGGAATCGGTCACCGGCATCGGGCATGAGCCGTGGCATTTCCGCTATGTCGGGGTCCCCCACGCGCACATCATGCAGGAAAAAGGGCTGACGCTGGAAGAGTATCTGGAGCTGCTTCGGGATTACCCCTATGGGAAACGGGCGCTGCATGTGCAAAAAGACGGGCTTCAGGCTGCGGTCTCCTATCTGCGGGGGGACAGGGGGGCGGACGTCCCGCTGCACCTTCCGTCAAACCTGCCCATCTCCATTTCCGGCGACAACATCGACGGGTTCATCCTCACGGAATGGAGGGGGAGGCATGGATGACAAAAGCCGTACCGGCGGTCTTGACGTATTTCGGCTGATCGCCGCGTTTCTGGTGGTGACGATTCATACCTCTCCGCTCGCCTCCTTTTCCCCCGAAGCGGATTTCCTCCTTACCCGGATTGTAGCCCGCTTGGCCGTTCCCTTCTTCTTCATGGTGACGGGGCAGTTTGTACTGTCCGGATATCTCACCGGCAAAACAAGGGATTTTACTGCGGTGGGGCGTTTCCTCAAAAAGATACTGCTCCTCTACGGCGGCTGTGTAATCCTCTATCTTCCCGTGGGGATTTATGCCGGGCATTACCAGGAGGTTACCCCCCTGTCCCTTGTGCGAACGCTGTTTTTCGAGGGAACTTTTTATCATCTGTGGTATTTTCCTGCCCTGCTTTTGGGAACCCTCCTGCTTTGCGGGGCGCGGCGGTTTTTCTCTCTGCGGGGCTTGCTTGTGCTGTCGGCCGGCCTGTATCTCCTGGGGCTTCTGGGGGACAGCTATTGGGGGCTGACTGCGCAGGTTCCCGGCGTTTCCACCGTCTACGAATGGGGATTTTCGATTTTCGGCTATACGCGAAACGGGTTGTTTATGGCGCCGCTGTTTTTGCTGTTGGGCGTTTGGATGGGCAGGCGGAAAACCGCAAGCCCCGTGAAAGCCGCCGCCGGGTTCCTCCTTTCCCTGGCTCTGATGACGGCGGAGGGCTTTATCCTGCGGGCCTTTGCGCTGCAGCGGCATGACAGCATGTACCTGCTGCTGCCGGTATCCGCCGCTTTCCTCTATGCGCTGCTGCTGTCGTGGAAAAAATCCCCTTGCCGGCTTGTCCGCACGGCCTCCACCTGGATCTATCTGCTGCACCCCGCTGTGATTCTGCTCATACGGGGAGGCGCCAAGCTGACCAACACCGTCTGGCTTTTGGTGGACAACAGCCTCGTCCACTTCCTCGCGGTCAGCCTCCTTTCCGGCCTCCTCGCCTTCCTTCTCGCCGCCATCCTTGCCGCCTTCACCCGCAAGCCTTACCAAAAAGACCGGGCATGGATTGAAATGGACCGCGGGGCTTTGGAGCACAATGTGCTCGTCCTTCGCTCCCTTCTTCCCGACCGCTGCGCCCTCATGCCGGCGGTAAAGGCAAATGCGTATGGACACGGCGCGGTACAAATGGCAAGGGCGCTCAACCAGATGGGAGTCTCCGCCTTCTGCGTCGCCTGTATCGCGGAAGGGATTGCGCTGCGCAAAAACGGCGTCAAGGGAAAAATCTTAATTCTCGGATACACCCATCCGCAGCAATTCTCCCTTCTGCGGCGGTATCGGCTGACACAGGCCGTTGTGGACTATGACTACGCCCTCACCCTCAACGGATACGGAAAGCCGCTGGCGGTGGAGATCGCGGTGGACTCCGGAATGCATCGGCTGGGAGAACGGGCGGAGCAGATGGAATCCCTGTGCCGCATCGCACAGATGGAGCATCTGCGGGTGAAAGGGGCATTTACCCATCTATGCACCGACGACACGCAGGACCCGGAAGGACAAGAATATACAAAGGCGCAGGCGGACTTGTTCTACCGCGCGGTCAACGAACTGCGAAGCCGCGGGCTCCCCTGCCCGAAGGTACATCTGCTGGCAAGCTACGGCGCTTTGAACTACCCGCAGCTGGCCGGTGACTATGCCCGCATTGGGATCGCCCTGTATGGAGTCAAAAGCGACGAGGAGGACTATGACCGTTCCCAGGCCGATTTAAAGCCGGTCCTGTCGCTCAAAGCCCGTGTTTCCTGCGTGCGGGACCTACAGCCCGGGGAAGGCATGGGATACGGCCTCGCCTTCCGGGCAAAAGACCCGACCAGAATCGCCGCCCTTGCCATCGGCTATGGGGACGGGCTGCCCCGCGCCTTGTCCTGCGGCGTCGGCTCGGTCCTGCTCAACGGGAAGCGGGCCCCCATCATCGGACGGATCTGCATGGATCAAACGGTAGTGGATATTACCGGTATTCCCGATGTAAAAGCCGGGGATGTGGCGGTTGTCATCGGCCGGTCGGCGGACGAATACCGGTCGGCCTATGAAATCGCCAGGGAAGCCGGCACCATTACCAATGAAATTCTCAGCCGTCTGGGCACAAGACTCCCCCGTCTGTTGGTATAACCTTGCATTCGATTGGAAACGCTTCTTAAAACAAATGCCTCTTTGCGCACAACCGAGCGCGAAGAGGTATTTGTTTTGTACCGCAAAAAGAGGGGAATATGCAGTTACTACAATCGAAGCATGTGAAAAGCATCCCTCTTTGCGGGCTTATAAATCTATGTCCACTTTTTGCCCACTGCCCCATCGGTTTCAAACGTGTTTGACCTATTTCAAGCGGCATATAGAAAATACAAGGGAAATGAAAATACCCGCTAAACACTGGGTTATCCAGTATTCAAGCGGGTATTTTTCTGGTGCGATTGTTTATAACGGATTTGATAAAAACACATTGAAACACCGGCAGGAACACACATTTTCTGCAATCGCCACATTGGAAAACAGTATGGTTCGCACAAAAATAAAGATATACGAAAACACAATGGAAAAATCACTATTTGAACAAATAGGCGGGAGGTATCCCATGCAGGGCGATTATAGCCCGATGCATCGCTGGCTGAAAAAGACTATCTTATCCCATGTCTTAATCTGCCTACGGAGGAAGAAGCACCAGTAGGGATATGGGGACAACGGCATAAGCGATATTTGAAAGAATACCACAGGATGACGTACATCAATTTGTTGACAAGCAGCAAACGGAACAGCTATCTTGTCTAAATTGACGAGCGGGCAAAAGAAATGCTTTCTCGTCTGGTAAGCCAAATGGCAGAGCGTGAGGGTATAACGGAACAACTGAAAGCAACCGACCAAATGGCGTGGATCGGGGCAAGGAATAGCATTCGCAACAGAGCAGAAGAAATCGTCTATACCAATCTCATTTACTGTTAAAAAACGGCGGGTATCCATGAACGGATACTCGCCATTTTCAGTTTAATGAAGCCTTAAATCCCTCGCCCCAATTCCGCATTGCATCAAGAATCGGTTTCAGACTTTCGCCCAGTTCTGTCAAGGTATATTCCACTCTTGGAGGCACCTCGGCATACACCGTTCGGATTAATAATCCGTTTTCTTCCATTGCCCGAAGCTGTGCAGTCAACACCTTCTGCGACACATTGCCGATTGATTTTTTCAATTCCCCAAATCTTTTTGTCCCCGTAAGCAGGTCACGCAAAATTAAAACCTTCCATTTATCTCCGATTAAAGTTAAGGTCGTTTCCACCGGACAAGCGGGCAATTCTTTTGCTGTTTTTTGTGTACTCATTCGCTCGCCTCCAATTAGTTTCCATTTTGCACTTTGTATCCAATTATACCATACAGCCTTAAGGTAATCAATATTTTAGCTTCTAATCAATGCAAATAAGTAAAATTTCAAAAATTATTGCTATACGGAACCGCCAAAAAATCCCCAAACTACGCATTTGTTCCCTTTTGGTAACCGTTCAATCGTTACCTCACGGTAACTACGCCACAATATTGTGCGTACTTTACGACTAAAACGGACGCCCGTATAATATAGGCAAGAGCTACGGGGAACGGCCGCTTCAAGTCTCTGAGCAAAATGGACTATCATAAAATTTGGAGGCTATTATTATGAACAAGAACACATTTACAACTGTAAAACTCGCAAAGGGTGAAATGAATGTTTACGATTTCGGCGGCTTGAAACTGCACGCATACAAGACCAACGATTTTATTGATGATGAAGTTTTTATCGTTGAAAAAAACGGAAAAGCAGTTATCATTGAATCGCCCTGCTTCTTTGATAACAACAAGGAGCTTGCAGAATACTTGAAAGATACCGATGTGGAAGGCATGCTCATCGCCTACCACGGCGCAGGCGCTGCTTTCCTGCCTGAAGTTCCGAAATACGCTACGCAAAATGCCGTAGAATACGCGGCAAACGGGGGCGGGAAAGCACTGATAGATAATTTCAAAAACGCTTTCGGAGAGATTTTCGATAGCTCTATTCACAAAATCACCAATGTGATCGGAGAGGGCAAGGTAACGATTGGCGGCATTGATTTTGAAATTAAACAGACCGCAGAAGCATTTGACATTGTAATTCCCGAAATCAATGCTGTTTACACCCACATGCTTGGGCACGACTGTCATTCCATTGTGGCAGGTGCAGGTCACGCCGATGGAATCATTGCACAACTGCGCAACTATATTGAAAAGGGCTACGATTTGATTCTGACTTCCCACTATACGCCGGAGGACTTAAAAGACGCACAGACCAAAATCGACTATCTTGAAAACCTGAAAAAGATTGCGGACAATTGTGCGGACGCCGACGGCTTCAAAGCAGAAGTGCAGAAACGCTACCCTGCATACAGCGGTCAGAATTATCTCGATATGACGGCAGGATTTTTCTTCGCTGAAAAATAAGAGTTTCGTTATCTTATAGTCCCGGTCGTATATTACGATTGGGACTATATTATAAAAACAGGAGGATTTTTAAGAACACTATTTTTATTCCCGGAGCTTCTTCCGGTATTGGATATGAGACAGCAGCCAATTTTTCTGATAAAAGCTGGGGCGTTATTGCAACCATGAGAAATTCTGCAAAAAGCAAAAAATGTATGCTCTGCCAAATGTGGCAACTATAGCGTTGGATTTAACAAATCCATCTCAGATTTGTGATACCTGCTCAAGGGCTTTGGAGCAATATGATGTTGATGTTCTTTTTAATAATGCAGGCTATGGCATAATGGGTCCATTAGAAAAATGGCTGGAAGATGAGATCCGTACATTATTTGATACAGATGTGATAGGTACTATGCTGGTAACACAACCGTTTATTCCTCATTTTAAGAAACGCAGGCGGGGTATAATCTTGACTACCACTTCTTTAGCTGGCTTCCTTGCTCTGCCTCGTGACGGAGCTTATGGCGCTGCGAAGCGTGCCCAGCAGGGTATGGTGCAAGCTCTATATTATGAACTGAAACCATTTGGAATGAAGATGGCAGCTATGATTCCCGGCGAGACAAAGACTAATTTTCAAACCCCTGTCGATATCTTGGATGGGTATGAAGTACCTGCTGCAAAACAGAAGGAGTACCTGTTAGGCGGAAATACGGAGTCCCCCGGTCCCGAAGAAGCGGCGAAAGTTGTCTGGAGGGCGGTAAATGACGGAGAAGATAGGGTCAATTATCCGACGGACAGCGTATGTGAAAAACTATATAGGCAGTATAATGATATGGGTCACGAAAATTTCAAAGAATATTTTTATCCGCGTGTATTTGCCGCTGAACAGAAAAAAGTCTCCTTTGAACTTCTCATAATGAACAATTGATCATAAGCTGGGAGGACATATGAAAGGAACTGAATATATAAAACAACTGGTTGAGGAAATCCATTCGGCCACAGTTGCTACTATTGGAATAGACGGTCGTCCGCAAACCCGTGTAATTGATATGATGTTATGGGATTGCGACGGTGTGTACTTTCTTACCGCCAAAGGCAAGGCTTTCTATACACAGCTTATGGAACAAAAGTATGTCGCTCTATCTTCTACAAAGGATAAAGTTGCAATTTCCCTGCGAGGAAAAACCAGAAATATCGGCTCGGATAAACTGAATGAGATTTTTGAGAAGAACACCTATCTGCAAAGTATCTACCCCAACGTTACACGCAAAGCCTTGGAGGTTTTTCAAATCTACGAAGCGCAGGGAGAATATTTTGATATATCCGATCCGGCGCATATCGTCAGAGAAAATATTGTGATCGGAGATACAAAAGCTATACAAAGCGGTTACTTCATCAAAAAGAACTGTATAGGCTGCGGCGCTTGTTATGAATCCTGCCCGCAAAAGTGTATTGATATGAGTTGCATACCGGCACAAATCGACCAAAACCATTGTCTGCACTGCGGACAGTGTTCGGAAGTATGCCCTGCCCGCGCAATAGAAAAGAGAGAAACCCTATGACGCAAACAGAAAAGAGAATCTATTTAATCCGCTCCCTGCTTAATGAACAGCCGCAATATCAAGATATAGAGATCCCGTCAAGCGAGCAAGCACAAAAGCAATTGCTACGAGCATTATTCAATATCCGTATGCCAAAAGAAACAAGCAAAGAGTTTTTGCAAATTCAGGATAAATACTTACAAACGGAACTCAAAGAAAAAGGCATTACCGATTATAAGACATTAACGCCATTGGAAAAAGGCATTTATCTATGGCAGGGTGATATTACAACCCTTCGATGTGACGGTATTGTAAACGCCGCCAACAGTAGATTACTCGGCTGTTTCTGCCCGAATCACGGTTGTATTGACAATGCGATTCATACCTTTGCGGGGATACAGCTTCGTTCGGCTTGTGCACAACTGATGGGGAACCAAGGCTGCGAAGAAGAAACAGGCAAAGCGAAAATCACGCCCGCCTATAACCTGCCTTGTCGGTATATTCTGCACACGGTCGGTCCGATTGTTCGAGGTCGCTTAACGCAACAGGATTGTGTTTTGCTTGCTTCCTGCTATCGTTCCTGTTTAGAACTGGCAGAACAAAACAACTTAAAAAGTATTGCGTTTTGTTGTATCTCTACTGGTGAGTTTCATTTTCCGAATGATAAGGCAGCAGAAATTGCAATTCAAGCAGCGAGGGAATACAAAAATCAGACGCACAGTGAAATAGAGGTGATATTCAATGTTTTTAAGAAACTTGATTACAACATCTACCGCAAGCTGCTCCGAGCAAATTGACAGACTGAAAAATGAAATAGAAAACGCTGACGCTATCGTGATCGGCGCAGGGGCGGGGATGTCCGCCTCGGCGGGTTTCGCCTATGACGGAGAACGCTTTGAAACGTATTTTGCGGATTTCCGCAAGAAATACGGATTTTCGGATATGTATTCGGGCGGCTTTTATCCGTATGATACTTTGGAAGAATACTGGGCGTGGTGGTCAAGGCATATTCTTATAAACCGCTATGATGTGTCTGTGGGTGAGCCGTATTCTGCATTACTCAAAATCGTACAGGACAAGGACTATTTTGTATTGACAACCAATGTAGACCATCAATTTCAGCTCGCAGGCTTTGATAAAAAACGGCTGTTTTACACGCAGGGCGATTATGGTCTGTGGCAATGCTCCAAAGCCTGTCACAATAAAACCTATGATAACGAGGAAACGGTTCGGCGAATGGTTGCAACACAAAAGAATATGAAAATCCCATCGGATTTGATACCGCAATGTCCTGTCTGCGGCGCACCTATGACAATGAATTTGAGATGTGATGATTCCTTTGTGCAGGACGACGGCTGGTATGCGGCGGCAAATCGTTACGAGGATTTTATCAGGCGGCATAAAGGTTTGCACATTCTGTTTTGGGAACTCGGTGTTGGGGCGAATACACCTGTTATTATTAAATATCCTTTTTGGCAAATGACAGCACAAAATGGCCACGCAACCTATGTTTGTGTCAACAATGGTGAAACAAGAGTCCCCATAGAAATCGCAGATCAGTCAATTTGTATTAACGATGATATAAAAAATGTAACTAAAAATATACTATATTGATTTGCTGTTATAAATTTACACAAGAATTTGAGTAAGTGGGGTGATCGTAACGGACGGTTTGTAATATTGGAGTTCAGAGAACCGGATGCCGCTGCCTTTGACGATATGCTGCTGTTTTTTCAGCAGCACCCTGATTTTGAAAAGTTAGAAATTGCTTCCGAGCCGATCGTAGCATTCTCCGGCTAAGAGATTGACCGGGGCTGTCGGAACGCTATCTGCAACGGTCAGGAGGTCACAAATCAAACCCATTGCCATCTGGAAGGCCCACATCCAGCAGGACTAAATCAAACTCCCGTGTCCGCAAAGCTTGCGCCGCGGTCCTCGCATTTAGGGAAAAGGTAATTCCATAACCATCCGCAGTCAAGTTGTAGGAGAGCATTTTATTTCAGAAACCATCGTCCTCAACAATCAAAATCTGTTTCATACCGGCGCTTCCTTTGCTTTTTGCCGGTAGTATAACAGGCAAATGTCCGCGAAATGTTACAGGGAGGGAAATACATCGACTAAAATCAAATCACCTTTTTAGGAGAGCGCCTTCAAAATCATTCCTGCAATTTCAGTGTTCCCGCCCGCTGCCTGTGATTTTTCCTCAAATGGAACGATACTCTCTTTGTAGCTCATATCCCTCAATATTTCCAATGCACTATCCTTGAGTATAGCCGGAGTTAGTCCCTTCCTTTTAAGATATTTCCCTAAATGTAAATCTTCAATCTGCTGCGCCACCCGCGGCTGATCGTTGCCGACAGGGATCACCAGCATGGGCGTTCCGTAATACAATGCCTCATTTACACTGTTCATCCCGCCGTGAGTAATAAAGAGAGAGGCCCTTTTCAGTATTTTTAGCTGCGGCACAAAAGGATAGACAAAGATGTTTTCCGGTATTTCTCCGAGCTGTTCTTTCTTGACCGTTTTTCCGATGGAAATAACCACGGAAACAGGTTCGTCACGGAACGCGTCCATACATTTCCGAAAGAACGCTGCGGAAGTATTCAGCAGAGTCCCGAGGGAAATATAAATGAGGGGCTTTGTTATTTTGGAAAAATCAAAATCCGGCTCCGCGCGATCTCCAATCGCCGGGCCTACATACTTATAGCGGGCAGATGGAAATTCGTCAGGATAGATCTGAAAATCCCTGATCGTATAGGTAAAATTTAAATCCGGCCCATTGTGTACCATTTCCTTTACAATATCCCCATAACGTAAGCCGAATTTCCTTTTTATCATCTTAGAAAACAGTCGGCATAGCCTTGGATAGCGAAATATGGCGGTCATATACCAGCCGCCGGTTCTCCCAAAATCCTTCAGCACTTTTTCGTTCAGCGTAAAGGTTGAGAACAGGCGAAACGCCGGGATACCCAACTGATCCGCCAAAGCCTTTCCCGGAAGAAAGAGCATCTCATAAACCAGGCAGTCAAAATCTGCTCCTACCCGCTGGACGGTCTGATAAGCGGCAGACCAGCTTTTGATTTCCTTTTGAGTTGGGGAAAGCGTTTCCGGGTAATTGTCGTATGGAATGAATGCGGCGCCGGTTCTTTCGATTTTTTCTCTAAAATCCGGCGCATTGATATAGGACACATGATGCCCTAAATCCACCAATACCTTTGCCAAGCCCAACGTGGGGTTGGTGTGGCCGGAAAACGGAAGGTTTACCATGAGGATGTTCCTTTTTAAATCACTCATAATAACGCCGTAGCCCCTCCTTTACCAGTTCAGTCAATTCCTCGTTGAAAATTGGCGTATCAAATTTGGCTGCCAGCAGAGCGATAAAATCAACCTTTTTGCACATTTCTTGGTAGTCGCTTTCAGCAATCGCCGGATCGAGCCAAATATCAACCAGAAGCACCAGCACACCGGCCAGCTCCTTCGGGTACTTGCAGTCAAATTCCTTGTTCGCAATTCCTTGCCGCAAGATTTCCTCCAAATAGCCGGAGAGAACATTCAGAGAATTTCTCAACGTATCCAACATCGCAAAGGGAACCTTTTCCGCCCACTTTTCTTTGGTAAGTGTTGAGAGCGTATCATTGGAAAAAAGGTAAGCAATCATCTGGCTGATTTTTTGCTGTGCCGTCATCCCTGTTTGCGTCGCCAACTCTTTCAGTCGGCTGGTGAAAAGCTCCTTTTCATAATTGGATAGATAAGCGACAATCTCCTGCTTGCTCTTAAAATGATGATAAATCGCCCCTTTTGACATCCCGCTGGCCTGTACAATGTCTTGCATGGTCGTATTTTCATACCCGTTTTCTAAAAACAGTTTCATGGCAGCGTCCATGATTTTGCCTTTAGAAAGCTGGGATTTTTCTTCCTGCTTCATATTGCCCTCCTAAAAATAAACCGTCAGTCGGTTTTATTTAAGATAGCATTTTTTCGGTTATCTGTCAATCTTCAAAATAGCATCAATAGCAGCGAAGCAGCAAAATCTTCCCCTATAAATGGGAATAAGCCAATCTGCAGCAGGACAGGTTGGCTCATTCCGTAAATAATTGGCCATCCTACTGTCGGAAAACCTCTTATTGGTAGCGGGCAATGACTTACCCATCGAACCTGTCAAATCATTTCCTTATCTAAACAAACTGGTTGAAAGATAAACTTTTTTAGAATAAGCCTTGCTTTTCCATCTGTAGTGAGTAAGCGGACACTCACAAGGCACAAGCCAAGCACAAAAATGAAAGGTGGAAAACACAATGAAAACAGGAAAAATCACAGCGAAGCTGAGGGACGCGGTTCCGGTTTGCCTTATGGTAAACGGCGAGGAAGTCAAACGGTATAAGAACATCGAGCTGCCGGATATGCTCAA
>CAJFTS010000052.1 GCA_904420015.1 uncultured Clostridia bacterium
AAACTCCGGCGATGCAGGTGGGGCTTTAGTGCGTGAAAGTGGTGCTCAAATCGCGTGCAGATGGGGCTGGGGCGGCGATTTTTGCATTCCCCGACCCGGTCATGCCGGCCACCAGGCCGTGGGGGCCGTGGAATTTCTCATGCAGGTCGAGGGTAAAGCGGGCCCCGTTTTCATCCACCCCCACCTCGGTGGCAAGGGTGCGGGTGGGGTCGTGCTCCTTCCAGCGGGTCAGGGCATTGAGATGCTCGGTCTTGCCAACCCCGAAAAGCTGAAGGAAGGTGAGCATTTCCGGCAGCTCCTTTTTCGAGGCCGCCGTCTGCAAAAAGGTATTCCCCAGCTTGACCGCCAGCTCCCGGCAGGGGCCGGTCATGCTGATATCCGGCGTAAAGCGGCTCCTTCTGCCGTAGATGTCGTCCTGGTCGTAGAGCCACGCCTCCTGTCCGTGCAGCTCCACCACCTTGGCGCATTCCTTAGGGAGCAAGCGCAGCTCCTCACAGAGCACCACCAGCGAAAAGCCCCGGCATTCCTTCTGGGAAAGAATTTGGCGCACCAGCTCCGTCCGTTCGCCCAGCCGCCGGTCCAGTGCGAACACCACATACCAAGGGAGGGGCTCCCGGCGGTTATCCTCCCCGCTTCGCTGGGCGAACTCCCGCTCCAGCAGGACGGAGAGCTCCCGGGCGTCCCCGTCGCCGGCCGCCATGTAATGCACCGCCCCTTCCTCGTCCCAGGTGTGGGGCAGCCATTTGGCAAAGTCCCATTCCTCCCCTTCCTGCCGGTCGTAGAGGAATACCATCTTCACTTCGTCGTAGCTGTGCAGCGCGCCGATCTGCAAAATCAGTCCGCGCACATAGGCGTACGCCTCCTCCCGTTGGCCGATGACCCCTACGATCGGGGTATCCCGCAGGGAAAGGGCGAGGGGGACGGAAAAGATTTCGTGGGGGCCGTTGCACAAATCGTACAGTTCCTTTTGCAGCGGATCCTCCTCCAGGGCGAATTTCTCCTCCGGGAAGCGAAACGCGGCGTCCAGCTCCCGCGTCCCGGTCCCGAGGCGCAGCATGAGAAAATCGTTATGCCGGTAGGTGCGTTCCCAGAGATTGCGCCGGGTGCTGCGGATGCGGTCCATGCAGTCCTCCAGGGTTACGATGTTTTCCTCAAGGATGGCCCGCTGGCGGGCCGATTCCTCCTCGATCCGGCTGCGCACCTGTTGTATATACGCCTTGTATCGGCTCTGCCGCTTTTCCTCCCTGCGGCGATGGTTCTTCTTCTCATACCCCTTCGTCACAACGGGCCAAAGCACCGTGCCCATCAGCATTCCCACCGACATCACCAGAGACGGCATGGCACTCACCAGATCCGCCCCGGAATTCAGTACATTATAAAGGGTAAAAAAGCCGGTGGAAAGGGAGACGAGCCCCATGGTCATGGAAGGGCCGAGAACCAGCATCATGGGGGTTGCCTCCCGGCTTGGCGGAGGAGGCGGCGGGTCGATGGTAAACCGGGCGGTTTCCACCTCCCGCTTAAACCGGGGCGACCGGTAAAAGACGCCGGATGGCTCGGCCGCGTCCTCTTCCTCCTGCTCGGGCGCCAATGGGGGAACGGAGGGCTTCTCAAAGGGAACCAAATCGGGCGAACAGCGAACCCGCCCGTCGGGATTGTTCAGCGCCAAAAAGCCCTTTCCCGGAAGGAGGCGCAGGCCGTTGATATAGATGACGTCCCCGGGGAAAATCTCCCGGCTTTCCACCCGCAGGTTATTGACAAAGGTGCCGTTGGCACTGTTGAGATCGGTCAAAAACATCCTGCCGTCCCGGCCCTCCAGCTTCGCATGGCGGCCGGACACATAAGGGAGGCGGTAGCAGATTTCATTCATTTCCTCCCGTCCGATGTGCAGAGTGAAGGAGGCGGGCAGCACATATTTGCGATAGGTGCGCCGGTCGTCGGTTTCCGGATCGACAAACAATAGGAGCTTGCGCTTTTCCTGCACCTCCCAGAGTGGATAAACGCCGCCGTTTTCCAGCGCCACCGTTTGGGCGGGAAGGCCCGCCATATCCAGGCGGATGTGCCGGTTCGATTGCAGCAGCCAGCGTTCCTGGATTCCTTCCACCGTAACAAAACCCAGGGTATACCGTCCGCTTACCCGCTCCGGCAAAGCCAGCGTGGCGATTTTCTGTGGTTGAATCAGCGTCAGCAGCATAGACAGCTTCCTTTCCCGCTTGGAATGGATATTACTCCGTTTTTAAGTATAAAAGCTTTTCCGTCCCCTTGCAAAGTGTGACAGATTTTGTGACAGGTTTTTTTCTGAAAATCGCGTCCGGCACTCGGCAAGCGGCAGATCTCCCCTATTTCCTTCCGCTTTGAAAAATGGTATAATAAATCAAATTCTTCGGTATAACACCCGGAGCCACCCGCTTTCTATCCATATATCCGCCCAGAGGGGAGCCTTTTCGATGTCCGTCTTTTCCGAAAAGCTGCAGGAATGCATCACCAAATCCAATATGAAAATCGCCTCCCTTTCCAAGATAAGCGGGGTGGAACGCAGCTTTATCCAAAAAATGCTCACGGGAGAACGGATCCCAAGCGATCCGGCCGTACTCCAGCAGCTGGCCGACGCGCTGATGCTCTCCCCCAGCCAGCGGCGGATGCTCCTTGATTCCTATTCCATTTCCAAGATGGGCGAAGCCACCTACTACCGCCGCCTTCTGGTCAAACGGCTGATTGAGGAAACCAACAGCTTCCTTCAGCCGGCGCCGGTCTTGCGAAGCACCTATCCGAATCCGGGCTTTCAGCGGCCAAGTGTGCTTTCCCTGCATGGAAAAGGGGCGATTGCCGATACCGTGCGCCTTCTAGTAGAGGAGGAGCTCAGCGGCGCGTCCCCCCGGCTGCGTCTGGTGCTGCAGCCGGAAAGCTTGCTGATGCCGGTACTGCTCGCGTATGGGAGGACCTGCCCTGCCCTTCAGATCGAGCATATCCTCTGCTTTGACAGCGAGCTGCAATATCAAAAGGAAAACAAATATAACCTCGGCTGCCTGCGGGGGGCGCTTTCCTTCCTGCTGGCCGCCTGCCGGTATGTCCCGTATTTTTACTATGAGGTCATCTCCCCGAAAACCGGGAAAACCGCTCTCTTCCCCTGGATGATCCTGGGGACGGATTGGGCGGTATCCCTCTCCCAGGACGAGGAGGCGGCGGTGGTTTTAAGCGACCGGGAGGCGGTTTCCCTCTATGAGGGCCTTTTTGAGGAGGTGCGGGAGGAATGTCATCCAGTGCTTGAGCACAGTGGGCAGGAACAATTCTTCGATGCGCAGAATTGGAGCCCTCTCAAGCAGGAGATGACCTATTCCCTTCAGTTTGAACCCTGCTTCGGTTTTTTCTTCACCATGAACATGGCCCAGCAGCAAATTTGCCGGGATTTGCCAAATCGGGAAGAGCTGCTTTCTTTTTTTGATGAGCGGCGCAAGCAGATTTCCCTTTTGGACGGCGCTCGAAAAAACACCTCCTTCTTCACCCTGGAAGGGCTCGACCGCTTTTTGGAAAGCGGTCGTATCGGGGAACTGCCGGAGGACTGCTATCTTCCCTTCCCGAAGCCCTTTCGGGTTGAGCTGCTCCGCCGGATGCTGGCCTGTACGCAAAACCAAAGCTATTCGCCCTATCTGATTAAACCGGCGAAATTCCGGATTCCACAGGCCCTGTACTTTTTGGTAACCGGCCCGCAGCAGGTGACCTGCTCATGTACCCATCCAATCCACGGACGGATCCATCTGAACATTCAGGAAAATAGCGTGGCCTATTCCTTTTGCGATTTTTTCGAATATCTCAAGGAGACCGGCCTCGTATATTCCAAAGAGGAAACGCAGGCGGTTTTACGGCAGCGGCTGGAGGCATTGGCCCATTCTTAACACCGAAGGGGGCAGCCGAAAGCCGGTGGATGGGCCTCCCCCCTCCCTTCGGCGGACGCCTGTCCCCTCAATCGGCAGGCGGGGAATCATACAAGGCCCCCTGGACAGGGTTTCCTGTCCGGGGGGCCTCTTTAAACTCAACAACAGAAGGCCGCAGCCACAAGGCGCAATGGATCCGCGGGCGCGGCCCTTATTCCAGGGCATTCCCCAGCGCGGTTCTGGGAAGGAACCGGGGCGTAACGCAGCTTGTCCTTCTGGAATCGGCTAAGGCCCGGCGTCTGCCGGCGGTGTATCCCGCCAAAGGTGTGATGCCCGGCCGCCAGCAAGGACGCCGCATATCCAAATGCGAACGCCGCCTCCCTCCACGCGGCAGCCGGAAATCGCCTGGCATGCATCCAATTTATGGAGTAAAGCGGCCCCGGCGGCCGTCTGGAAGGCCACAATCGAGAGCTCAAAGGGCGGCTGCCTCTTAACTCCTGCGCAGAGGAACCGGCGGGTATTGACGGCCGCCGGCATAACCGGGAAGTCTCTGCCACATCGGCGGCAAAAGCCTCGCCCTTATCCGGCGGCTTGCACGGCCATAGTCCATAGTCCGGTTACCGGGAAAGCCCAGAGCTGGGTTTCGGCGAAAAGACAATGCGCCGGTTGCCAATGGCAACCGGCGCATCGCTGTCAGCCACACGCTTTTTGCGCGTTTTTGCGTTATCCTACCTGGCTTTTCTTTCTGCTGTAGAGAACGATCGAAACCATGCCGCCGAGGGATGCCAGCATCAAGATCATCCACAAGGCCGCCGGACCGTTCTCACCGGTGGGCGGGTTGGGCGTCTCGGCATCGTCGCCGTCGCCGGCGTCAATGTCGGAGTTTGCCGCCCAAACGGCCTCGAGGGTGATATCCGAGGTGATGGGCGTATCAAAGCTGAACTTTTCGCCGTTGAGCGCCCAATACTGGAAGGTGAAGCCTTCCTTGGTGGGAACCGTCGCCGGCTCGGTAGCAGTCTTGCCGTCCACGACGCCCTGATAGAAGTAATTGCCCAGCTGATCCATCGGCACGGAGCCGCGCGGGCTCTCTTCTTCCGCCTGGGCGATCACGTTGCTGCCGCCCTTGGAATCGAAGGTGACGGTATGCTCGGTCACATCGTCGCTTCTGCCCGAGATGTCCCGGATAACGGTGGACGGGAAATCAAAGGAATAGCCGGGGAACAGGTTGGGAAATACGATGCCCTTTACTTCGGCAACCAGCGGGCCGGAAACCGGCTCCACCGGGCGGATGGTGATCCCCACCTTGTGTACGGCGTCGTTATCGGTCTCCTCGATGACGCAGGGCACGCCGTTGAGGGTGATGGAGTAATCCTTTGCAAGAGAAACACGGGTCTTAAAGAGCAGGACGTATCTGCCGTTGTCGCAGGGATCGCCGGTGTTCAGACGCGCAACCTGATCGTCCCGTTCCACGTCGATGGTGGCGCCCCACAGATCCTCGGGCGCATTCGGCAGGGTGAAATCGGAATTCACGTCGTCGAGGGAAACCACCTTGATGTCGGTTCTAAAGCCGGCTTCCGCCTGTTCGCCCTCAAAGTAAGCGGTGACGTAATAGGTCTTGTCCATATCGGCCATCACATTTTCAAACATGGCCGTATTGTCCACGACCTCTTTGGTATCGGTCAGGACGCCGTCCACAAACAGGCTGGCGTAAATCTTGTTATTCGCTTCGTTTACCGCACGCACGGTAACCGGGATGTTGGAATTCTGGCCGTCCACAATGTTCTTGACGCTGCGCAGGCCGGAAACCTCATCGGGAGAACCGGGAGCGCGGATGGTATCCCAGGAAGGATCGGGAGAATAGGGAGAGGTCTTGAAATCCTCTTCCGGCTCAACGCCGCGGAAGTTGTATTCGCAGTATTCGATCAGGCTGGTCACGTCGTCGGCCGCCATATAGTGGCCGCCGTCACGGGTACGGATGCCGATCTTATCGCTGATACCCAGGAAATCGTAAACCCTCGACGCCTCGTAGTAGCCCACGTACATGGCTTCATGGTTGCACCACCAGTCGTTGATGCCGAAGGTGATAAGGGTAGCCTTCGGGGCCAGGGCCGCAATCAGCTCGTGATGGTCATAGGGCAGGTACTTCGGATCGGAGAATTCCTTGGTGATTTCGCTGTAATTGTCGCAGAACCAATAGCCGAACCGGCCCTGCAGGTCGCGCATGATTTCGGTGGTCTCGGCGGGCTTGCCCGGCATATGGGGAATCATGTTGCCGGGAACAATGGTCCCGTCGTCCGAGGTGGAGGAAGAACCAGTCTCCGGCCAGGGCGGGATGGGATACACGCGGTCTTCCAGATCGGAGGCCACGCGGTAGGTGCCCGCGCCGCCGGCGCCGGAGGAAGCCAGGTGTACCACATCGTACCGGTCGTCATACAGGCCGGCCGCCATGGCGGTCTTGCCGTATCTCGACAGCCCGCTGATCGCCGCCTTGGAAGCGTCGGCCACGTCGATTGCGCCCATCTCCAGCACGTCGAGCACACGGCTCGCGCCCCAAGACCACGCGCAGATGGTGCCGACTTCGGATTCCTCATAGGGGTACAGGTCGCCGAACGAACCCTCCTTGGTCGCGTTATCGGCGGCCACTTCGTTCACATTCAGAATGACCGCCACGTAGCCGGACTGGGCAACGCGCGCCATTTCCTGGTTGCTGATGCTCCATCCCAGGCCGATGACGACCGGATAAGGGGCTTTTATGCTGCTGTCCGCCGCAGGCTTCATTACCGTTGCGGTGAAGGGTCTGGCGGTTTTATCCCCCTTCTTCACGGTGATGGTCAGGGTAGCTTTGAGCGTATTGGTGGATGCATCAGCCGTCCAATCGCTCAAGGTATGGGAGATTTCCTCGCCGGTGGTATCCGGCATCACGCCAAACTCATAAAACTGGGCGAGCGCCTTGATCTCTTCCGCTCTCTCTTCCCAGTCCGCAGCCGAGGTCACCTTGCTGCCGTCCAAAAACTGGAACGGGTCGGGAAGGAACTCGTCGTAAACTTCCAAATCCGCAGGCTCCGGGAACTGTGTCGTTGCAGACGCCGCCATACTCATGGGTATGCCCGTCAGCATCATTGCGCAAACGAGGACAACCGAAAGAATCACGCGCCACGTTCTTTTTTGCCGTTTCATATTCCGCACTCCTTCTTCCTTCTTTTGATTGGTGAAATAAGCGGATACGTTTTGCCATCTGCCGGTCCCATGCAGACGTATTCCTCCCCCTTTCCACTTTTATGAAAACCGTCTGCTCCGGGCAATCCAGAGCGGATGCCCTTTTGACGAATTTTCTTTTGTCACAAAATATGCATTTTCTTCATTGCTTATTATCTTATCATAATTAACAAAATTTGATATTGCATTTCATGTCAAGCATCTTGCATATCTAGCGATTTTTATAATAATTTTATAAACTTCATGTGATTTTATGATATTTTTTATTCGATTTTCCACCCCATTTCCTGTAATGGCCAAACGCTTGACCCTGTTGGCTGAACAGGATTTTGACCAGATGTCCCTCTAGCCCATCCCGGATGAACTCCCGAAAAACCGCACTGAGAGGGCCGATTTTGATCTAATTCACCAGCTCGGCGTATCCTTCCAAAAATTCCTCGCTCATCAGATTATGCTCCATGCGCCAACGCAGGTGATGGCCATGTGGTATAGGCGGCAATCTGTTTTATGGTCATTTTTCTCCCAAAGGGTTTCCAGGATGCCAGGAAGGGTCATCCATCTTAACTGCGGCATCACAGGAATCGTCCGGTGATCGCGTTGGGCCGGTCCGGACGCACTATATAATCGGCTTCAGCCTGTTTTTCCAACATGGATTGTGCATCGCAATCCAGTTTATATTCCAGTTCCTCCCGGTACAGGGGAATGACCTGATAGAAGTTGACCTCTTCTCCGCCGGGAAGCCGGCAGAGGCAGCCTTCTTTTTCGGTGTTTTGAAGCCCCGCTAAGATTGCGGCACAAAGCTGCGTGTTCTGCGCAAAGGGCTTTTGGTTGTCCATGGTATGTCCCCAGCCCAGCCAGGTGTCCGATAAGATAGGCAAACGGGCCAAATCCTTCAGTAGATGAATGGGCCAATACCACCGCTCATTCTTCATGGACTCTTCATCCAGCTTCCAATCAGAGGGCAGGGCAATGGCCAGCTCCGCCCGCTCCAACCTATATTCCGCCAGTTCCTTAGGGACATTCATCCGGTGAGCTCCCATCCCCATCGTGACCAGCGTGTAATAATTCCTTTGCTCGCTGGGCGGCACGACACAGATGTCCACATGGATGTCAGGGGAAACCAGCTCATGAAATACACTCCCAAACTCTCCAAAGTATCTCTTGATATGCTGTTCCACCGCTTCCATCTCATCCCTGGTGTAAAGCTCCGGTTGGCCGCGCTCCATCGAGGACCAGAAGGCGTCCTCCACCTCCGTCCCGTCCGGGCGCAGGAAAATCTGAAAGTATTCTTCCTTGCCGGCTAATTGATAGAGAAGGCCGATATGGTAGTCCAGCCCCACCAGTACCGTGTCCAGGACCGCCGCCCTGCCATCCGGATGTTTCCTCTCCAGCCACCGTCCATTCTGAAGCCAATCCCTCAGTTGTTCCAGCCAGTCCGGGCGCAGCTTGGACATCCCGGCCTCATTCATCTGGAACAACAGATCGAAAGTGCTCCCGTTCACGGTGTAAGGGAACTGGGTAAAGGGGGCATTGGGAATATAATTCTCAGGCTTTGGCCCCAAAATTGCCCAAAAGCGTTCCAACCCGCCCTCGTCAACCGTGATGCAGGAGATAGTCCGCCTCTTGTCGGCGGCATTCTCGTCCAGCCCCTGCTGAAGGGCCTGGTCGGCATCGGGATTGATCCAGTGGTACTCCATCCGTTCCAGCGGTTCCCCGGCCTCGATCTCCTTTTTCAAGGTCAGGAACTCATAATCGCCGGGTACCAGCGCAAGGCCGTGTTCCACAGCCTCCAGCGCGCCGGCCTTGTCTCCAAAATGGGACCGCAGCTTGCCCGCCTGCAGCCAGATCCAGGGGTACTCCGGCTCTTCCTGGATGCCCTGTTCCACATATTGCAGGGCTTCCTCCAGCCTGCCGCAGTACATCAGGGCCACCGAGTAGCGGTAGTACCACATGGCGCAGCCTTTGGCGTTTTTCTCCGAATCGGGCATCCACTGGGCCGCCTTGTAATAGTACCGGTACACATCCAGATTGATGCAGGCGAAGGAGTACCACAGGGCAATTTGAAGATCCTGACGGGCCTGCCTTTCGGTGAATTTTCCTTTCTGAACGCCTTGTTCTACAAAGTCCTCCAGCCACTGAAGCATCTTGCCGAAATAGCCCGATACGCCATCTTCAAAGGCTTCCAGCGTTTCCATGTCCTGCGCTGAAAGCAGGGAGCCGGTTTCCGGATCCACCTGCGCATCCTTTTCCTGCTCCCACAGAGGGACTGTTCCTACATTCCGGCGGAATACATGGAAGCCGCCCCAGGTCAGTTCCGTATCGGCAAAAAATTCCCTGGCCGCATCCAACACAGCAGGCAGATCCCAGGCGATGAAGTCCAGATACCCATAGTACAGGCCGGTGGCCCCGCCCAGGAAGGTGGCGGCATCGTCCCCAGCGTGTTTCTGAATGATCCCTTGCAGATCGTCCCGGAACTGTAAAATCTGTTCGGTCCGCTTTTCCCCTTCAAAGCCAGCCAGGGGATAGCACAGAAAGCCAGCCACAATGCCGTCTCTGTGGTAGTCATCCATAGTACCGCTTTCGCCGCTCCTGTACTCGTTGATGAGAACCGGCAGCCGGGCGGAGCCGGTGTAGACGTCCAGCCGCCAGTCGGCCTCCGGGTCCTCCACCGGTTCCAGCTCATAGCCGATGTAGCTGTTGTCCAGGTAGTCCTGAGCTTCGTTCCACAGCGTATATCCCATATCTCGGAGGGCCTGGGGCAGATCGGACAGCAGGATGGGCACGCCCTCTCTGGGCTGCTCCGCAAGGTCAAGGTCATTGATGAGCGCAATGGCGGAGACCTCTCCCAGCACTTGATCGGTGAGGGTGTAGAGTAACCACCATATTTTTTCTGCATCATCCTTCATCCGGGACAGCAGTTTTTTGCAGTACAGGGCCAGGGAGACCCGGTTCCCATCCTTCTGTTCTACCCAGACCTGTACATCCTCCGCCCGTACCTCCGTTTCCCCTGCCCGGAGATAAAATCCCTCTGAAGCCTGGCGCCCCACCAGAATGTTCCAGTGTTTCAGCACGGAATCCGGTGCATGGCGCTGGAAATAGACCAAGGGAAACAGGCCGGCCCGGTTTCCTTCTGAGCTGAGGATCAGCTCGTACCTCTCCCCGTTAAAGCCCAACTCGAAGGCAGGGGAGCCGATGGCCAGCTCCAGCGCGTCGCCGCATTTCTCCATCAGCTCCTCGCCCCGCTCCTGCATTTTATCGGTGTCCATAATCTGGCGCAGCTCTGCCTCGATCCCGGCAAAGGCGGTCCAGGCTTCCTCGGTCCGCTGCCGGAAGTTCTTCTCAAACCGGGGCAGGGCCAGACGGCGTCGGCAGTCGTCGATCAATCCCTGGGTGTCCTCGTCACCGGGGCGGGCCTCCAACGCCTTTTCAAAGTAATGCAAGGCGGGGCCTTCCTGATCCAGATAATAATAAGCATATGCCATACGGAAATTCCAGTTATGGTCGCCTTCAAAGTATTTTTCATGGGGCTGCAGCAAGCCAATGGCCTTGCCGAACAGGTCCCTGTCGCCTGGTGCGGCCTGGTTGTTGTAGGCCCGGGCCAGCTCGGAGTCCTCTTCCGGGGTGCGCTCCCCAGCGGGGATGCCCTCCAGCGCTTCAATGATCTTTTGGTATTGGCCTGTTTCGTTCCACTTCTGGCACTGTTCTAAGAGTTCCATGGATATTCCTCCTATAATTGTTATCGTTTTTCTTCCATAAAGCTCTTCACGGAGCGTCTCGCACTCTTTGGCTTGTCAGCCAGCATGGCCTGCTTTCAGTGGCTGTTATGCTTGATTTCCGCAACACGGGGCCAAGGACACTTCTTCCATTCACCGCCGTTTTCTGTTTGTGCATGACCTAACAGGACTGCCACTGCTTCGGTCAGTGCTTTCAAGTAATGCGCTGCGTCATTCGAGGCGCACACTTCCTTCCAAAAAGCACCGCCGAACAAATAGGAACGTGCAAATTCCCGCCAGCCGGAAAGTCTCGGTGCCGCCGTCTTGGCCATGTCGGAGAGCAGTTCCCATGCTTCTGCCTGCGTGATCCAGCCGAGAAAATAGCCCCAGCGGGTGATCATCGCGGCACGGCCGATATCCCAGCCGAGCAGGAAATCCGCCGGGTATTTCTTTTTGAACTGCTGAACAAAGGTCCAGCCGCGCTGTATTCCCTCTTTATCGTCCTCATCGGTATCCTCATCTACCAATTCTACATAAGACTCAGCGGCGGCATAGCGTTCGTAGCGAGCCCGGTATCCATCCTGCATCAAATAGCATAGCGTATCCAGCAAATCTTCTCGGCCGGTAATTCCCCATGAATTGCGCACCAGATTGGCGATCTGCTGATCCATGACCGGAATGTGCTCCTGAACCTCCAGCGAATCCAATGCGTGGCCATTGACGGTAGAAAGGATGCCGGAAAGAAGAACCGCGAAATGCTGCCACTGCTCCAAATTGCCGGTATAGGGAACAGGCGATAGCTCGTCCATCTTCCCGATATGTTCCATCCGTTCTTCTATAAAGGCATATAGCTGCTCAGGAGTCAGTTCTTCTTCCATCCCGTCAGCACCATCGGTTTCCTTTAGCTGACCCAAGGTATCCAAGGCCGCTGACAGTATGGCCATATCGTCGCCGTACAGCTTACCGAGCAATTCCTGCGAGTTCATGGCCGCTATTTCGCTAACCTGCTTTTTGACTTCCTCCGATACCTGTTGCTGCATCATGGCGGATTGTTTGGCAAATTCCTCTCCCATCATCTGCGTCAGGACTTCCTTTTGCTTTTGCAGATTGGCGGCTTTCATTTCCATCTCCGCCTGAAGCTTTGCATTTTCTATTTCCTCTGTATGGTTTAAGGATTCCGCTTTTTCAGCCTCTATCCCCGTCAGAAGATTTTCTGTGGACTGCATGAGCTCCTCCATTTGTTTCGATGCTTGTTCTTTTGCACCGTTTGCGCGGTTCATCAGTTCATTGATGTCAAACATGGCCGATTCCCCCTGTCGTTTCTATTTGGCACGCACACCGATCGGCATAAATCAAAATCCCGATTAATCCTATTGTCCTCACCAGTCCCGTTCCCGGATAGCCTCCTCCATATCAATGGGGATGTTAAACCAATCTAAAATATATCCCACTGTAACGCCGATGCAGTCCCGCGCCACGGTTTCGATCTCGCTGTCGTTCTCGTCAAACTCCTTCTGCAAGTCGTTGATCGCACAGGTCATCTCATCCAGCTTTTCCTGAATGGCTTCGGTGTCGGCTTCGCCGCTTTCCAGCAGGTCAATAACCTTCTGAATTTCCTCTTTTACCTTGTCCACCAAAAAGTCGGGGAAGTATTCGTCCTGGTACATCTCGTCAAGCAGCTTATAGTTTTTGTCAAAGGCTTTCATTTCTCTTTGCTCCTCCCGTTTTCCTCATCATAACTTCCCGCAACATCAATGAAATGGACATACACGCCGCAGACCTTGCCCTGAGCGTCATAACCGAAATACACAGGATAGACCCCGTCGCCCCAGCCGGAGGCGAAGATAGGGAGGTTACAGTCTGTCCCCGGCACCGTCCAATTGAGCCAGTCGCCGCCGACCCGCTGATATTTGGGGCTTTCCCGATAGCTTTCCTCCAGCAGATCGCAGTACAGGTCGTTATAGGGATCAATGTCTTCCTCTTCACGCAGACGCTGCTCCCAGTATTTTCGAAACGCCTCCTGGGTCTTGATGTCTGCAATACAGCCCATACCGGCATCCACGAAAAAGCCAAAGAACTCGCCGTCCTCCAATTCTTCTTCCAGATCCTCGTTCCCGACCATCCCCAACTCGTACCGCACCGGCTTCTGATCGCTGACCGCCACTTTGATACAAGCATAGCGGTCACCGTATTTCTCACTGGGAACCACGCAGATTTTCACCGAATAGGTTCCGGCGGGAATGGTCTGGATATAGGGCAGTGTATCTTCCAGCTCAATGAAAGGGTCGCAGGCGAAGATCGTTCCCGTGGGGAAACGGACTGCACCGATATCCAGCGCATCCACCGCCATGTTCCCGATCTTATTTTCGGTGAAATAGGCGTCCAGGTCAATTTTGCTGATCAGTTTCCCCTTAACCTCTTCGTACATTCTCATCCATTCTGCAGTCGGCATCTCATTTTATCCTTTCTTTTCCTGATTGGCTTCCAACGCCACCCGAATGACGGGGCGCAAGGAGTCATAGTCGTTATTAAGCTTCTCGTCCTCCCGCACCTCCGGCTTACAGTGGGGTGAGCAGGGCAGATCCCTTAGCAGGGCCTCTCCCTGCCCGCAGCGGACGAGTGGGCCTATCTCTGCGGCGGCGGATGCCGTACCCTGTTTCCACGGGGAGATGGGCTAGACTACACCATGCACATCCATCCCTTTGGGGAGGCCGGCGATAACCGGCCCTTTGATATGGAGGTACCCAACTTCTCCGGCCTGTCCATCGCCTACGACCCCTATATGCGGGAGGTGGTGGAGGCCGCTCTGTTTAGCACCTGTGGCGGGGACGGTGGGTGCAATATCTGCGCAGGCCTGGGGCCGCTGCTACAAGGTTCAGCTGGCTGCCGCGAAAGTCCCGAAATGCTTCCAGCCAGTCCGGGGGAACGGCCAACCTGGGCTCCTCCAGCCGCACCGGCTCCCAGCTGATTTTCTCCAGCTCCCGGCCCACCAGCATGGGGCCGATGGTTGCCTGCCGCACCGGGGCCATACACTTTTGAAAAAATTATCCGTAGAACCGTCGTATTCCATCTCTTCGAAGGTATCGTCCAGTTCCCGCTGTCCTTCCCGGTTCAATCCCACGGCGAACCGCGCCCAGCCCCGTGCAACGGTATCGCCTCCCCGCTGTTTGCAGAACGCCTCAAACGCCTCCCGCTCCCTCTCGGGGATCAGGACAAAGAGGTATTCGTCCTCCTCGTCCAAGTCGTACAGCGCCCAGCCGAAGGCGGACAGCTCCTGGCCCAGGGCCGC
>CAJFTS010000053.1 GCA_904420015.1 uncultured Clostridia bacterium
ATCAAATGCCGGCGGCAGCCGCCCGCTTTTCCGGCTGCCTTCGGACGAATGCAAGGGCTGGAGAAGCCAGGCGGCCTCGAACAAGGTGGAAATGGACCTGCTGTATGCCTGTCAAAGCGCACAGAGCATGTTGCCTCTTGATCGCATACCACACAGTCCGGGATTGCGCTGCCTTCCTTTCTACGGTAGCGTACTTGCATCAAATGCCGGCGGCAGCCGCCCACTTTGCCGCTGGTTTAAACCCAACGCTTTTCCGAAGCCTACCGCCGGCTTTCACAGACACCAAAGAGGGAAGCGTTTTCCGCCCCACCATGGGGATAGCGGAGGGGTTCCATCTGCTTCACTCGCCCTGCAACCCATCAATGGGAAAAGGCTCCGCATCCGAAATCCCAGTAAAAACGAGGCAAGGAAACCCTTCTTCTGTGAATGGTTTCTTTCTGTCATCATTACGCCAAGTTTTTTTATTATCCCCTGCTAAAATCGGGGCAAAAAAATCAAAACCACCGGAAAAACGAGTGGTTTGCGCAGACCACAGGGGGCGGTATTTGCCGGCTCCGAAAAAGAGGATGCTGACCAACGACATTGTGCCGCTCGCCCTGTAGCTGGGAAACCGGTTGCAGAGGTCTGTTTCGAGCCTACCGTGATTTTGAAACTTTTGCAAATATTCTTTCTAATTGATATCGAGGAAAAACTCGGTTCCCGTGTCTTACTGCCAGCTTCCCCCCTTTTCTTTTCCAAATTTTTTACCTGCCCCCGGTAGGAACCGGGGTTTTCCCATAACAGTCACAGCTACCGCCTAAAACGGGGCTTAAGTTGGATCCAGCAAGGGCCTATTGCCGGCATAGGCCTCAAGACACACGGAATTTATTTTACCTGCATCACTTGCCCGGCTGCCTGTAAACGGGCAACCGCTGTTTCAACGAAAGCTTTCATCCCTGATAACTTGCTTTTTGCAGCTCGTTTCGCCCGGCGCTTGCAGCGAACGCTTTTTATGGGATCCCTCTACCGGCAGAGCCGGTGGTTTCCGATACAGCAAAAAAAGGCCCTGAAACCAATGGTTTCAGGGCCTTTTTGGAGCTGATATCCAGATTTGAACTGGAGACCTCATCCTTACCAAGGATGCGCTCTACCGCCTGAGCTATATCAGCATTGGCGACCCGGAACGGGCTCGAACCGTCGACCTCTAGCGTGACAGGCTAGCGTTCTAACCAGCTGAACTACCGGGCCATCCTTATGGCTGCTGCATGTAAAATTCTCGTACGATTCCGATAAAACTCGAAACATTTGTACTTTGTTTTCATGCAACGTTGCTTATTATACCGTGAAGTTTGGAACCTGTCAAGGGCTTTTTTCGAAATTTGCAAAAAAATTTCGAATTTTCTTTTGACCGTTTCTTCTAAGAGAAATTTACAGAAAAAGGCTGCGGCAGCCCTCCGACCGCCGCAGCATCTAGGAAAATCGAAAGGAACACTATTTGATGATTTCGCCTTCCATATTGCCCGTGCAGCCGGCCGCATTGGACTCATCGGTATCGATGTGCATGGCCAACGCAAACTTCGGGCTGACACGGACCACCACGTCGTCAAACACCAGGCTGCGCTCGGCAGAGGTGATTTTAACGCCGACAATCTGCTTATCCTGCACGCCGAATTCCTCCGCGTCGGCCGGAGTCATATGGATATGACGCTTGGCCGCGATCACGCCGCAGGGGATCTCCACCTCGCCGCAGGGGCCGACCAGCTTACATCCCGGGGTCCCTTCAATGTCGCCGGACTCCCGAATCGGGGCGGCAATCCCGATGGAACGGGCATCGGTCAGGGATACCTCCACCTGGGTGCTGGAACGGACCGGGCCGAGGATCGAGACATTCTTAAGTTCCCTCTTCGGGCCGACCACCGTCACCCGCTCCTCACAGGCAAACTGACCCGGCTGAGACAGCATTTTCTTAACCGTAAGCTGCGCGCCCTCGCCAAACAGCGTCGCCAGATCGGCTTCGGACAGATGGACATGGCGGGCAGAGGTCTCCACTAAAATCTTTTTCACGACATGCATCTCCTTATGTAAACACTTTTCGATTTATTATACCACAGATGCATCTGAGAAATCAACCAAAAAGCTGGGAAAAAGATGCTTATACATATCCCAGCCGTTTGATGGTATTATAGGTCAAATTACGGCGGTAGGTATATTTCCCCATCACCTCATTGGCCAGGGCGTATTCATGAAAATGGTCCAGGTTAAGCGCCTTCCCATCCGCTTGGATGGCCTCCATAATCTCTCTCGCCCGCTTCGGGCTCTGGTTATAGAGATCGGCGTAGTAAATCAGGGCTCCCTCCTCGGTAATCCCCCGGTTGCGGCCGTAGACGAGATACACCGAGATATCCTCCTCCGCAGTGGAATCCTGCACGGTCTTGCTGACGTCGGTAGCCAGCAGGCCCCGCATGATGGACGCTTCCGAAGAGGTGAGGATGCGATACTGCCAAACGTAATTGGTTTGGCTGAGCTCCCCGAGCATGGACGAGCCCGCCAGATGGTTTTCCACCGTCTGCGGATCCCGCACCAGCATGTTTTTCACCAGATCGTGGGCACGGGTGGCATGCCAGCCCAGGCAGCCGATGCTCAGCGCGTTGTTGTCGTCCGGGATGACGGTGGTATAGGTCCCTTCGTTGGCTACGATCACCGTGCGTGCATCCCGCAGCAACCGATAGGAATCCGCTTCCTCCTGGGTCACCTGGAAGGGATAGGGGGCGGACGCGGTGCCGGAGGGATCGTCCCGCACATAGGCGGTGACGGTATAGGTCCCTGCCTCCAGCTTTTCATCCTGGTAGTCCGCATATACCACATTCCCTGCGGAATCCCGCACCTCCAGCCGGACCTTGGAGAGATCCGGGTAATTCTCCACCGTGCAATAGGCGGAGGTATTTTTTATAGTTACCCCGGTAACCACCGGCTTGGGCACGTTGGAAAGGACCGAGACCGTAATCTCCCGGCTGGCGGAATCCACATACCGGTTGCCGGCGACGACCCGATAGGTCTGCTCCCCCACCTGGCCGATGGGGAAGGAAAGCGTCCAATAAAGACGGCCGCTCTTATCCACCGCACCGTCCGAGGCCTGGGCCACCACACTGCCGTCCGCTCCGAGCACCTGCACATGGGTGGTGCTGCGTCCGGTTACGATTTCAAGCGCTACCTGGTCCCCGACATGGATGGTGCTGGGGGTGGCCGTCACCCCATATAAAGCGTCCGCCACCTCAGCCAATTCCGAATAGACCGGCGCCGCCGAAACCGACTGCACGCCGCCCAAAAGCATGGCCGCCATCAAGGCCGATGCGATCATTTGCTTGGATTTTCTCATGGTTCCCTCCGTCTGGCTGCACCGGAAAATTCGATCCGGCGCAGTTCGTCCGCGTTTTTCTGCAACTTACTTGCATTCCTGGGGCAAGCCCCCATTTTATCCCTATAAAACAAAATGAGACGACGGGAAGGGCAAAGCCCAACCCATCCGTCTCAATCATTTTAACAGAAATACCGACTATTTTCAACTAATTTCCCGCAGAAAAGGTAAGATATTCTCACCACCCGCTCCAGAGAATTCCTCCGGTTACAGATCCAGGTTTTCCTGCAGCTGGCCCAGGCTCTGGGCCTTCAAATAGGCGTTGATAAACCCATCCAGATCCCCGTCCATCACGGCGTTGATATTGCCCATTTCAAAGCCGGTGCGATGGTCCTTAACCAGGGTATAGGGCATAAAGACATAGGAACGGATCTGGGATCCCCAGCCGATCTCCTTCTGCTCTCCCTTGATATCCTCGATGCGGTCGAGATGCTCCCGCTCCTTAATTTCCACCAGCTTGGATTTGAGCATGGTCATACAAACCGCCCGGTTCTGGTGCTGGCTGCGCTCATTCTGGCAGGCCACCACGATGCCGGTGGGCAGATGGGTGATGCGCACGGCGGAGGAGGTCTTGTTGACCTTCTGGCCGCCGGCCCCGGAGGAACGATAGGTATCCACCTTCAAATCCTCATCCTTGATGTCGATTTGGATCTCATCGTTGATTTCCGGGATAATTTCCAAGCTTGCAAAGGAAGTGTGCCGCCTCCCCGACGCGTCGAAGGGAGAAACCCGCACAAGGCGGTGTACCCCCACCTCGCTTTTCAGATAGCCGTAGGCATTGAGCCCCTCCACCAGGATGGAAGCGCTTTTGATCCCCGCTTCTTCCCCGTCGAGGTAGTCGAGGATTTTATACCGGAAGCCATGGCGCTCGCTCCAGCGGGTATACATCCGGTAGAGCATCTCCGCCCAGTCCTGCGCCTCGGTGCCGCCTGCGCCCGCATGGAAGGTGAGTATGGCGTTGTTTTGGTCGTATTCCCCGGTCAGAAGGGTGGAAAGCTTCTGATTCTCCAACTCCCCAAGCACCCGGTCCACGCTTTCCTTGGCCTCGTCAAAATGGGACAGGTCCCCCTCCTCGTCGGCAATTTCAATGAGCATGAGGGTTTCCTCAAAATCGTCCGCGAGGGATTGGTAGGCGGCGACCCTATTTTTAATGCCGCTGATCTTGCGCAGCACCTTCTGGGAATTGTCCATATCATCCCAGAAATCAGGCTGGGCCGATTGCTCCTCAAGCCTCGCCTGCTCCTCCTTCAAGGCGGCCAGGCCCATCGCCTCGGCCAATTCCTTCAGCTCCGGCTGCCGATCCTCCAGCTTTAATTTGAGTTCTTCATACTGTATCACGTTTTCTTCATCCTTTTTTGCAGATTCCGGCGCGTTCTCGGCGCAAACCTCATACGTTGTCAGAAGTATTATAGTGCCAATCCGCCGCAAAGTAAAGGAAAACGCCCCGTTAGAAGCAATCTTTTCGAAAGAAGGATTGAACAAATGGGGCGGCTTGGTTATAATAGTAAAGAAAAGCGGATGATTTTGCAATCGGTTTTGTCCGTTTGAACATGGAGGTTCTTCTATGATTTCGTATACCGACCTGAGCTGTCCGGTCTGCCACAAGCAATTTAAGGCCGAGGACGATGTGGTGGTGTGCCCGGTATGCGGCGCGCCTCACCACCGGGAATGCTATCGGCAGGAGGGCCGTTGCGCCTATGCGGATACCCACGGCACCCAGGAGCAGTGGAAGCGCCCGCAACCAAAAGGGCAAGAACCGGAGGGCGAGGAGGACCCATTGGCGGGAATCTGCCCTAGGTGCGGGTATAAAAATCCGCCGGGCACCCTCTTTTGCGTCAAGTGCAGCCTATCTTTAAAGGACGGCAATCCTACTTCCGGCTTCAACGAGCCGCCCAGGCGTCCCCCTCATGAACAGGGGCAGCAGCCTCCCTTTCCTTTCGGGCCGATGATGTTCGACCCATACGGCGGGGTGGATCCGGGGCAGTCTATCGGCGGCGTACCGGTGCCGGAGATTGCTTCCTTTGTGGGGGAAAACGCTTCCTACTATCTGCCGCGGTTTTACCAGATGCAGAAAACCAAGTCGCCGGTGAGTCTGAATTTTTCGGCGGGAATCTTCAGCGCCTACTGGATCTTATTCCGTCGGATGAGCTGGATTTTCGTGTTGTTCTTCGCAGTGACCACTCTGCTGTCCCTTCCGGGGATGATTTACAACATTCAGTATACCCTGGCGGTCATGGCCGACCAGCCCTACTTTTTGGCGAACGCGGTAGCCAATCCGGATTTGTTCCAGCCTTCCCCCTCCCTGTACATGGCCGCAAGCATCCTCGGCTATGTGGGCACGGGGCTGCGGCTGGTTTTGCTGGTATTCGGCAACCGGTTTTATATGGCCTATGTGGTGCGAAGCGTTAAGCGTATCCGCGCCCTGAATTTGGACCCTCTCGCCTATCAGGAGGCCCTGATGAAAAAGGGCGGCATCAAACGGGTCAATATCCTGATCGTCGTCGGCCTCAATGTGGTAATTGCCGCGATAACGGCGGCTTTGGTCATCAATTTGTTTTAAGCGGGGACGGCTGGGCCGCTCCCTGTCAGAATCGAAAAAAAGGGAATGCTTCCTTTCCCAGAAATGGAGAGATCAGCATGAAAATCAGAAAGGCCGTCATCCCGGCGGCAGGCCTCGGCACCCGGGTCCTTCCCATTACCAAGGCAATGCCCAAGGAGATGCTTCCTATTGTGGACAAGCCTTCCATCCAATATATTGTGGAGGAAGCGGTGGCTGCGGGGATTGAAGATATCTTAATCATCCTCAGCCGGGGCAAAAGCGTTGTGGAGGATCATTTCGACCGCAGCCCGGAGCTGGAGGCGCGTCTGGCCGCTACCGGCAAGGAGGAGGCGCTCGCGCAGGTGAAGGCCATTTCGGAGCTTGCCAACATCACCTACCTGCGCCAGCGGGAGCTCAAGGGGCTTGGGCACGCGGTGTATGAAGCGAGGAATTTTGTGGGCGACGAGCCTTTTGCGGTGCTCTATGGAGACGACGTAATCATTGGGGAGGATCCCGCCTGCGGGCAGCTGTGCCGGGCCTATGAGGAGTTCGGCTTAGGCGTCGTCGGCGTCAAAGAGGTCTCTACCGAGGCGATCCTCAAGTATTCCTCTCTGGCGGTTGAGCCGATACGGGACAACCTCTTCACCGTAACCGACATGATCGAAAAGCCGAAGAAAGAGGAAATCCTCTCCCATTATGCCATTCTGGGCCGCTGCGTGCTGCCGCCGGAAATTTTCCGCCTGTTGGAGGATACCGAGCCGGGGGCGGGCGGCGAAATCCAGCTTACCGACGCAATGAAGCAGCTTTGCCGCACCAAACATATGACGGCGGTGGATTTCACCGGCAAGCGGTACGATATGGGCAATAAGCTGGGAATTCTCATGGCCACCTGCGAGGCGGCGCTGAAGCACCCGGAGGTGGGGACGGAGTTCCGGGCCTATCTCAAAGAGCTGTGCAAAACCTTGTAATTCAGAAAAGCAAACGACAACCAAGCAGATTTTTCTTGACTGCTTGGTTGTTTTTTGCTATAATTCATCTGTTAACGCGCAAAAATGCGTGTTTCATCCTTGCTCCTGTGAAACGAAAGCAGGGGCCATAGTCCAAAAGGAGGTGCAAACGACATGGCAAATGTAACTGGCAAGTATGAGTCTGTCCTCATCGTTTCGTTGAAGAACGGCGAGGAAGCGGTCGCGGCAACGGTGGAGAAGTTCAAGGCCCTCATCGAGCAGAATGCGACCCTCGAAAGCGTGGACGAATGGGGCAAACGCCGCCTGGCCTACCCCATCAACGATGAAACCGAAGGTTATTACGTTCTCTACAACTTTGAGAGCGCTCCTTCCTTCATCGCGGAGCTGGACCGTATCTACAAGATCACCGACGGCGTGCTTCGTTCCATCATTGTGCGCAAGGAAGCGTAAGGAGGCCGTCATGCTCAATCACGCAGTATTGATGGGCCGGCTGGTGGCCGACCCGGAGCTCCGGCACACGCCCAACAGCATTCCGGTCACCCGGTTTACCCTTGCGGTGGACCGCAACTTCTCGTCCCAAAACGGCGAGCGCCAGACGGATTTTATCGACATCACCGCTTGGCGGAAAACGGCGGAGTTTGTCTCCCGTTACTTTCACAAGGGGATGCTGGTTGCGGTGCAGGGTTCCATCCAAACCCGCAGCTATACCGACAGCCAGGGGATCAAGCGCAAGGCGTTTGAGATTGTGGCGGACAATGTGTACTTCGCCGAACCCAAGCGGGATTCCGTCCCGTCGCCTTCCTACGATCCGGCTCCGGCACCGGCTGCTGCACCCACGTCCTACCAAAGCGGCGACGCGGGGGATTTCCAGGAAATCGAGGACGACGATCTGCCGTTCTAATGAATTTGAACGAGACTTTAAGGAGGAACTGACTCATGGCTTACGATCGCTCTGACCGTCCCCGTGGGCGCAAGGGCCGCAAAAAGGTTTGCAGCTTCTGCGTCGACCGGGTTCAGAATATCGACTACAAAGACGTCAACCGTCTGCGCCGCTTCATTTCGGAGCGCGCGAAGATTCTGCCCCGCCGTGTTACCGGCACCTGTGCGAGACATCAGCGTGAACTGACGGTCGCCATCAAGCGGGCCCGTCACATTGCTCTGCTGCCTTTCATCAGCGACTAAGGGGCGCCTTCCCATTTAAAGGGTTAAGATTAAGCGGCACATGGAGTTTTCTCCATGTGCCGCTTTTTATTGCCTTGAGGCATAATCCGCCCTGCCCCTGCGCCATGGGCCGATCAAACGCCTTGGCATAAAGGATGCAGAAACAAAATAAGGAAGGTATCCCTGGCCTTGATTCCGCTGGAACCGAAGGTGTGGGAGCCCTTCCTCATTGACGGAACGGCAAGGGCCAGCGGCGCGATAACCCCGCTGGTGCCTGTACCGGCCTTTCTTTTACGGCTGGGCTTACCTCTGTATGCCGGAGCATCCACCTTATAAGGATCCAGGGCAGGCAGAAAGGCTTCCGAGAAAGGTCTTTCCAGAGAAAGCGGCCAAGGTTGCAGAGCAACCGCATAGAAAACCGCAGGCAACAGGGAAACAAAAAGCATCGGCCGCCCACGGATGAAATCCATTCAGGCAGGCAGATGCGCGTATGCTGCGGCGGCGCGGCTTTGTAACTCCTGAGAGGCAAAGGCCGATACCTGCCTCTTTCCGCGTCCATACCCCCTTGGGAACGGGCGGCCTTGATAATCCAATCAGGCTTCGGGAAATCCGGATCAAAAGGACCTTGGGTTCCCTCCCCTTTCCAGCTCCAGCAGCTTACACAAGAGCGCATAAATCTTTAAATTACCGGCAGTATGAGGGGTATGGGGAAGTGTGACGAAGGTAAACTGCCGGTGGATGGAGAAAATATGAGGGACGAGGGGCTGCAAGACCCCGTTCTTGATCGATTCCCAGGCCGCTTCCTTATAAATAAAGGTGACTCCCATATCTTCGGCAACCAGGGAAAGGATAACGGGAATGCTTTCAAACTCATGGTATATCGCAAAATCCTCAATCTCCACATCGTGGGCCCGCAGCTCGTTCTCTAAAATCTCTCTGGAGCCGCTGCCCTCCTCCCGCAGAAGAAGGGGGGCGCGGCAGACTTCCTGAAGGGTGCTGCATGCAGCATAGGCCCCGTCCCTTTTGCACAAGCCGATGAAATGCGCGTGCATCAGCGGGCGGCATACATACTGCTGATGGTTGACATTGCCCTCAAGCAAAGCAAAGTCGATCGACCCGCTTTCCAACGCCTCCAGCAGCATACGGGTATTTTGCAGCAGCATGCGGATCTGCCGGTCGGGCAGAGCGCGCATCATTTTGGGGGCAAGGGAAGGCATGACGCTCTCGCCGATGGAGCGGGTCACGCCGAAGTGTAAGGGAGTGGCCGGATGCTCGCTCATTGCGTCACGCAGCTGATGCTCCATAGCGGCCATACGGCGGGCCATCTGATAAAAGACGCGGCCCTTGTCGGTGGGGACCAGGCACCGCCCCTCCTTGGTAAACAGCTGCGCGCCGTATTCCTTTTCCAGCGCGCGGACATGCTGGGTTACGGCGGGCTGGGTAATGTGCAGCACATCCGCACAGCGGACGGTACTCTTCTCTTCCATCAGCGTTAAAAAGGTTCTCAGCCTTACATCCAGCATCCAAAATTCTCCTCTTTCTATTTATAAAATTTCCTTATATATTCTCAATAATCTCTAATTTGATTTTATACGTATCCGGCGCTATAATCAAGAGGAAATCGGATAAAATGGATCAGAGAAAGTGGGATGCGTGCGTGAAAAACTTTATTATGAAAAAAGGGCCGGGATTCCTGGTATGCGCGGGAATTGCGGTTGTGGCGCAGCTCATCGCAAAGCTGGTGCCCACCGTCGGCGCGGCGCTGTTCGCGATTGGGCTGGGGATTGTATGCGGCAATACCTTTTTGAACCGCCCCTGTTTCGATGAGGGTACCCGATTTTCCGAACGCAACCTGCTGGAATACTCCATCGTTCTTACCGGCGCCACCCTAATGCTGGGGGATATCCTGGCCTTGGGCTGGACGGGGATCGGGTTTATTGTCTGTCAGATGGCGCTGACGGTGTGTGCGGCCTATCTGATTGGGCGGAAAATGGGCTTTGGGAAAAAGTTTTCCCTGCTGATGGGGGCAGGAAACGCCGTGTGCGGCTCGAGCGCCATTGCGACGGTATCGCCGGTGGTCAAGGCGGACAGCAAAGATAAGGGGATCTCCATCACCATCGTAAACATCACCGGGACGGTCTTAATGGTACTCCTGCCCATCCTGACCGGGTTGCTGTACCAGCATGAAACGCTGCATACCACCGCCATGATCGGCGGTGTGCTGCAATCCATCGGGCAGGTGATCGCGTCGGCCGACCTGGTTGGTTCCGAATTCGTTCCGACAGCCACCATTTTCAAAATCATCCGCATTGTCTTTCTGGTGTTTGTGGCGCTGGTCTACTCCCGCCTGAATACCGAGCCGGAGGGCAAGCTTTTTTCCAAGAGGAGCACGGCGGCTTCAGGCGTCAAGGCCGGTATTCCCTGGTTTATCATCGGCTTTTTCCTTTTGGCTGTTGTGAATACAACCGGGATTATCCCGCCGGTTGTTTCCGACGTCGCCCATTTGGTCAGCCAGCAATTTGAGATTATTGCTTTGGCCGCCATCGGAATGCGGGTAAAATTCCGCGATCTGGCTTGCGAAGGGCCCAAGGCGCTCTGCTACGGGCTTTCGGTAGGAACCTGCCAAGTTCTCTTTGCTCTCGTGCTGATTCGGCTGTTTCTCGGCTGATGGGATTCGAGTCAACTCAATAAAATAAAGGGAGGAAAAAAGGATGTATGACATTCTTGTAATCGGCGGCGGCCCCGCCGGCATCAGCGCGGCGATCTACGCCGTCAGCCGCGGCCGCAAGACATTGATCCTTGAGCAAAAGGAGGTTGGCGGCGTTATCGGCAAGGTTTCCACCGTAACCCACTACGCGGGCATTCTCGAGCAGGAGACGGGGGCTACCTTTGCCGGCCGTCTCAAACAGCAGGCGCTGAGCGCGGGGGTGGAAATCGTATACGAGGCCGTGACCGGCGTCTCCCTGACGGGGGAGCAAAAAGAGGTGCAAACCGCCAACGGCAGCTACCGGGCACAGAAGGTAATCCTGGCAAACGGCACCACGCCGCGAAAGCTGGGGATTGAGGGGGAAAACGCCCTATCGGGAAAAGGGGTCGAGTCAAACGCGGCCAAGGACGGCCCGAAATATCAGGGCCGCTCCATCTATGTGGTGGGCGGAGCAGACGGCGCCGTAAAGGAGGCCCTCTATCTGTCGCAGTTTGCATCGGAGCTGACCATCGTTCATTTTGAGGAGACGCTGGGCTGCATTGCGGAATTTCGCAACAAGGTAGCACAGACGCCGAATATGAAGGTTCGCACCGGCACCCGTCTCAAGGCGGTATACGGCACACAGCAGGTGGAAGCACTGGACCTTGTCCGGGAGCAGGACGGCGGAGTAGAGCATGTAAAGGACCCGGGCTGCGGCATTTTCATCTATGCAGGCGCCACTCCTAATACACAGCTGTACACGCAGCTGGAGCTGGAGGACGGATACATCCCGGTGGACGGCAACATGGAAACCGCCGTTCCGGGTGTTTATGCGGCGGGGGATATCCGGGTCAAGCAGGTCCGTCAGGTGGCCACCGCCGTTTCCGACGGGGCAATTGCAGGGATTCACGCGGCTGCGCACATCCGATGAATGCGCGCCCTCTTTTCCTTCCTTTCTGTGACGACAAAGCTAAAACAGCAAAAATGTCCGATTATCCGTAGGGTAGAAGCAGCAAACGGCATGGCCGAGATTGGCCATGCCGTTTGCTGTTTTCTCTTATGGCGACACGGTTTTAAAAACCTTCAGAGGGCGGCTCTCAGCCGTCTATTTAAAGGCGCCCTGCATTCATATCCATGTTTATGGCACCCTCTATTGGGAACGTGTTTTAAGGAAATGGAGAAGGCGGCCCCACGGCGCCTTACAAAGAATTCTGCTCTCACCGCGGCGTTAACCTTGTTTTCAGAAAGCATAGAGGGACGGCAGGCGGCCGTCCCTCTAAATATTTCTGCTCTCACCGCCCTATTTACCGGGGGCTTTCGGTAGCCGACGGCTTTCTGCGAAAGACGAACGGCAGGAGTGGGCCCCGGGATCCTCCCCTTCCTTTCCGCTCCACTCTGCAAAATTCGGACGGCCGTTCCCAGCCTGCATCGAGGGCCGGGTCGGGCCGGGTCATCGGCTGTGTGGGATCCGATTTTCTCCTTTGCTTCGGGTATCGGCCGTTGCTCCTGCTCCGGCTGCCGTCCGGTTTCCCTTCTTCCAATTGCGGCAGCCGGATTACATTGCCGCTGCCGATGATGACGCCCTTTTTCTCAGAAGAAAGAAGGATCCCAAGAAAATCGCCTTAGAAAAGGATACAAGCTTCGAACAGAAAACAAGCCAACTTTTTCAAAAACGATTTCCCTCCTTTGCCATATACTGCTTGTCCTCTATATCGAATGCAAGAGAAAATCGTTTCTATGCGCCTTTGCGCACCGCGCCCACTAAAACGGTGATGTCATCCTCATGGTCGCCGGCTCGTTCCAAGGCAAGCTCAAGCAGATGATCGGCGAATTCCTGGGCGTCCTCTCCGTCAAACCCGATGAGCGCATCCTCAATCCAGCTCACCTCGTCGGTATCCACTCCGTCGGACATCATCAGCACCACATCTCCGGGCGCCACCTTGTACTCCGACTGCTCAAACCGCACGTCCCGGAGAATGCCCACCGGCAGGGAAACGGTATCGCACTTGAGCACCCGGCCGTTGCGGCGGAGGAGCGTAATGGGAGCTCCCGCCTTGCGAACCACCAGCTTACCGGTATAAAGGTCTAGGCTGGCCACATCCAAGGTTGCCAGCGCCTCGTCGCCCGATTTTACAAGCAGGGCGGAATTGACGATATTCAAGGCGTTGTCGTAGCCGAAGCCGGCACAGACCAGCCTTTCTAATAGGCCGGAGGCCATCGCCCCTTCCACGGCGGCACGTCCGCCCCGACCCATACCGTCGCTGATGACCAGTACCTCATGGCCGCGGCCGTCGGAAAAGGTTTCATAGGAATCCCCGCACAAGGGCGCGTTGCCGCTGGCGTGCTGGGCTTCTCCGATGCGCATGGACAGGGCCATCCGTTCCTTGAAAACAAGGCGCGCCTCATCTCCTGCCCAATCCACGGTAGGATGGGAAAAATCCCGGTCGCAGGCGCGGGACACCTCCTCGGTCAGCTGTGCTTTATTGACGCGGATGCCTGCATGGCCCGCCACCGAGGCGGTTACCTCCATACGCCGGTAACGGTCCACCACGCAGCCGACCTCAATGGGGATCAGCCCGTTTTGTTCGAGGGTCTCCCGCACCCGGGAAGCCGCCTCGGTATCGAAGCATTCCGCTTCCTCGAATTCCTCGGTCAATTCGGAAAGCATCCGGGACATCCCTTCAAACTGATCGGCCATGACCGCGCGGATCTCCGCCGCCCTGCGTTCGGCCCCCTCCCGGATGCTGAAATTCTGGTAGCTGTGATAGATACCCTTGACGATATCCTCCGGCCGGCAGCAGCGGCGCTTGAACTGGGAGGGGGCGTCCTCGAGGGTAAGGGTTCCTTTCTCCCGCAGAACGTCGGTCATGTCGTTGAGTGCGCTTTGGGTGTCGTTATACATCGGGCCCCAGCAAAACATCCGAAGGCCGCAGTCCTTGCAGATGTCCTCGCTGGTTCTTTGGTAGACGGCGGAGATATCCGGAGCATTGATCTTACGCAGCTTGTCGGTAACGACCCCCACCGCTTGGGAGATCTCCCCGAGCGCCTTGGAGGCGAAGCCCAGACGCATGACCACCGCGCGGCGAAGCCCCTCCGCAGAAGGGACGTCGCTTTTGGGGTTAAGCAGCTTCGAGAGGCTGATCCCCAGGCTTTTGGGCATCAGCACAAAGATGAGGGCGCCCAGCATGGCCTCGTAAATCCCGGCATAAACGGCTGCGGAGCCGCCAACCGCCACCGCTACGATCCCATTGGCCAGAAGAAAGGACAGGGCGGTGGCCAGCCGGCCCATGGGAGCGAACACACCGCCCATCAGCCCGCCGAAGGCATAGGCGGTACCCAGATGCTGCATGTCGGCGCTGCTCAGGGACATAATTAAGCCTGCGGCTACACCGGCAATGGCGCCGGCCGCCTCGTGTCCGTACCGGGCGGCGCAGAGGACCAGCGCAACCGCTATCATTCGGCCCGGAGAAACTCCCTGGAAATCAATCCCCGTCAAGGCCACCAGGGCGGCCCCGATGGATATGACCAGGCTGCAAAGCTCCTGCCGGCTCAGAGAGGACTTCGGCCGGTGGAAATCCAGCATACCCACGCTGATGCGAAAGAAATAGGCACAGCCTCCTGCGAGGAGGGCTTCCGCCACACCGGTAACAGCAGCCCGCAGGGTCAGCCCCTCCAGCAGGAATGGAATTGAGCCGGTGAGCAGGGTGGACAGGAAGGCTACAATGGGAGCAAAGGCCGGATGCCGGGATACCCTTCCCGCCCCCGCCAAGGCCCAGCGAACCGAGGTAACGGCAAATACCGCCGCCAGATAGCGCATGGCGGTAAAACCGGCCCCCGGAAGCAGATAGCCCAGCCCGACGCCCAAAGATACCGCCAGACCGCTTGGAAACGGGACCGCTGCCGCGAACGCCACGCCAAAGGGCGCCAGATTCTCAAACACCGCGGCCTGAGAGAGGAGTACCCCCAATAGTGCCAGACCCGTTGTCTTTACCACACGCAGCGTCTTATCCGACATGCCGCGTCTTTTTACTGCTTGCTTGCCGAGAGACTGTTCTTTCACAGTGGTTCACCGCCTGCCTAAAAAATAAGGCCGCCCGACAAATCGGACGGCCGGTGTTCCCATTATATGGAATATAACAAACGAATTCTGTCATATCCTGGATTCCACCTATATTTCTATGCAGGTTTTCTCCGGCTTAGAACCGTATGGGATAAGCGCCCCGGAAAGCCGACGGGAAAGGGCGGCTCTCGCTGCGCCCCGCCTCTAGTTCTGGCGCTTATTAAACAGGGACATGATATCGAAAAAATCCGGGTCGTCCGCCGCCGGCTGATGGGACTCCCCCTTGGCCGCTTCCTCGGAGGGAGCCGAGGCGGCCGCCGCCTGCTGCTTGTTCTTTTCCTGCTCTTCCTTGTCAAAGCCGGTGGCGATAACGGTGATGCGCATGGTATCCTGCATGTTGTCGTCAAACGCCACGCCCCAGATGATGTTGGCATCCGGATGGGCGGCCTTGGTAATCATGCTGGAAGCCAGGTCAATGTCGTCGAGGCCGATGTCGGGCGAGGACGTGATGTTGATGATGACGCCCTTGGCGCCGTTGATGGAGGTTTCCAGCAAAGGGCTGGCCACAGCCGCCTGGGCCGCCAGCTCCGCCTTGTCCTTGCCGCTGGCCTCGCCCACGCCCATATGGGCGTAGCCCGCGTCTTTCATGACTGCGGTTACGTCGGCAAAGTCCAGGTTAATGAAGCCGGGCACCTTAATCAGGTCGGAAATGCTCTGCACGCCGTGCTGGAGCACGTCGTCGGCCATGCTGAAGGCGTTGACCATGGTGATCTTGGTGTCGGTAATGGTCTTGAGCCGTTCGTTGGGGATGACCACCAGAGAGTCCACATGCTCGCGCAGGGCGGCGATGCCCGCCTCGGCCTGATCCATGCGGCGCTTGCCCTCAAAGGCAAAAGGCTTCGTCACAATGCCCACCGTCAAAATCCCCTGCTCCCGGGCAACCTCCGCAATGACGGGCGCAGCGCCGGTGCCGGTGCCGCCGCCCATACCGGCGGTGATGAACACCATATGGGTGCCCTTGAGCGCATTGGCGATTTCATCGCGGCTTTCTTCCGCCGCCCGCTGCCCCTTATCGGGGTTGGAACCGGCTCCCTTACCGCCGGTCAGCTTGACGCCGATCTGGATCTTATGGGTTGCCTGAGAAATGGACAACGCCTGGCGGTCGGTATTGACCGAGACGAATTCCACGCCCTGCATATTGGAACCCACCATGCGGTTGACGGCGTTTCCGCCGCCGCCGCCCACGCCGACCACCTTAATCTGTGTCATTTCGAAGTCATTGGCAAACTCAAAGGCCATTTTACAAATCCTCCCACCGAACTGTTCTTCTGATTTTCCGGTATATGCTGCCGCCACCGGCCTTTTTGGGAAGCCGATGCGTCGTATTCCTTTTTGTTTCTTTTACAAACCCCACTGGATTTGCTTTCTATTATACATCATCTTTCCTCTTTTTCAAATTCCATTTTGATAAAATTCACCCCAAATACGGGGGAATTTGAAAAAAACGTGTGCCAAATACCGCTACCTCCGCCAAATAGAGGCCGAACCTGCGCATTTTGCCAAAGCAGGCAGGATTCCCCGCAAAGCCTTTGCACGAGAACCGAAGCACGCCTTCGGCAGACCTTCCTTCGGCTTCCCGCCCGGCAAACGGCGCCGGCGCATTTTGGGCGGCGCTTGTCCCCTTTACTCGGACAGCTCCTCAATTCGGACGGTTGCCTGGGTTGCGGTGAGGATCAGCGTCATCTTTTTCCCCTGCGCCTCCTGCTCCTTCTTTTCCATCGCGGCCTTTCCCACGGCGATCTTCGCCTCGATCTCGCTGCCGGAACCCAGCAGCATGGTTACATTCCCGCCGTATTCCACCCGGATATCCACCGGGTCGGAGAAATCGATTTGGGAAGTCTTGTCTAATAGGTTATGCTCACGCAGGGCGTTTGTCAAGTCGGAAAGGACATTTTCTTTGTCTTTTTTTTCCATAACGTAGTGCTGCCCCTCCTCCGCCTCCAAAAACGACAAGCCTTGCACCAACGGAACGGATTCCATCGGTGAATCGGTCAGCTCCAGCACCTTGCCGGCATGGTTGACGACGGCGTATCTTCCATCGATGGCAAAGGTAAATTCCGGCTGCGCTTCGGTAACCTCGATGAGAAGGCCGGTGGGCAAAGCACGGCGGATGTTTGCTGTTTCCAGATAGGGAAGCCCGGTAAGAAGCTGTTCTTGCGCGGCCTTTAAATCGGCCAGGAGCAGGTTGTCCCCCTCCCCGATCCCGGCGGTTTCGATGATCTGCCCGGCGTCGTATCGGGTCTGGCCGGTGACGGTGATGGTCTGGATATTAAAAAAGACCGTAAAACAGAGCGTAACGGCCACCCCCAGCACCAAAACGGCCATAATGGTTGCGTAGAGCTTGACCGACATCCGCCGCCGTTTTCTGCGCACCGGACGGCGTTCGTCCGGCACCCGGACCTGCCGCTTACCCGGCCCCGCCGCAGAGGCGGGCCCTTTCCTTTGCGGGGATGAGGCAGGCGTGCGCAGAGACCCGGTCCCCCGGGCCCTGCGCCTTTTTTTGGAAACTGGTTTGCGTTCGCTCATGTCTACTTCCTCACTGTACCGGTCTCGGTGTGAAATGTGTCAAATCCGCTCAAGCTGCGCGCCTACCGCACGCAGGGTCTCCTCGATGTGTTCGTAGCCCCGGTCGAGATGATGAAGGCCGGTAATCTCGGTAACGCCGTCCGCCGCCAGGCCCGCCACCACCATAGCGGCGCCGCCCCGCAGGTCGGTGGCTTCCACCGGCGCCCCGGACAGGCGGGAGACCCCTTCCACCACGGCCACCTTGCCCTCCACCTTGATGTGCGCACCCAGCCGCAGCAGCTCGCCCACATGCTTATAGCGGCTTTCAAAGATATTCTCCACAAAGACGCTGGTGCCCTCCGCCAGGGCCGTCATGGACATGACCGGCGCCTGCGCGTCGGTGGGGAAGCCCGGATAAGGCATGGTACGCACGGTTTTTAGCGAGTGCAGCCGCTTCGGGGCGGTAATGCGCAGATCCCGGCCACTGACGGAAAGATCGCATCCAGCCTCGGAAAACAGGGACAAAACCGGACCTAAATGGGCGGGGATGATACCCCGCAGGCAGATATTCCCCTGGGTAACCGCAGCGGCGGCCATATAGGTGGCGGCGCAGATACGGTCGGGGATGACGGTGTGCTCGGTCCCGGTGAGCCGGGAAACCCCGTCGATGCGGATGGTTCCTTCGCCGGCCCCGTTGATGCGGGCGCCGCAGCCGTTTAAAAAATCGGCCAGGTCGCTGATCTCCGGTTCTCTGGCGGCATTGAGAATGATGGTGGTCCCTTTGGCGGTGGATGCCGCCAGCATAATGTTTTCGGTGGCGCCCACGCTGGGGAAGGACAAGGCAATTTCCGTGCCGGTCAGCCCCTCCGGGGCAGAGCAGTCCAGCTCCCCATGGCCCTCGTCGATGGCCAGCCCCATCTGCCGCAGGGCGGTCAGATGCAGGTCGATGGGACGGGGCCCCAGCTCGCATCCGCCGGGGAAGCTGATGCGCGCCCTTCCGCATTTAGCGGCGATGGCGCCTAAAAACACCACCGAAGAGCGCATTTCACGCATGAGGTTGTCTGGAATATCATACCGGTCGATGCTGGAGGAATCGACGATCACGGTATTCCCTTCCCTCTTCACCCGGCAGCCCAGCCATTCTAAAATATGAATGGACGAGTCGACGTCGGACAGCTCCGGACAGTTATGTATGATGCTGGGACTGTCGCCGAGGAGGGACGCCGCCAAAAGGGGCAGCGCGCTGTTTTTGGCGCCATGCACCGTCAGTTCGCCGCAAAGGCGCTTTCCGCCCTGTACCATCAGTTTTGACATATTTTCAGCACCCTTTCCTATAAAAAGCACAACCGAGGAATCAAAATTCCCCTGCAACCTATCGTATGCCGGTATGTGCTTTTGGGTGCAAGATGGGGATTACCGGTTCTGGTTTACCACCCGGGCGATGACCCGGTAGATGCGTTCGCTGGCGTCTAAAATAGCGGTTTCCTTCGCCCGCTCCCCCATTTTCTTGAGCCGGTCGGGGGTGGAGAGGACCTCCTTGACCGCATTCACCAGCGTTTCGCCGGTGAGCTTATCGTCCTCAATGAGGCTCGCCGCATCCCGTTTGACCAGCGTCATCGCGTTGTGGTACTGATGGTTTTCGGTGACATTGGGAGACGGGATGAGGATGGACGCCTTGCCCATGGCCTGCAATTCGCTCAGGGTGATCGCGCCGCAGCGGCAAATGACCAGGTCGGCCGCCGCCATACAGCGGGCCATGTCGTCGATGTATTCACGCACGTCGATGTTCTCCGCCCGGTTTAGGGGCACTCCCTTGGATTCGATGAGAGGGACCGTCCAGGAATAGCCCGCCCGGCCGGTACCGTGGATGATCCGCACGTTTTTGAGCTTATAGCACCATGCGATCAGATCGGCCGCCGCCCGGTTGATTCGGTCCGCCCCCAGGCTCCCTCCAAAGGAGAGGATGAGCAGCTCATCCTCCGGGATGCCCATTTCCTCGCGGGCTTTTGCACGGGTGTACTGCAAAATCTCTCGGCGCAACGGGTTGCCGGTCACCTCAAAGGTGGCGTCCCCCTCGAAATGCTTTCTCGCATCGGCCACCGCCAGCATCACGCATTTGGACGATTTGGCAAGCATCTTGTTGGTCACGCCCGGATAGGCGTTCTGCTCATGGACGACGATGGGAACCCCCATCTTCGCCGCCTTGCGCAGGGCCGGGCCGCTGACGTAGCCGCCGGTACCCACGGCGATATCGGGCTGGAAGCGCTCGATGATCTTCTTTGCCTGGCCGGTAGCGGTCAGCACCCGGCGCAGCGCCCCCATGTTATAGACGATGCCTTTGGGGGAAAGGCTGCGGGAAAAGCCGCGGGCGTCCACCGGGCTGAAATCATACCCGGCCTTGGCCACCAGCTTGGCTTCAATTCCTTTGGGATTGCCTACAAACAGGATTTGTGCGTCCGGGTCATGGGCGCGGATCTCTCCCGCAATGGCCAGGGCCGGATTGATGTGCCCGGCGGTTCCTCCGCCGGCTAACAGCACCCGCATCAAAATCCCCTCCTCTACTCAACTTCTCTAAACCGATTTTCGCAGCTTGGATCCCCGTGACACCGACAGTATGACCCCCATTTGGGCAAGCAGCATAATCAGCGACGAGCCGCCGTAGCTGAAAAACGGAAGGCTGATGCCGGTGTTGGGGATGGTGTTGGTGACCACGGCGATGTTTAAGAATGCCTGCAAACCCACCTGCACGGTGAGCCCCACCGCCAAAAGGGCGCCGAACTTATCCTCCGCCCGCATGGCGATGACGAACCCGCGCCACACCAGCAGCGCAAACAGGACGATGATGACCGCCGCGCCGACGAAGCCCAACTCCTCGCAGACCACGGCAAAAACAAAGTCGTTTTGCGGCTCGGAAATATACATGTATTTCTGCCTAGAATTGCCCAGGCCCACCCCCATAAACCCGCCCGAGGCAATGGCATAGAGGGACTGCACCGTCTGCCAGCCGTCCCCGCGCAGGTCGAGGAAGGGATTCTGCCAGACTTCGATGCGCTGATAGGCATGGGCAAGCTTCTCCTGTATCATCTCCCCCACCCCGCCGGGCAGTACGCTGGGGAAGAAGAAAACCACCACAAAGCAAGCCACGGCCGCGCCGGCGGCAATGCCGAAATATTTAATCGGCGTACCGCCTACGATCATCATAATGCCGCCGATGGCGCACACCAGGATGGTGGCGGAAAGATGCGGCTCCACAATCAAGAGGGCGCCGACCACCGCCAGGATGGATACATAAGGCAAGACGCCGTGGCGCAGGGTATGCATCCGCTTTTGGTTGAGGCTCATAAAATGGGCGAATATGGCGATGACCGCAAACTTGGCGATTTCCGAAGGCTGGAAGCTGATGGGATAGGGGATCCATCGGTGGGCGCCGTTTCGGTCGTCGAAGAAAAGCACCGCGATAAGCAAAAGCACGCTGACGCCGAAGATAATCAGCGACCAGAAGTGCAGCACCCGGTAATTGATGGCGGAAATAAACAGCATGGCGGCCACGCCGATGACGGCGAAAAGCACCTGCTGCTTGACAAAATACAAGCCGTCGTTGCCGAACTTGGACGAATAGTAGGCGTAGGCATAGCTGGCGGAGAACATCATCAGAACGCCGATGATGAGCAGCACCATGACAATGATGAAAAAGGGAATGTCGAAGGAGCCGCCGCCGGAGAAAAATTTATTGCGATGCTTAAGCGGCGATTCCCCGGTGCGGGCCAATGCCGCTTCCTGCGAATCGGCGGGCGGCGCCGGACGCTTCTTCCTGCGCAGCTGGTGCTTCGCCTTCTCGGTAGCCGGATGGCTGGCCACCAGGCGCGGCCGAATGGCGGGCCGGCGCTTTTTCGGATGCCCCGATGAGACGGTTCTTCTGCTTGGTTGCGGCTGCATCTGAATATTCCTCCTCCCGGGGCGCGTGTATATACGTTCGTATAAACGAAGGTCCCAAAACGTTGTACTCATCTGTTAGGGTATGCAGGCGTCTTTATAAAATACGGTCGTAAATCACAAGCAGCAGCGTTGCGATGCAACCGACAATCGTCACAATGGAAAAAACGGTGGTCACCTTGATCTCTTTCCAGCCGCACATCTCAAAATGATGGTGCAGCGGCGCCATTTTAAACAGGCGTTTGCCGTGGGTGAGTTTAAAATAGATCACCTGCAGGGAGACGGAAAGGGTTTCCGCCAGGAAGATGATGCCCGCGGGCAAAAAGAGCAGCGGCATATCCACGCCGAAAATCAGCGCGCAGACCATCCCGCCCATGAAAAGGGAACCGGTATCCCCCATAAACACCTTGGCCGGATAGAAGTTCCACACCAAAAAGCCCAGGCAGGCGCCCGCCATCGCCGCGCCGGCAATGGCCACCCCCAGCATACTCAAAAGCCCTGCCGCAACCATAAAGGTCACCGCTACAAAGAAGGTGATGCTTGAAGCGAGGCCGTCGAGGCCGTCGGTCAGGTTGACGGCGTTGACCACCGCCGTAATAATAAAAACCATGACGGGAATGTACCAAATCCCCATTTCGAAATCCCCGTAAAAGGGGATGTACATCCCCTGCTCTCCCGCCAGGTAAGCCGGAACGGCGTAGACGCAGGAGGCAAGGATCTGAAGGATCAGCTTCTGCCGGGAGGTCAGTCCCAGATTGCGCTTTTTGACCACCTTGATGTAATCGTCGAGAAACCCGATCAGGCCCATGCACAAGGCCATCAGAAGCCCGAACCAAAGGCGGGCCTTCTGCAAAGAGGTTTCCCCGGAAAGGACGTTTGGCCAGGCCAGCGTAAAGACCAAAAAGGTCACCGCCACCGCGCAGACCACCCCGGCGATGGGCATAATGCCGCCCATGGTGGGGGTCCCCTGCTTTTTCATATGCCAGGTAGGACCGTCCTCTAAAATACTCTGTCCGAATTTCAGTCGTTTCAAAAAGGGAATTGCCGCAAACCCCAGCAGCGCCGTTACCCCAAACGCCACCAAAGCCGCTATCCCTGTCGCCGCACCTAACACTGTTTTTTCCACCTCTCATAAAGCGGGGCGATGGCCTCTTCCATCTTCATGCCGCGGCTCGCTTTAAAGAGAACCGTGTCCCCGTCTTGTAATGCACCCAGCAACGCTTGCACCAGGGGGGATTTGCCCGCCTGGCCGTCAAACTCCCAGACCTCCTGCATCCCGGCCTCCCTGGCCCCTTGGGCGTAGCCCTTGGCAAGAGGGCCGTAGGCAAAGAGCAGGTCGGCGCTCTCGGCCGCCAGTCTGCCGCAGGAAAGATGGGCTTGCTCCGAAACGGCTCCCAATTCCAGCATATCCCCCAGCACCGCAACCCGCCGCCCCTTACAGGGCATGGCGGCCAGCGCCTTTAAGGACGCCTTGACCGAATCGGGGCTGGCGTTGTAGCAGTCCTCAATCACCGTCAGACCCTCGCAGGGCACCACCCGCTGGCGCATGCCGGAGGGCAGGTAATCGGACAGGGCCGCCGCCGCTTCTTCCGGCTCAACGCCCAGCGTCACCCCCGCGCCGAAGGCCGCCGCTGCGTCATAGACGTTGTGGACCCCAACCGTAGGCAGGGTGACCGGATATCCCTTCCCCTGCCAGCGCAGGATAAAACGGGTGTTTTGGGCGCCCTGCTCGATGGCCTCCGCCCGAAAGTCGCATCCGTCGTTCTCCACACCGAAAAAGAGGACCGGCCGGTTCGCGTAGGAAAGCTGATTGAGGAAGGGGTCGTCGCCGTTGAGCAGAAGGGGGGCGCCGGGCCTAAGCCCGTCGAGCAGCTCGAGCTTCGCTTTCAGGATCCCCTCCTGGGAGCCCAGCGTCTCCATATGGGACACGCCGATTTTGGTGATGATTCCAAGGGTCGGGGACGCCGCCTGAGACAGGCGGGAGATTTCCCCGAAATTGCTCATCCCCATCTCCAGCACCGCCGCCTCGGTGGTTTCGTCCATTTGAAACACCGTCAGCGGCAGGCCGATTTCATTATTGAAATTCCCCTGGGTCTTTAGGGTATGGTACTTCCTTTCCAGCACGCAGGCGGTCATGTCCTTGGTGGTGGTTTTCCCCACGCTGCCGGTAAGCCCCACCACCGGGATGTCGAACTTCTCCCGGTAATAGGCGGCCAGGCGCAGCAGCGCCGTATGGGTGTTTTTGACGAGAATGAGCGGTAGGTCCGCTTTCACCGGCTTATGGCAGAGGACGGCCGCGGCCCCCTGTTCCTGAGCGGCGCGGATGAAGGCGTGGCCGTCGAAGTTCTCCCCTTCCACGGCCACAAACAGACATCCCGGCGTCAGCGTCCGGCTGTCCGTGCAGACGCAGGAGAATACCGCGTCCGTTTCCCATTTTCCACCGACGGCCATGGCCGCCTCCGATACCGACATTCTCATCTAGGTTTCCCCTTTTCTCCTTTTTCCCGCCGCAGCTACTGCGGCTCCTTGAGCGCCTGGGCGACGATCTCCCGTTCATCGAGCGCAATCACCCCGTCGCGCAGGATCTGATAGGTCTCGTGTCCCTTGCCCGCCAGCAGGATAAAATCCCCTGCTTTGGCGTTTTGAACGGCATAGCGGATGGCCTCCTCCCGGTTGACGATAACGGTATAGGAGGCCCTGCCGCCCTTTACCCCCTCGAGGATCTCCTCCACGATCTTTTTGGGCTCCTCGGTACGGGGATTGTCACTGGTTATTATAGCATAATCGGCCATGGACGCAACCACCCGGCCCATGAGGGGGCGCTTGGTATGGTCCCGGTCCCCGCCGCAGCCGAATACCACCACCACCCGGCCGGAGGTAGAAGCCCGCACCGCTTCGATGACCTTTTTCAGTCCGTCCGGGGTATGGGCATAGTCGATGGCAACCGTAAAGGTGCGGCCGGTAGGGACCAGCTCCATCCTCCCCTTCACACCGGCAAAGGCGTTGAGCCCGGCGGTCACCGTCGATAGATCGATTCCCATGCGCAACGCACAGGCGGCCGCCGCCAAGGCGTTGCTGACGGAGAATTCCCCGGGCACCTTTAAATTCACCCGGCTCTTCCCCTGGGGGGCGATGAGGTTAAAATCAATCCCCTGCGGATGGGGGGAAAAGGAATCGGCAAAATAATCGGCGTTGCCGGTACGGATGGAGAAGGTGGCTTTGCGGCAGGGAAGGCCGGCGGCGATATCCGCGGCGTAGGGATCGTCCAGGTTGAGCACCGCCTGCTTCGACTGTACAAACAGCCGGCGCTTTGCCAGCATATAGTTTTGCATGGTCTTATGGTAATCAAGATGATCCTGGGTCAGATTGGTAAAAACGCCCGCCTCAAAGGTCAGGCCCGCCACCCGCCCCTGATCGAGGGCGTGGGAGGATACCTCCATCACCGCATACCCGCACCCGTCCTCCACCATTCTGGCAAACAGGGAATGGAGCTCAAAAGCGTCGGGTGTGGTATTGTGGGCCTTCAGGGCGCTTTTCCCGGTTTCGTTGCCGATGGTTCCCACCAGCCCGCACCGGTATCCCGCCTGCTCCAAAATCCCCTTGAGCATGTGGGTGACGGTGGTTTTCCCATTGGTGCCGGTCACCCCCAAAAGCTTCAGCTTCTCGGCGGGACGGCCGAACCAATTGGCGCACAGGCGGGCATAGGTCTCGGAGGTATCCTCCACCAAGACCTGCTGCCCGAGATGCAGATCCTCCTGGGTGACGACGGCGGCGGCGCCGGCCTTGACGGCCTGGTGCGCCAGCTGCGCGCCCTCCTGTAGATGCTTTTTTGTGATGACAAATACACTTCCCTGCGTCACCCGCCCGATGCTGCGGGCAATGGCGCTGATTTTCACGTCGGTCAAAGCCTGCGGCGCCTGTTCGGGCGCCAGCAGCTCACCGAGCGTCATGGCAGGGCCTCCTTCTTCTATTTTGGGTGGCTTTGCTTCTATTCAATCAGGTTGTCGACGTTTTCCTCCACCTTGTGAAGGAATTCCAATTCAATGACCGTCCCCCGCAGCACGGTGGTTTGCGCGTCGATGCTTTGCTTGGAGCAGAACGCGTCGGCGCTCTCCAGCCCGATCCCGGTGATGCGCACGTTCAGGCCCGCCCCCACCGCGGCAGCATTGGCCTGGGCAAGGGTCATATTGGAGAAGTCGGGCACCACCACATCTCCCTCCTGGCCGGTATCCTCCGAGGTATAGAGTACCACCGTACCGCCGCGGGGCATGGTGCTGTACTGGGACGGCACCTGCTTGAGCACCGTGTCGCCGCTGCCGATGATCTTGGTATTAAAGCCCGACTGGGTCAGCTTGGTCTGTGCCTGGGAGGTGGTCAGGCCAACCAGAGCCGGGGCGCTGGTATCGGCGTTTTCCAGCTCGCTCTCGCTGTAGACCGGCTGAATCCCCAGGTGAGGCAGGGCATCCTCAAAAACCTCCCGCAGCACCGGCGCCGCGATGGCGCCGCCGTTGGCGTTTGCGCCGTGGGGCTCGTCGAGAATGACCAGCATGGCAATCTGCGGATCGTCCGCCGGAGCGAAGCCGCAGAAGGAGGCGATGCGGTAGGGACGGGTACCGTCCTCCGCGTATTTGTCCTGCTTCTGGGAGGTACCGGTCTTGCCGCCCACCCGGTAGCCGGGGATATAGGCGTTGCGCCCGCCGCTGATGGATACCACCGACTCGAGCATCTGGCAGAGCTCGGCGGAGGTTTCCGCCGAAATGACCTGCCGGCGCACGGTGGGCTGGGTGCTCTCCACGATGTTGCCGTCGCTGTCGAGCACCTTGCTGACAATATAGGGCTCCATCAGATAACCGCCGTTGACTGCGGCACAGAAGGCGGTAATCATCTGGATGGGGGTAACCTTAAAGGTCTGGCCGAAGGAAGAGGTGGCCAGCTCTACCGGATTGAGGGCTTCCTCCTTGTGGTAAAGCCCGGTGTTGGAGGCTTCCCCCAGCAGGTCGATGCCGGTCTTTTCGGTAAAGCCGAAGGATTTAAAATACTGGAAGAAAAGGTGGGGGCCTACCCGTTCCCCGATCTGCATAAAGGACGGGTTGCAGGATTTCTGCAGCGCGCCCCAGAAATCCAGGGAACCGTGGCCGGTGGTTTTCGCGCAGTTGATACGGATCCCGCCGACGATCTGATAGCCGGGGCAGAAAAAGGTATCGGAAGCGGAAACCTTCTTTTCTTCCAGCGCCATCGCCGCGGTAAAGGTCTTGAAAACGGAGCCGGGCTCATAGGTATCGGTGATGGCCTTATTGCTCCACTGATAATCAAACACATCCTTGGTAACCTGCTCTTTTTCCTCCTCCGAGGCCGCATCGATCAGAGACTGCAGGCTCGAATCATACAGCTCGAAGGGCTCGGTCAGGTCGTAGTCCGGCTCGGTGGCCATGGCCAGGATCTCGCCGGTTTTCACGTTCATGACGATGGCGGCGGCCCGGTTGCTCACGTCGTTTTCCTGCACCGCCGTTTCCAGGCTGCGCTCGACAAATGCCTGGATGCTTTCGTCGATGGTCAAAACCAGGCTGTTGCCGTCCTGGGGCTCAATCTGAGTTTCATAGTCGAAGGGCATGTCGGTCTGGTAGGCGTTCTTTGCCACCACCACCTTGCCGTCAACCCCCTGCAGCACGTCGTCGTAGGCGGCTTCGATCCCCTGAAGGCCCTGGTTGTCGGTACCGGTAAAGCCGATGATGGAAGCCCCCAAGTCGCCGTAGGAATAATAACGCTTGGAATCCTCGATCATCACCACGGCGTTTCCGATGTCGTTGTCTACCACGAAGGTGGAGATGGCGTCAAAGACCGGCTTTTCCACCTTGCGGGCGATAATCTGAAACTGGGAATTCTTATTTTGCCCCTTCTCAATGATGGTTTCCCGGTCGATCTCCAGGATGGGGGCCAAACCGTCCGCAATCTTTGCAAGCTTTTCATCCGAATCGATATCGGCAGGGGAAAGCACCACCGTCCAAACGGTGCCGCTGGTGACCAGAGGCTTCATATTGCAGTCGTATATGGTGCCGCGGGCCGCGTTGACGGTCGAAGTGCGCAGCTGCTGGTTGATGGCCTTCTCTTGGTAATAGTCGCCGTTGATAAACTGGATGTTTACCAGCTGTCCGAGCACCGTGCCGAACGCAACAAAGACCAGCAATACCATCAGCACCGTCATCTTCAAGACCATCTTCCTCGTCGGGCCTTTCGACATTCCTCTTTCCTCCCTTTGAAAAAACGAGAGTTAAGATTTCCTCTCAACTCTCCGTTTTTTATTGTGTCCGCACCGTCCCTTTCCCGGACGCGGCACTCCACATCATACATATTTCGCCGTTGCTCTCATTATGACAGCCAGCCGGCGATGGTGTCGAAGATGGACTCAAAGAACCCCTTTTCCTGGGCCTGCTGCGCCACCTCGACTTTATCGGTATCGTTGATGACCACATATTCAATCTGGTTGGCCTGGGGGCGTTCCATCCCCAACGCCTTCGCCTGCTCTTCAATGCTGCGGGTGGCCATTTTTTCCTGCAGGTCGGTCTGCAATCGGACATATTCGCTGTCCGCCAGGGTAAGCTCCGCCTTGGCGTTGACCAGCTGATCCCCCAGCTCCGACAGCGTCATTTTGCAGTAGACCATATAGCCGACCACCGAAAGGGCGACGGCAGCGGCAACCACCAGCAGGAACGCACGCAGATACCCTTCCACGGCGCTGGCCTTTTGTACCTTCTTCTCTTTTTTCTTCTCCGGCATTCGGACAACCCGGCTCTCCCGTTCTTCAAACAAGGAAAAGTCATAGGCTTCGTTTCTCTGATTGGCGGCCATGTCGCTGCCTCCTTCCTATTTCTAAAAAACCGCAGCGCAGCTATTCCTGCGCTTGCTCCGGCTCGTCTTTGATTTTTTCAATAACCCGCAGCTTTGCGCTGCGGCTGCGGGGATTTTCCTCCAATTCCTTCTCCCCCGCTTCGATGGGCTTTCGTGCCACCAGCCTCCCCTGCGGGGTCTTGCCGCAGACGCACACCGGAAAATCCGGCGGGCAGGTGCAGCCCTTGCACCACGCGGCGTACTGGCGTTTGACAATCCGGTCCTCCAAGGAATGAAAGGTGATGACGGCCAGGCGCCCCCCCACCCGCAAAGAGGCGAAGGCTGCCGTCAGCCCTTCCCTCAGCCGGTCGAGCTCGCCGTTTACTTCAATGCGCAGTGCTTGGAAGGTGCGCCGGGCCGGATGGCCCTGCTCCCGTTTGGCGGCGGCAGGCATCCCGCTTTTGATAACGTCCACCAGTTCCCCGGTGGTTTCAATGGGATGGGATTCCCGGCAGCGGACAATCGCCCGCGCGATCCCCCTGGCGTACCGCTCCTCGCCGTATTCAAACAAAATCCGCGAAAGCTCCCGTTCGGAAAGCCCGTTTACCAAGTCCCTGGCCGAGGGCCCTTCCTGGCTCATGCGCATATCCAGCGGCGCGTCGGCGTGATAGGAAAATCCCCGCTGAGGGGTATCCAGCTGGTGGGAGGAAACGCCGATGTCCAAAAGCACGCCGTCCACCCGCTCGATCCCCAATTCTCGGAGCACCTGCCCCATGCGGGAAAAATTCGCGCGCACCAGGGTAGCCTGCGGGTAAGAGGAAAGGCGGGCGCCGGCCGCCTTGATGGCGTCCGGGTCCTGGTCGATGGCGACGAGCCGCCCGGACGTCAGCCGTGCGGCGATGGCCTGTGAATGGCCGGCGCCGCCGGCAGTCCCGTCTACATAAATACCGTCTTCCCGGATGGCAAGCGCCTGGATGCATTCGTCGAGCAAAACCGGACGATGAGAAAACTCCATGCGCATTCCACCCTTTCTAAATTCTTTATAACGGTTAAATTCCCAGCTCATCCATCAGCATGGCCGCGCTCTGCGGCGTCAGCTCGCTGCTGGCGGCCTGCCGGGCGGCGGCGCTCCAGATTTCCACCCGGTTGCCCACGCCCATAATGACCACGTCGCTTTGCAGGCGGGCATATCCTCTCAGCTCAGCCGGCAGCAGAACTCTCCCCTGCTTGTCCGGTTCAAGCTCGGCGGCATTGGAAAAATAGAACCGCTGTAGGTCGTAGTATTTGGAAGGAAGGGCCAGCAGCTTCGCTTCCTGCCGGGACCATTCCTCCATGGGGTAGATACAGATGCATTCGTCCTTCCCCTTGGTGGCGACAAAGCGTTCGCCCAGGGATTCGCGGAGCTTGGCGGGGACAAAAACGCGGCCCTTGGCATCTAAGGTATGCTGATACTGCCCCAAGAGCACGGCGTTCCCCTCCCTTCGGTTCCTTTTTGCTCCATCTTACACCATTTCGATGCATTTTCACTCCCTTTTGCACCACTGACACTCATTATAACGGCAATGCCCTTCCATTGCAATAGAAAAGAAACGTGATTTTGTAAACTTTTCACACCAAATCCTGGGCAATCCCGGTTTATCCTGCATCTTTTTACCAATTGGCCTAAAATCGTTTTTCTTATCCCTCTATCTTGTCAGCAGAATGCTGAATTTTTTCTCTTCTTTTCCAGTTTCCTCCTGCGGTTATTTTGTTGTTTTTAAGGGAATTATGTAAAGCAATCCCCCTTAGCCTCCACGCAAAACGCACAGCGGGAGACGGCCTTCCTTTCTCTTTGACAAGGTCGAGCTGACAAACGAGGAAAAGAAAGGAGAAGGCCCCGGGGTGAGAATATCTCACTCCGGGGCCTTCTCCTTTTCAACGCCGATTCAGCTGTTTTTATCGTGGACCAGCATACCATGGAACAAGGGCACCTGAAACCTAGAGGAAAACAGGCCGCATTTGCACATAAAAATATAAAAGACATTTTTGCCGCACCCGCGCAGGGTCTCAAAATTCGCCTGGCCCTTTGCCAAAATCACGTCCGCCGCGTCTATGGCGTCTTTTGCCTGCCGGCAAATTTTATCCAGGCAGGTACCGGCAATGGCGCTCCCGTTGCCGATCACCCGTGCAACCTGAGAAAGCCCCACCTGCTGCGCATCCTCAACCGTTGCGTCGTTTAAGGCGGGAGCGCCCCTGACAATCGCCGTAATCCTCGCCTGCGGGTTCTGCCTCAATATTTCCTTCATTAGAAGCTTATCCAATACAATCTCGCCGCAGTTGTCGGTTAGATAGACCACGTTCCTTCCCGCAAGCAGCTCCCTGCGCAGGGCCTCATATTCCTTTGGATCAACCACGATCTCCTGCGACTTTTCCAGAAGCCTTTCCAGCTGCTCCTCCTCCACCTTCTGCATGGCGCCGAAATCAATATAATTTCCCGTCATGGCATATTGTATTGCCCGCTTCAGAGGGTCCGCGGCGCCTTGCAGCCGTTCTTCGATTTCCTCCGCCTTCGCCAGCATCACCCCGTTGAAATGGGATTTGACGGCGGAGTAATCCGGCTCATACCCAAACATTTCCTTTTGGATGCGGCCGATATCGTGCACCAGCACCGGCGCGCTGGCGGTCTTGGGCGCGTCGGCAATCACCCGGAGCACCCGCTGCATATATTCGATTTCTTCCTCCACCCCGATGCCGTCCGGAAAAGAAGCCAGCTGCTTCTCCAGCAGGCAGCGGATACACGCCGGGTGCAGTCTTACCGGTTCCATCTTTCCGCCTCCCTCAAGCCGCCGTCCTTATTCCCGCTCGTCCAAGGGCTGATAGGCGGACATTTTGGCCACCGACTTGTAGGCCGGGCGGATAATCCGCTTGCCCATCTCCGATTCCTCCATCCGGTGGGCGCACCACCCGGCAATCCGGGAAACGGCGAACAAGGGGGTAAACAGCTCCTGGGGAATCCCTAAGCAGCGGTAGACCAGGCCGGAATACAAATCCACATTGGCGCACATGGCCTTGGTATTCCCCTTTTTCCGGGCGAACACCTGCGGCGTCAGCCGTTCCACCGCCTGCAAAAGCCGAAGCTCGTCGCCCAAGCCGCATTTCTCCGCCAACGGCTGCACATGTTCCCGCAAAATCAACGCTCTGGGGTCGGACAGGGTATAAACCGCATGCCCCATCCCATAAATCAGGCCGGAACGGTCCCCTTCCTGCCGGTCGATCATCTTTTCCAAAAACCGGGCGATTTCCTCATCGTCCTGATAATCCCGGATCCCGGCTAGCATGTAGCCGAGCATCTCCATCACCTTGGTGTTGGCGCCGCCGTGGCGGGGCCCCTTGAGGGAACCGATGGCCGCGGCGATGGCCGAATAGGTATCCGAGCCCGAGGAGGTGACCACGCGGGTGGTAAAGGTGGAATTGTTCCCGCCGCCGTGTTCGGCGTGCAGAATCAGGCACAGGTCCAGAAGCCTTGCCTCCTCCGGGGTAAACTTGCGGTCCATGCGCAACGTCCCCAGGATGGCCTCCGCCGTATCCTGCTGAGGATCAAGCGGGTGGAAATACATGGTCTCCCGGTCGTAATGCCGGCGCTTGACCTGGTAGGCGTTGACCATGATGGTGGGAAGCTGGGCGATGAGATGGATGGACTGAAGCATCAAATTCTCCAGCGAATTGTTTTCCGGGTCGTCGTCATAGGAATAGAGCGCCAGCACCGACCGTGCCAGCTTGTTCATGATGTTGGGCGAGGGGGCCTTGATAATCATATCCTCCACAAAATATTCCGGCAGCTCTCTGGAATCGGCCAGGAGCCGGGAAAACATTTGCAGCTGGCGCTTGTTGGGCAGCTTGCCGAAGAGCAGAAGCCACACCACTTCCTCAAAGCCGAACCGCTGTTCCTTTACGCAGCCGCTTACAATGTCGTTGATGTCCACGCCCCGGTAGATCAGCCGGCCGGGCACCGCTTTCTTCTCCCCGTCGTCGAGCACATAGCCGTGCACGTTGCAGATGAGGCTTAGTCCCGCCATGACGCCCGAACCATCCTGGTTGCGAAGGCCGCGCTTGACTCCAAAGCGTTCGTAATCCTCCGCCCGGATGTGGTTATTTTTCCGAAACTCGTCGCATAAGTCTTTAAGGGTATTCCCCCGCAGTTCTTCATTGGCGTACGGCGTCACGGTATCTCCTCCATTTCAATTTCCATATCATTTTGTTGTTGCCATTTTATAATACCACCCGGTTAAAGTCAAGAAAATCCGACGGATTTTCCCTCTTGTTTGAAAGTAAAAGAAAGAGTTCCTGCATTTTTTATCGACTTACTCCATTATTCTTTTGTTTTTATCCATTGCATGCAGGAATGATAAGCAAAATTATTCTCAAGAGAAACAAAGGAGCGGGTTATGAAACGGTATCTTTGTCTTGCGCTGGCCCTATTGATCTGCATGCTTTTTCTGCCGCTGTTGGCTGGGACAAACCTCTTTTCCAAATCGGACGGACAGACGCCGCCGTCCACCGCCGAGGAGGATACCTTCCTTTTGCTCGACGAAGCGGACGGGACCGTGCTGACGGTAAACGCTTACGACTATCTATGCGGAGCGGTGGCGGCGGAAATGCCTCCTTCCTTCCACACGGAAGCGCTCAAGGCGCAGGCGGTGGCGGCCTACACCGGCGCCTACCGCAAGCGCGAGCAGCAGAAGGCCAGCCCGGACCCCGCTTTGCAGGGCGCCTACTTTACCGTCAACACCGCGCAAAAGCTTGGATATCTTCCCAAAGAGCTGGCACAGGCGCAGTGGGGAGACAGCTTTGCGGCCGCCTGGGAACGGATTGAGACGGCGGTCAAGGAGGTCTCCGGCAAGCTTCTGGTTTATGAGGGAGAGCCCATATTGGCGGTTTATCACTCCATCTCCGGCGGGGCGACCGAAACCGCCGGCAACTACTGGGGAAACGACGTCCCCTATCTGCAGTCGGTGGAAAGCCCAGGCGACACCATGGCGCCCGAATACCAAACCCAGGTCTCCTTCCAGGCGGCGGATTTGCAGTCGGCGCTGACGACGGCCTTTCCCGAGCTGACCCTGCCGGAGGATACGGCCGCCTGGTTTGGAGCGGCACAGCTGAGCCCGGCTGGGACGGTAACCTCCATCGCGGTGGGAAATGCAACCTTGACCGGCCGGCAGATCCGGGAAACGCTGGGCCTTCGATCCGCCAACTTCCAAGTTCTTGCCGCCGACGGCGTTTTTACCTTTACCGTAAAGGGATACGGCCACGGCGTGGGGATGAGCCAGTACGGCGCGGACTACATGGCCAGGCAGGGAACCAAGTGGCAGGATATTCTGACCCATTATTACAAAGGCGCTTCCATCCTTTCGGTGGAGGACGCCGGTACCGCCGCTTCGTCACAGGCAACGGCCTGACGGGGCGGCCGCTCCATACGGCGGGAAAGGGGAAAATAGGGCTTCTTTGTTCGTCAAGGGGTGATAACTCGCGGTATATCTACGAAAATAGTGTTCTTTCACGCATTACGTAAACCGATGTTTTCCACCAGGCCATGGTGGAAATTGGGCAAAAGCAACGGAGTTTTCCACTTTCCCATGGGAAATCCCCGTAATCAACCGGATGCTTTGTGGAAAACTCGGTGGAAAATGTGGATTACTCCTTTTGGAAAAAGCACGCGTTCATCATTTTTATGTAAAGCACGGCCATACTCCATTCTTTACAAGGAGGAATAAAGTTTTTTCATCGCAATACACCTGCGTACAAAAACGGTTTTCCCTTCTTTGTCGGTTATGCACGCGCTTTCCTTTCCTTTTCTGTCGGATTTGTCGACTTGCGTATCTTGTCAAATGTAGTATAATAAAAGGGGAACTTTATACACCGGTTTTGTTCTGTTGGAATTTTTGAGAGTGGTGTGGTGAAACAATATGCACAAGCGCTTGGCCCTTTTCCTCCCGTTTGGAGGACTGTTCCTATTGAGTTTGGTCTGCGTGCTTTTTAGCTCCTGTTCTTCCCATTCTCCCTCTATCGCCGCTTACGAGGAAAGCGCGGCGGCAAGGGTGGAGGATATTGCATATCAATTGGAAATTAAAAACTACTCCGTCATCACTAAGCCGCAGATGTCGCTGCATTTCGTGCTCAAGGACACTGAGGTGGCGGATTTCGCCTATCTGGTCAGCGATACCGAGGGAGATGCCGATGAAATCGGAATCATCCAGGCGTCCTCTAAGGAATCCATCGCGTCGGTCAAGAACGCGGTGGGCGAACACATCAGCCTGAAGGAATCCTCCTACCGGTCGTACAGCAACACGGAATACGAGAAGCTTTCTTCCTCGATTATCTTGGAGAAAAGCGGGTATGTGTTCTTTGCCGTCTGCGACCAGCCGGAAAAAGCAGGAAAACTTTTTGAAGAAAGCATGCAATAGCCTCTTGCATTTTTTCATAATCCATGTTATAATTTGGACTACTTCGCGGGAGTAGTTCAGCGGTAGAGCGTCGGCTTCCCAAGCCGAAAGTCGCGGGTTCGAATCCCGTTTCCCGCTCCACACCTGCGGTGGGCAAGTCGCGCACCGCAGGTCTCTTTTATTTTAATCCTTTCTGCCCGCGTTTGTAGCGGGTTGTTCTTTATAACCAGGTTCAAAACGTCTGGTTGCTTTGCAGCGGGGCGTTTTTTGCTTTCCTGCCTGTGCGGCGTAAATGGGTATGGGAGTGAAAAATAAGATTTGAGGAGAAAGATGAATATGAAAAAGCTTTTGGTTGTTCTCTGCTGTCTGGTCATGTGCCTGTCCTTCGCAGCATGCTCGAACAATACCGCTACGGTGGAGAGTTATATTTCCAGCATTCAGAGCGATATTGACACGATGAAAGAATCGATGGGGATCAGCGGGGCAAATCTGGATGTGACCGCCAGAGGGAACTCCATGGTATACAGCTTCCAGTTTACCACCGACGTGGGCGACACGTCGCTGATTAAGGACTCGCTTTCGTCGGCCATGGATCAAATGGCTTCCACCTTTGAAAACGGATTTCAGGAGCTCAAAGCAAAGGTTTCCAGCGCGGAATCCATTATTGTGGAATATCTGGACAAGGACGGCAACGTTATCGTCTCTAAGGAATATAAATAATTGTTTTTTCCTTTGGAGCATGTTGTCCAATTTGCAGCCATCTAACCCGATGGAGTTGGTTCCTTCGGGATTTACGCTGCAAACGCCGCATTGGAAGCATCCTCCTGTTTTGGCTTTCGGCGGCCCGGCGGGTATCGCCTGCGGCCATGCTGCGCACCTTGCTTACGGCAGGGTGCGCTTTTTCTTTTCGGGAACGGTGCAGAAAAACGAAAACCGGTTGTCTCCCGCTTCCCGTTGGCGTTTCTGCAAAAGCCCCCTTCTTCCCCGCACACTTTTTCACAGACGGGCATATAGTGTAGCACGGGGCTAGTCCCCTGATATTAAGGGAGGATTCAGATATGTGCTGTAACAATTGGTCGGGAAGTTCTTATGCCTCTTCGGCATGTGCCAGTGTCGCCGCATCGGCGGCCAATAACTCTTGTGCGCGGTCCTGTGTGGTCGGATATCTGCCCATCGTCGCTACCTATCAGGTAGGTTCGCCGGTTTGGACCAGCGGTTCTAGCTTTAGTTCGGCTTCCAGCTTTGCTTCCAACTCTGGCTATAACTACAACAGCAGCTACTGCGGCTATTAATTTCCCGCGCCGCCCCTAGCCGGGGGCGGCATACTTACAAAGCCCTGCATTCTCTCGAAACCATGCGCCCTCTTTCTTATGGAGAGAGGGCGCTTATCGCTTCCGGCCGACAATGGAGCTGACGGTGGGATATCCAGCGGCACTAGATCCCGCTTGATGCTTCCCTATCCCAATACCTTTGACAATAAATTCATGGATATACCTCCTAATATACCGATAGTGTTGATCCGGTAAACCCAAATCCCCCTTTTGACCCGCAAAAGCCCCGCCCGAGCTCTGCTCAGACGGGGCTTTCGGTTTGGTCAGGCAGCGAGAAAGGCAGACGAAGGCCTCAAACGGATTCCAGCCGTTCAAGCATTTGGCGGAAAATAGCCAGATGGATTTCTTCGTCCTCAATAATCCGTTCCAGCAGCGCCTGGATTTGCCGATCCTTGATAAAGGCGATATGCCGCCGGTAATTGGCGATGGCCTCCTGCTCCGCCCTGATGTTGTAGCGGATCATTTGGGGAAGATTTTTGCAGTAGTTGACCATGCTGCCATTCCAGACGATACAGCGATTATTACGCACGGCGCTGAAGGTAGGGTCCCCGCCCAGAAGGGAGATCACCTGGCTGAGCAGATCAAGATGATGCATCTCCACAACGGCGATTTCCCGCATGGTCTTCGCCGCCGGCCCACAGACCGGATCGAACAGCCAACTTTGGTAGATGTAAAGGGCGACCGCGGTAAACTCCCCCTGGGCGGAGGCGGTGTCCTGATGCAGCAGCTGGGCATAACGGAGATTCGGGGCCTCCACCTCAACGGGCGGATAGGGTGCGGACGCGCGAAAGCTGGTCGCCGTGGCAAAATTAGGCGGTATATGGCCGCGAAGCATATCCATTCCTCCTATGACTGGTTTGATTCCTTCATCTATATGCTTGGCCTCGTCGAATTATCCCAGGGCGGCTAAGAAGTATCAAGAAGGAAACGGCGGAATATACTGTAGTATTTCAGGGAAATGTGTGGTGATCGAATGCAGACGGACAACATCCTGCCCAACGGGGAATTGCCTTGCGAGCTGCTCGAGCAGCTCGGCGTTATTGAACAGTCCCAATGGTACATCATCGTTCTGGCTGCCGCCACGCTGCTGTCCCACTGCACCACGCAGCTGCAAAAACAGCAGCTTCTCTGCTCGGCGCTGCCCCAGGCCAGCGGATGCGACGAGATCACCGACCCTTATCCGATCCAGCTGACCTCCAGCGCCATGATAATCGGCGCACTGATTTACTTTTATCAGCTTTCGGCGCAGGCGTTGGCCGCGCCCAAGGAAACGCCGCTGCAATGTGCTTCCAGCTGGCGCGGATTCCTTTCCAATTCCCTGGTGCTGGCCGCGGCGCTCATCCGCTTATACGATTTGAAGGAAAACCACGACGCTGCGGCGCTCTCCGCCCAGCCAATTTTAACCGACCCGGAGCCGCCGCTCTGACCGCATACACATAAATATTCTCCTTTGCCTATAAAAAGATGATACTAGGATGACTCGTCCAAAATAACTTGATTCAGCTGGACGGTTCCATTCTTTATTTCATCTTTATTTACATAGATCAGAGTCGTCTGATTCTTTTCCCCTGCATCGTCTTGTATTAGGAAAAACAAAAAATCGTTCGATACATTTAAAAAAGAACCGATAGAAGGTATCGAATAATCTTTTCCATTTATATTTGATAGGTTGAAAGAAAGAATGGGTTAAAATCTTTATCGTAGACCCAAATGGTACGAACTTCGCTTTCATGGCCGGGCATGCCAATGGTGGGCCAATTATCAAAATAGAAATAGCTGCCGTCCCAGCATAGCCGATCGCACACACTTGGTGAGGAAAACACCGCTTTTTCCTCGGTGCCGTCAAAGTTGTTTTGGTATACGGTCCGATTCCTCTCATCATCGTAATCGTAATACCAATAAGAATAATAGATTGCATCCGGCAAAACAGCAGGAATCTCCATAACGGCCTCACCAGTTCGGGTATCAATGGAGGAGATGACCTCCGACTCCAGATCCAAACAAAAATTTTCTGAAATTGTTTTCACTGGTTGTGTCGATTTGTCTTTATAACCCATTACACTAAAATACAGCCTTTTTCCAACCGCTGTGATAGTTGCAATATTTCCGCTTTCTAAATCGGTGGAATAAAGAAGCTTCTCTTTTTTCTCATTCAGCGCTACTTGGATCAAAGAGCAGGTGCCCGCTGACTTTCCTGAATCTTGAGGAATATACTCGTTTGATGAATAGAATAAATTTCCCCTGTGCAAAGCCACGCTATTCGGATAGGTTGGAAAGCGATATGCATTCTCAATAAAAGTCCCTTGTGGGCTCAACTTTCTCAAATAAACGCCGCTGATACTAGTACCATCCGCTTGTCCTCTGGCAAGGATATATAAATATCCATCGTTATAAAAAACTTGAGACGCATCCGCCATATAGGCATTACAATCATAGAGCTTCTCAGGATTGGTTTCCTTATCATGCAGACAGTTCGGTTTGTCACAAAGCGGGATCGGATCGATATTTTGCTGATCAAAACAATACAAATAGCTTCCTCTTGACGTTTCTTTTAAAAAGTAGTATCCGTCCTTTGCTTCCGCTATAGCATCATGATCTATCTGATGATCGGTTTCGAAGGAATAAGCCTCACTAAAATTTTGGTTGTTCGTCTGACATCCCGATAACAGAACCAGGATACTAAGGCAAAGCAAAGCGAACACGCAACCTTGTTTCATATCCTTCCCCCTCCACTCCTATCGTTTTTCGGTGATACCAAAGAAAGAGGGGAGGAAACCCTCCCCTTTCCTTTAGTGAACGCTGCGCATCAAAGATTCGTATATGCAGGGCCCCATTTTCCAACCCCAGCCGAAACATAATGGGTGCCTTTAGCCGAGTAAAATACGCCGCCGGCGTATCCTGAATTCACATAAGCGGAAATGGAGGAACCGCTGCTTTCATTTTCCGCCTGAGAGGTGTATGTTCCACTCCCCCAGCGAATGGTAAGCGATACATAGGCTTCTGTATGCTGGGCAGCAGTAATATTTGTTCCGCTTCCTCCGAAACATGTTCCTGACCCATGGGACTCGCCGCCTCTCCATCTCAGCATCTAAGTCTATCCTTCTTTTAACTTGTCACGCTATAAGAAATGATACATCCATAATTTCCAAAACTCAACATCTAGCCCTATAAAAAACAGTCGTTTTTCTTTAAAAATTTTACGAACTTTTTTATTTCCTTTCGATTTCCCTCGATCTCGATTAGGATATACCGTTACTTTTTAATTCGTTAAACACCGCCGCCGGATCTATCGGTGCAACCGGTATACCGGGAGCCGCCGGCCTTTGGAATCGCTGGGGCCGACCAGGCCCGCTGGTGCAACCGGAGCGACCGGGCCCGGCGGAAAATCGGCGGCGACCGATCCAAAGCCGCCGCTCTGACCGCATACACACGAATGATTTAAGGAGGAATTCTGATGAATAATTTCTATCCATATCTTCCGCTGGGGGATTGGGGTTCCACTTGCATGATCCCCTGCCCTCATCCGGAAATGCCCGGAGAAGGAGGCTGCACCGGCCCGACCGGGCCTACCGGGCCGACCGGGCCCAGCGGCATGCAGGGGCCCCAGGGGCCCGCAGGACCAGCAGGGATGCCGGGAGAACGGGGAGCGACGGGGCCCACCGGCCCGACCGGGCCTACTGGAGCGACTGGCCCTGCCGGCGCACAGGGAGAACAGGGGCCTATGGGCTTCCAAGGCCCGGCCGGACTGCAGGGTGAACCCGGTTTGAGAGGGGCAACCGGCCCCATTGGACCACAGGGGCTTCAAGGTGTGGAAGGCCCGCGGGGGGAACCTGGCCCAACCGGGCCCACCGGCGCAACCGGCAGCCAGGGGGCTGCCGGCCCTATCGGTTCACAAGGACCGATCGGCCCCACCGGCCCGACGGGGCCTACCGGGCCTACCGGCGCACAGGGAACCGTCGGCCCTATGGGACCTCAGGGCCCGATTGGCCCCACTGGCTCTACCGGCGCGACCGGACCTGCTGGTGCGACTGGTGCGACCGGCGCGACCGGACCTGGCGGAGAATCAGCGGTAAGCGATCTGGTGGCCGCATATACCACCCCTACCACCGTAGGAAACGACGGCGCCCCGCTGATTTTTGACCAAAACGCTATTATTGTGGGTACCGGTATCACCCACCCAACGATGGGGAGTGACTTTACCGTCACCGTCCCTGGCTTGTATATGGTAACCTTCTTCGGCAGCTTCTCTCCGGCGCCTGGGGTAACAATCCCTCTGTTTGTGGCCCTGCATCTACAGCAAAACGGGGCCTTTGTTCCCGGGGCTGTAACCGCTCGCACCTTTTATACGGCAAACGACATGGCAAACCTCTCGTTCAGCTTCCCCGCCGAGGTATCCGCCGTTCCGGCTGTATTCCGCATTTTGGCCCAGGGCGGTCCCTTCTTCTACAGTTTGGCATCCTTCGCAATTTATAAGATCGGATAAGTTCCCGGATATGTAGAAAGATTCTTTTCGTACCTTTGCAAATCCGGCCGCACTAGCATGCGGCCGGATTTTTACAGCACGGCCTTTTGTTTTCTTTCCATAGGCAAGGCATCTTTTCACACCCGGCCCGCGCCGCTTATCTGCGGGGTTTTGCTTGACAACCCTTTCAAAATCATGGATAATAATTGCATCTGTTCCGGAATTTCTAAATCGCCTGTTTGGGGCGCCGGACAAACATTTCGGAAAGCCCTTTGCCGCATGTGGTTCCCTCGTCTTTCGGCAACGGTGTTTTTCCTGTCAGGAGGGCTTTGCGTTTTGGTCACCGAATGTTGGGCGATTGTCATTGTGATTCTCGCCATGTGCTATATCTTCCTTCGCGCGCGCAAATCGGAATATTCCATCGGCATTCTGCCCTTAATCCTCGTCCCCATCTCCCATCTGCTGGGGAACGGCATTTTGCATTGGTTCGGCGATCACATAACGCTGGATCATTCCTTGGTGGGCATTGGTATCGACATCACCGGCCTAGTCATTACTTGTATTTTGCTGGGCTTCGCCGTGCAGACCATTAAGAGCAAAAAACAGCGCAACGCCCTTCTGATCTGCTGCACCGGCTTCACCCTGATTCTTGCATGGGTGCTGCTGCTAAACGTGGGCAAATGACGGGCGGGCAAAACCGGGAACGCCGGGCGGGACTGGACATTGTGGTGGATATTCACGGCATGCGTGCTTATGCGGCCAAAACCTATCTGCAGCAGGTGCTAGCCCGCGCCTCCTATGACCGGGATGCAAAGGAGGTCATCGTGGTGCATGGGTATCACTCCGGCACCGCTTTACGGGACATGGTGCGCAAGGAGCTGCGCAGTCCCTATATCAAGGAACGGCATCCCGGCTTTTCGGACGGACATACGGTTTTGGTGCTTAAAAAGCGCCCGCCTCCCCTGCGCTGACGCCTCTTTGTGAGGTACGTGCATGATTATCCCAATTTCGTGTATATTCTGTATAAACATGCCGCCCGCCCTTGATTTCGACCAGTAGCTATGCTATAATTCTTTCATTAATTGATACGGGAGGGTATCGAAGATGAAAAAATTTGTGAAAGTTTTGGCACTGGCTCTGGTACTGGTGTTATCGGTATCGATGCTGGCAGCCTGCGACGGCGGTACTTCCACCAGCGGCACTTCCAACGCCGACAGCGGCACAAAGGTCCTCAAGATCGGCACCAATGCGGAGTTCCCGCCCTTTGAATTCATGGGCGACGACGGTCAGCCGGACGGCTTCGACATTGCGCTGATAAAGGCCATCGGCGAAGAAATAGGAATGGAAGTCCAGATTGAAAACATGGAATTCAAATCCCTGATCGGCGCCATCGAAAGCGGCAACATCCAGGGCATCATCGCCGGCATGACGGTGGACGACGAGCGCAAAAAGAGCGTGGATTTCTCCGACGGCTACTATGAAGCCCATCAGATGGTTCTCGTGCGCAAGGACAGCGACATCACCAAGACCGAGGACTTAAACGGCAAGAAGATTGCGGTACAGGAAGGCACCACCGGCGACTTTGTGGCGTCCGGCGATCCGGATTGGGAGTTCATTCTGGGCGTTTCGCTGCAGAATACGGAGGTTTCCCGGATGAAGAAGGGGCTGGATGCCGTCATCGAGCTGAAGAACGGCAGAGTGGATGCGGTCATCATCGACTCGAATCCCGCGCAGGTGTTCGCCGAGGAGAATGCGGACGACATTAAGATTGTCGACAGCATCCAGTGCGAAACCGAAACCTATGCCATTGCCGTAAGCAAGGATGAACCGGATCTGCTCAACAGCATCAACACCGCGCTCAAGACCCTCAAGGACAACGGCAAATACGATGAAATTCTCAAGCAATATATTGAGCAGTAACTGGAAATAAAGCGGCTTTTGTGAGGATAGTGCCTCCATTCGCACTATCCTCACTTTTGTATGAACGGGGAGGTTCCTATGCCGGACGTTTCACTCATTACGATGAATATCTTTGATTCCATCGGCGCTTTTTTCCAGTCGCTGTACGATCAGTTCGTGTTTGTCTTTATTGACGGCAACCGGTATATGATGATCGTGGACGGCTTGAAAAACACGCTGATTCTGTCGGTTTTCGCCGCCTTGATCGGCATTTTGGTGGGTTTGCTCGTGGCAGTGGTTCGCCTGCCCAGCAACAGCCTGAAAAACCACAACGGATTTGTACGGTTTCTGCTGGCCATTCCGAACTGGCTGGCCAATGCTTACGTCAGCATCATCCGCGGCACTCCTTTCGTGGTACAGCTGCTGATTATGTATCAGATTATTTTCGGCAAATCGGGAATGGACAAGATGGTGGTCGCCATCATTGCTTTCGGCCTCAACTCGGGTGCATATGTGGCGGAGATTTTCCGCGCCGGCATCCAGTCCATCGACAAAGGGCAGTCGGAGGCGGGCCGCTCGCTGGGGCTTACCAGCTTTATGACCATGCGCTACATCATTGTTCCGCAGGCGGTTAAGAACGTGCTGCCGGCTCTGGGCAACGAGTTTATCGTGCTCATTAAGGAAACGGCGGTGGTCGGCTATATCGCCTTGATGGATCTGACCAAGGCTGCCGACTTCATCATCAGCCGCACCTACACGGCATATATGCCCCTCATCGGTGTTGCCCTCATCTACTTCATCATCATTAAAATCCTGACCAAGGGCCTGGGCGTTATGGAAAGGAGGCTGAGGGCAAGTGATAGTCGTTAAAGACCTGCACAAAGCCTTTGGAGACCACAAGGTCCTCTGCGGCATCAGCGAGGAGATCAAAAAAGGAGAAAAGGTGGTGGTGGTCGGTCCCTCCGGCTCGGGCAAATCCACCTTTCTGCGCTGTTTAAACCTGCTGGAAACTCCAACCTCTGGGGAGATTTGGTTTGAGGGCAACCGGATTACCGATCCCAAGTGCAATGTCAACCAGATCCGTCAGAAGATGGGGATGGTGTTTCAGCATTTCAATCTCTTTCCCCACCTGACGGTGATGCAGAACATTACCCTGGCTCCCGTCAAGCTCAAGCTGCAAACGGAAGAGCAGGCGAAGGAAAACGCCCTGCGTCTGTTAAAGCGGGTGGGGCTGGCGGAAAAGGCGGACGCCTATCCCAGCCAGATTTCCGGCGGACAGAAGCAGCGCATTGCCATCGTTCGTTCCTTGGCGATGAATCCGGACGTCATGCTCTTTGATGAGCCCACCTCTGCTTTGGACCCGGAAATGGTCGGCGAGGTTTTGGAAGTCATGAAGGAGCTGGCGGAGGAAGGGATGACCATGGTGGTGGTCACCCATGAAATGAGCTTCGCCCGGGAAGTGGCGACGAGAATTCTGTTTATGGACGAGGGCCTGATTTTAGAAGAGTCCGATCCAAAGTCCTTTTTTGAAAATCCGCAAAATCCCCGTTTGTGTGATTTTCTTTCCAAGGTTCTTTAATTGAAAACCGGTATGCGGCTTTGCTGCATACCGGTTTTTTTATTGCTGAAAAAACAAGAAAAAGGGAGAAAATCGGCTGATTTATGTAAGAATGCCGATGATCATTTTAAAAAAAGTCTGAAATTTCCCTTTTTTGCTGATTGCAAATACTATACTGTTTGAGTATAATTAATTCAAACCAAAGGAGGGAGTACACATGAGTTTTAAAACTGGTACCTGGAACAACACCATCGACGTACGTAATTTCATAAATAAGAATTACACCCCCTATGACGGGGATGATTCTTTTCTGACTCCTCCCACCGAACGCACCAAACAGCTTTGGGAAGAGGTCTCTTCTTTGATGAAGAAGGAAACGGCGGTCGGCGGCGTTCTTGATATCGACGCCTCCACCATCTCCGACATCGACGCTTACCAGCCCGGTTACATCGACAAAGAGCGGGAGACCATCGTGGGCCTCCAGACGGACGCCCCCCTCAAGCGGGCGATTATGCCTTTCGGCGGCATCCGGATGGTCCGCACGTCGCTGAAAAACTATAACCGGGAAATGGACCCGGAAGTGGAAAAGGTCTTTCAGTACCGCAAAACCCACAATGACGGCGTGTTCGATGTGTACACCGACGAAATGAAGCGCGCCCGGAACAACGGCATCATTACCGGCTTACCCGACGCTTACGGCCGCGGCCGTATCATCGGCGATTACCGCCGGGTTGCCCTGTATGGTGTGGATTATTTAATTGAGCAAAAGAAGAAATCCCTGCAGGACTACAGCTATGAGGTCATGGATGAGGCCTCCATCCGCCACCGGGAGGAAATCTCCGACCAGATTAAGGCGCTGCACCAGCTCAAAGCGATGGCCGCCTCTTATGGGTTCGACATCTCTCAGCCTGCTCAGGATACCAAGGAAGCCATCCAGTGGCTCTATTTCGGCTATCTGGCGGCGGTCAAGGAGCAAAACGGCGCGGCCATGTCGTTGGGCCGGGTCTCCACCTTCCTGGATATCTATGCGGAAAAGGATCTGCAGGAAGGCCGCTACACCGAGGAAGAAATTCAGGAGTTTGTGGATCACTTCGTCATGAAACTGCGGATGGTCCGCTTCCTGCGCACCCCCAGCTATGACGAGCTCTTCTCCGGCGACCCCACCTGGGTGACCGAATCCATCGGCGGCATGTCCACCGACGGGCGGCATATGGTCACGAAGATGTCCTATCGCTTCCTGCACACCCTGGTCAATCTGGGCCCCGCGCCGGAGCCCAACATGACGGTGCTGTGGAGCCGCCGCCTGCCCCAGAACTTCAAGAATTTCTGCGCCCGCCTTTCCATTGAAACCTCCTCCATTCAGTATGAGAGCGACAGCCTCATGCGCCGCAAGTTCGGTGACGACTACGCCATCGCCTGCTGCGTCTCCGCCATGCGGGTGGGCAAGCAGATGCAGTTCTTCGGCGCCCGGGCGAACCTGGCAAAGGCCCTGCTCTATGCCATCAACGGCGGCCGGGATGAAAAGACGGGGGACCAGGTGGGACCCGAGCTGCTGGCGGTGCGGGGCAAATACCTGGACTACGACGATGTGATGAAGAAATTTTCCGCCATTTTAGACTGGCTTTCCAAGCTGTATATGAATACCCTCAACGTCATCCACTATATGCATGACAAGTACTGCTATGAGCGCATTCAAATGGCGCTGCACGACGAGGAAATCGTGCGCACCGAGGCCTGCGGCATCGCGGGGCTGTCGGTGGTCGCGGACAGCCTTTCCGCCATCAAGTATGCCAAAGTTCGCCCCATCCGGGACGAGCGGGACATCGTGGTGGACTTTGAGATCGAAGGCGATTATCCGAAATTCGGCAACAACGATCCGCGGGTAGACAGCATTGCGGTAGACGTGGTCAAGACCTTTATGCAGAAGCTGCGCCGGCAGCGTACCTACCGCGGCGCCATCGCTACTCAGTCGGTGCTGACCATCACCTCCAATGTGGTCTACGGCAAAAAGACCGGCTCCACGCCGGACGGGCGCAAGCTGGGCGAGCCCTTTGCTCCCGGCGCCAATCCTATGCACGGGCGGGATGAGAACGGCTGTGTCGCTTCCATGATGTCGGTGGCGAAGCTGCCCTATGACTACAGTGAGGACGGTATCTCCTACACCTTCTCCATCGTGCCGGATGCACTCGGCCGCGAGGAGGAGGATAAGACGAAAAACCTGGCTTCCCTGCTCGACGGTTATTTCGGCGAGGGCGGCCATCACATCAATGTAAATGTTCTCAATCGGGACGTGCTTTTGGACGCCATGGATCATCCGGAGAAATATCCGCAGCTGACCATCCGGGTGTCCGGCTATGCGGTCAACTTCATCAAGCTCACCAGAGAGCAGCAGATGGATGTCATCAACCGCACCTTCCACACCCGTTTCTAATTGGAAACCCTAGGGCCGGCGCGGAAAGATCCGCGCCGGCCTGCCCGACAGGAGGCATCCTTTATGTCCACAATCAAAGGAAGGATTCATTCGGTGGAAACCTTCGGCGCACTGGACGGGCCGGGGGTACGGTATCTGCTCTTTTTGCAGGGATGTCCGCTGCAATGTCTGTACTGTCACAACCCGGATTCTTGGGACCCAAAGGACGGTCAAGTTCGCACGGTGGAGGAGGTTTTCGCCGACATTCAGCGCTACCGCAGTTTCTTAAGCGGCGGGGTCACGCTCTCCGGCGGAGAGCCGCTCATGCAGCCGGAATTTTGTGAGGCCCTTTTTACCCTATGTCGGGAGCATGGGATCCATACGGCGCTGGACACGGCCGGTTCCCTTCCCCTTTCGGTATGTAAGGAAGCGGTGGATCTGGCGGATTTGATTTTGCTGGATTTAAAGGCTATGGATCCGGACGACTGCAAAAGGCTGACTGGGCGGGACAACCACAATGCCATTTCGCTGCTTGACTACCGGGAGGCGTCCAATATGCCGGTATGGGTACGCCATGTGCTGGTTCCGGGCATTACGCTAAAGGAAGAAAAGCTGCGGGAGATGGCGAATTTTCTCAAAGGCTATACCTGCGTGCAGCGGGTGGAGCTCCTTCCCTTTCACAAAATGGGAGAGTACAAATGGGAGCAGCTGGGACGTCCCTATACCCTTACCGACACCCCACAGCCCACCCGAGAGGAAGTGGCGCGGGCAAAGGCTATCTTCCGGGATGCAGAGCTGCCGATTCCTTCCTAACCGGCTGGAGAAGCCTTTCCCGACGCCGGTTGTTTTGAAATGCGGGGGCCTCTTTTCTGCCCTATGCCGATGAATAAGGGCTTCTGGCTTTGCAAGCAAAGCCGGGCGTGAACCGTGTGGTATGTGCATTAGCCCTGAAAGGGCGTGATACCGGCCGTCCTTCTAAGAGCAGCCGGCTGCATCACACCCATTGCAACCGGCCGTTTTATCCCTAGTATTGCTTTTGCTCCGAGCGAAACCGCCCGTTTTATCTGTTTTAGTCCATGCTAAAAGCAGGTGTTTTTCTTCTCCACGGCATAGCCGGTGGGTTCCTTTCGCTTTAGCTGCCATCACAAAAATACCCGGCAACCAAAAAGGTTTCCGGGTATTTCTTATGAATGGGAAGCCACCTGTCATAACCGAAAGAGATACGCCGCCAAACTCCGTCCGCTTTCCGTAAGGAATAGAAATGGGCTGCCGCAGCCTTGCTCTGTATGCAAATCGGCCGGCGTTAAAACGATGGCAGCCGGTTTTCAGGCTGTCAGGTATGACGCAAGTAAAATACCGTTTGCCGCGCCTCGGCACGCTTACCTCTGGCGATGCCATACTCTTTCGCCCAATCCGACCGTTGTGCCGGACATTTTTCGTTTTAAAACAAGCCAAACCGTTTCTTACTATAAAAAGGACGGACCTTCTGGGCCGCCTGTTGTCCAAATGCTTCGGTATAAGGGACCATATCCAACAGCTTGTCCTTCAAATAAGGTGAAGCCGCCTCCGCAATCCCCTCAAACAGCTGTTTGCGGTCGATACCGTCAAAATCCACAATCAGCAGATAACTCTCCTCCCCATCACGGATCATCTGCTGGAGGTAGGCTTTGGAAACCTCTTTTTTCGTTTTCAGATAGCCCTTGACCGCATCCACCAGCTCCTGCGGATATTCCTTCGGTTCTCCCAGCTTTACCTCGGTATCCTTTTTCACGAGATGCGGCACGGCCTTCCCGTTCAGCCTTGCCAAAGTGCTGCGGGGAACCTGCAGGCTCTCCTCAAAAGGATTGATCACGATCCCGTTTGCCCCCTTCGGAGAGGACAGAATCATGGTACAGTAATCCTCCAAGGTCACAACCATCGCTTTGGGCACGATCCCTCCCGCCCAGTTTCCCTTGGCCAGGGACTCTTCATCGGTAAAGGCAGGAAGATAAGCGACTTTATCCTGGGTATGCAGCATAAGGAAACGGACGCGGACATCTTCCCCCTCCGCCGCCTCCTGAACCGGTCCCTTATCTTCCGATACCGGCTTTATCTCCACCGGAGCCAAAAGCTCCGCCTTGCGAAGCGCTTCAAAAAAGACCTGCTCCTCCAGGCGGCCGCCGTTTTTGCGCAGGGTCAGCATGGTCTGGCGCAGCCTAGGATTGGCAATGGGTTGCTTTGGATCAAATACTTTCATCTTTCTCGTATCCTTCCTTTGACAATTGCATTTATTGTATCACATTTTGGCTGGTTTGACTACTGAAATCTGTGAAAAATGCTGCGAAAAACAGGAATTCCGATTTGCAAGGATCACACGGGTAAGATTGAATACAGACAGGCTTCCCTCTCGGCATGGGGCAAAAAAAAGAGCGTTTCCAGGAAAAAAGTCTAGCGGCTATGTTGCTTTACGCTGTGTTTGATAAATTTATTCCGCTTCTCAACCGACGGTTTCTCAAACGGCTTTGTCCGCCTTTCTTCCGGATCAATGGATCTCTAAAACCTCTCCTTGTATCCCTTTCTTCCATTGGATTTTGCGCCGCTATAGGGCAAGACGTTGCTTTTCCATTCCATCGGCATGCATGCTTTTACCCGCCGTGTTTTTCTTTTGCAGCCGTCGGGCTCTTGTGTTAGCCGGGATTTGCCCGGTCCTATCCCTCGACGGCTGCAGCGTCGGCTCCTTAATGGCGCTGCCGGCAGGCAGGCGAGAATATGTAGGCGGAGAATCTCTTCCCTGCAAACAATCAAAACCACTCGTAAACGAGTGGTTTGCCCAGCCCTCCGAGGGGGTAGTACTTGCTGACCCCTGGAAGGGATCGCATCACTCGCCCTGCAACTGGGAAACCAGTTTTCTTTGGTATTCCATAGCATTCTACGAAAGGCATTCTTTCCACGAAAATCCCCGCGTTTCTTTTAGAAAACCTGTGCTTTTCTTTCTCTTTTGATATACAAACCATATTTTTACTTTTTTCTTTTGCCCAGGCTTTTTTCCTTACCCCTGGTAAAACCAGGGGTTTTGTTATGCCGAAAGGCAACAAAACGTGCCCGGCAAGAAGTCTTTCTTGCCGGGCACGTTTTTATACGGCCAAATCAATCCCCGAACGCAATGCCCATCGACCGGGCAAATTCCACCATCTGGTGATCCTCGGGTACCAGCTTGGTTTTGCCCGCCACCTCGGACAGGGGATTTTGGGTGACAATGCTGCCGATCTGCGCCACCGCCATGCCGTAGCGCTCCTCCTTAATGAGCTTGGCGGCCTGTACGCCGAACCGGGTCGCCAGCACCCGGTCGTAAGGCGACGGCGAACCGCCCCGCTGGAAATGGCCCGGCACCACCACCCGGCTTTCCAGCCCGGTCGCCTGCTGCAGCTGGTCGGCAATCCGGTAGGAAACCGACATATACGGCTCCTTTGCCCGAAACGCGGCCCGTTCCTTCCCCTTCATACCCGCTTCAGCAAGGCTCATGGCCCCTTCCGCCACCGCGATAATGGAGAATTTGCGCTTTTTGATGCGGATCCGTTCCTCCACCGCATGCACCAGTGCATCCATGGAATAAGGCAGCTCCGGGATGAGGACCACATCCGCGCCCCCGGCAACCCCGGCAAACAAGGTCAGCCAGCCGGCCTTATTGCCCATCAGCTCTATAACCATAATCCGGCCGTGGCTGTTTGCTGTGGTATGAATGCGGTCGACTACCTCCGTGGCGATATCCACCGCCGTATGGAATCCGAAGGTCACGTCGGTGCCCCAGATGTCGTTGTCAATGGTTTTGGGAAGGCCGATGATGTTAAGTCCTTCTTCCGACAGAAGATTGGCGGTTTTATGGGTGCCGTTGCCGCCCAGCGTCACCAGACAGTCCAGCTTCATCTTGCGGTAATTGAGCTTCATGGCCGCAACCTTGTCCACGTTGTCCTCTTCGATCTTGCGCATATTGCGGTAGGGCTGACGGGAGGTGCCCAGGATGGTGCCTCCCAGGGTGAGGATGCCGTCAAAATCCTCCCGCCGCATTTCCTTATAATTCCCCTCAATGAGGCCCTTATAGCCGTCTGCGATCCCCACGATCTCCACGTCGAACATATTGTACGCCGAATGGACCACACCGCGGATGGCTGCATTGAGCCCGGGACAGTCGCCGCCGCTGGTCAGAATTCCCACACGTCTTTTCATTGCAATCTCCTTCCGATTGGGCAAATTTCCCCGTCCGAGTCTTTATCGCAAATGACTGGTGATATTATGCCGGTACAAAACCGGTTTTCCTTCTTTGGAAAGGCGCAGGTCGGTGACCCCGCCCCGGTTGATACGAAACTCTACCTGTGCAAAGGTATCCGCCGAAAGCCCCAGCCACCAGCAGACGGCGGCGTTGATCACATCGGCATGGGTAACCACCAGCACGGTCCCCTCCACCAGCTTGTCAAGCCGATGCAGATAGCCGGTAATGCGGTTAAAAAGCATCCTCCGGCTTTCCGCACCCGGGTACAAAATCCAGTCCAAAGGATCTCCCTTGACCGGAAGCTCCAGCAGCTTCGCCTCCTGACGCAGCTTTTCCGCCGCCTCGCCGTTGTTCTGCTCACGCAGCATATGGGTAATAATGGGCTTTCGTCCCAGCTTCTGTCCTATGATCTCCGCCGTTTGGGACGCGCGCAGCAAATCGCTGCTGAAAAATTCAAACTTATGGTCGCCGAGCAGCACAGGCAACGCCTGCGAAACCAGGTTGGCCTGTCGCCTTCCCTTGCGGGACAGCGGCATATTCGACCAGCCCATCGTAATCTCCAAGCCTGCCGGGTGTTCCATCTTTCCATGCCGGACCAATAACAACCGTTTCATATTGCCGCCTCCTGCCGTTTTATTCTGATAGGGCGAAGAAGCACACGATTTAGTATTCTCCATTTCGCCCGGGTCTAATCGTCTGCTATGCCTGGCGGGCGCCCGCCTTTTCCCCGAGCCGGGAAAGGCCGTAGCCGCCGAAAAAGCGCATGTCGGAATGTTCCAGATAGGAAAACAGGTCGTCAAACAGCTCGTTGAGCTGCCTGTCGTTTTCCACCGGCCGCAGCCGTTTCTTTTCCCGCTGCATATCCCTCTGCCACCGCTTATACTTGCCGGGCGGCAGGTCATACACCTCGGAAAAGGCGGTGTAGTAGCTCTTCACCGTCTGAAAACCGTGCTGGGACGCAATCTGCGCAATGGTTTTCTTGGAATCAAGCAGATCGGGAAGGCTCTTTTTCACCCGCACCGAATTGATGTATTTCGTCAAAGGAAGGCCCACACTAAGCTTAAAAAGCCGGGACAGGTACTGAGAATTGAGCCCTACCATATCCGCCAGCTCATCCAAGGACCAATCCTCGTTATAATGTACGTCGATGTGTTCGATGAGATGCTTAATCCGGTCGCTTTCCGCACTGCGGGGGCCTCTGGCCTGCCGGGCCTCCACCGTCAGGAAATCCACCAGGAATTGGGCCAGCGCCCGCAAAAGGGAATCGGTACGCAGCAGGTAGCCGCTGTATTGATTGGAAACCTCAAAAACAATGGCGGAAATAAACCGAAATAAGGTTTGCCGCCGCTCCGGGGAAAGGCCGCCGCTGATGACATTGTGAAAATCCAGATTGGTAATGCCCGGACACAACGGCTCATAGCTCTGAAAATCCATCTGCATCAGGGTCATAGCGAAATCCGCCGTTTGGTTCTGGATGGAGTGGACCACATAGGGATTTACCAGAAAAAGCGTCCCCTTTTCCAACGGATAGTTTTTTCCCTGTACTGACAGTTCTCCATTTCCCGCCGCACAGTACCCGACCTCCAAGCATTTGTGAAAATGCCAGCGGTTGTCACTCCCAAAGCGAACAAAAATATTCAGCGGTATTCCGCCTGCATTTTGAAACAATTCCCGAAATCCTACCATGACCGTTCATCCATTCTATCACCGATATCCGGCCAAGGCCGGCCGGTTATTCTCGTCTAATCCAACCTGCCGGCTATCCGCAAAGAAGCGGATACAGCAGGCAGGAAGAAAGGAAAAGCAGCGTGATGTGAAGCGGATAATATCCGTAAAACAAGAGCTTCCCTCCCCTTCCCCGCTTTCCATTGTAGCAAAGCAGAAGCGGAAGGGCAAACGCCATCATCCATTGATATCCCACGGTAAACGGATCGTATCCGTCCGCCAGGAAGCTCAGGGAGATCAGCAGATATCCCGCACAAAAGGCCGCCCGGTATTCCCGCATGCAAGCCATCCATATCCCCAGCAGCAGAAATGTAGGGGAACCCTCCGTCAAAAGCGGGTTTGGAAAGAGCCAGGCAAGCCCTTGCCGCAGGGCCACCCATTCCTCCGGAAGCCGTTCAAACAGAAAGGGAGCCAGAAAGAAAAGGAAAAACACGCCCGCAAGACCGAAAAGGCGCTCAAACCGCCTTTTCTCCACCGCCGCCCTTGTCCAGCTGCCCAAACAGAGCAGCAGCAGAGTCAAGAAAAGGGTGGCAAAGATGTTGTTATCGACAAGAAAGCCGTCTGGACGGGAAAAAAGCCGATTGACCAGCCCATTGAGCAGATTCATCCCCAGGCTGCAAAGATACATCCGGCCCAAATACCCTTTTCGGTTCCGGGTGTGTACAAAGCCCTCCGCCAAAAGGAAGAAAAAAAGCGGCGCCGACAGACGCCCGATCCATCTCAGCCACAAAGGCGCCCCGGCAAAGGAAAAAAACTGGCCCACATGGTCCGCCGTCATCAGCACCAACGCTATGACCTTCAGCCCAAACCCAGTCAGCCCCGGCTTTTGCCCCATGGATACCATCCTTTAACCTGTGGCCCGACCACAAAATCCTACCTATTTTACCCCTTTATATCAGCTTATAATACCATTATCCCCTTTTATTTTCAACCTTTTTCTTTCCCTTCTCCTTGAAATCTCTTCCCCTTCCCGTAGCAAAACCGGTTGCTTAACCCGGGCGATTCTGTTATACTAAAAGCCATTCGGGCACTTGCAGAACGGGAGGGAACCGCACATGCCCATTAAAATTCCGGATACGCTGCCGGCACGCAAGGTGCTGGAGGCGGAAAACATCTTCGTCATGTCGCGGGAACGGGCGGCCAAGCAGGATATCCGACCGCTTCGGATTCTGATTTTAAATATCATGCCCACCAAGATCGCTACGGAAACCCAGCTTCTCCGCCTGCTTGGAAATACGCCGCTGCAGGTGGAAATCGATTTGCTGCAAACCGCCACCCATACGCCGAAAAACGTCAGCGCCCAGCACCTGCTGGACTTTTACAAGGTGTTCGACGACGTGCGCGGCAACCGGTACGACGGCCTGATTATCACCGGCGCGCCGGTAGAAACCCTTGCTTTTGAAGAGGTGGACTATTGGCAGGAGCTGTGCGAGATTATGGAGTGGTCGAAAACCCATGTATTTTCCACCTTCCATATCTGCTGGGGAGGCCAGGCGGGGCTTTATTACCATTACGGAATTGAAAAATACCCGCTCGCGCAAAAGGTTTCGGGGATCTTCCGGCACCGCGCCACGGGGACGCTCCATCCATTGGTGCGGGGATTTGACGAATACTTCTGGGCCCCCCATTCCCGTCATACCGAGGTGCGCCGGGAGGATATTTGCAAGCATCCGCAGCTGCAGATTCTGGCGGAATCGGCCGATGCGGGGGTTTACCTGATCGCCACCGGGGACGGGCGGCAGATCTTTGTGATGGGCCATGCGGAATACGACCGGGAAACCCTGGCGAAAGAATATGAACGGGACGTAAAACGCGGGCTTAACCCCAGCCTGCCGCGCAACTATTTTGTACAAGACGATCCCCAGTCCATTCCGCCCATGATCTGGCGCAGCCATGCGAATCTTCTATTCTCCAACTGGCTAAACTATTTCGTATACCAGCGGACGCCTTTCGATCTAAACGAACTGGGCGGCAAATAAGATACCGAAAACAGAGGCATAGCGGTAACGGCTATGCCTCTGTTTTTATTCATTTCGGTTTAGCGGGGGCTGCCGAAGGGAGCCGGTAAAGGGACGACGGAAACGGCAGGAAAACAGCCGCACCTTCCGCCAGGGGGCCAACGGTGCAAAACGAAATTCCCGGCCCAAAATCAGTCCCCATCCCGAAGGAAGGGAAACACCAGACCTTGGTTCTCCTCTTCAAAAATGTTGTCCGGATTTACTAAAATATAGTTGGCGGAGATCCATTTCTCTACCGGCTTTCCCTCCAGACACCGCACAGCGGCATCTACGCTGAGGTAGCCCATCGCAAAGGGATTTTGTACAACTGCTTCCCGGATAAGCCCCTCCTCCAAATAGGTGACCTCCTGAGTGGAACCATAAAAGCCGAGCAATGGAAGGCTGCTGGAAAGAGCCTTAACGGCCTGCGCCGCACCCAGCGAGGTTTCCATGCTCAATGAAACCACCACGTCCACATCGCCGATTTCCAAATGCTCCTTCATCCGCTGATAGGCCTGCACCCCGTCGTCACAGGTTTCCGTCCAGGATACCTCAATCCCTCCCAGCTCTTTGATCGCCTGCTCAAACCCGGCCCGTCTCTGTTCCACTGCGGCGGCGTTTTCCCGCCCGGTCAGCAAACCCACCCGGGTGTTTTTGGGGGTACGGCGATAGGCATCCAAATGCATTCCAAGCTCCCGCCCTGCTGCAAAATGGTCGGTCCCGGTACTGCAAGCATAGAGCGAATCGTTCTCCGCCGCATCGACCGCGACCATCACCACCCCCGCCCGCTTCGCCCGCTCAACCGCCTGGTGCAGCTTCTCATTTTTACTGTCCGCCAAAACGATGGCGTCGATGCCCTTCTCTACCGCCTCGTCAATCCATTTCACCCGTCGGGAACAATCCTCGTCCTTCTCCGGCTCATAATATTGAATTTCCACGTTGTTTTGGCGGCCTGCCGTCAGCGCGCCGCTGCGGACCACCCGATAAAAATCGGCGTTGCCCGGCCGGGCGATGACAAAGATCCGGTAGGGCTGCGACTGCGCCTTGCAGGAGGGCAGGGACAGGCACAGCACCAACGCCAGCAAAAGGAGCCAAATCCGTTTTCCTACTCCCATCGACCCTTTCCTCCCTTTTAAAGCTGGCCCGGAAGCCAAATCCGTACCGTGGTTCCTTCCCCCGGACGGCTGATAAATTGCAGCCCGTATTCTTCTCCGCAGCACAGCCGGATGCGTTCGTTTACATTCTTCACGCCGATTCCCGACGCTTTTTCCGGGTTGGCCTGCAAAATCGACCGGAGTTTCTCTTCCTCCATCCCCACGCCGTTGTCGGCCACCTGCATCAGAATGCGGTCTCCCTCCCGGCTGACGCAAATCCGGATGTGACCGGCCCCTTCCATCGGTTCAATGCCGTGGCTGATGGCGTTTTCGATCAGCGGCTGCAACACAATCCGCACCGTCCGGCAGTGCAGAAGGTCCTCGTCGGCTTGAATGGAAAAATCGAACCGGTCCCCATAGCGGATCTTCTGTATAATCAAATAGTTTTGGGCATGGTTAAGCTCCTCTTTCACCGTCACAAACGGGTCGCCCCGGCTGATGGTGATACGAAGCAGGCTTGCCAGAGAGGTGACCATGGTCACCACCTCCTCCTTCTCGCCCGTCTCCGCCAGCCAGACGATGGAATCGAGGGTGTTGTACAAAAAATGGGGGTTGATCTGCGCCTGTAAAGCGCGGATTTCGCTCTTGCGCAGCCGGTCCTTTTCCTCGATCACCTCATCCATCAGGCTGCAAATCTTCTCAATCATGGCGTTAAACGATTTGCTCAGCTCCCGAATCTCATATGCGCCCCGTTCCGGCGCGCGAATGGTCAGCACCCCGTTTTCCACCCGCCGCATCAGCCTTTGCAGCCGGCGGATGGGGCTTGCCACAAACCCCGCCACCTGAATGGAAATGAAGAAAACAAACACCACGGCAAAGACCGCCATGATGCCGGTGAACATCCACAGCTCCTGCCCGGTGGCAAGGGCCTCGGACATGCTCGTCACACTGACGATTTTCCAATCGGAGAAATCCACCGAGCAGACGTTGACCGCATAATCCACGCCGTCGCGCTTTCGGACATAGCCGCCGTCCTCCCTTCCATCCGCCAGGTGAAGGTCCTCGTCGTTCATACCTGAATAGATCATCTGCTGCTTGGGATGGTAGATCATTTCGCCGTTGGAATTGATTAAAAACAGATAGCCCGACCGGCCCAAATCCACTTGGCTGCAAATGCGTTGAAAGGAATTAAAATTCATATCCACCAGCAGCACGGCGCTGTGAAACTCTCCCGCCTGCATCCAGCGGATTTCCCGGCTGTAGGTGATGACCCAGTCGTGCTCTCCGACAAACAAATCCTGTACATGGGGCGCGGAAAAGCAGGGGGCCTGCTGCGCCGCCAACGCCTGCTCAAACCATTTCTTCCCTGAGAAGTCGTCGTATTTGGGCGCCAGATCGGTCGACGACGTGCGCATACGGCCGGTGACGGCAAATTCCGCCACCGTCTCCACGTCAGTACGCAGGTGGTGGGTAATATGGAACACCTCCTGCTCCTTTTCGCTGCCCTGCCGGGTGGACAGGATCTCTTCAATCAGGATGGAGGTGTTGTGCATTTCCTCAAGGTATCGCTCCAAATTTTCCGACACCTGGCCGATCAGCTGTTGGTTGGCATTCAGGGTGGTTTCCCGCAGGGTGGTGCTGAACCGCACATAAAGCCCGGTCGCCAAAATCAGGATGGTCAACAGGGCGATAAAGGTGGTGCAAAAGGTGATGACCGCCTGAAAGCCTCTGGGGCGAAAGGTAAAGGTCAGCGTCTCTTTGATCTTTTCCCATCCGATGTGCGCCCGCTTCATATCCATCCCCCCTTCCAGCCGTCCTTTTTCCTCAATTGATTTGGTGCTTTTTGCGGTATTCGCTGGGCGTCACGCCGTAGTACTTTTTAAAACAGAAGCTGAAATACCGGGGATCGGAAAAGCCGGTGCGCTCGGATATCTCAAAGTTCTTCATGGACGTCTCCACCAGCAAACGATGGGCCGCCTCCATGCGGGTCTGCATCAGATAAGTGCCGAAGGTGGTGCCGGTGTTCTTTTTGAAGATATAGGTAAAGTAGCTGGGGCTGATAAAGAGATGGTTGCTGATGGTGGTCAGCGTCAGATCGGTGTCCGAGTAATTGAGTTTGATGTATTCCTTTGCCTGCTCGACAATATGCTGGTTGTTTTCCTGGCGGCCGGCGGAAAGCTCCCTCGCCTTATCCAGGCAAAACTGCAGCATCCGGTCACACAGCCCTTGTACCGACTGGATGGACAAAATCCGGTCCATCTCCTCCTCGTCCAGAGAGAAGGGCTGGTCGTCCGACAGGGCGAATTCCCGCAGCAGGATCACCATCCGTACAATGGTCGCGCCCTTGACGACGGAAACGGAGGTCCCTCTCTTGACATAGCCGGTATACAGCTGTGGAATGATCTTTTGGATTTCGCTTTCGTCGTTGGAACGGATGGCCGCCACCAGGCTTGCCTCCAGCTTTTCCGTTTTTTCCGGCTCCGGCCGGCCCGGCTCCAGATCCTCCACACAGATGACCTGGTTGGGGCCCAGGGAAATCCGGTATTCCAGAGCATTGACCGCCCTTTGGTAGGAACCCTTGATCTGATCGATCGACTCGCATACCGTCCCTACGCCGACGGTGACGGTGAAATTCAAATACTTTTCTATGCTCCAGCGGATTTCCTCCGCCGCATCCAACGCCTCGTTTTTCAGGCGAAACATACTTTCGCTGCGGGCGCATCCGAGAACGGCGATCCGCTCTCCCTGCAAAAAGCAAACGCCCAGCTTGCGGGCATGGACGATTTCCTCGGTAATATTGAGCACCGCATACCGGTTGAGCTCCTTATCTTGGTCGGAACAGCCTTCTTTCCCTTCCGATTCCCTGTCCGCACTAACGGCCAAAGCCAAAAAGCGGCTTGCGGCGAGTTCATCCACCTGATAAAAGTCCCGCCGGCATTCCGCCTCCTCCCTTGTAACGTCCTCGCTTACCAGCCAATTAAAAAAGGTGTTGCGCAGCAAGGGGAGCTCCCGCTTGAGGGAGTCCCGCAGCCGCTCCATTCCCTGCCTGTTCGTTCGCTCCTCATCCAGCTGCTCTTTGAGCTTTTGCAGGGTCTTGGTCATATCTGCGGCGGAAACGGGCTTGAGGATATACTCGCTGACGTTTAAATCAACGGCGGACTTGGCATAGGAAAAATCGTCAAACCCGGTGACGAACAGAATCTTGACGTCCTTATATTTCTGCCGGACCCGGCGGGACATCTCAATACCGTCGAGCACCGGCATCTTAATATCGGTAATGATGACATCGGGGCAATCGGTTTCCACCAGCTCGAGCACTTCCATACCGTTTTCGCAAAAGCCCATAACCGTAAAGCCGCACTGCTCCCAATTGATGATCTTTCGCATTCCTTCCCGCACGATGCGTTCATCGTCGGCAAAAATCAATTTATACATAACCGCCTCTCCTTTGTCGTGGCGTACCAACGCAAAAAATATGCGATACTATCGTACAATAGTATCGCATATTTTGTGATTCATTACAAGTATGTTCCCGTCTTTGCCTATGGTTTGGTGTAGTTTGCAGCGGTTAGGCAAACCAGCTCTCTATGGTAGCCTTGATCTGCTCAAACCATTCCACCACTTTAAACTTAATTTCATATTTGACGCCGCCTTCGACGATATCCATCTGGCTGGCGTTGAGCACGTCGGCGAGCTGCTTGTGATCCTGGGCCACCGGCAGACAGAGAGGTGGGAACATCACGCACCACCAGTTTTGCCCTTCCCCAGTGCCGATCAGCACCCGCACCGCGTCGTAATCCCCGGCGGGCATGGTGATGGAGTCGTACTGTCTGGTCGAAAAGTACATATGCGTCAGCTCCACCTGAACCGGATAATCATACCCCTGCCTTCGGATTTCGTCCTCAGCGGCGGCCTGCAAATCGGGCAGCCATTCCTGGGCCCTTTCCATGGTTTCCTGTTTGTTTTCCATATGTTCAAATAGGCCGGCGGACTCCTGCAAAATCCGGTCGCGCACCTGAAGCTTGAGCGCCTGATCCTCCTCGCTGTCGGAGTTGGCCAATACGTGGATGCGCAGGATGTCCTCGCGAATTTGCGCGCAGTCTCCGGCAAAGCCGGACATGCTGACGGTCGCGGCCACAATCGCGCCGATGAGCAGCGCGGCAATGAGTTTACGCATTCGGTATCCCGCCCTTTCCTTGTTTCGCTACTTGCAGTATGGGCGGGGAAACGGGGTTTATTCAGGAAAGGACCAAAGAAATGGAAAATATTTCTGGAGTCATTTATCCATATTACCGGACCGGCTTTGTCTCGAACTTGCACGGATTGTATTTCGGCGGCAGGAAACCCGGCGGCAAAAAAACACCCGCCAAAAACCGGTCCCCCATGCCGGCGGCTTTGGGCGGCGCCGGAAAACAAAGCGCCCGGGAACAGGGCGAAACAATCCGTCCCTTTCCCGGGCTTACTTCCTCATCGGATGACGAGTCCCATTAATTTTGCAAGGCCCGCCGCTTGATAGGCAGTTACAACCGCGCCCTTGAGCTCACTAAGGCTGCTGGATACCTGCATGCCTTCGATGGTGCATGAAGTAAAATCCAAACCGGCCAAAGGCGTCTTAAAAAAGCTTGCGCCGGTAAAATCCGTTTCCTCCATCACAAGCCGGCGCAGCTCACATGCAGAGAGGCTGGCGCAATCCAATTTGCATCCCTTCAGATGCAGGCGGTCACCCTTGGCCCCATCGAAGTTTGCAAAGGAAAAGGCGCTGCGCTCCATGGTCACCTGCCGCAACCGGCTTTCGGAAAAAACGGCGCCGACCCCTTTGCAGGAGACAAAGGCGGTGCGCAGGAAATAAGCGTCGGTAAAGACGCAGTTGGACAGATCGCACCCTTGCACGAGCACATCGGTAAAGTCGGCCCCCTCCAAACGGCAGCCGAGGAGACGGCATCCCTCCAGCACCACGCCGGAAAGGGACAGCCCCGACAGATCCGCTCCCGTCAGCACGGCACCCTTGACCCGCCGGGCGGTTACCGGCCGTTCCTCCCTTTTGCAGAGGGCGGCAAGGGCGGCGAAATCCGGCTCCAGTAAAAGCGCCCCGGGAGCGGGAACCCGGGGCGGTTCGGGCAACTTTTTCTCCATCTTACCCCTCCTCGATTTCCCGCTGCACCCGTTTGGGCAGGCTAAAAAACACCGCAGCGTATGCCTGATCGACCATTTCGCGCACCACGCCGTCAGGCACCTCCCCCTCCAGATAGAGGGAGCTCCCATGCTCCTTATTCATATAATAGCCGGGGACGATATCCGCATACTGCTCCCGCAAAAAGCGGCCCCAGTCAGGCGGAAGCTTGAGGGTGACGATGGGCTTGCCCTCCTTGTCCCCGCCCTGCATGGCGAACATCCTTCCGCCCACCTGGCAGCGGGTGGCTTCCCACTCTTCCTTATAATCCTTCGTCACCCCTTTTTTCAAAAGGCAGTAGGCGTCAAGCCATGGATACGGCACCGGTTATCCCCCCTCTCAATCGTCCACCACGCAGCCGTGGGAAACCGGCTGGGTCACAAAGACCCGTTCGTATTCCGCCCGCAGCACCCCTGCGCAATGCTCGGCCTCCCCTTTGTCGGCAAACAGGCCGAACACCGTCGAGCCGGTACCCGTCATACAAGCGCCCGCAGCGCCGTTGTCCAGCAAGACCTGCCGGATATGGACCACATCGGGCAGGGCCACCACCTGTTCGAACACGTTAAACAGATGCCTTCCCAATTCCTCCACCCCTTCATACAGCGCCAGCGCCGTGCGGTCGAAATCGGGGTGCTGCGGCTCCTCAAGGCGGTCGAAGGCGGCATAGGCACCTGCGGTGGATACCCCTTGCGGGGGGCGGGCTAAGACAATGGTACACGCGGGCATGGGAGGCATGGGCGACAGGAGGGTTCCCGTCCCCTCGGCCACCATAGTCCCCCCTTGCAGGCAGAAGGGGACGTCCGAGCCGATCCGCCCGCCGAAATCGCACAGCCGGTCCATGGTATAAGGACGGCCGGCCAGCTCATTGAGGCCGAAGAGCACCCCGGCCGCGTCCGCGCTGCCGCCGGCCAGTCCCGCCATCATCGGAATCCGCTTTTTGATTTTGATGGAAACCCCGTCCGAAAAGGCGGGCGTCTCTTTAAGAAAAAGCGCCGCCGCCCGATAGGCGGTATTCTCCTGCTCCGGGACCTCCTCGAGGCCCGGACAGCTCAGCGCAATCCCCGGCTCCCGCCTGACTTTGACGGAAACCGTATCGCACAGGTCCACCGCCTGCATCAGCATCTTCACCAGGTGGAACCCGTCGTCCCGTTTTCCTAAAATGTCCAGCGCCAGGTTGATTTTTGCCGGCGCAGCTATCGTTACTCGCACGTTCTTTTTCGGCACCTCCGTGGTTACAAATCGAACAGCCGAAACCGCCGGATGTCGATGGCCTTCACCGGGCACATCTCATGGCAGCAATAGCATTTGATACAGGCGGCATAGGAAATGACCGCCTTTTTGTCCTCCACTTGAATGGTATGCTGCGGGCAGCTTTCCGCACAGCGGCCGCACCCAATGCAGTCCCTCCTTCGGATGTGGGGCTTCGGGGTCAGCAGCGCCTTGGCCGGACCGCGAAAAAGCTTGGGAACCCGGGTAAGGAAATCCGTCCCCTGGTTGGCGGCCTTCTTAAAATCCGGCTGCGCAAGGGAGGCGACGGCATCCCCCACAACCGTAATCCCCTCGACGGAGGAAGGGCAGAGCCCGCGGTCCATCGCCTCTTTGAGCATGGCCACCTGCTCGGGCGGCAGGCCGATGAGGGCGCAGGCTGCCACGTCCGCCGCGTAAGGGCTGCGGCTGCCCAGCAGCGCCGAAAGCTTACGTGGGTTGCCGCCGGACGGGCCGTTGCCCTCCATTCCCACAATCCCGTCGCAGATGCTTAAGGTGGGCCGGACCAGCTCGCACAGGTCGACGAGCATCCCGGCAAAATCCTCCGGATTGGGAAACCGGCAGTGCAGCTCCGGCTTTAAAAGCCCCGGCACACAGCCGAACAAATTTTTCACGCACCCGGAAAGGGTGGTCATCATATGGGTTTTGAGCTTGGCCACGTCCACCACCACATCCGCCTGCAAAATCGGGTTGAGGATGGGAAACTCCCGGCAGACCCTGGCCTGGGGGGCGGGCGTCTGGGTGACGCCCACATCCAGGTTGAGGGGGACCTGAAGCTCCCTTGCCATAGCGGTCATGCCGCAGCCGTCATAAATCCCCTTCAGCCGGGACTGGGTATACTGCCCGCTGGGGCTTTCGGCAATCACCATCTCGGTCACGCCCCGGCGGCGAAGAGCCGCAACCACCGCAGCCACCACCGACGGATGGGTGGTGGTGGCCTCGTCGGGACGGCGGCGCATGAGCAGGTTGGGCTTGATGACCACCCGCTTTCCCGGCCCCACCAGCTCCTGTGCGCGCAGGGCGCAGAAGATTTCCTCCACCGCCCCGTCCACCTCGGCCCTGTCGTAGCCGGTACAGCGCTTGAGCGCCACCAGGGGTTTCTCATCCATGCGCCTTCGACTCCTTATGCTCCTGCAAAAACAGCTCAATGCGGTGGAGCGCCTCAATCAGATGGCTGGTGGAATAGCAGTAGGACACCCGCACAAACCCTTCCCCGCAGTCGCCGAATGCGGTTCCGGGCACCACGGCCACATGCTGGGTATAAAGCAGCCGCTCACAGAATTCCTCCGAGGTAAGCCCGGTGGATTTGATAGATGGGAAGCAGTAAAAGGCCCCCTGCGGTTCAAAGCAGGTCAGCCCCAGACGGTTGAGCCCATCCACCAGCAGACGGCGGCGCATGTCGTATTCCTCGCGCATATGTACAATGTCCTCATCGCCGTTGCGGATGGCTTCGACCGCGGCGTACTGGGCGGTGGTCGGCGCGCTCATAATCGCATACTGATGAAGCTTGGTCATGGCGGACACCAACGGCGCCGGGCCGCACAGATACCCCAGCCGCCAGCCGGTCATGGCATAGGTCTTGGAAAAGCCGCCGACAAACACCGTGCGCTCCTTCATCCCCTCGATCTGGGCCACCGAGGTGTGCCCGCTTTTGCTGTAGGTCAATTCCCCGTATATTTCATCCGACAGCACCAGGATGTTAGTCCCCCGCAAAACCCGGGCGATCCCCTCCAAATCCTCCCGCCGCATGACGGCGCCGGTGGGGTTGTTGGGATACGGAAGGATCAGCAGCTTGGTTTTCGGGGTGATCTTCTCCCGAAGCTCTTCAGGGGTGAGGCGAAACTGGTTTGCCGCCTTGGTTTCGATGATGACCGGCGTTCCGCCGGCGAGACGGGTAATCGGTTCGTAGCAGACAAAGGAAGGCTCCGGAATGAGCACCTCATCCCCGGCGCCGATGACCGAACGGATGCAAAGGTCGATGGCCTCCGACCCGCCCACCGTGACGAGGATTTCATCCTTTGGTTGGTAAGATAGGCCGAACCGGCGCTGCAAATACCCGCTGATACCCTCCCGCAGGGCGAGCAGGCCGCTGTTAGAGGTATAATGGGTATGCCCCTTTTCCAACGAATGAATCCCCTCCTGACGGACGTGCCACGGCGTTTGAAAATCCGGCTCGCCGATGGATAGGGAGATGACGTCCTCCATCTCAGCCGCTATGTCGAAAAAGCGGCGGATGCCGGACGGCTTGATATCCCGGATGCACTCCGTCAGCAGCGACTGATAGTCCATCACAGCTCAAAAAACCTCCTCTCGTCGGTGGGAACATCGTTGAGCGGTATGCCCCGTTCCTTATACCGGGTGAGGATAAAGTGGGTGGCGGTTGACAGCACCGAATCCAGCGGGGAAAGCCGCTTGGCCACAAACATGGCCAGATCCTGGAAGGTCCTTCCGTTGACGGTAACCGCCAGGTCATAGCCGCCGCTCATCAAATAGACGCTCTCCACCTCGTCGAAGGCAAGGATGGTACGGGCGATTTCGTCAAACCCCAGGTCCCGCTTCGGGGTCACCTTCAGCTCGATCAGGGCGGTCACGCACTCCCGCCCCGCCTTTTCCCAATTGACAATGGGCTTATAGCCGCGGATGACGCCCTCCTTTTCCAGCCGCTTGATATTATCCGCCACGTCCTGCTCGGTTACCCCCAGCATACTGGCCAGCTGGGCGTTGGTCAGACGCGCGTTTTCGTCGAGTAATTTCAGTAGCTTATCCATAAGAGCACCCTTTTCTAAAAAATAGTGTAACAGGCCCGGCGGTTAGATCGCCACCGGGACCGGCTTTCGCTTCTCAAAATAGGTCATATGGGTAAACCCGGCGGCCTCAAGCAGCGCGATCCCCTCCCGGATACCCGCCCCTACATGGCGGGCGCAGTGGGCGTCCGAGCCGACGGTGATAATTTCTCCGCCCAGCTCCCGGTACCGCCTGACCTGGGAGAGCTCCGGCATGGTCCGGCCCAGCGGCTGGCGCAGGGTGGAGGTATTGACCTCGATGCCGCAGCCGTTTTGGATGAGGGCTTTGAAAATTTCGTCAATCTGTTCCTGATACCGGTCCAAACAAACCTCAATCCCCTGCTCGCCCATGATATAGCGAAGCGGATAGGTCAAATGCCCGAGCACGTCGAACTTGCCCCAGCGGGCCAGCTCCAGCACCTGGGTAAAATATTCCTCCAAAAGCGGCTCCACGTTTTCTTCCTCATAGTCGAGGAACGCAAAGTCCGGGCGTCCCCTCAGGTTATGCAGCGAGCCGATGATAAAATCAACGCCCGCCTTCGCCACCAATTCGGCGCAGGACAGATCCTGGGTCGCCTGGCCCAGCTCCACCCCTACCAACACCTTTAGCCGGCTGCGAAACACCTCTCTGGCCTTCACAATTTCAAACATCGACTGCTTGATCGACCGGTCGTAGCACTCCTCCTTGAACACATTGACCTCGCAGTGATCGGTAATCGCCAAAGCGAAGAGTCCCCGCTCCACCGCCGCCTCGCACAGGCTGGTGGTAGGCTCCTCCCCGTCCGGCGAGCTGTCCGAATGGGTATGCAGATCCATCAGCGGCATATCCGACATACGCTTCCTCCTTTCTACTGTCTGCAAGAAGGCAGACCTGTCCATTCGACGATGGTTTTTTCTTCGGGTATTAGCCTGTCTATATTCAGAATTTATCATACCATATTCTCTAAAAAAAAAATAGGTAAGTTTTATTTACTTTTACATATCAATGGTGTATAATCGGGGCAGATTTCAAACAAAGGAGTGTGATTGGGTGCTGTTGGAAGTCAGGAACATCGTCAAATCCTTCGGCGAAAAGCGGGTTCTCGACCAGATCAGCCTACAGGTGGAAGGCGGCGCGGCGCTGGGGCTTCTTGGCCGCAACGGGGCGGGCAAGACCACCACCATCCGCATTGTCATGGGTGTTTTCCCAGCCGACAGCGGTGAGATTCTCTTGGACGGCAAGCCCATTTCCAAATCGGGCGTCACCTTCGGCTATCTGCCGGAGGAACGGGGGCTGTATCCGAAAAAGCGGATCGGCGACCAGCTTGTTTACCTGGCGCGGCTGCGGGGTTTAAGCCGGGCCGACGCGACGGCTTCGGTAAAGAAATGGCTGGGCCGGCTGGGGATGTCGGAGGTATACGCGAAAAAGCTCGACACCCTTTCCAAGGGAAACCAGCAGAAGATTCAGCTGGCATCCACCCTGCTGCACAACCCGGACATTGTGATTCTCGACGAACCCTTTTCCGGCCTGGACCCGGTCAACGCCTCTCTGCTCAAAGAGGTGGTGCGGGAGCTGGTGAAGGCGGGAAAGACCGTCATCTTTTCCAGCCATCAGATGGGATATGTGGAGGAATTCTGTGACAACATCGCCATTTTAAACGGCGGGCGGATCGTCCTGGACGGGAATCTCCACGACATTAAGATGGGGTATCCGCGGGACCGCATCCTGGTCTCTCTGGACAAAGGGGATATGGCTTCCTCCATCCGGGAGGCTTTGGAGCGGGCGGGTGCGTCCGGCCTGGTTACCCAGCTGATCCCCCGGGAGCACGACGTAGTTTTGCAGCTTACCGATCCGTTGAAGCGCGGGCAGGTGCTGGCCGCCCTGTCGGGTGCAGGGCTGGCGGTGGACCGGTTTGAGGTGCTGACTCCCTCTCTGGAACAGATCTTTGTGGAAAAGGCGGGTGAATCGGCATGAAGCAGTTTGGAGTTGTCTTTCAGCACGAATATCTGGGATTTCTAAAAAACAAGGTATATGCCGGAGTGACCATCTTTCTGGTGCTGGCCATCGCGGTGATATTATGTCTGCCCAATCTTCTCTCCCTCTTTTCCTCCGGGGACACGGCCGCCGAGGCGCCCGCTCCCGAGACGCAAAAGCCGGTGGTCTTGGTAGACGCGGCGGCGGCCGGGGACGGCTATGCGGCATATCTGGCGTCGGTTTTCCCGGGCTATGCCTTTGAGGAAGCACAAACCGCAGGGCTGGATGTGAAGGCCCTCATCAACGATGGGAAATACGAAGCCGCGGTGATTTTCCAGTCCCCCATGCAGTATGCGTTCTACACCAAGCGGCTGGGAATCTCCGGCAGCGATCTGCTGGGCGGCTTAGGGGAAGCCGTGGCGGTGAAGATGCGCACCGACGCACTGGAGGGTCTGGGCATCTCCCCGCAGGAGGCGGAACAGATTATCACCGCCCAGCCTGAGCAAAGTGTCATTGAGACGGGAAAGAGCTTCATGGACACCTATTTTTATACCTATGCGCTGCTGTTTATCCTCTACCTGTCGGTGATTCTCTACGGGCAGATGGTGGCCTCGGCGGTGGCGGCGGAGAAGAGCAACCGGGCGATGGAAATGCTCATCACCACCGCCAGCCCCAACAACCTGATGTTCGGCAAGATCATGGGAGTAGGCATGGCGGGCCTGACCCAGGTGGCAATCATTTTACTGGCCGCCTTCGGGTTCTATCAGCTCAACGCCTCCGCATGGGACAATGAGATTATCAATTCCCTGTTCAACATGCCGGTAAACATTATGCTCTTTACGCTGCTGTTCTACCTGCTGGGCTTCTTCCTTTATGCGTTCCTGTTCGGTGCGGTGGGATCGCTGGTAAGCCGCACGGAAGACGTGAACACCACGGTTACCCCCATGATGCTCCTGCTGGTGGGCGCCTTTTTCCTTTCCCTTTACGCGATGCTGGGAAATCCGGACAGCCTGCTGGTGGTCATCTGCTCCTTTATCCCCTTCTTTACGCCGATGCTCATGTTCGTGCGCATCTGTATGACCGACGTGCCGGTATGGCAGATTCTTTTGTCGGTGGTTCTTACGGTGGGCTTTACCGGGTTCATGGGCTGGCTGTCCGCAAAAATCTATCGGGTGGGCGTTCTCATGTACGGCAAGCCCCCCAAACCCGGAGAGCTGATCCGGGTGCTGCGCAGCAGCAAGAACAACTAAAGGCCCGTATTGAAAAAAAGCGCCTCGCCGGTCCCGGCTGCGGGACTTGTGCGGGGCGCTTGTTCGGCTGCAGCGGCCTAAAGGCCGGCCAGGTTGAGGACCGGCAGCCCCTGCCTTTCGGCATAGCGCACCGTCATGCCGGTGCCGCTTCGACGGCGGGTCAGGTAACACAGGCAGATCCCGCTTTCCTCCACCAAGCGCCGGTTGCGGGCAAAATAGCAGCCCTTTTCAAAGGCGGGAGCCAGCACGGTAACCTTATCGGCACGGCGGCGGATATCCCAGAATTCCTGCCGGTCGGCTCCCCGCCAGGACTCCTCCTGCCCCTCAAAGGGGAGGACCAGAATCAGCTTTACATGCGGGTAACGCTCCCGCATTTCCAATACCACCCGGGCGGCCAGGGCGTCAAAGCCCCGTGCGCCGCCTGCGGCAAAACAGCAGACGCCTTGGCCGATGAGCAGTTCGACTGTCTCGGCCAGGCGTCTTTTTAGATCCGGCAGAATCCGGGCGGGAATGTCCCGGTGGCCGGTGAAGCAGCAGATTTTGTCCCGTGGAATCATAACAGCACCTCCAAACGATCACATATTACCATATATGGCCCAAAAAGTCCATATATGGTCTTTGCTAATCAGTTCAATGGTTACACTTTAGGTAACCATAAATGGACTGGAGATGTTGAAATGGATACTAGATCTGCGGTGGCGCAGCGGCTTCTACTGCTGTGCGAAGAACGAAACCTAGCGGTCAATGCCTTGGCGCGTAGCGCGGCAGTTCCACCGTCCACCTTGAAAAATATTATTAAT
>CAJFTS010000054.1 GCA_904420015.1 uncultured Clostridia bacterium
CTTTCTCTTTTGATGCACAAACCACATTTTTACTCTTTTCTTTTGCCAAGGCTTTTTTACTTACCCCTGGTAAAACCAGGGGTTTTGTTAAGCCTAAAGGCAACAAAAAAACCGGCCGTCCCGTTGCGGACGGCAGGTTTTTTTATAACCAATCAGACGCGGGCCGCTACCAGGTCGCCCATTTGAGCGGTACCGACCTTTTTCCCGCCCTCGGTCTCGATATCCGGGGTACGGTAGCCTTCGTCGAGCACCTTGGCCACTGCCGCTTCGATGGCGTCGGCCGCCTGGGGCTCCTCCAAGGAATAGCGCAGCAGCATGGACACCGACAGAATGGTAGCCAGAGGGTTGGCGATGCCCTGGCCGGCAATGTCCGGCGCGGAACCGTGGATGGGTTCAAAGAGGCCGTTTTTGCCGCTGCCGAGGCTGGCGGAGGCCAGCATGCCGATGGAGCCGCTGATCATGGAAGCCTCGTCGGACAGGATGTCGCCGAAAATGTTGTTGGTAACGATGACGTCAAACTGCTTGGGATTGCGCACCAACTGCATGGCGCAGTTATCCACATACATGTGGGAAAGCTGGACATCCGGGTATTCCCCACTGATACGGATGACCGTTTCCCGCCACAGACGGGAGGCTTCCAGCACGTTGGCCTTATCCACCGAGCACAGCTTTCCTCTGCGCTTGCGGGCGGATTCAAAGCCCACCCGGACAATCCGCTCGATCTCCGGCACGGTATACTGCTCGGTGTCGTAGGCGGCGGGCTGGCCGTCCACCTCCCGGCGGCCCCGCTCGCCGAAGTAGATGCCGCCGGTGAGCTCACGCACCACCAAAATATCCAAATCCTCCCCGATGATGTCTCCGCGCAGGGGGGATGAGGCGCGCAGAGGGGCGAAAATCTTTGCCGGGCGCAGATTTGCGAAGAGGCCCATGGCCGAACGAATCCCCAGCAGGCCCGCCTCGGGACGCAGATTGCCCGGGAGGGACTCCCACTTCGGGCCGCCCACGGCGCCCAAAAGCACCGCGTCGGCCTGGTTGCAGCGCGCTACCGTTTCCTCAGGAAGCGGAACGCCGGTTTGATCGATCGCCGCGCCGCCCAAAAGCGCCTCGGTATAGGCAATGTCAAACCCAAATTTATCCGCCGCCTTATCCAGCACCTTGACCGCTTCCTTTACGATCTCCGGCCCGATGCCGTCTCCCTTTAGGAGCACTACCTGATACTTCTTCATTTGCGAACCACACCTTTATTATAATATATCCCAATGGCGTTGCACTGTCCTCACTTGGACAGGGAACGGTTGATGGCGCAGAGCACGCCGCGGATGGAGGCGATGTTGATGTTGCTGGCCACGCCTACGCCGAACACGTCCTGACCGGCCGGATTCTTCAGATGGATGTAAGCGATGGCCTTGGAATCGGAGCCCTTGGAAATGGCATGCTCATGGTAGGAAATGAACTGGTAGCCGTCCAGGCCAATCCGCTTAATGGCGTTGAAAAAGGCGTCGATGGGGCCGTTTCCGTGGCCGACGATCTCCATATCCTTTCCGCCGTGGGAGACCACGCCCTCAAAGCAGACGGCCGCCTCCCCATTGGTGCCCGACTCCTGGTTGATCTTATGCCGCTTGAGCAGGTAGGGGGAACGGACGCTGAGATATTCCCGCTCGAACAGGTCGAAAACCTCCTGGGACTTGAGCTCCCGCCCCGCCTCGTCGCAGGCGGCCTTGACGATGCTTCCGAACTCTGGATGCATCTCCTTGGGCAGATGGTAGCCGAACTCCGACTGCATAACATAGGCGGCACCGCCCTTGCCCGACTGGGAGTTGATGCGGATGACCGGCTCGTACTGGCGGCCGATGTCCGCCGGGTCGATGGGCAGGTAGGGAACCTCCCAGTATTCGGTACCGCTCTCCTTCATATAGGCTTTCCCCTTGCTGATGGCGTCCTGGTGGGAGCCGGAGAAGGCGGTGAAAACCAGCTCGCCCGCATAGGGGTGGCGCTGATGGACCGGCATCTTGGTGCATTCCTCATAGACCTCCCGGACAGCGTTGATATTGCTGAAATCCAGCTTCGGGTCCACCCCCTGGGTATACATGTTCAGCGCCAGCGTTACGATATCCACGTTGCCGGTGCGTTCGCCGTTGCCGAACAGGGTGCCTTCCACCCGGTCGGCGCCCGCCATCATCGCCAGCTCCGCATCCGCCACGCCGGTCCCCCGGTCGTTGTGGGGATGGACGGAAACAATGGCCCGGTCACGCCAGGGCAGGTTGCGGCAGAAATACTCCACCTGGTCGGCAAAGCCGTTGGGGGTGCTCATCTGCACCGTAGAGGGCAGGTTCAGGATCACCTTGTTTTCCTCGGTGGCGCCCAGGGCCTCCAGCACCTGCTGGCAGATGGCCACGGCGTTCTCCCCTTCGGTGCCGGAGAAGGATTCCGGCGAATACTCGAAGCGGATGTTGGTGCCCGATCCGTCCATTTCACGGGTCAGCTCCCGGATGAGCTTGGCGCCCTCCACGGCAATGTCGATGATGCCGGCCATATCCTTGTGAAAGACCACCTTGCGCTGCAAGGTGGAGGTGGAATTATAAAAATGGACGATGACGTTCTTCGCGCCGCGGATGGCCTCGAAGGTCTTGCGGATCAAGTGGGGCCTGGCCTGCACCAGCACCTGGATGGTCACGTCGTCGGGAATGTGGTTTTCCTCGATGAGGGTGCGCAGGATCTCATACTCGGTCTCGGAGGCGGAGGGGAACCCCACCTCAATCTCCTTAAACCCCACGTCCACCAGGGTATGGAACATCTTGAGCTTTTCCTGCAAATTCATAGGGTTGACCAAAGCCTGGTTTCCGTCGCGCAGGTCTACCGAGCACCAGACGGGGGCTTTGTCAATCACCTTGCCCGGCCACTGCCGGTCGGGCAGGTCGACGGGGGTGAACGGAATGTACTTTTCAAACTTTTCTTTCATGGGGCATGCTCCTTTCAAATAAACTGGTCAGCCGGTGAAAAAGAGCAACGGGTTTTTTGGGTACAAAAAAGCCCCTGTATGTGAAAATTCACATACAGGGGCGTCGAACAACCATTCTACGCGGTACCACCCTACTTCGATGCGGTTCCCCGCATCCTCACCGGCCTCTAGCAAGGCCTTGACCGATAACGCCGTCACAAGCGTCCCGTCCTACCGCCTTGCGGCATCGGGCGGGCAACTCAGGGATGAGCTATACACACAGCCTCCGCCACCGGCTCGCACCATCCGCCGGTTCTCTGAACGCTTCCCGCTGTGTCTTATTCCCTTCCTCGTCTTTCCCAAAATCAGATTTGATTTTCCCCTATTATAGGCACATCCTCCTGCCTTGTCAAGGGCGTTTCCCAAAAAAATTCCCCCGCCCCGTCCATCCGCCGGACGGCGCCGCCCGAAGGCGCCTTCCCTACCACAGGAGAAAAACCGCCGCCACCGCGTACAGCAGGCTGGTCAGCGTACCCAGCAGATAGTATTCCGCAAACTTCGGCTCCTTGGCAATGCGGTCGTACCGGGCGATGGATTTGGCCGTGAGCACCAGCCCCACGGCCGCATACTGCCCGAGGCAGAGCATGGCCATCATCACGATGCGCTCCAGCGTCCCAATGGTGGCGCCCGCCTTCCCGACCTCCTCCCCGGCGTCCTTTTCCGGGCGGAACCGGCCGAACAGGTTGACGAACAGGAGGTTGGCCGGCTTGCCCGCCAGCAGCAGGAGGACGGCCGCTTTGAGCAGGTCCTGCGTGGAAAAGGCAAGCGCCGGCGCCGCCGATTCCGGCCAGGCCCGCAGGGAGAGCCCCCCGCCCCCAAAGGAGAGCGAGAGCAGGAATAAAAGCAACAGATGCACCGCCTGATCGGCCAGGAAAAGCCCGCCCGGGTGCTCCTGCACCAGCTCCGAGCGGCGGGTAAGGAAAAATTTTGCGATATCCACCGCCAGATGGAAAAGGGCAGCCAGAACCCCTATATACAAAATTTCAAAGGAAAAGGGGACGGCAAGCAGCAAAACGGCAAGGATGCATAGGGCGTAGATCCCGCCGTGCAGCATAACGGAAAAAAGGCTGTCCGCCTTTCGCTTGGCAAGCGCAGGGGTTTGAAAGGTAAAATCCCCGAGCAAATGCCCCAGCAGCAGCACCAAGAACAGCGTGCTTTGGATCACGGCTCCCACCTCCCGTATACCTGCTCCAAATAGGCCCGGATCTCTTCCAGCGCATAGCGGTAGGAATAAAACCGGGCGCTTTTGAAGGCCCGATTGACGCTCGACTGGCTCACACCCAGGCGGGCGGCGATCTTCTCCTGGGTTTCTCCAGTCTGCAGATAGAGACTGATCTTTTCCCGCTGCTGCTCGGTCCATTCCCGCTCCACCTGCCGCAAAAGGAGGGCGGCGGCGTTGAGAATCCCGTCGGCAGGGGCGCCGGAGTAGAACAGCAGCTCTTCCTTCGCCCGTTCCCTTCCCCGCTCGCTCTCCTTCATCCGCTCCAGCATGGCCCGGGCGTAATGGTAGGCGGGGCCGTCCGCACCGATGGCAAGACGGCGGGAAATCGGAGTGGTGATCTCCCCCACCCCGATGCCGAAGCGCAGCCGCACCGGATGCATCCGCCTCTGTATCTCCTCGACCAAATCAAAGGCGGGGACCGGCGTGGAAAGCAGGCACTGGAATTCGTCCCCCAGCGTAATGGTACCGTCGGAGGCCAGCGCCGCCTCGTAGCTGCGGTTGACCGCGCGAAGGGCCTGCGCCAGCCGGGCCTGCACCCCGGCCCGGTCGAGAAGCTGCTTGGATTGAATGATATCTCCAATGACGGCGCAATACACAGTCGATCACCTCGTTGGATATAGGATAACACAATCCATGCATGTATTCAATTCATGTATGAAACTATGCATAAATTTTGCTTATAATTCATCTCTCAAATGCACCCGGTCTCTCTTCTTTTGATCCGCATCGCCTTATTCAGCTAATTTTCTATATTTTTTTCTAATTGCATTATTTTTTTGTATAAAGAATGAATATCCCGGTTGAAATTTCTATTTTAACTGGTATAATAAAGGAGTGTTCGTGAAAAAAGTGTGCGATTTGTACAAGGCCTCCCTTGGGAGCGGTACAACGGGCGCGGGCCCACCGGCACACTAGCCGCGAACCGATGAGAGAATCCCTTTGAGCGAAGCCGCCGAAAGATACGGCTTCCTTCGTTTTAAGGGAAAAGGATGCTGGAGAAAGCCTTTCCTCACCTGGATCGCTCTCCAGGCGCGTCCGGAAAACGACACCTTTGCAGATGAAGGAGGAGAAAAAAGAATGACAAGATCATGGAAAAAGGGCCTCTCCGTGCTGCTGAGCGCGCTGATGCTGATGTCCAGCATCGCCTTCTCAGGAATCGCGTCGGCGGCCCCGGCTGACGATGACACCTTCCCGGTCGGGTCGACCATGAAGTTCGACTTCGGCAACAGTTCACAGGAACCGGTCGACGGCTACATTTCCGTCAGCGGCTATGACCGCTACGACGAAGCCAAGGGATACGGCTGGCAGCCCTTTGACGGGCAGCTGTCGGGTTCTTCGGAAATGAACCCTCCCGACGCGATTCTCGGCGACGGAGTGAATTACAACAACATCCGCACCCAGGTAAGCAGCTCGGTGGTGGAATATTCCTATCCGACCTTTACGGTGGACCTGCCCAACGGCCTGTACGATGTGCGGATCATCCAAGGTGCAAAATGGAACCCCTATGTATCCGGCGCTTACATAAACGGCAACATGAACGCCGTCAAATGGTCCACCGAAGAATGGGCCGACGCATACACCGAGCCTTCCCAGGCCAGCTGGATTGAGAGCAAGGCCGGCGAGTGGCGGGACAACACCGTGCGCGTGGCCGTGTATGACGGCCAGATGACGGTGGAGCTGGCCACCAGCCTTACAAACGACGGCGTCTCCGGCACGGGGCGCATCAACGCCATGGAGATCACCCGTGTTGAGCAGCAGGCGGCCAGCGAGCAGCCCCGCATCCGCTTCATCGGCGACTCCACCGTGGCCACCTATCCCCCCTACGACCAGCCCGACCTGACCCCCATCCCCGAACAGACCGGCTGGGGCTCGGAATTCGCCAACAAGCAGTTCTTTGCCGACAACGTCATCATTGACAATAAGGGACGCGGCGGCTATTCCGCCCGCAACTTCATCAGCAAGGGCGACTTCAACCGCTTCTTTGTGGATGCAAAGCCCGGCGATACGGTTATGATCGAATGGGGCATCAACGAGACGGCCGCCGGCCGGCGGTATATCAACCCCAACGATTCGGCTCTGTATAAAGAGTATCTGATGAAATACGTCAATGCCGTGCGCGCCTTCGGCGGTACGCCGGTCCTGGTGACCCCGCATACCGGCAACGGCAACCTTCTGAAGTATATGCGCGAGCTGGCGCAGGAAGAGAATATCCTTCTCATCGACATGAATACGGAGTACGCCGCTTATAAGAAAGCGGTCCCCACCGCCAGCAGCTACCTGACGGTGGACGGCACCCATCCGTCCCGGGTGGGCGGCATCCTCTGCGCCCAGATGGTCACCAACGCGCTGAAGGATCTGGATACCCCCATCAGCCCCTATGTGAAGGCGGTCCCCGTCAACACCACCCAGGCTCCTACCGCGGTGGTCTCCAACATTTCCATCTACCGGCAGACCTCCGGCAGCGTCACCCTGACGTGGGAGATGCCGGAATCGGTCATCTACGATCCCAACCAGCTGATTACCCGGTACCCCGTTTACCGCAAGGCGGCGGGCGCGCCGGAGAGCGAGTATGTACAGGTGGGCGAAGGCACGGCCTATGTAACCCCCGACCTGACCGCTCCCCAGCTGAAGATCACGCTGGAATCCCCGGCCACCGGCGATTATGATTACGCCATCGCCGCTACCGGCCTGACCGGCACCGGCCCCAAATCCGAGCCCTTCACCGTGCGCCAGTACGAGGCCACGCCCCGTGAAGCGCTTGAAAACCTGGTCAACGCATACGGCTACGAGCAGTTCTATGCTCCCTATCACTACACCCTTGAATCCTATACGGCGCTGGCAAAGGCCGGCTCAGAGGCAGTGGACATCCTCGAGGATGAAAACGCTTCCGACGAAGCGCTCAACGCCGCCCTCAACAATATGCGCAACGCTGTCAACGGGCTGGAATACGGTCCCAGCATCGTGATCAGAGACGACATGGAGGGCGAGTTTGAGACCAACTGGGGCACCAAGGCCAACGGCGGCGATGTGCCGATCACCCGTGAGCTGGAGGAAGACGGCAACCATTACCTCAACTTCTACGTCTCCGCTTCCGGCGGCCGCGCCAGAGTAAAGAGCTTTGACGCTGTGGAGTCGGATAAGCTGGCCCTGGAGTTCGACTGGCTGCCCGGCAACCCCGACCGCCGCAACGTGACGGAGTTCCGTTTCTTCGGTTCCTCCAATTCCAGCGATCCTTACTTTACCCTGAAAACCTCCAACAACGGCCATATCGGCTATGTGGCGGGGTATCAGTACGCCGACATCCAAAGCGACGGCTTTGAAAAGGGCCCGGCAGTGGACCTCGGCCTGCGCAACGACATCTGGTATTCCGTCCAAGTGGTCTTTGACTACAACACCCATACCGCCGATCTGTTGATCAGCCCGAAGGATATAGCTTCCTATGCGGACGAATACGCTTATGTCACCGACATCGCGATTCCGGAGGACGCGAAGGATCTGACCTCCATGCGCTGGCACACCGCCCGCGGCAAGAACGACACCGGCGGAAACGATTTGTCCACCCTGTGGAGCACCAATGTGGACAACTTCGGCATCTATTATGTCCCGGCCGGAACGGTCATCGACTACAGCGCCTTCCAGGCAATCTACGACCAAGTAACCGAGATCATTCTGGCGGACGATTACGAGGAGAAATATACCGAGGCTTCGAGAGAGGCTCTGGAATCCGCTATTTCGTTGTTCTACTATATCGATTCCGACTTCTCCCTGCAGGCGGATTACGATTACCTCGTCGAGCAGGTTTCCAATGCCATCGACGGGCTGGTGCTGGATTCCTCCATGATTACGGTTGAGGCGGACGCCGCTTCCTATCTCCCCAACCAGACCATTACCGTCACTGCCGTCCTGCCTGACACCGTGGTCAAGCCCTACCTGGTCAGCGAGTCCGGCAGCGGCCTAGCCTCCACCCGCGAATATGTAGACAACGGCGACGGCACTAAGACCTGGACCCTGACCTTCTCGCTGGGAACCAAGGGTGATAGGACCTTGAAGCTGTTTGCAGACGGCGTGGACACCGGCAAGACGGTTTCCTTCGCCATCACCGACCCGCCGGTGGATCCTGCCGATCCGGCTCCCTCCGTGATCTCGGTAACCGGTCCGACCGATACAGTCGGGTGCAACGAAGCCTTTACCGTTACCTTCGTGACCAATAAGAGCGCGAAGATTGTCCGGCTCTTCAATGAGAACGGCGTCGGCATGGCGCCCACCTCCTGCGTATCCACCGAAAACGATGACGGCACGATTACCTGGACCATGACTTTGAGCGTCGGTTCCACCGGTAACCGCGTCTTTACGGCGAAGGCCGCCAACTATGACCGCGTTTTCTACGGCGATCAAACCCTGGAGGTACGCGTTCGGTAGAATAACCATTCAATCCGCTTATTTGGAGGCGGCCCCTCTAGTTGGGCCGCCTCTGATCCTTTTTGTTAGGGTTTTATATAAAAATGCATGATAGTTGTTATTACATTCATCAAATTTCTATGTCAAAATAGCAGAATTCCCTTGCTTTTGTTGTGGGATTTCGCTATGATGAAAGCATCCCGGACAGGGAGAATTAGAAAAAAGGGAGATGTTAAAAACGATGAGAACCAAAAAAGTCCTCGCACTGCTTCTCAGCGTACTGCTGATCGTCGGCATTATGCCGATGACCGCGTTCGCAGACTCGCAGGACTACTTCCCGCTTGAGACCTTCGAGGGAAGCGACGTAGGCGACTGGGGCTTCAAGACCGACAGTCAAGTAGCCGGCGCCGGTTACTCCTTCTCGACCCAGTCGGAGGGAAACAACCACTATTTCCAAGCCGAGTTGGGAAGCTCGGGCGGCAACCGCGGAAATCTCAAGACCTTTGAAGCAAAGGAAGGCAGCAAGGCTGTCATCAATTTCGACTATCTGCCCGGCACGGTCCCCAACGACCACAATGCTGCGGAGCTCCGTTTCTACAGCACCGCCGGCCAGACCTTCACCTTCAACGTCAGTAAGGACGGCAAGCTCGCCTTCTATACCGGCGACGCCCCCGCTCTCTTTACCGGCAATATCGTCAACCAGGGCGGTACCGACACCGGCTTTAAGGCCGGCACCTGGGTTACCATCAGCCTGACCCTGGATTTCGCCACCCATAAGGCGAGCCTGTCCATCAAGGCCAGGGACGACGCCCAGACCGCGCCGACGGTATTCGCCGACATTGCAATCCCGGAGGCGGCTACCGACCTTACCGAGATGTGGATCTTCGCCACCCGCGGCCGCAAGGCGGACGACAGCGGCAACGGCGGCAATGTCAAAAACACCATGGGATTCGACAACTTCTCCATTTCCAGTGAATCCTATCCGGCCAACGCGATTTTGTCCATCGTCAATCCGGACGACGTGACCATCGCCTACGGCGACGAATTCCCGAACCCCACCTCTGTTAAGGCTACCCTGGGGGATTACTCCGTGGTGGACATTCCGGTGGGCGAATGGACCTGCACCCCTGCCTTTAACCCCGAGGTCAACGGCACCTATACCATGACCGCTCCTTTGATTACGGGGGACGCGTATGAAAACATCCGCGACCTGTCGGCCACCTTTACGGTGACCTACAAGCGGTATCCGGACATTTCGGCCGTCTCCAACCCGAAGAACATCGGCGTTGATTTCGGCGATCCGATGCCCGCACTCCCCACCGAGACGACGGTTTTCCTGGACAACGGCAAGACCGCCATTGCCCAGCTGGGAGAATGGACCTCCGACCGTCCCTTCGACGCTGCGAAGGAAGGCACCTATTTCTACACCGCTCCGGTTCTGGAAAAAGCGGGCGAGTTCGCCAACCCCCAGAACCTGACGGCGAAAATCGCCGTGATTTACACCGAGCCCTCCACCAACTACAACGGCTATGACCGTTCGATGGAATGGCTTGACCGCGGCGTGATTGCGCTCAACAACGGCAGTGGCATGTTCGTCAGCTGGCGTCTGCTGGCTTCCGAATACGGCACCGATATTTCCTTCAATGTATACCGCAACGATGTGAAAATCAATGCCGAGCCCATCACCACCGTCACCAACTACACCGATCCCGACGGCAAGCCGGGCGACGTGTATGTGGTCGAATCCATTGTAAACGGCAAATCCTCCCTGTCTGAGCCGTTTACCGCTCTTGAGCACAACTACATGAACATCCCGGTCCAGAAGCCCGCGCCCAAGGCGACCATCAAGGGCGACACGGCCGGCTATACCCTCAACGACGCGTCGGTGGCCGATGTGGACGGCGACGGCGAGTATGAGATCGTGGTCAAGTGGTATCCGGACAACGCCATCGACTCCTCCGGACGCACCCCCACCAGCCCGACCCTCTTCGACTGCTATAAGCTCGACGGCACCATCCTATGGCGCATCAATATGGGCACCAACACCATGTCCGGCGCGCACACCAACCAGTTCCTCCTCTTTGACTTCGAGCAGAACGGCAAGGCGGACTTCATCATCCGCACCGCCAATGGCGCCACCGTCTATGCGCCCAACGCCGAAGGCATCATGGATGAAACCGTGGTTCTCGGCGTGGTAGGCGACCCGACCAAGATGGACGTGGATCCCTCTACCGGTAAAGAGACCGTCGCCGGCGCGGGCGAGTTCCTGACCGCGTTTGACGGCGAGACCGGCGCCATCCTCGACACCGTTGATTACCCGACCCGTTACGATTCCTACACCGACAGCCAGTGGGGCGACAACTACGGCAACCGCTCCACCCGCTTCAACGCCGGCGTCGCTTATCTGCCGGTGGAGGAGGGCTCCTCGGAAATCCGCCCGGCCGCCATCGAGCAGCGCGGCTATTATACCGTCAGCGGCTACGCCGCCTACTTCCTGATCGACGGCAAGCTGGAAAAACAGTGGAGCTGGATGACTGGGCCCAATAACAGCGACGAGCGTTACGGCCGCGGCAACCACTCCCTGTCCACCGCCGACGTGGACGGCGACGGCTACGATGAGATCATCGTGGGCGCCATGGCCATCGACCACGACGGTTCCACCCTGTGGATCGAAAACGGCAAGGACGGCAAGGAGAACCTGGGCCACGGCGACGCGCTGCATGTAGCGGCGATGCTCCCCGACCGGGAGGGCCTGCAGGTCTTTACCCCCTTTGAAGACAAGAAATCCCCCTATAACTTCGCCCTGTTCGACGGCACCACCGGCTTTACCCTGATGGGGATCCGCTTCACAAACGCCGACTTTGACTGCGGCCGCGGCATCACCGCCAACATCACCCCGCAGCCCGGCTACGAGGCCTGGGGCCAGCGCCCGAACAACGAGACGCCCGGCCAGGTTCCGGTGGGCGGCATTTTCAATGCCTACGGCGAAACCATCGTGACCGAAAAGCCGGTCAACTTCACCTGTAACTGGAATATGTACTGGGACGGCGACCTGCTCCACGAACTGCCCGACGGCCAGAAGATCGACGCGACGGCCGACGAGACCCCCACCGCCCAGGCCATTTACAAGTACAACTGGGAAAACAACACCCTCGAGACCCTTGAGGTGTTCGAAGGCACCTACACCAACAACGGCACCAAGAACAACCCCAACCTGACCGCCGACATCTTCGGCGACTGGCGCGAGGAAATGGTTTCCCGCAACACCGATTCGACCGCTCTGCGCATCTACTCGACCACCATCCCCACCGATTACATGATCTACACCCTGATGCATGACCCGGTCTACCGCACCGCGGTGGCCAACCAGAATACTTCCTACAACCAGCCGCCGCACATCGGCTTCTATCTGGGCGAGGACGTCAAGGACCAGGTCCTGGCGATGGAGCTGCCCACCTACCCGATGTACTACACCAATGAACCGGTGGAAGTGACGGCTTCTGCGGACAAGGAAGTGTATGCGCCCAACGACACCATCCAGGTCTCCGTGACCACCGGCGACGATGTGGCGAAGGTGTACCTGGTCAGCGAATCGGGCGCCGGCCTTGCCAGCAACCGCTCCTTCCGTTACAACGAGGACGGCACGGTTACCTGGACGCTGACCTTCTCCCTGGCCACCAAGGGTGACCGCACCCTGAGCGTGTATGCCGACGGCAAGGACACCGGCGTGGACGTCAGCTTCAAGATCGACGACACCCCCGTTGCGCAACCGGGTGAAGTCAAGCTGATTGGCGCCGAGATGGATGCGACCGCCAAGGTCAACGAGCCGATGACGGCCACCATCCAGACCTCCACCAGCGTGGCCAAGGTCCGCCTCTTCAATGAGAACGGCGTGGGCCTTGCTCCCACCAGCTGCACCTATGTGGACGAAGGCGGCGTGCGCACCTGGACCTATGTGGTCAGCGTGGGCAGCACCGGCAGCCGTACCTTCACGGTGAAGGTTGCGGGCTCCGACCTGGTATGGGCGGAGGATACCGAGACGCTGCAAGTCCTCATCACCAAATAGCTTCTTCCTTCCTTTTATTCTTATAGTTTCTTCCTTCTAAGAAGGGGCCCCGGCCTGTTTTTCGCAGGCTGGGGCCCCTTTCACATAATTTCCATCCATTTAATTTGAATTTTGTTCATATTTTTTCCTAGTTTTTATAAGAAAATAACGAATTAATTCCTTTTTTTTTCTTTGTTTTATTTATAATATAAAAAAGGAATTGTCGTTATATTCTTATCGGCAGTGCCAGAAGAAGAAGGAGAAAGAAAAGGAGGGTCCGGATAATGAAACGATCGGGAAAAGAAGCGTTTCCATAGCCGCCGCAGAACGGGAAGGCCCAACGCCCGGGAATGGACGAGCCGGGCCTGGGCGGTACAAGCATAAGGACAGCCAACGTCGGGCCGCAGGGGCGGGATCCTCTGCCGCCGGCCCTTTCCTCTATCTTGTACATACAAATTTCTACATTTTATCCGTATCTTTCAACCACGGGGCAGCCGGATAGGGCCTTACCCGGTATGCTCCGGCAAAAAAGGAGGAATTATTCATGAAAGCACGCAAGCTCCTGGCGGTATTGCTCCTGTTCGCACTGGTCTTTACCACCTTCCAGGGCGTGGTATCGGCGGCGGGCGACGCCGGCCTTACCCTCAACCAAAGCGCAGTCTCCCTGCTGTCCGGCGGCGAATTGGTCCATCTGGAAGCCGACGAGGCGGACGTTTCCTGGTCCACCAGCGATCCGAAGGTCGCGGTGGTTTCGGGCGGCACCGTCATCTCCGTCGGTGCGGGCGAAGCCATCATTACCGCCCAGGCTGCGGACGGTTCTACCGCCTCCTGCCTGGTCACCGTCTATAACAACGAAGATACCATCACCAACGACACCTTCTACCTGGATACCGACGGCAACCCCATCTATTCGCAGGCCGGCAATATCCAGAAATTCGGCGATAAGTACTATTGGTACGGCGCGAAATATACCGCGGCGTCCACCTATTACGAGTCCAACGGCGCGAAAACCGGCTCTTCCAGCTTCCAGGCGGTTACCTGCTATTCCTCTACCGACCTGGTCAACTGGGATTATGAGGGCGACGTTTTGACCAAGAGCGGCCTGAACGCATCCATGGTTTGGTGGGTCGGCCGCATGGGCGTCATGTACAATGAGAAAAACGACAATTACGTCCTTATTTCTCAGTTCTCCGGCGCATTGAACAACGGAAAATGGCCGAAGCTCATTTTTGCGACCTCCGACAGCCCCACAGGCCCCTTTACGGTGGTCAACAGCCAGGATTCCCTGAAGCCCCTGGGCTGCTTCAGCGACGGCACCGGCGACCAGACCGTGTTCGTTGACGACGACGGCACGCCTTACCTCATCTTCTGCTCCGACGGCGTTACCGTCCCTCCGTATCAGCAGGATGCAGAGAACACCCTGCGGGAACGCGACATCATCTATGTGGGTGAATTCAACGAGGACTACACCCAGATCGAGAAGATCACCAAGGTTTACGAAGGCAACGAGGAATACGGGCGTTCCGGCGGCCGGGAAGCCAACTCCATGTTCACCATCAACGGCAAGTATTACCTGGTTTCCTCCGACCTGCGCGGCTGGAACTCTTCCCCCAGCTTCGTGATGATCGGCGACAGCCCCACAGGCCCCTTTACCGACCTCAACGGCAAGCCGGACAGCTCCCTCCCGATGGAAGGCGGCGTGTCCACCTTCAGCCATGTTTCCCAGGTGAGCAACTTTGTGAAGGTTGAGGGCACGGAGGACACCCTGATCCTCTTCCTGGGCGACCGCTGGTCCGACATGGCGGGCAACGGCATCGGCTACAACTCCTGGTGCCCGGTTACCATCGCGGAAGACGGCATCACCCCGGTTTTCAACGACGCTTCCCAGTTTGAAATCGACCTGGAAAAAGGCACCTGGTCGATAGGCGAAAACAACAACTACATCCATAACCCCTCCTTCGAGTGCGACCGCGTTGCCGGTGCTCTCGGCGCGATCCAAAGCTACGTCAATAGCCCCAACGGCTGGGAGACTGAGTCCACCGCCGGCCAGGTTGCACAGATCAACTACGGCGGCAACCGCGGCACCTCCGCGGCCGAGAAGGAATTCCAGCTGCTCATCGACGACAAGGCTTTCTGCAGCCCGATCTTCGGCAACTATTCGTGGTACCACGGGTACACCAAGCGCAACGAAGGCACGGACGCTTATAAGACCACAACCAAGCAGACCATCTCCAATCTGGAGGACGGCTCCTACACCATGTACGGCTGGGTCAGAAGCAGCGGCGGACAGGCCGCCTGCGAGATGTACCTCAAGTCCGGCGATCAGGAGTACAAGGCCTCTCTGGCCAACAAGATTGACGATTGGACGCTGGTGGTCCTCTCTGAGGACATCCAGGTTACCGGCGGCCAGTGTGAAATCGGCGTTTATTCCGACGCTGCGGCGGACCAGTGGGTTATGTTCGACGATCTGGCCCTGATTAAGAACCCGGAAAAGACCGAGTATAAGGCTTGGGCGGATCAGGAAGCCTACACCACCGATTCCCTCATCACCGTTAAGGCGGTCACCGACAAGGATGTACAGAAGGCCTACCTGGTGGGCGAGTCCGGCAACGGCCTGGTCTCCACCCGCGAATACGTGGACAACGGGGACGGCACCATCACCTGGACCATGACCCTCTCGCTGGCCACCAAGGGCAACCGCACCCTGAGCGTGTATGCCGACGGTGAGGACACCGGTATGCAGGTCAGCTTCTACATCGGCGATGCAGCGGTCCTGCCGGGCGGCGATGCGGCCTTGATCAGCGCCGAAGCGCCCAAGACCGCCAAGGTCAACGAGCCCTTCACCGCCACCATCCAGACCTCCACCAGCGTGGCCAAGGTCCGCCTCTTCAATGAGAACGGCACTGGCTTGGCGCCCTCCTCCTGCACCTATGTGGACGAAGGCGATGTGCGCACCTGGACCTATGTGGTCAGCGTGGGCAGCATCGGCAGCCGCACCTTTGCGGTGAAGGTCGCCGGCTCCGACCTGGTTTGGACGGACGACGCTGAAACCCTGCAGATCGACATTTCCCGCTAGTATCCTTCTTCTTTCCTTCCTGTAAAAGGGGCCCGTGTATGCTTTGGCATACACGGGCCCTTTGCAGTTTCTGCAGTTTTTCCGTTTTTTCTGAATCCCCCGCCTTATACCCGGGCCTGCACATGCGGGCAGGGCTCCAGAGAGGCGCCGTGTCAAATTTGTATGGCTAGTTGCACAATATTTCAGGTCAAAAAAAGTGATAATTACAAAAATCGAGTGGTACTGATAAAATTTTAGGGAAACAAATTGACACTTTTGGCAAAATCATATATCATAATGGTACCATCTGGTTTTTGCGGATGAGTATAGAAAAGGGAGATGTATGAAAGCAATGAAAACCAGGAAACTCCTTGCATTGCTGCTCTGCCTGAGCATGGTGATGAGCGTCTTTACCGTCACCGCGTTCGCGGCGCCTCCCGCCGACTATGAAGTCAGTGATTCCACCGACTTTGAGGACGGCGATCTGTGGGGCTTTTCCGGCAATGCCAACCCTTCCATTGCACAGGAAGCCAACGGAAACCATTACCTGCAGTTTTCCATCACCAACCAGTCGGGTGCCCGTACCGCCAGCAAGTCGTTTGACACGCCTTACGACGCGGACGAGATCCAACTGAGCTTCGACTGGCTGCCCGGCACCAATACCGGCGGCGACGACTCCAACGAATTCGCCATCTACTCGGCGGCCGGCCAGGTCTTTGCCCTGCAGTCCAAGGCGAACGCCAGTACGGCGGGCAGCTTGGGCTACTATGTGGGCAACAGCACGGCCACTTCCACCGCGCCGTCTGCCACCACCCCGCTTGACTTTACCGACCAGACCGCCTGGTACAGCGTGACGCTGCAACTGAATCTGGCCGATAAGACCGCCGACCTGACGGTAGCGCTGCGGGGCGAGCCGGAGACGGCGGTGACCTATGCGGACATTGCCCTGGACGAGGAAACCGCAGGCCCGCTGACCCGGATATCCATGAACGGCGTCCGTCTGAGCGGCCTCAACCACACCTTTACGAACGGCATCGACAACGTTCAGATCAGCGTGAAATCCCCGCTGTCCCTGAGCCAGTCGGCCGACTTCGAGGATGGCGGCATCTGGGGCTTTGACGGCAACGCCAACCCCTCCAACGCCACCGAAGCCAACGGCAACCACTATTTGCAGTTCTCTGTTTCCAATCAGTCCGGCGGCCGTACCGCCAGCAAGAGCTTCGACTCCCCCATCGAGGGCGACCTGCTCTACTTCACCTTCGACTGGCTGCCCGGCTCGAACGTTTCCGGCGACAACTCCAATGAGTTCGCGTTCTTCTCCCAGAACGGACAGGTTTTCGCCCTTCAGTCGAGAAACAGCGACGGCCAGCTGGGATACTATGCGGGCAACCAGAACGGCTCTCCCACTGAAGCGACCAAGATCGGCTTCACCGAGCAGAACGTCTGGTACAGCGTGGAGCTGACCTTCAACTTTAAGGACAACACCGCTACCCTGGTGGTTTCCAAGCGGGGCGAGCCGGAGACGGCCCTCACCTACGCGGACATCCCCCTGGATGAGGAAACGGCCGGCGGTATCACCCGCGTCGCCATGCAGGGTATCCGCCTGAGCGGCAAGAACCATACCTTCACCAGCGGTATCGACAATTTCTGCATCTATACCAAGCTTTATTCCGCCAACGCGATCATGTCCATCACCCAGCCGAGCAACATCTATGCCTATCTGGGCGATCCGATCACCCTGCCCACCACCGTCACCGCCTCGATGGGCGACAAGACGATGAAGGAAATCGAAGTTGCCTGGACAAGCACCCCGGAATTTGATGAAACCAAGGCCGGCCAGTATGTCTTTACCGGCACGTTCCCGTCGGAATACAACAACTTCCGTGAAATCGTCCCGACCTTTACGGTCTTTATCAACCCGCCTCCCGCCGGTTACAACGCCGTTGAGCGTTCTACCGAATGGCTGGATCGCGGCGTGGTGGCGATGCAGTCGGCGGACGGCGTTTTCGTCAGCTGGCGCCTGCTCTCCACCGAGTACAACACCGGTATTTCCTTCAACCTTTACCGCAACGACCAGAAGATCAACGACCAGCCCATTACCACCAAGACCAATTACGTGGACGCGGATGGGAAAGCGGGCGACGTATATGTGGTTGAGTCTATTTTGAACGGCGCCTCCACCATGAGCAAGCCCTTCACGGCGCTGAGTGAAAATTATCTGAGCATCCCGGTCCAGAAGCCGGCCGACCGGCCGACCCATGACGGCTCGGGCACCATCGGCAGCTACACCCTCAACGACGCGTCGGTGGCCGATGTAGACGGCGACGGCGAGTATGAGGTCGTGGTCAAATGGTATCCCAGCAACTCGATGGACTCCGGCAAGACCGGCATGACCAGCCCGACCTACTTCGACTGCTACAAGATGGACGGCACCATCCTGTGGCGTGTGGACATCGGCTACAATGAGCCTTCCGGCGCCCACTACAATCAGTTCCTGTTCTACGACTTCGACGAGGACAGCAAGGCGGAATTCGTCGTGAAGGCCGCCGACGGCACGAAGATTTACGCGCCCAACGAAGAAGGCGTTATGACCATGGAAGACCAGTACTGCATCGCCACCATCGGCGACCCGACGGCGGACTGGGTTGCTTCCAACGGCCATGTCATCGACCCGCGCCAGGGCGAATACCTCATTCTGGTCAACGGCGAGACCGGCGCGCTGATGGACTGCGTCGATTATCCCAACAAGATTGTGGATTCCTCCCTGTGGGGCGACGACTGGGGCAACCGCTCCGACCGCTTCAACAACACCATGTTCTACGCTCCCGATCCGCAGGACGCCACCAAGACCCGTCCGGCGATCCTGGAGCAGCGCGGCTACTACACTAAGGTGACCATGGGCGCCTACTTCGTGGTGGACGGCAAGCTGCAGCAGTACTGGAACTTTGATTCCAGCAAGCTTTCCAACCCCAACGACTACTACGGCAAGGGCGCGCATTACACGGTTGCCGGCGATTTGGACGGCGACGGCTTCGATGAAATCACCACCGGCCCGCTGGCCATCAACTACGACGGTTCCCTGCTGTGGAGCCAGAACGGCGAAGCCCCGTCCTCCTATAACCTGGGCCACGGCGACGCGCTGCATGTGGGCCCCTTCTTCCCGGACCGTCAGGGCCTGCAGGTCATGATGCCTTACGAGGATTCCAACAGCGCGGTAAACTTCTCGGTGGTGGACGCCTCCAACGGCGCGCTCATCTTCGGTAAGAAGTATGCGGCCCAGGACACCGGCCGCGGCATCGCCGCCAACGTAACGCCCAACCCCGGCTTTGAAGTGTGGGCCCAGAAGCCCTCCAGCGAAGTGATCGACCCGACCGACTCGATGTACAATGTCTACGGCGAGACGGTTGTGGAGACCAAGCCCAAGGGCATGGTCTGCAACTGGGCGACCTACTGGGACGGCGACCTGCTTCAGGAGCTGCCCGACGGCAAGGACCCGGGCGCTTCCAACGGCGGCACCGAACAGACCATCTACAAGTACAACTGGGAAACCAACACCCTTGATACCCTCGCGGTGCTCGAAGATACCGTTACCAACAACGGCACCAAGAATACCCCGAACCTGACCGCCGATATCTTCGGCGACTGGCGTGAGGAAATCGTGGCCCGCTCCACCGACTCCACCGAGCTGCGCATTTACTCCACCACCATCCCGACCGATTACATGATTTATACCCTGATGCACGATTCCGGCTACCGCATCGGCGTTGCGTCTCAGAACACCTCCTACAACCAGCCGGCGCATATCGGCGGCTTCTACCTGGGCGAGGATGTGAAGGACAAGGTCCTGAACATGGAGCTGCCCACCTATCCGGTGGTCTATACCAACGGCTTTGAGCCGGACGTTCCTCCCACTCCTGTGGAAGTCACCGCTTCTGTGGATAAGGAAATCTATACGCCCAACGAGACCATTACCGCCACCATCACTACGCCGGATACCGTAGAAAAGGTATATCTGGCCAGTGAGTCGGGCAACGGCCTGGTCTCCACCCGCACTTCTAAGGACAACGGCGACGGGACCATCACCTGGACCCTGACCTTGTCTCTCGCCACCAAGGGCGACCGTACCCTGAGCGTCTTTGCGGACGGCGTGGACACCGGCGTGGACGTCAGCTTCCGGATCGACGATGCGGCTCCCTCCGGTACGGACGACGTCGAGCTTTACAGCGCAACGATCGACGCTGCCGGTAAGGTCAACGAGCCCATCACAGCTACCATCAAGACCTCTACCAGCGTAACAAAGGTCCGCCTCTTCAATGAGAACGGCATCGGCCTGGCGCCCTCTTCCTGCACCTATGTGGATCAGGACGGCGTGCGCACCTGGACCTATAAGCTTGCGGTTGGTTCTTACGGCATCCGTAACTTTACCGTAAAGGTCGCCGGCGCGGATCTGGTCTGGGCGGAAGATACCCTCCCGCTTACCACCACCCTCTCCCGGTAGCGATTCTCGCAAACACACAAGCCATTTGACCGATCCCGGCTCACTTCTTGTGGGCCGGGATTTCTTTCTGCGCGTTTTTTCCCTATCGGGAGGCTGTTTAGGAGGAAATTTTTCACGATCAAAAAAATCAAAAATAAATAGAATAAAATCAAAATACAATATAATCTCTTTTATTCTTTCTTATTTATCTTTCCATATGTGAAAAATAGCTATATTTCAAAGAACAAAATCTGCATTTTTAAATATTGACTTGCAAAGGACTTTAATTCATAATAAAAACCACCTTCTTTTTGTAAATTTCAGATTTTGGAAAAGCAAGGTCTCGCATTCCTTGCTTTGACAGCCATCTCCTTTTTTGCGTCCCGCCCTCCGCTTCGGATGGCGGGACGCTTTTCTTCCCCCTTTCCCCAACGGCAAAAAGGTAGTATAATAGAAAAAATAGCAGATTTGACGGAAAGGTGGTTCACCATGGAGCAAAATGTATTCGTAAACGGAGTGGTCCCCGGAGGATTGACCAGCCGCAGCCAAGTACTGCTTCTTGTCTGCTATCTGCTCAAAAGCGTGGGCGTCCCCCTCTCCAGAGAGAGCATCATTCAAGTCATTCAGGCCAACGGCTTGGCCAATTACTTTGAAGTGACCGACGCAATCGGAGAGCTGTTGGAACGGGGGCATATTCATCCAACCGAAGGGGACGATATGCTCACGGTAACCGATTCGGGCAGCCGGATTGCGCAGACGTTGGAATCGGATCTGCCCATTTCGGTGCGGGAAAAGGCCGTACATGCGGCAATGAAGCTGATGACCCGGATCAAGCTGGAACGGGAAAACCAGGTGGAAATCCAAAAAACCCCGGACGGCTTTACGGTGACCTGCCACGTATCCGACGGCAAGCGGGAGCTGATGCAGCTTTCCCTGCTGGTGGCCGACCGCATCCAGGCGGAGGTGGTGCGGGAGGACTTTCTAAAGGACCCAGGCCGGGTATATGCGGGAGTGCTGGCTCTGCAAACCGGCGATGTGGAGGCTTTCCGCCGGATGGTCGGGGTATAAGAGCAATGGAAAAAGGGAGGCAAAGCCGACGCTTTGCCTCCCTTTTCGGTTAACCCGCCATTACTATGTTCATCATCAAAAGCCCGATGATCCCCGGCACACCGCCCAACGCAGCTACGCCGAGGCTGGCTGCGTTGACCGATAGGGTCACTCCTGTCAGCGTCCCGGTCAAATTGACCACTGCCAGCGCCAGGACTCCCTGCACCGCTGAGCTGAGCAGGCTGCGCACCGGCTTTCCGGATCGAACCATGAAACCGATGATGACCAAGCCGCCGGTTGCCAAAACCGCAATCGCGGCCACTACGCCTATCCCACCTGTTCTCCCCCCTTGATTTCCTTGGCCTGGATCGGCGTGCAGGTAATCCCTACCTCACGCGCCCGTTTGATGAGAAACCGATAGCGCGCATTCAGCGCTTCCATTTCATAGATGCACGCGTCCACCAGGTCATTGTCGTTTTCATTGGCAAACCGGCAATTGGCGCTTTGCATCTGCCGGCATACCTCCCGAATCTCTGCGAGCAGCTCTTTGGTATACACTTCCTGCGCGTCGGGTTTCTTTTGAAGGATTTGATTTTTCCATTCTCTGAGTCCGCTCATGTCAGTCCCGCCTTTCGGTAGAGTACCTATGGTATTTATATGTCAATAGAATGGTCGGACATGACTGGGTTTATACCGGATTGGCCCATCTTTTTCCTTTTTCCTTGGAAGATGGTGCATAATTTGCCTTACCGGGAGGAAACTAGCGGTAGGGTCATAGAAGGAGGGTACCGCCGATGGCACAAAAAAAGAAAAAGGCTCTGACTCCAAGGGACCTGGAAAAAATCCGGGTTGCGGAAAGCCTTGGGCTGGGGGAACGGCTGCGAACGGAGGGCTGGGGCGGGCTGACCGCCCGGGAAACGGGGCGAATCGGCGCAATGATGAGCAAAAAAAGGATGGATATTCGCTCATAATTACATGATATTGGAATTATTTATAAATATTCTCTTTACAGACGGTTTTTCATGTGGTATAGTATTTGGGCAAGCCAGTATCCGCCCGTAGCTCAGCTGGATAGAGTGACAGATTCCGATTCTGGAGGCCGGGGGTTCGAATCCCTCCGGGCGGGCCAACGGACTGAGTCTGGACGCAATATGCGTTCAGACTTTTTCTTTTATATTACCCTTTTTCATTAGCCCTGGGCAGCCGGCTTTTTCCTTCCCGATTGGCCTAAAGGCAGCCGGCGCAAAGGGCGCGAAAGAACGGGTAGCTTTTGCGGTTATCCTGCTTTTTTAGGAACGATGTGTCTGCGGCGGAGAGTAAGAACCCTGTCGGTACGAAACACAGGCCCCTTGGCGGCAGACCCGTCCCGTGAGGCAGAATTTGCCCTGCGGGGCTTGTTTCTTTGCACAGGAAGCGACGCAGACAATTCTGGTACGCGCATCAAAGCGAAACCATCCGGCTTGCGCGGGAAATGGAGTAAGTGTATGAACGTGATGATTGTTGGGTGCGACAAAATCGGGGTACGCCTGGCGAAAGCACTCAACCGATATGGGCATTCTGTGGCGGTGGTGGACCGGGATCCGGAAAAGCTCCAACAGCTGGGGCTGGATTTTACCGGGGTGACGGTGGTGGGAATCCCTGTGGATCAGGAGGTTCTGCAAAACGCCGGCATTGAAAGCTGTGACGCGCTGGTGGCGGTCACCAACGACGATAATGTAAACATAATGGTATCCCAGATGGCGCTGGAAATCTTTCAGGTCCCCCGGGTGGTGGCCAGCATTGTTGACCCGTCCCGGGAAACGGTTTTCAGTCATTTCGGCATCCGCACCATCTGCCCCACCCGTTTGACGGTGGATACCCTGTATTCGGTCATGATTGAAAAAGACGAGCCGCGCACCATCTCCTTCGACAACTGCACGGTCGGGTTTGCCGTCAAGCACCCGGACCGTTCCATCCGGGGGAGAACGCTGGTCCACGTCCCTTTGCGGGACAATGAGGAAATCTTCGGTGTACAGAAGGATTCCGGGGAGATCATCCTGGCCGCAAAGCTGCCGCCGGAATATATCATTGATGAGGGCGACAAGGTGATTTGCTGCCGGGTGGTGGACTGACCGGGGAAAAGGGGGAAACGTCTGTGAAAATCATCATCATCGGCGGCGGCAAGGTGGGGTACTACCTGTGCAAGACCCTGCTGGAAAACGGTCACGACATCCGCCTGATTGAAACCAATAAGGACGCCTGCACCCGTATTGCCAACGAATTGGATATTCCGGTGGTCTGCGGGGACGGGACGACCATTGAATCGCTCAACTCCGCCGGTGCCGGCGACTGTGACGCGCTGGTGGCGGTTACCGGCAAGGACGAAAGCAATCTGATCGCCTGCCAGCTGGGACGGGTTAAATTCCAGGCGAAAAAGACCATCGCCCGTTCCAACAATCCCAAGAACCTGGAGATTATGCGAAAGCTGGGGGTGGATATCCCGGTATCCTCCACCGGCCTGATTACCAGCCTGATTGAACAGACGGTGGACACCGTAGGGATCCGGCTGCTGGCCTCCATCCACGGGGAAGGGGTTATCTGCGAAATCAAGGTGCCTGAGCATGCGGCGGTAAGCAATATGCGCATCAGCAAGATTCCGCTGCCGGAGGAGTGCATCATCGTATCGGTGGTACGGCGCGGGGAGTTCTTTATCCCCCGCGGAAACACCATCATTCAGCCGGGGGACGAGCTGGTGGCGGTCTCCACCAGCAAGGACCGAAAGCAGCTGGTGAAAACCCTGACGGCGGTAAAAAGATAATGTGGGATAAAAGAGAGAGAGGGATATGCCCGGGGCATATCCCTCTGTTTTTTTGCATAGGCCGCCGGCAGCGCGCACAAATCCCCGGAAAGTCTGATCCTGCCAGTCCTTTTTTGCCCGCTGGATCCCCCATCAGCAAGACCAAAGAAGCCCGCTGCATCGAAATGCAGCGGGCTTCTTCTTATCCCTTAGGAAACGGCCGCCTCGTTCGCCGCCGTATTCTCCTGGATTTCCTGAACCTTCAGCATACTGATACAGCCCACCGGGCAAACCTCGTTGCACTTTCCGCAGCCGGTACATTTGTCATAGTCCACCGACGCCAGGAAGTTTTTCACATGCACCGCGTCAAACTCACACGCTTTTACACACCGCATGCAGCCGATACAGCCGACGGAGCATTGCTTGCGGGTTTCGCCGCCCTTGTCCTGGTTGCGGCAGCGCACCACCGACGCCGCCTGCGCGCTGACCAGCTCAATGATATGCTTGGGACAGACGGTGACGCATTTGTTGCAGCCCCGGCAGAGGGCGGGATTGACCACCGCCACCCCGTCGCAGATGCGGATGGCGCCGTATTCACAGGCAGCAACGCAGTCGCCGTAGCCGACGCAGCCGTAGGAGCATTTGCCGGTGCCGCCGAAAAACATGCTGGCGGCCGCGCAGCTTTTGAGGCCGTCATACTCCATCTTTGTCCCCGTATTCCGGTTCGTGCCGTTGCAGCGCACCAGCGCGGTTTTATACTCCACCGCAGCCGGGGCGGTCCCCAGAATGGAGGCAATTTCCCGGGCCACCTGTGCGCCGCCCGGGGAACATAGGCCGGCGGGCGCCGTTCCTTCGGACAGAGCCTTCGCATAGCCCTCGCAGCCGGAATAGCCGCAGGCGCCGCAGTTGGCGCCGGGAAGCGCTTCCTTGATAGCCTGGGCCTTCCGGTCAACCGGAACCGCCATGACAATGGCCGCCACCGCCAAACCAACACCGGCCAAAAGCCCGATGATACCGACAATGACAACCGGGGTCAAAATCGCTTCGAACAAGAGAAAACGCCTCCTTTCTACTGAAACAATCCTTCCGCCAGGCCCTGAAAGCCCAGGAAGGAAAGGGACACCAGCGAAGCGGCCACAAGGGTGATGGGAAGGCCCTTGAGGGATTCGGGGATATCGCACCCCTCCAGCTTCTCCCGCACGCCCGCGAAGATCACCATCGCCAGCAAAAAGCCCACGCCTGCGCCGAAGGCATTGAGGATGGCTTCGCCGTAGGTGTAGTTGTTGTCGAAGTTGAGGATGGTTACCCCCAAAACCGCACAGTTGGTGGTAATCAGGGGGAGATAAATCCCCAACGAATTGTATAATGGAGGTAAAAATTTACGAAGGGCAATTTCCACCAGCTGCACCAGCGCCGCGATAACCAGGATAAAGACGATGGTTTGCAGGTAATCGAGCCCCTGGGGTACCAGCAGCCAGGCATAGATGGGATAGGTCACCAGGGTGGCGATGAGCATGACGAAGATGACGGCCGCGCTCATACCGGCGGCGGTGTTGGTCTTTTTGGACACGCCCAAAAACGGACAGATCCCCAAGAACTTGGACAGCACGAAGTTGTCGGTCAAAATCCCGGAAATCAGGATGGTAATGGCCATCTGCATTACTGCTCACCCTCCTTCTTTTCCTCACAGCCGCCCGTCTCGGCGTTGGGGCAATGGGCGGCGGAAGGGCATCCGGCACAGCCGAGCGCAGCCTTCTTCCCATCCCCGGACAGCTTGTTGGCCAGCACGATGAGGATGGCGAACACAAAGAAGCCGCCGGCCGGCAGGATCATGACGATCATGGGGTCAATAAAGCCGCTGGTGATGGGGACGCCGAAGAGGCTGCCGCTGCCCAAAAGCTCCCGGATGGAGCCCATCAGCACCAGCGCTGCGGTAAAGCCGACCCCCATCCCCAAAGCGTCGAGGATGCTGGGGAGCACCTTGTTCTTGCTGGCGAACATCTCCGCCCGGGCCAAAATGATGCAGTTGACCACAATCAGCGGCAGATAGATGCCCAGCTTGTCGTTGACCTCCGGCGTATACGCCTTTACCAGCATCTGCACCAGGGTGACGAACCCAGCGATGATGGTGATGAATGCGGGAATGCGCACTTTATCGGGGATGACCCTGCGGGTCAGGGAGATGACCACATTGGAGCCCAGCAGAACCAAGGTCGCCGCCATCCCCATCCACAGGCCGTTTTCCGCCATGGTGGTGACCGCCAAGGTGGGGCAGGTGCCCAGCACCAGGCGGAGAACCGGATTTTCCTTGACGATGCCCTTGGTAAAGGTATGCAGAAGCTTTCCCTTTGCCATTACTGACCGCCTCCCTTCCCGTAGGTTTCATAGAGTGCAATGGCCTCGTTGACGGCGGTGGTAACCGCCCTGGAGGTGATGGTGGCGCCGGTCACGGCCTGTACCTGGTTGTCGGCGGCGGGGGCGTTCTTCGTCACCGCAAAGCCGTCCGCCGGGGCGGCGCCCTGGTACTGGGAAATAAATTCCTCGTTGCCGGCCTTTGCGCCAAGGCCCGGGGTTTCATTGTGGGACACCAGGGTGACCGCCGTGATCTCCCCGTCCTTGGTCATGCCGGTCATGACGCTGACCGCGCCCCCGTAGCCCTTGCCGGAGGTTTCAAACACATAGCCGATTACCTCCCCGGACCCATCCAGGCCCGCATACATGCCGCTTCCCTCATCGGCAATCTCCATCTCTTCAAAGGAGGCCGCCTGGGGCAGCACCTGCCGGCGGGAGGCCTCCGCCGCTGCGGCGGCCTGTTCGGCCACAATGTCCTTGGTGATGTAATTGGTCCCCGCCAGCAGCGCCGTGACCACCAGGCAGATGATGGTCAGCGCGGCCGCCGGGCCAACGATCTTCTTAATCATTGCTGGGCCCCCTCTCCGAACGGGACCGGGCGGGTCAGCCGTTCAATATAGGGTACGAGGATGTTCATCAGGACAATGGAGAAGGATACGCCCTCCGGAAGGCTCCCAAACTGGCGGATGACCATGGTCAGAACCCCGCAGCCTACACCGAAGATCACCTTTCCCCAATTGGTCAGCGGGGAGGTGGCATAGTCGGTGGCCATAAAGATGGCGCCCAGAAGCAGGCCGCCGGAGAGAATCTGCATCAGCGGGTCGAGCCCGAAGGCCAGCGACAAAAGCGCGGCCGTCCCCACATAGCACAGCGGGATAATGGGATTGATGACCCGGCGGGCCACCAGGTAGACGCCGCCCAAAAGGAGCGCTACGGCGCAGGTTTCGCCCAGGCAGCCGCCCCGCACCCCGAAGAACAGGTCCAGAAGGGGAGGCAGCGCCTCTCCCCCGCCCTCGTTGAGAATTCCCAGCGGGGTAGCGGTGGTGACGGCGTCCACCCCGCTCCAGGAGGTCAGGGGCATGGTCCATTTGGTCATCTGGGCCGGGAAGGAGACCATCAGGATGATCCGCCCGGCCAGGGCGGGATTGACGAAATTCTGCCCAATGCCGCCGAAGAACTGCTTGACCACCACGATGGCGATGGCCGAGCCCAGTGCGGCAATCCACAAGGGGATGGAGACGGGCAGGTTGAAGGCCAGCAGCATACCGGTGACCACGGCGCTCAAATCCCCGATGGAATTGGGGCGCTTCATGATCTTCCGGGAAAGGTATTCCGCCAGCACCGCCGCGCCCACCGATACCGCCGTCACCGCCAGGGCCCGCAGGCCGAAGAGGATGACCGAGGCAACCAGCGCGGGGGCCAGGGCAATGATTACGTCGAGCATGATCGAGCGCACACCCGTCCCGCTTCGCAGATGAGGGGACGAGGATACAAACAGCTTTTGCATGTTATCCGTTCGCCTCCTTTTTGGGGGTATTCTTAATCAGGGCCTTGGACAGGCGCATCGACTGCACCAGCCGCCGGCCCGCGGGACATACGAAGGCGCAGCAGCCGCATTCCATGCAGGTCATAGCGCCCGCTTTTTGCAGGCCCTCCACGTCTTTCGCCTTATAAAGCCGCTCGATGGAGGTGGGCATCAGCTTCATGGGACATGCCTGCACGCATTTGCCGCACCGGATACAGGGCAGCGGCTCCATGAGCTTGGCCTCCTTCTCATTGAAGGCGAGGATGGCGTTGTTTTGCTTGAGGATGGGCAGGGAATCGTCCACCATGGCAAGCCCCATCATCGGCCCGCCCATGATGATTTTGCGCGGGTCCTCCTTGTAGCCGCCGGCAAATTCCATCACGTCCTTGATGGGGGTGCCGATGGGTACCATAATATTCTTCGGCGACCAGACGGCCGAGCCGTCGATGGTCAGGCGCTTGGCGGTAAGGGGCATCCCGGTTTTCATATATCGGGACAAAAAGGCGATGGAGGTGATGTTCATCACCACAACCCCCACATCGCTGGGAAGCTTGCCGGCGGGGACCACCCTCCCGGTGGCCGCCTGGATGAGCACCTTCTCCGCCCCCTGGGGATACCGGGAGGGGAGTGCTTTGACGTTGACCTGGTTATATGGGTCGTTGGAGCTTTCGGCAATGGAACGCAGCACCTTAATGCCGTCGGGCTTGTTGTCCTCGATGGCGATGATTACCTCTTCAATGCCCAAAAGCTCCTTCACCGCGTAGACGCCCGACAGGATGTCCCAGCTATTCTCCATAATCTCCCGATAGTCGGCGGTGATGTAGGGCTCGCACTCCGCGCCGTTGACGATTAGGGTGTCGATCCTCGCCTCCTTGGGAGGATTGAGCTTGACATGGGCGGGAAAGCCCGCGCCGCCCAGGCCCACCAGGCCGGAGGCGCGCACCGCAGCGGCAAACTCCTCCCTGTTATTGACGGCCGGCGGCCGCACGCTTTCATGTACCCGCTGCTCCCCGTCGCTTTCGATGACCACCGCCTTGGTACGCTGCCCGCCGGGCAGCTGGATTTCGGTGATCGCCTTGACGGTGCCGGATACGCTTGCGTGAACGGGGGCGGAAACGAACGCCTTCGTATCCCCCACCACCTGGCCGACCGCCACCGGCTCGCCCACCTTTACCACCGGCTCGCAGGGCGCGCCGATATGCTGCTGCATGGCGAGGATCACCCGTTCGGGCGGCGGCATAACCACCGTCTCGCTGTCCGCGGTGTTTTTCCGATGGGGCACCGGCGCGCCGCCGTGCGGCCGGGACGCCCCAAAGGAAAAGAACCGCCTGAGGGTTTTGTTTTCCATTGTGTTTCCTCCATCATCGATCTTTGTTCTCGTAACATATAGGTTCCTTTTGCCGGTTGGATTCCCTATCCGCCCTTCCCCCATATGCGGGAAACGGCGGGAAGAAGGATATACAGCGTCAGGCCCGTCGCCGCACCGGCCAAAAGCGCGAACAGCAGCAAAAGGGGCAGGTAAGCGAGGACGGCCGCATTGGTCAGCAGGTAGGAGACCAGCAGCTGACCCAGGTTATGGCAGACCGCGCCGGTTACCCCGATCCCGATCCATCCAAAGGGACACCGCCTCCACCGTAAAAGCAGGCAGACCGCACCCGTGCTGAGAAGGCCGCCGGCCAAGCTCATCAGCCCCGCGGTCAGCCCTCTGGTCAGACCGGCGAAAGCGCCTTTGATTAGTGTGACCGTCAACGCGCTCCCCGGCCCCAGGGTGGTGGCCGCCAGCATGGTCGCCACGTTGGACAGCCCCAGCTTGGCCCCCGGCGGCATCCCGGGAAGCGGAGCGAGCATCCCCTCCAGCCAGGACAGCGCCACGGCCACCGCCGAGAGCATCCCCAGCAGCGCCACCTTCCTTGCCCGGCCGTCTTGTTCCACCCGCTGCACCCCCGTCTTACTCATCGTACCACCGCGTCCACACCGCCGTCCCCCTCCAGCCGCACCGATACCCGGGCGGGCAGGCAGACCGCCGTCTGCCCAGGGGAGCTGAGCCATCCGCTGTTGACGCATACCTGATCGGGACAGTCCGCTTTGGCAAAACGGATGCGGCCCGGTTCCACCCGCAGCACCACCCCCGGCTCGGTATCGAGAGGGAGGTCATACCCGGAGGCGACCGCGCTCAGCCGGATGCGGTCGAGCTCATTCCCGGCCACGGCGACCACCGCCACCGGGTCGCCGGAGGCGGGACGCCACAAAAGCAGCGCCGCCAGCACGGCGGCCGCCGCAACGCTAAAAATCAGTATCAGATCCGCCGCCCGCCATAGCCTGCCTGCCTTCAAAGTGCTCCTCCCAACGGCTTGTCCGCCTCTCGCCTCCCCCGCTTACGGGGCGCATATAGATTCCGTTTTATTTTATCATCCCTCCCCTGCGATTGCAACAAAACTTCCCTGGAAGCCCCAAAATAATGTATAATACCCCTACTGGGGCCACCAAGGCCGGACCCCTTTCCGCAGCCCAAAGGTGCCCGGCGTTTTTGCCCGCCCAGCCGGAAAAGGGCGGGACGGCGGATTGGGGTTCGGCGGATCAAGCCAGGGCCCCGCCCCAATCCTATGTAGCAGGAGGCTTTTTTGATGTTTGACTATCCGGAACTGGTGAGGCAGGCGAAGGCGGACGGAATGGCGCAGGTAGGCTTTTCCCATCTGGAAGGGCTGCTCCCGCCCTCCCTTGCCCACCTGCCCTATGGAATTACGCTGGTCTTTGCCCTCTCCTCCCAGATTGTAGCGCCGGTGGCGGACGGCCCTACCTACCCCTACTTTCAGCACTACCGCACCGCCAACGCCTTTTTGGATTCCTGGGCCCTGCGTGCGGCGGCCCGGCTGGAGCTGGCCGGCTACCGGGCTTTGCCGGTGGCCGCTTCCCAATCCATCCCGCCCAGGGAGGCGTACCGGGGCCTCTTCCCCCACAAAACGGCGGCCGTGGCGGCCGGCCTGGGATGGATCGGCAAATCCGCCCTGCTGGTCACCCCCAAATGGGGGCCCCGGGTGCGGCTGGCAACGGTACTGACCGACTGCCCCTTGCCGGTGGAAGAGCGGCCCGCCTATCCCGGGTGCGGGGAATGCACCGTCTGCCGGGACGCCTGCCCGGCGGGCGCCATCACGGGCCGAAAAGCCGGCCCCGGCAGAAAGCGGGAGGGTTTTTACAGCCCGGAGCTCTGCTCCAAGCACATGAAAACCTACCAGCACATCGGGCGGGGGGCGGTCTGCGGCATCTGCATGGCCCGCTGCCCGGTGGGGATGGAGGCAAAATCCGCCCTTTTGTAGCAAAAAACGCCCCTTTTTCATACACTGGGAGAGAAAGCCGCCTTTTTTCAATCACGCTGATGGAGGAATGAATATGTCCGCTTCCCCTTTGCTCAACGCACTCGAACGGCATCTGGCCCTGGGCCGGGTCCCGATGCATATGCCCGGCCACAAGGGGATCGCCTCTCCGTTGGATCGGATGGGGGATCTTCTCCGGCTGGACACCACCGAAATCCCCGACACCGACAGCCTATACGAGGCCAGCGGCCCCATTGCCGAGGCGATGGAGCGGGCAAGCGCCCTGTACGGTACCGAGCGCACCCTCTTTTCCGCAGGCGGCTGTTCGCTGTGCATCCAGACCATGCTGCGCCTGGCGGTGCCGCAGGGAGGGAAAATCGTCGCCGGGCGGACCATCCACCGGGCGGCGGTCAACGCCATGGCCCTGCTGGACATAATACCGGCCTGGGTCCTTCCCCGGCCGGATGCGGGAGAGGGGCTCCCCGGCCGGATCCATCCGCAGGATATCGAGGCGGCCCTATGCGCCAACCCGGACGCCTGCGCAGTCTATGTGACCACCCCCGACTATTACGGGGTTCTGTCCGATATCCGGGGCATCTCGGAGGTGTGCCGTGCCCACGGGGTTCCCCTTCTGGTAGACAACGCCCACGGCGCCCACCTGAAATTCGCCTGCCCCGGCGCCCATCCGCTCGAGCGGGGCGCCTCCATCACCTGCGATTCCGCCCATAAGACCCTGCCGGTGATGACGGGGGGCGCCTGGCTGCACATCGCTCAGGACGCCTACTGCGCGGAGGCCCCTTCGGCTATGGCCCTGTTCGGCTCCACCAGCCCATCCTATCCGATCCTGGTTTCCCTCGACCTCTGCCGGGCATGGCTGGAGGAGGAAGGGGAGGCGGCCTTTTCCTCCCTTACGAAAAAGGTGGACGACGTGCGGCGGCACGCCCTGTCGCTGGGGATGCGCCTGCCGCTGGGGGAGTGGGACCCGGTGCGCATCACCCTCGGTACGGCTCCTCTGGGTCTGACCGGGCAGGAGGCGGCGCAGCGGCTGCGGCAGCAGGGGGTTGAACCGGAATACGCCGACGGGATGCATGTGGTGCTGATCCCATCCCCCTTTAATCCCGATGAAGATTTCCTCCGGCTCAAGGCCGCCCTGTCCGCCCTGCCCGACGGGCGGCCTCCCCTGCCGAAGGCGGGGAAGGTAACCTCCCTGCCGGCGGTGGCGGCCTCCCCCAGGCAGGCGCTGCTGGCGCCGGGCGAACGGATCCCCATTGCAGAAAGCGTCGGCCGGATCGCGGCCGAAGCCTCCTGCCCCTGTCCACCGGGGGTGCCGGTGGTGGCGCCGGGCGAGTATATCGACGAGCAGTCCGCAAAAATTCTCAAAAGCTATGGTATTTGTGAGATCAAAGTGATAAAATAAAGGAAGAAACGGCGCCCCTTTTAAAACAGAATAGACAAAGGCGCCCGTCTCTATGACCGATTGAAGGGGGTACCCTCGATGAAATTGATCCTTGCGGTCGTTAACAACGACGACAGCTCCATGCTCTCCTCCGCCCTTACCTCCTCCGGCTACTCGGCCACCAAGCTGGCCACCACCGGCGGATTCCTGCGGGCGGGCAACACCACCCTTTTGGTGGGCGTCGACGACGAAAAGGTGGACGACGTGCTCGATATCATCTCCAAATGCTGCAAAAAGCGCACCCAGATCGCCCCGGCCAGCTCCGCCTACGGCATGGAGGTATACGCCTCCTACCCGGTAGAGGTCACGGTGGGCGGCGCAACGGTATTTGTGGTCAACGTCGACCAGTTTATCAAGCTGTAAGGAACGGCCTATGAAGTGGAACGCCTTTTATGGTAATGAAACCGCAAAGGAGCAGCTTTCCCGGATCTTTTCTTCGGGAAGGCTGCCCCATGCCTTTTTGCTCACCGGGCCGGCCGGTTCGGGCCGGCGCACGCTGGCCAGGCGGATTGCCGCGGCTTACCAGTGCGTGGGGGAGGGCGAGGTTCCCTGCGGGACATGCGCGGCCTGCCGCAAATCCCTTGCCGGCATCCATCCGGATATCCGGGAATTCGGCTCGGACGGGTCGGCGCGCTCCTTCCATCTGGATGTGATCCGCTCCATCAAGGCCGATGCGTTCATCACCCCAAACGAAGGGCGGTATAAGATCTATCTGCTGGAGAACGCCCACGCGATGACGGTGCAGGCCCAAAACGCCCTGTTGAAGATCCTGGAGGAGCCGCCTTCCTACGCGGTGTTTTTGTTAACCGCCCAAAGCCGGGAATCCATGCTGCCCACCATCCTTTCCCGCTGTGTGACCCTTTCGCTGGCTCCCGTCGGGGAAGAGGAGGCGGTGGAGGCGCTCAAGGCCGCTTATCCGCAAAAGCCGCCCGAGGAGCTAAGACGGGCCGCCGCCCTCTGCGGCGGCGTCATCGGCCGGGCTATGGAGGCGCTGGAGGACTCTACCCTCAGCGAAGCGGCCGCCCTTGCCGGCAAGCTGGCGCGCGCTTTATGCGCCCCAGCAGAGCTTCCCTTTCTAAAGCTCACCGGCAAGCTGGAACGGGATAAGCCCCTTTCCCAGGCCACCCTCACGGAGCTGATTCTTCTTTTGCGGGACGGGCTTTCCATCCGGCTGGGCGGGGGCAGCCACCTGTCCACCGACCCGGCTGCGGCGCAGGTGCTGGCCCAGTCTTTGTCCAGCGAACGTCTGCTCGCTTTAATCGGGCGGGTGGAGGAGCTGCTCCGTCTGCTCGACGGCAACATCAACCACACCCTGTTTCTCACCCTTTTGTCCGCCCGGCTGCGCGCCTGATTTTCGGAAAAATCCTCCCCTTGTAAAGGGCTGGGAAATCCGGTATAATAGGGTGTAGCCCGCCTTTCGGAAGGCGGCTGTCCAAATCAAACGTTCATCTGGTGCGCCGCCGGCCGGCGGCGCGGCTTTCTAACCAGTTTTGGAGGAATACATGGCTGAAGTAATCGGTGTCCGGTTTAAAACCGTCGGCAAGATTTATTATTTCGATCCCAATGGGGAGCGGTTTTCCCTGTCCCAGCGGGTGATTGTGGAAACCGCCCGGGGGGTGGAGTGCGGGGAAGTGGCTATGCCCAACCGGGAAGTGGACGACGCCACCATTGTCAAGCCCCTCAAGCCGGTAATGCGCGCCGCTACCGAGGAGGATCTCAAGAAGGTGGCGGAGAATTCCCGCAAAGAAAAGGAAGCGTTTCGCATCTGCCTGAAGAAGATCGCGGATCATAAGCTGGGCATGAAGCTCATCGATGTGGAATATACCTTTGATAATTCAAAGATCCTCTTTTATTTTACCGCTGACGGGCGGGTGGACTTCCGGGAGCTGGTAAAGGATCTGGCTTCGGTTTTCCGCACCCGCATCGAGCTGCGCCAGATCGGCGTGCGCGACGAGTCGAAGATGCTCGGCGGTATGGGAATCTGCGGACGGCCCTTCTGCTGCTCCTCTTTTTTAGGGGAGTTCCAGCCGGTCTCCATTAAAATGGCCAAGGAGCAGGGGCTCAGCCTGAACCCGGTCAAGATTTCCGGCACCTGCGGACGGCTGATGTGCTGCCTGAAATACGAGCAGAACGCTTATGACGACCTGCTCCGCATTACGCCGCGGGTGGGCGCCATCGTAAACACGCCGGACGGCCGGGGTATGGTGGAGGAGGTCAACCTTCTCACCGGCCAGCTCAAGGTGCGACTGGACCAACAGCGCGAGGCGCTGCCCCGTCCCTATTCCCGCAAGGATATTAAGATCATCAAGGACGGCAGGGGAAAAATCCGCAGGGAGGAACCGGAGGCCGAGGCGGAAAAGAAATAAGCGATGAAAAAAACGGATACAAAATCTGCATATTTTCATCAAAAGGTGTTGACAAGGGCCGGGGTTATATGCTATATTATGACTCGTCGCCATTGTGCTGGTGTAGCTCAGTTGGTAGAGCAGCTGATTTGTAATCAGCAGGTCGGGGGTTCAAGTCCGTCCACCAGCTCCACCTGCTTAACGCCAGGCGCGCGGTAAAAGTGAATAGGGGGAGATTCCCGAGTGGCCAAAGGGGGCAGACTGTAAATCTGTTGTCAGTGACTTCGATGGTTCGAATCCATCTCTCCCCACCAGACTGAGTCTGGACGCAAGTCGCGTCTGGACTCTTTTTTACATCCGGGGCAAGGCGCCCGCGTTTTAGGCGGCATCTAAAGTGTCCACCCTTTCCACACCTGCGGTGAGCAAGTCGCGCTTCGCAGGTGTTTCTTTTTTGTAGCGCTGTGCCCGCGATTTCGACGGTGTCGAAATCGTTCGTCCATGCCAGACTCTTTCCTTTCCCCAGCAAGACACTCGCGCTGCAAGCGGCATCGAACGTGTCCACCCCTACCAAGTTATGTGCCCGATTTTACTGTCGGGCACATTTTTTATATAATCCACCGTTTAGGCATCATTCTAATCATTATTTCTTATCAGATGGAAGGGACAGAGGCGTTATCGCCTCTGTCCCTTGTCTTGACCCTTGTTCTGCCTGTTCGGCAGCAAGCAACAACTGGCTCCCACTTAAATTCATAGCGGCTGCTAGCTTATAAAGAACTGTAACGGTAGGGCTGCGCTGTCCCAATTCAATTTTACTTAAATGGCTGCGGTCAATCCCCGCTAAGCCACTGAGAATCTCCTGAGACAGGGATTTGTTTTTTCGATACGTTTGAATCGTTTTTCCAAGTATTTGTAAATTCAAGACAACTCCCCCCTTGACAATTATTCTACAAAGTGATATTATTCCGATTGAGGTGTATACACCTCAATCCAATCTGAAATTTGAAAACCACAATTTTATAAGTGGTTATTGTCCGTCATAGGGCTTCAATAAAATCCTCCAGAAACCTTGAAAATAAAGGATTTATCGCAATGTGTTCACCTTATCCCTTTATATGATTTCACACAAGCTTACTCTTTCCCTGACTGCTTATAAGGGCAAAATTAAGGGCAAGAAAATCTCATAACAAGATATAACAGAGTGTGGCAATCGGAGAACTGTGACATATGTGCGAATATATTATAACGTTATAACGGA
>CAJFTS010000055.1 GCA_904420015.1 uncultured Clostridia bacterium
CAAGTGAAATGAATTTCCGTGCGTCTTTAAGACGCTTGCCGGCAATAGGCCCTTCTAGGGCTTACTCAAGCCTCCGGCTTTGCCGGCGGTTTTGACTCTTGTTGGAGGGGGCGGCCGGCAAACGGTTGAAAAGAGGAGGCCCCCATTCATAAGGAAGGGAATAGGCCCGAACACGGTGAGGGAGGAAAAGGATGAACCGGGAAGAGTGGGAAGCATACATTGCGCAGACCTATGGCGCGGATGGGGAGCATCCGTGGGAGAAGTATCCTGCCAATGTGGTGTTCCGCCATTTAAACAACCGCAAATGGTTTGCGTTGGTGATGACGGTTCCAAAAGAAAAGCTGGGCCTGAAGGAGGAAGGGACGCTGGACATTATAAACGTCAAATGCGACCCTCTTTTGCTGGGGTCTTTGCGGGCGGAGCCAGGCGTCTACCCGGCGTACCATATGAACAAGACCAGCTGGGTCTCCCTTTCCCTGGACGGCAGCGTAGCGGAGGAAACGGTTAAGACGGCGCTTTCTATGAGCTTTGATCTGACCGCGGGGAAGGGCAAAAAGCAAAAGGAATAAAAAAGGGACGGCAATCGAATTGCCGTCCCTTTTGCTTCCTGCCGGAAGCTGGTTGGATGCGTCTGCCGAACTGGCGAGGGGATTTACAGGTACTGCTTAAGGCGTTCAATGCTGTTTTGCTCAAACTGGATCATATCCTGGGCGATCTGCTTGATGGGCTCGTCGGCGTCCGGGTATTTTTTGAGCGTTTCCGTTTCCTGGATGATGCCCATGGTGCTGCCCTGGATGAGCATTTCCGCAATGTGGGAAGGGGATGCATCCTTCATGGTGTTCATGCGCACGCCGGTGTAGGCCATCAGCTTCTGCATGGGACCGTTTTCCTTGGGAACGTCGTCGTGCTTGGTCATTTCCTGCTGGACCCGGTAGCTGAAGGTGTTGTAGCCGTTCATCTGGGTTTGCAGGTCGGTTTTGATCTCTTCGGCGTTGACGGTTTTGAGGATGGTTTTGATGTTGTCCTCGCCCATCTTCGCGGTTTGATAGAGGGTGTTTAGAAATTCGATGTTGCCGTCCATTGGTTTCGCCGCCATTTCCCCGGCGGAAAGTGGTTGATCCGCCCCGTTGCGCCGCCGGCGCGCAATGGGGCGGATGTAGTATGCGCGAAACAGGCGGGAATATGCACAAAGGAAAAAGATAGATGGGGAAACCCAAGCCCTTCCTTACATATTAAAGATCCTCTTTTTCCTGCCCAAGAAAAGGAATATCCAAGGCTTCACAGATTTTAATCAAAACCTCAACAGAAGGATTTTTCTTTCCTAATTCTATTTCGTTCATAAACGGCTGAGATATTCCAACCGCTCTTGCAAGCTGATTTTGGCTAAGACCCAACTGCTTACGCTTTTTTCTAATTATAAGTCTATAGTTCTCCATAATTTATCACCCAATAAGAGTATAAACGATTTAGAGCAATAATGTAATTTATAGCTTTTAGCTATTGCTTTTTGAATTGATAAACGATATAATAGCGTTAAGCGATATCCCGTTAATATATTTGCCTTTAAAAATGCTAGCTTCCATATATTATCACCCAACACAATGGAAATATGGCTATAAGAAGCAAAAAAGAAAGGTAGTAGCAAAAATATGTGGTGCGTTCGTGAATATAATTCACGCACGCACCACAGCTTCGTTTTCTGGTATGTAAAAAAATTCACACACCGCCGTCCGTTTCCCGCCGCTGTTCCGCCTCCAGCAGGTCCAGCCGGTAGGCGTGGTATTCCAGCAGGACGAGCAGGGCCATGTCCTCGGGCTCTGTAATCCCGTTTTCGGCAAAGGCCCGGGAAAGCGGCCCCAGCGGGCCCAGCAGGGACGAGCGGATGCGCCTAAGCAGGCCCTTGTACTGCGCCTGTAAGGCGGTGGGGCTCATTTGCGCCAGCCGTCGCCGCCGTTTCTCGGGCAGCCATCCGTCCAGAACCGGAAAGCAGCGGCAGATCCAAGTGTACAAATCCGTTGGCATGGGGCATCCTTCCTCTCTTTCCCGTTTTCCTTTATCATCGCCCCAATTGCTATAAAAAACCAAGACGATTGCGATAACTACCTCGATCGTCCAGAGGAAAGCATTGCCAGGTTGGTATAATCAAATCCATATTAGATAAGCGGGGGAATGGAAACATGATCAAGCTTCGGGTTTATGAACTCTTAGAAAAGGAAGGAAAAAGCAAATACTGGCTCTACAAGCAGCTCAACATGAGCTACCAGAGCTTTCGCCGGATGATCGACAATGCGGTCAAGTCCATCAGCAGGGAAAACATCGAGGCTCTCTGCCAGATCTTCCAGTGTACCCCGGCGGACATTTTCGAGTTCACCGACGAGGACATTGTGCCCCGCAAAGAAGAGCCTGGCGGGAAAGACGAAGAAAAGCGCCCGGGACGAAGCCGTCCCGGGCGCTTTTGTGTTAGTTTAGCAGCTGCTTCATATAAATGTGAGGCACGTGCCCGTCCATATGCTCCTCGCCGTAGGCGCAAAAGCCCAGCTTCTCGTAAAAGCCCTTCACCCGCACCTGGGCGTCCAGCTTGACGAGAAGGGCGCCCAGCGCCCGGCATTTCTCCAAAAGCGCCTCCACCAGCGTCCGTCCGGCGCCCGTGCCCCGCAGGGCCTTTGCCACGCAGATGCGCCCGATATAGCACACGCCGTCCCCCTCGTCGAGAACCCGGCCGGTGGCGGCCGGCATGCCGCTGCCGTCGTAAAAGACCACATGCCAGGCGGTCTGGTCGGCCTCGTCCGCCTCCTGCTCCCGGGTATACCCCTGCTCGTCGCAAAAGACCGCAAAGCGCACGTCAAGCGCGTCGGCCATATCCCCGCCGGGGGCAATCCACTTCTTTTCCATCGTTCCCCGCCTTACTTCGCCCGGCTGGCGCTCTTCATCCGCAGCTCCTTGGACAGGATCGATTTGCGCAGACGGATGCTCTTGGGTGTGACCTCCACCAGCTCGTCGTCGTTGATAAACTCCAGCGACTGCTCTAAGCTCAGGTTGGTGGGAGGGGTGAGCTTGAGGGCTTCGTCCGACCCGGCGGCCCGCATGTTGGTCACGTGCTTTTTCTTGCAGACGTTGACCACAATATCCTCGTTCTTGGGGGATTCGCCCACGATCATCCCCTCGTACACCTCCACGCCCGGGCCGATGAACAAGGTACCCCGGTCCTGGGCGTTGAAGAGGCCGTAGCCGGTGGTGGTTCCCGATTCGTGGGCGATCAGGGAGCCCTGCATGCGGCGGGGGATGTCCCCTTTGTATTTTTCATACCCGTCAAAAATATGGTTTAGGATCCCGTTGCCGTTGGTGTCGGATAAAAACTGCTGCCGGTAGCCCATCAGGCCCCGGGAGGGGATGCGGAATTCCAGGTGGGTCACACCGGTTTCCCGGGTGCCCATGTTCAGAAGCTCCGCCTTGCGGGAGCCCAGCTTTTCCATCACCGCGCCCACGTAGTTTTCCGGCACTTCAATCATCAGCAGCTCCATCGGTTCGCACAGCACCCCGTCGATCTCCTTCATGATGACCTTGGGCGGGGATACCGCGAATTCATAGTTCTGCCGGCGCATGGTCTCGATCAAAATGGAGAGGTGCAGCTCGCCCCGGCCGGAGACCTTGAAGGTGTCCGCCGAATCGGTCTCCTCCACCCGCATGGAAACGTTGGTTTCCACCTCTTTAAAGAGCCGGTCGCGCAGGTTGCGGGAGGTGACGTACTTGCCTTCCCGCCCGGCAAAGGGGGAGTTGTTCACCACGAAGTTCATGGAGACGGTAGGCTCGTCGATCTTCACAAAGGGCAGCGCCTCCGGACAGTCGGGGGAGCAGAGGGTTTCGCCGATGTTGAGGGTAGGGATTCCCGCCACGCACACCAGGTCGCCCAGCTTCGCTTCCTCCACCTCCACCCGCTTGAGCCCCTCAAACTGGTAGAGCCGGGTGATCTTGCAGGCCTGGGTGGTCCCGTCCTGGCGGCACAAAACCGCCGCCTGCCCGTATTTGGCGCTTCCCCGTTCCACACGGCCCACCCCGATGCGGCCCACGTAATCGTCCGCCTCAATGGAGGAAAACAGGATTTGAAGCGGGCCGTCCGGGTCTCCCTCAGGCGCCGGGACGTGCTTGAGGATTTCTTCAAACAGCGGCACCATATCGGTGCCCGGCACCGCCGGGTCCAGAGTGGCGTAGCCGTCCCGGCCGGAAGCGTAAATCACCGGGAATTCCAGCTGGTCGTCGTCGGCCCCCAGCTCGATGAACAGGTCGAGGACCTCGTCCACCACCTCCAGCGGGCGGGCGCCGGGACGGTCGATCTTGTTGACCACCACCACCGGCTTCTTTCCCAGGCCCAGCGCCTTCTTGAGGACGAAACGGGTCTGGGGCATGCAGCCCTCAAAGGCGTCCACCAGCAGCAAAACCCCGTCCACCATCATCAGGATCCGCTCCACCTCGCCGCCGAAATCGGCATGGCCCGGGGTATCCACAATATTGATCTTTACGTCGCCGTATTTGACGGCGGTATTTTTGCTTAAAATCGTAATGCCGCGTTCCCGCTCCAAATCGCCGTTGTCCATCACGCGCTCCTGCACGGCTTCATTTTCGCGGAAAATGCCGCTTTGCTTGAGAAGCTGGTCCACCAGCGTTGTCTTTCCGTGGTCAACGTGGGCGATGATCGCCACATTGCGCAAATCTTCCCGTCTTGCCATTGCTTGCTTCCCTCCGTCGGTGTTCGGGCGCGCCCGGCCGTTCCTCTGCCGTGCGGCGGTATCGGATTCTTCCGCCGCCTGGGCGCGAGCGTTTCTTTTCTTGCCTTTAACTAATAAATTTTAGCACAATCCCTACCCTGTTACAAGAGAAGGATTGAATAAAACCCCTCCCTTGCAAATCGGCCCTTTTCAGATATAATGTTGTTATACGCATAAAAGCAGGGTAGATGCAGCCCAAAAGACACATTGCGAAAGGAAACCGCATAGAATGAAAACATACCAGATTCATCTCATCCGCCACGGCCTCATCGACGGCAATCTGAAAGGCCAGTATATCGGCGTCACCGACCAGCCCTTGGCCCCGGAGGGGGTGCGCCAGCTCCTCGAGCTCAAGGAGCGCTTCCGGTACCCCGAAGGACAGCGGTATTATTGCAGCCCCCTTCTTCGCTGCAGGCAGACGGTGAAGGTGCTCTATCCCGACGCCCGGCCGGTGCCGGTCCCCGGCTTTTCCGAATGCAGCTTCGGCGTGTTTGAGGGAAAGACCGCCGGGGAACTGGAGCAGGATCCCCGGTTCGTCAAATGGATGGAGGAAGGGGGGACCGGCGCGCCCCCGGAAGGGGAGAGCGGGGTGGATTTCCAGATCCGCTGCTGCAACGCCTTTATCGAGCTGGTGCAGGAGCTGATGAAAACCGGTACCACCTCCGCGGTGGTGGTGGCCCATGGAGGCACCATTATGTCCATCTTGGCGGCCTTCGGCCTGCCGCGGGCCAATTTCTTCGACTGGATGTGCCAAAACGGCCACGGGTACAGCCTGCGGGTCACCCCCAGCCTGTGGATGAGCGGGCAGGTGGTGGAGGCCTATCAGATGCTGCCTTTGGGCTACGGCCCCAAGCGGGCGGACGAGGGAAAGATCATCCTGGACGTGGCCAGGGAGGCGGCGGACCGGGCGTACGGCAAGCCGGCTACGGCTGAGGACGCGCAGCAGCGGGAGCAGGGGGACGAGCCGTTGGAACCCTAATGCGTTTTCAACAGGCCGTTGAAAACAGCGTGGATATTACGACGAAAGGGGTATGCAGGTATGAGGCTATCCAAATGGCTGGCGTTGTTTTTGGGATGTGCGCTGCTTTTAAGCGGATGTATGGGGCAATCCCCATCCGTACCCGGCCAGCAGGCGGCGCCTCCGGCCTCTTCCTCGCCGGCTTCCGTGCTTCCCGCCTCGTCTGCGCCGCAGAGCGCATCCGCACTCCCCCAGCCGTGGGAGGAAGCAGGCAGCGCCAACACCCTGACCGGCAGTACCCTTCTGGTCAATATCTTTCTTTCCGACGCCCAGAGCCAATGGGACAGCCAGTCCCGCACCAACGCCATGCAGCTGCTGGAGGAGGCACTGGGCTATCTCACCGAGGAGGCGGCCCGCTACGGGCAGGAGATCCGGCTGGCCCAGACCGATAAGCTGTCCTCCTATTACCTGACCTATGACCAGGTGGTGGAGGACAGCTTGGAATCCTACTGGTGGACCGATGAAATGCTTTTGCAAAACGGGTTTTCGGATTTTAGCCAGCTGCTTTTGGATGCGCAGCAGCAGGCGGGGGAGGAATACGACAATCTGGCGGCGGTGGTACACCTGAATACACCGGGGCGCAGCTATGCCCTTCCCTTCCATGAGGGAAACGAGGCGAAGTACCGGGCGGAGCATCTGGTGATGCATTACGACGAGGATCAGTCCCATCTCTATTATATCTGCGCGGCAACCTACGCCCATGAGCTTCTCCACCTGTTTGGCGCCCGGGACCTTTATGAGCTGGACGGCCGGAATACCGCCGTCGAGGAAGCCGCCCAAACCGTGTGCGGGGACAGCATTATGCTGGGGATTTCCACCGACCTGTACAGCCGGCGGGTGGACGCTCTGACCGCCTATTTGGTGGGATGGCTTTCCCAGCTGCCCGAGGAGTTTGTCCCCTTGCAGGAGGAGCTGACCAAGGCGTATTCGCAGGATACGGCGTCCAGCGGGGCTGCCGGGGAATGAAGGAGGGCCGGCTTTTCTTTTCAGCCTCCTGGTGCGGGCATGCTTCGCCCTCAGATCAGATGCATCGAAGGGAGCATAGGCGTTGGGGGGTGATGGGGCCGGGGGGGGGACGGGAGCCCGCTTTGGTATCGGGTGTGGTTGTCCGGCGAAGGGCTTACCGGATGCCCGCCCCGGGTAAAGGCCGCCGTCCTGCCCGCTGCGGCATCGGCCTTTTGCCCTCTTTTGCCGCTTCTATGTTCCATTGCCGGTTGAAAGGATTCAGCCGGTAACATATACAAAGGCCGCCCAAGAGCCTTGGGCGGCCTTCTTGCTGCAGCCAAGCTGCATTTAATTTTTGTAGTCGATATACTCCTTATAGACAATCAGATACTGAATGCCGGAGACGATGGTAAAGAGGGTGGCAACGGCGATGGCGATGGTGTTGACCAGGCTGGGAAGGAACCCGGGCTCAAGCAGGTGCAGGGTGACGGCCTCTTCCACCAGCAGGATCAACAGGACGGCGGCAATCTGGCTGACGGTTTTCATCTTCCCCCAGAAGTTGGCCGCAATCACCTGGCCCTGGCCGGAAGCCACCAGCCGCAGGGAGGTCACCAAAAATTCACGCACCAGGATGATGACCGCGAACCAGGGGCTGATTAGGTCCAATGAGACAAAGCCGATGAGCGCGCAGGTAATCATGATCTTATCCGCCAGCGGGTCGAGAAACTTGCCGAAGGAGGTAATCTGGTTGTTGCGCCGCGCCAGCTTCCCGTCGATCATATCGGTCAGGGAGGCGAGCGCAAAGACCACCGCGGTAATCAAATAGTGATGGGGGATTGCGGGCATCAGCAGGAAAAACAGGAAAACCGGGGACATGGCGATGCGCACAATGGTGAGTTTGTTGGGTGTATTCATCGGCTGGCCATCCTTTACTTACGATTTGCGCGGGCCTTCCTCCGCCTCTTCGCCGACCAGGTCGTAATCCAAATATCCGGTGATGGCGACGGGAACGATGTCGCCGGCGGAAAGGGGAGCCTTTGGGTGGAAAAACACCTTGCCGTCAATGTCCGGCGCATCGGACGCCGACCGGCCGTACCAGCACTCGGCATAGGCGTCGAAGCCCTCCGCCAGCACCGGCAGAATTTCCCCTTTTTTCTTCTTCAGCCGCCGCTCTACCATCCGCGCCTGCTCTTCCATGATGATTTCCTGCCGGCGCTGCTTGACGTCTTGCGGAACCTGGGAGCCCATGGCGGCCGCCGCCGTCCCCTCCTCAGGCGAGTAGGTAAAGCAGCCTAAATGGTCGAACCCCACGTCCTTGACAAACTCCGCCAGCTGGGCAAACTCCCTGCCCCCTTCGCCGGGGAAGCCCACGATCATCGTCGTGCGCAAGGTAACGCCGGGAACCATCTTGCGGATGTGCTCAATCAGCTTGGTCAGCGACCGGCGGTCCCCCGTCCGGTTCATAGCCCGCAGGATGGTGGAATCCGCATGCTGCAGGGGCAGGTCCAGATAGGGGAGGACCTTCTCTTCCCGGTTCATCACCGAGAGCAGCTCGTCGGTAATGCGGTCCGGATAGCAATAGAGCAGCCGCAGCCAGGAGACCTCCTTGATCTTACATAGCTCCTCGAGCAGCTGGGGCAGCCGCAGCTCCCCATACAGGTCCTCGCCGTAGCGGGTGGTGTCCTGCGCGATGAGGATCAGCTCCTTCGCCCCGTTTTTGGCCAGCTTTTCCGCCTCCGCCACAATCTCCTCCATCGGGCGGCTGCGGAAGCGGCCCCGGATCATGGGGATCGCGCAGTAAGAGCAGCAGTTGTCGCATCCGTCGGCAACCCGCAGGTAGGCGGAGAAGGGAGGGGTCGCCAGGATCCGCTCCCCGTTTAAGCACAGGTTTTCCCTGGGCGGGAAGGATTCCGTCTGGGTACCGGCCAGCGCATCCTCCACCACCTGTACGATATCCGCATTCTTGCCGATGCCGATGACGGCGTCAGCCTCCGGGATTTCCTTTTTGACCTCCTCCTGGTACCGCTGCGCTAGGCAGCCGGTGACCACGATGGCCCGGATGGTACCCTCCTGCTTGAGCTGGGCCATCTCCAAAATGTTGTCGATGGCCTCCTTCTTTGCGTCTTCAATAAAGCCGCAGGTGTTGATTATAATGGCGTCCGCTTCGTCCACGTCGGTGACGATCTGAAAGCCCGCCTGTTTGAGCTTCGCCAGCATCATTTCCCCGTCCACCAGGTTTTTCGGGCAGCCCAGCGAAATCATTCCAACCTTATGCTTCATCCGTTCCTCCTGTTTGGGTTGCAAGATAATCCTCCAACACCCTCTTGAGCTCCTCCGACCGCCAGCCCAGGCGGTACAGGGTGGCGAAGGCATGTTTCCGATCCCGTTCGGTGTTGAGCTTTCCATAGTACCGCCGGTCCAGATAGGCCGTAATCCGCTCCTCTGGGTCCACCGCCAGGGAGGACAGCGCCACCCGGGCAGTTTCCCGGTCGATGCCGCGGTTACGCAGCTCCCGGGCGACCCGGGCGGGTGCGTAATACTTTTTTTCAATCAGCTCCTGGGCGTAAAGCCGGGCAAACCGCCCGTCGTCCAGCAGGCCGGTTTGCGCCAAATGATCCGTTACGGCTTCGGCGACCTGAGGATCGTAATAGTTTTTCAGCTTGTTTACCATTTCATAGCGGGAATGCTCCCGGCGGGAAAGCAGCCCTAGAGCCCGTTCTTTCGCACAGCGGAACACCGACTGTTCCTTGAGCTCCTCAAGCTCCTGCTCGCTGATTTCCGCGCCCTCCCGCAGCCCGGCCTTCGCAATGGTTTCGTAGTCGAGCATCGCCACCAGATCCGGGTAAGACCAAACGGAATACATCCGGTTCTTTCGTTTTTTGATGGAAGTAATTTTCATGCAAACCGCCACTTCTACCGGAAGGCGGACCGTGCTCCTTACCGACTGTCCGTCCCGCCCGCCGTTTTAGAATCCTTAACTCCTTGCCGTTATTCGTCGTCCACCAGGATGTCCACGCTGGGCTTTTTCGCCGCACGGGGAGCCGGCGGTACGGGCGTCTCAGACGGCATGGCCGGCGCAGCAGCAGCCGCCTTCTTTTCCTCCGCCGCCTTTGCTTTGGCGCGGGAAGGGGAGAGCTTATCTGCATTCTGCCGGATTTTCTCTTCAATTTCGTCGGAAATTTCCGTATTCTCAAGCAAAAAGGCCTTTGCGTTGTCCCGGCCCTGGCCCAAACGCATGTCGTTGTAATAAAACCACGAGCCGCTTTTTTGGCAAACGTCCAGCTTGACGCCCAAATCCAGGATCTCCCCAACCTTGGAAATGCCCTGGCCGTACATCACGTCGAACTCCGCATCCCGGAAGGGAGGGGCCACCTTGTTTTTTACCACCTTCGCCCGGGTGCGCGAGCCGATCATTTCGGTGCCGTTTTTGAGCGTCTCAATCCGGCGCACGTCGATGCGCACGCTGGAATAGAATTTCAGCGCCCGGCCGCCCGGCGTCACCTCCGGGTTGCCGTATACCACGCCCACCTTTTCACGCAGCTGGTTGATGAAGATGGCCACGCAGTTGGACTTGGAGATGGCGCCCGCCAGCTTTCGCAGCGCCTGCGACATCAGCCTCGCCTGTAGCCCCACATGGGAATCGCCCATTTCTCCGTCGATTTCCGCCCGCGGGACCAGCGCCGCCACCGAGTCGACCACCACCACGTCCAAAGCACCCGAACGCACCAGCGCTTCGGTGATCTCCAGGGCCTGTTCGCCGGTATCCGGCTGGGACACCAGGAGCGAATCGATGTCCACCCCCAGCGCCTTGGCGTAGACCGGGTCTAAGGCGTGCTCCACGTCGATGAAGGCGGCCTCGCCGCCCGCCTTCTGGGCCTGGGCCACCACATGCAGCGCCAGCGTGGTTTTACCGGAGGATTCCGGGCCGTAGATTTCCACAATCCGTCCCCGCGGCACCCCGCCGATACCCAGCGCCAGGTCAAGCCCCAGCGAGCCGGTGGATATGCTCTCCACCTGCATGCCGCTGTTTTGTCCCAGCTTCATGACCGCGCCCTTGCCGAATTGCCGTTCGATGCTCAACAGTGCGGTTTCCAGCGCCTTCTTCCGGTCGGAAGCCGGCGTTACCGCGCTTTTGCTGTTTTTATCGGTTGCCATATTCTTCGCCCCATTCCGCCGCTGCGCGCCCGGCAAGACATTCCAGACTGGAAAAACGCCCCGTTCCGCGCAGAAGGAATCAGAAGGGGCATTGGTCGTCCTGGCAGGATGGAAGAAAGCTCCCATCCAATACCTATTTATTCAGGATATTATTATACCGTATTCCTATACAAATTGCAAACCATTGGACGGATCATCCGGCCCCTTGGGCCAATCCGCAAACTACTCGGTCAAGCCCGGCGAAATCCTGCCGCACCTCTACCCGGGAGAGCCCCGCCTTTACAAAAAGCCCGGCCACCGCCTCGCCCTGTTCGGCGCCGATTTCCACCGCCAGCATCCCGCCGCCGGCCAAACATTGCCGGTAGCCGTTCAGGATGGCCCGGTAGAAAAGCAGGCCGTCCTCGCCGCCGTCGAGGGCCATGCGCGGCTCGAAGGAGACCTCCTTCATAAGCGTGTCGATTTCCCCGGCAGGGATATAGGGCGGGTTGGAGACGATCAGATCATACTTCCTGGTTTTGTCCGGCTCGCAGAGCACGTCCCCCTCCACCACCCGCACCGGGACCCCGTGCCTGGAGACGTTGCGGCGCAGATAGGAGAGGGCCAAAGGGGATTTCTCCAGCGCCGTCACCTGCGCGCCGGGGGCATACTGGGCCAGGGAGACCGCCACCGCCCCCGAGCCTGCGCACAGCTCCAGCACCTGCGGCCGCCGCCGTCCCTTTAGGAAGGCCAGGCCGGTTTCGCAGAGCAGCTCGGTGTCCGCCCGCGGGATAAGCACCCCTTCTCCCACAAAAAAGGGAAGCCCCATAAACTCCCATTCCCCCAAAAGGTATTGCAACGGATACCCCTCGGCCCGGCGGGCGACCAGGCTGCGGAAGGCAGACTCCTCCTCCGGCCGGGCCGGGTCCGCCCCATGCACCGCCAGATCGGTCCGGTCCATCCCGAACCGGTGGGAAAACAGGCACAGCGCATCGAAGGCAGGGCTATCACACCCTGCCTTCGTCAGTTCCTCCTTCGCCCAGGCGTACGCTTGGCGATAGCTGCTCATGAAATCGGTTCCTCCTGCTGCGGCATGGCGGCCTTTGCCGCCGGCTCCTCCTTTAACACAGAGGCGTCCGCCTCGCCGGCGGCTTCCTCCTCCGGCTTTTTGGTCAGATAGGCCTCGCCGCCGGGCAGCACCGCTTTGAGGGCCATGATCGCCACCTCGATCTGGTCGTCGTGAGGCTCCTTGGTGGTGATGCGCTGCATCCACAGGCCCGGCGCCGCGATGATGCGGGTAAACCAGTTGTCGTATTTGCCCGCCAGCTTGATGCATTCAAAGCCAAGCGCCATAATGATCGGGATGGTCAGGATCTTCACCGGCGCCCATACCCAAATGTTGTCGTCCAGAGTGGTGGTGGCCGCCAGAAGGTAGGACACCAAAATCCCCACCAGCAGCATGGTCAGCAGAAAGCTGGTGCCGCACCGGGGATGGAACCGGCGCTGCTTGCGCACGTTTTCCACCGTCAGTTCTTCCCCCGCTTCAAAGCAGAAGATGGTCTTATGCTCCGCCCCGTGGTATTCAAACACCCGGCGGATGTCCTTCATCATCGAAATCAGGACCACATAAGTAAGGAAAATGACGATTTTCAAAACCCCTTCAAAAAGGGCGCGCCAGCCGGCGATGCCGTCCCCCACCAGCGCCTGCAGGCCGTTGAAAAGCAGCGACGGCACAAAGAAGAAAAGCACCACCCCCAGTACCACCGCCAAAACCGAAGCAATCCCCGCAAGGATGCTGAACAGCTTGTCGCCAAAGGTGTCGGTCACCCATTTCTCAAACTTAGACGGCTCCTCTTCTTCCTCCAGATCGGCAAGGCCGGAAAGCTCCATGGATTTCATCAGCGCTTTAAAGCCGATCATCAGCGACTCGATAAAGGCCGCAATCCCCCGCAGGAGCGGGATTTTCAAGATCGGGTGCCGGTCCCGGAAGGAAGCGGCCTCCAGATACTCCGTGATGATTTCCCCGTCGGTATGCCGTACCGAAATGGAAGAATGCCCCGGTCCGCGCATCATGATCCCTTCGATCAGGGCCTGGCCGCCGATAGAGGTATACTTGTTCTTTTTCTTTTTTTCTTTTGCCATTCTGTTCCCCCGTAATCCAGCCGCATTTTAGAAAAATCGGCCGACTGCCGGATTTCGTATACCGGTTATGTATACTATAATCCTTTCTTGCCTTCTTTTCAACCAATTTACAAAAAATTCATAGACCTCGGCGGAAAAATCCGGTTAGGATGCCCAGAAATCTACCTTCCGTATTTCATGGAGATATCGAAGGCCTGTACCGAGTGGGTCAGCGCGCCGATGGAGATGATGTCCACCCCGGTTTCGGCCACCGCCCGCAGGGTGGCGGCGGTGATGCCGCCCGACGCTTCCAGCACCGCCCGGCCTTCGTTGATCCGCACCGCCTCCCGCATGGTGCCGCAGTCCATATTGTCGAGCATGATGATGTCCGCCCCGGCGGCCAGCGCCTCGCGCACCTCGTCGAGGTTACGGGTTTCCACCTCGATGTTGACCATATGCCCCACCCGGCCGCGCAGCTTCCCGATGGCGGCGGTGATGCCGCCCCCCGCGTCGATGTGGTTGTCCTTGAGCATCGCCGCGTCCGAAAGGTTGTACCGATGGTTGCGTCCGCCGCCCATCGTTACCGCGTATTTTTGCAGGCTGCGCAGGCCCGGCAGGGTCTTGCGGGTGTCCACAATGGTAGCGCCCGTCCCCGCCACCAGCTCCACCGCTTGGGCGGTGGCGGTGGCGATGCCGGACAGGTGCTGCAGCAGGTTGAGCGCCGTGCGCTCCCCCTTGAGGAGGGCGCGGGTATGCCCGTGCAGGGAGGCGATCCGCTCCCCCTTCTCCACCCGGTCCCCGTCCTGCTTTTGGGCCTGGAAGGTGAAGGCGGGGTCGATCAGCGAGAACACCCGCATGGCGATTTCCAGCCCGCACAAAACCCCCTGGGCCTTGGCCAGCAGATAGGCGTCCCCCATCGCGTCCTCTTCGATGAGGTAGTCGGTGGTAGTATCCAGATAGGAAATATCCTCGTTGAGGGCCCGTTTGATTACGTCGTCAACGGCAAAGAGAGGCAAACGCATGATGAAATCGCTCCTTTGTTTCAAACCGGCCCGGGAGCCGGGATGGTGATAAAAGAATGGATACGGCGGGGAGTCTGCACGTGCAAACCGGCCGGGACAGGGCCGCTTACGCCCGCCCGTTCCCCCTTTGTCCCGCCTCGTGCAGGATGATGGAGGCCACCGTCGCCAGGCTTTTGACCTCCACATATTCCGGCGTCACTGCAAAGCTGCCCGACGCGAGCATGGAGCGGATCCGCTCCACCCGCCCCAAGCCCTCCCGGGCCGCGGCCGGGTTTGGCACCACGAAGTGGGAGCTTTGCATGATATCCCGGATCTCGCTGCGCAGGCCGGACGGGATCGGGATCCCCTGGGTGCGGATGGCGGGCGGCTCGGAGGCCGGCTGATACCCGGGCCGCGCCTGCCGGGCAATGTCCGCCGCCGCCCTTCTAGAAAAGACCAGCGCCTCCAAAAGGGAATTGGAAGCCAGCCGGTTGAGGCCGTGTACCCCGGTGTGGGAGCATTCCCCGCAGGCGTACAGCCCGTCGATGGTGGTCTTGCTCTTCAAATCCACATCGATGCCGCCCATCAGGTAATGCTGGCAGGGGAAAATCGGGATCCTTTCCCGGGTGATGTCCACCCCCTCCTTCAAGCAGCGGGCGTAAATGGTTGGAAACCGGTTTTTCAGGTACGCCGTGTCCTTAAAGGAAATGTTCAGATAAAATTTGTCGCTGCCGGTACGCCGGGCCTCCTGCATGATGGCGCCGGATACCACGTCCCGCGGGGCCAGCTCCTCCCGTTCGTCGTAGCGGTGCATAAACCGCTCCCCGTCACAGTTGAGAAGGACCGCGCCTTCTCCCCGCACCGCTTCCGAGATCAGGAACCGTTCCCCGCCCGGCGCGGTGGCGAATACGGTGGGATGAAACTGCACCAAGCTCAGATTGCGGATGCGCGCCCCCATCTCGCTGGCAAAGGTAATGCCGTCTCCGGTGGCGATGGCGGAGTTGGTGGTGTATTGATAGACCCGGCCGATGCCGCCGGTGGCAAGAATGACAAACGGGGCAAAGACCGGCGTCATGCCGCCTCCCTCGTACAGCCAGCCCCAAAAGCCGTCCGCCGCCCGCTGCAGGGTGCAAAGCTGGGCGTTTTCGTGAACGTCCACGTTGGCAAGCCCTTTGACCCGCTCAATCAGCTTGTTGACAATCTCCCAGCCGGTGTTGTCCTTGTGATGCAGAATCCGGCGGCGGGAATGGCCGCCTTCTAGGGTCATCTGGATATTTCCGGAGGAATCCTCGTCGAAATCCACCCCCAGACTCAGAAGATTGCGCACGTCGTCTGGCCCTTCCTTGACCAGCACTTCCAGCGCCGCCAGATTGTTCTTATACCCCCCGGCGATGAGAGTGTCGGCGATGTGCAGCTTGTAATTATCGTGGGTGGTATCCACCACCGCAGCCACGCCGCCCTGGGCGAGCGCGCTGTTGGATAGGGTCATCTCCCGCTTGCACACCATAAGCACCCGAAGGGATTCAGGCAGATTGAGCGCGGCATACAGGCCCGCCACGCCGGCGCCGGCGATGATTACGTCATATTGCTTGTTCACGTTCCTTGCCACCCTGTTTCCAAAGTTTTGTAGGGAATTTGCCCCGCACCGGATGCGGGTTCAATTACGCTAATCATAGCACAAAGCCCATGCAATGGCAAGAAACGGGCAGGGCGCCCCCCTTTGCGTTTTATATTAGCTGAAAAAACGGTGAAAATTGACTTTATTTCATAAAATCCATTGAATTTCCGCCCTAGACTGTGTATATTGAGAATAGGAAGATTAGTTTGCGTCCGGTTTGCGGACACACAAGGGGAGAAGAAGATGAAAGCGTCCGGCGACGGCATATTGGATCGGTCCGTCTTTTACTTTCATACGGCGAGTGGTTTCGCACAGGAGCTCCTGTTTTATCTGGACAGCGTAGGGCATTTCTTTTGCGACGCCCGCTATTGCGTCCGCCGGGCCTCTCATGAATCCTTTTTGCTCTTATACGTACATACGGGGAAATGTGCAGCCCAGTACGAAGGGCGCAGCTATACCATGCAGCCGGGGGAGGCGCTTTTCATCGACTGCCACCGTCCCCATGAATACCGGGCGGTGGAGCTGTCGGAGATCTACTGGGTGCATTTTAACGGCAACGTTTCCCGGGGCCTGTTTGAGGAGATTTACAGCCGATACGGCGCGGTGGTGTCTCCGCGGAATACCGGGCTGTTTTTGTCGAGGATTCTTCCCATCCTGTCCGGGTTTCAAAACCGCATTCCGGTGGCCGAGCCCAATGTCTCCTGCCGGATCCACTGCCTTTTGGCGGACCTGCTGACCGCCTCCTTTGAAGGGGCGAATGGCGCGGGGCGCACGCCGGTGCAGACGGCAATGGAATACATCGAGGAAAATTTCAAGGAGGACTTGGCGCTGGAAAAGATTGCCGCGCTGGTCAGCCTGAGCCCCTACCATTTCAGCCGGATGTTCAAGCAGGAAACCGGCTTTTCGCCTCATGAATATGTGTTGACCGTGCGCATCGACGCGGCCAAGACCCTGCTGAAAACCACCGGCCTTTCAATTAAGGAGATCACCTATGCGGCAGGCTTCCACAGCGAGGCGCATTTTGTCAGCACCTTCAAGAAACGGACCCGCCTGACGCCCACCGCCTTTCGCAATACTGCATTCTGAGTGCCAAACGGCGAACGATTCCTGCATCCGGAAAGGGAGGAAGCGGATGCGGAAAGGCTGTCTTGGCCGTTCGGCGGGCGCGCGGTTCCTTTATCGGCGGTTTTATCACCAAATAGAAAGGGCAATGGACGGCTGGCAGAAACGCTTTTGGCAGAGGGAGAACCGGGTTTCCCTATGAAAAAGCCGCGGCCAAGGCGGCGGGACGGAGAGCAAGCGGGCCGCCCCGCCCTTTCAGGCCGGGGCCTGTCCGGACGGCGCCCTCTTAAAAGAGGGGAGGCGGGAAGCCCCATGATAGGCGGGCGGAGAGGATCCCCGGAAAGGGGAAGGCGGGCGTCCCCAATGCGGTGGAACCGGCGGGGAAAATCGCGTTTACAGCCGGGGAACCGGCAAAAAGGAGAAAAAGCGGCGAGAGGATTCTCGCCGCTTTTTGCTGTTTGAAGGCGTTTAGGAAAGCCTCTTTTTCTTTGCATTCGGCATCCGGTCCATCTCCAAGTCCCGGGAAGAGGAGGTGTCCACCTTTTCCTGGATTCCGCCCGGATAGGTCCAAGGGCTGTGGTACTGGCTGGAAGCAAATACCGCAGCAGCCCATCGTCCGAAGCGCTGCCACTTCTTCTCATCGAATTTTCGTCTCTTTTTCATGACAAATACCACCTTTCCCTTCAAAGCGCCTTCACCACAAGGCGACGGCGCCGGTTGGTTCCTGATCCAAGGAATACCCGTTCAGGTTTGGAAGCAGCAGACGCACCGGCACGTTGAGATCGGCGTAGGAGGCGCTTACGCGGATGAGGCAGGGCTTTCCCTGCGCCGTACAGGTATAGTCGACGGCCTTTTCCACTACATAGCCGTCCTTGAGATGGATTTCCAGCTTGGCTTCCTCCACGCGGATATTCGTGCTGCGATCGAGAAGAGGAACCGATAGCTTCGCGCCGGGAATCGTTGCGCGGTAGCAAAGCTGCCCGTCGCCGGGCCGGTCGACCTTTCCGTTTGCAAACGCCGCTTCATTGATGAAGGAGGGGAACCAGCTTTGTACGCTGTTCTTTTGCAAAAATCCCGCAAAGGAGACCTCCTGCTTGTGAGGAGGGATCTTGTGATGATCCTCCTCTCCCGATTCCCGGTCGATTTGGGTGTACTCCCCCTGCATTCCAGCAAACCCATCCGTATAGCATAGCTGATAGGCGCTGGCCATCCGCCACAGCGGGCCTTGCCCCTCGGGCGGTTTGCGGCGTGTGACCTCCCCCTCTACATGGGAGCGGTACCGGGGGGCGCCGTCCTCCTGCTCGTACGCCTCCTCAAAGGACCAGAGGCCGGTGTCGTAGCCGTCGGATTCCCCCTCGCTGAGGGCGCCGGCAAAATATTGGGGGTCGTTGGAGAACAGAATCTGCGCGGTCAGAGTATAGCTGCTGAGGGTATCCATCCGGTCAAAAGCAGCCGACATCTCCCCAAAAGAAGAGGCGGCCGAATTCCCGCAGGAGGACAAGAGAAGCGCTGCGCATATCCATGCGCCCAGCCAGAATACCGCTTGTTTTTTTCTCACAAAGACTCCCCCGTCTTTACTCATAGGTGACATCGCCGTTCCTTTCCAGTCTCCGCCCGTTTTCATCCTAGGATGGAAAGCACGGATTCCCATCAAAGGGATACCCGCCCGGCGCCCGCTGGTCTTGGATTGCCGTCTCCAGCCGGCTGAGAGAATCGGGCGCCCCGCAGGCGGACAGGGATACCGCCAAGGACAAGACAAGCGCAAAGCCGCCGAATCCGTTTTATACAAACGCCGTATGCATGCCGGGGCCTTGCCCTGGAACGAATCGATTCGGATTCTGACTTGATCCAAGCTGGGAGGGGAACCACCCTGCATCCAAACCTGGGAAACGAAAGGCGTTCTTCAAAACGGGCGCTTTGGGATAGGCGAACGGCGAAACGTCGGATTAGGCTGAACATGCAAAGGCGCTTCTTAATGCAATAGGTAGGTCACGTCGCTGCTCATTTCCGGGATTTCAATCTTCGATTCGTCCGACGGCTGATCATAGGTGATGCGCAGAAAGACTTCTTTTACCGGTACATCGTTTTGGCCGGGGGCTTGATTTTTGTCATAGAATTCATATTTCACCTGCTCACTGGCCAAACGGCTGCCTTCCATTTGGTAGGTGAGGTTCGCCTCGCCGAGCACCAGTCCCTCTTCTTCGCACAAAGCGGTCGCATAATCGTTTTCGATCCGGTCCCCTTTCACCGTCGCGCAGTATTCCATGCTGGAAACGCTGTCGCTGAACCGGCCGTCGAGCACATCCTCCCGCAGGGACAGAGAGGACGGGAGCCAGCCCACGATATCCGCTTCCCTGGGGAAGGTTTCTTCCGGATACTGCCGGCGCATGATGGTCTGCGTTGTTTTTCCGGTATCGACGTCGTGATGGGAAACGTTCCACAAATAAAGCCAGCCCGTTTCTTCCCGCTTACAGCTTCCTAGAATCATCACCGAGTATAAGCCGGCGATTTGCCCGTTTTCATCATAGGATGTAAAGGCCAGGTTCCCGTCGAAGGTGTACCCGTCCAGCGCCCGCTGGTCTTGGATTGCCGTCTCCAGCCGGCTGAGAGAATCGGGCGCCCCGCAGGCGGACAGGGATACCGCCAAGGACAGGGCCAAAAGGCAAGCGCAAAGCCGCCGAATCCGTTTCATAAAGAACCCTCCCTTCCAAGCCGTATGGCTGCAGGGACTTTGCTGTCCCATACGTCTATCTACCAGGGCGAAATCCGAATTGCCCCTGACAAGAAGGTAAATCATACTGAACACGAATCTGCAAAGCGGGAAAATCCCTTTGCGGTAAAACAGATATTTTCAATAAAATAGAATAAGCATATTAAATGATGTTGACAATGTAATTATAATTTACCATAATAAAAATGTAAAGGGATTTCGCGATTTTTATACAAATAAATCCCGCTTTTTGGAAGTTGTGAAAATCTGGAATAATCCGGCGGCGGAGAACCTTGCATTCGCCGCTGTGGATACGGTATACTGAATACGAAAGGATGACGCAAATGGCCAAGATCTATATCATTGAGGACGATCCCAAGATCCGCGCGCAGCTGTCCTTGCTGCTTGATAAGCACGGCTACCAGTGCCGGGCGTCGGACAGCTTTGAGGGGATTTTCGAGGCGGTAAAGGCGTATGGGCCGGAGCTGATTTTGCTGGACATCAATCTGCCGGTTTTCGACGGCTACCACATCTGCCGGGAAATCCGCCGGGAGAGCGACGTGCCCATCATCATGGTTACCAGCCGGGACAGCGATGTGGACGAGCTGATGAGCATGAACCTGGGGGCTGACGATTTCATCACCAAGCCTTACAACACCCAGATCCTTCTGGCTCGGATTTCTTCGGTGCTCAAGCGGACCTATCAGTCGGGCAGCGCGAAGGTCATCTCCCACAACGGCGTCACCTTAGATTTGTCCAAGAGCATGGCGGGCTATGAGGGCCGGGAGGTGGAGCTGTCAAAAAACGAGGTGCGTATCCTCCATCTGCTCATGAAGCACCAGGGCACCATCCTGTCCAGAGACGCCATTATGAACGACCTGTGGCAGTCGGATGAATTCGTCGACGACAATACCCTGACGGTCAACATCACCCGCCTGCGCCGCCGGCTGGAATCCATCGGCGTGAAGGATTATCTGATTACGAAGCGGGGACAGGGGTATATGGTATGAAATTTCGTTCCTTTTTGCGGGATAAGGCGGTGTTCTTGACCGCATACGGCCTGGCGCTTTCCTTTGTCTTGGTTTTCCTTCTGGTGCTGCGCCTATCGCTGTATTCCATATGGTTTATCGCCGGGGTACTGGTGCTGGCGCCGGCGGCGGGGCTGCTGGCCGAGTACATGCAGAAACGGGCCTATTACCGGCAGGTGGCCGATCTTCTCAGCCACCTGGACAAAAAGTTTTTGCTGATGGAGCTGCTGGAACGCCCCTCCTTTGCCGAGGGGGAGATCTTCTACGAGGTGCTGCGCCGCACCGGCAAGGCGATGAACGATGAGATTGCCTTTTATAAGCGGCAGTCGGGGGAATACCGGGAATTTGTGGAGACCTGGGTGCATGAAATTAAGACCCCCATTGCTTCCAGCAAGCTGCTGATTGAAAACCATCCCGACGGGGTGACCCGGTCCATTGGGGAGGAAATCGACAAGATCGACGGCTTTGTGGAGCAGGCGCTCTATTATTCCCGCTCCAACAGTGTGGAAAAGGACTATCTGGTGAAGAAAAGCTCCCTCAAGGAGCTGGTATATGCCGCCGTGCGCCGCCATGCGTCAAGCCTGATCCACAACAAGGTGACGGTGTCGGTGGAGGAGGTGGACTACACCGTTTATACCGACAGAAAGTGGGTGGATTTTATCCTGGGGCAGCTGTTGGTAAATTCCATCAAATATAAGAAGGACCCCGCCCGCATCCGTATCTACGCCCAGGAATGGGAAAACAGCATCGCCCTGTATCTGAGCGACAACGGCATCGGCATGACCGAGGCGGACGCCGCCCGGGCCTTCGAAAAGGGGTTTACCGGGGAAAACGGCAGACGGTATGCCAAATCCACCGGCATGGGGCTCTATTTGTGTAAAAAGCTGTGCGATAAGCTGGGCCTTTCCATTACCCTGACCGCCTATCCGCAAAACGGGACGACGGTGCGCATCGTCTTTCCAAAGGGAAGCATGCACCTGATCTAAACCGCGGCAAGAAAAGCGCCGCGGTTTTTTCTATGCTCTTAGAAAACAAAAGGCCCGGCTCCTGCCGGGAATAGGCGGAAGGCCGTTCGGGGCGCAAGGGAGACGGCCTTTCGCAAAGCGCAGGCGTACCGGCCCGGGGACAAGGGAAGGAAATCCCGCCGGCTGACACCGTTTTGTCAAGGCCGGTTAGGGGAAAGGCGGATGTGTGGTAAGCCGGCATGGTTTCGCACCCGGTCTGCGGTGGATGCGGCCGCCCGGAAAGGGGAGTAGGGCCGGATGGTCCGGA
>CAJFTS010000056.1 GCA_904420015.1 uncultured Clostridia bacterium
TATTTTAGCAAAAGGAGGATTTCTTGTATCTAAAGTTTTCTATCCTCACCAGCATAGCTGGTGGTTATTGTCGCTAAAGCTGCAAAACAAAGCCCCCCTGCGGTATACCGCAGGGGGGCTTTTTAGAAGTAACTTCTTCGCTTATTCGGGCTGCTTGCCGATGTAGGCGAGGATACCGCCGTCCACATAGAGGATGTGGCCGTTGACGAAGTCGGAAGCATCGGAAGCCAGGAAAACGGCCGGGCCGACCAGGTCCTCGGTGGTGCCCCAGCGGGCGGCCGGAGTCTTAGAAACGATGAACTGATCGAACGGATGACGGCTGCCGTCGGGCTGTCTCTCACGCAGCGGAGCGGTCTGGGGGGTCTCGATGTAGCCCGGGCCGATGCCGTTGCACTGGATGTTTGCGCCGCCGTACTCGGAGCAGATGTTGCGGGTGAGCATCTTCAGACCGCCCTTGGCCGCCGCATAGGCGGAAACGGTCTCGCGGCCCAGCTCGCTCATCATGGAGCAGATGTTGATGATCTTGCCGTGGCCCTTCTTAATCATAGAGGGGATAACGGCCTTAGACACGATGAAGGGCGCGTTCAGGTCCACATCGATCACCTGACGGAACTGAGCGGCGGTCATCTCGCACATGGGGATGCGCTTAATGATACCGGCGTTGTTTACCAGGATGTCGATAACGCCGACTTCCTTCTCAATGGTGGCGACCAGCGCATTGACGGCGTCCTCATCGGTCACGTCGCACACATAGCCGTGGGCCTCGATTCCGGCCTCTTTGTAAGCGGCAATTCCCTTATCCACAAGCTCCTGCTTGATGTCGTTGAAGCAGATGGTCGCGCCGCACTTCGCCATGCCGCAGGCAATGGCAAAGCCGATGCCGTAAGAAGCGCCGGTTACCAGGGCAACCTTACCTTCCAGAGAGAAATTTTTGAGTTCCATGATGAAAAACCTCCTAATAATGATGTTTTGGAAACACAGACTCGAACAAAACGGCCCGATTTTCCTTCGACAAAGGCGCAATGCGTCCAGACAAAGGAAAACGCACAGACAACCTCGGGGGCTGCCGGCCGTTTGTATGGAGGGCGCGCCGGCTCCTTTAGACCTTGCCGCCGTGCCGGCTCCTTTCCTTCTATATTATATGGCATTTCTCCGCCACATTCAAGCGGTTGTCCTGCATCCTGCGGGGTTTAGCACAATCGCCCGTGTTTTTGGAGAATTTTGCTTCTTATTTTGTTTAATTTTCCACTAGTTCTTCTACGAAATTCCGCATAATCAGTCGAAAAACCAATCTCTTAAGCCTGAAAAAGCCGCTTCTCTATCCGGACTTCTTATCGATAAACTCCGGCTTTAATTTGGAGTAGACAATCTTCTGCTCGCTGTAAAGGCCATGGTATCCGGAAAGCATATAGCTGACCGCGCAGACAATGGCAAAAAAGAGCATTCCATCCCTGCCGAACAGCTCAATGCTCATAATCAGCGAGGTAAGCGGACAGTTGGTGACCCCGCAAAACAGGGCGATCAGGCCGATTCCCGCGCCGAAGGATGGGTTTAGGCCGATGAGGCGGCCCATGGTATTGCCGAAGGTGGCCCCCACAAAAAAGGTCGGGACAATCTCCCCGCCCTTAAATCCGGCGCCCAGCGTCACGGCGGTGAACAAAAGCTTCATCGCAAACGCCTCCGGCTTTGCCTGGCCGAAGAGCGCGTCGTCGATCACGTCCATACCCGCGCCGTTGTAATCAAAGGTGCCCGCCAGGTAGGTCAGGCCGATGACCAGCGCCCCGCCCGCCGCAATTCGCAATAGCTTGTTGGGCAACAGCTTCCGGTAAAGACCGCCGGCCCCTTTCATGATTTTACAAAACAGGATGCTCAGCACCGCGCACAGGACCCCCAGCAGGATCACCTGCAGCAGAGGGAGAAGATCCAACTGGGGAATACCCGCCAGGTGATACCGTTCCGGCTCTACCTGGAAAAAGCCCGCCACCGCAAAGCCGATCACCGCAGACAGGATGCAAGGGACGATGGCCGAATAATACATAACCCCGACGCTGACCACTTCCATGGAAAAGACCGCCGCCGACAGCGGGGTACCGAACAGGGCGGCAAAGGCCGCGGACATGCCGCACATGGTCATGATCCGCTCGTCCTTCTCGTCAAAGTGAAGCAGCCGCCCAATCTTTGAAGCGATGCTCCCGCCGATCTGCAGCGCCGCCCCCTCCCGGCCGGAGGAGCCGCCGCACAGGTGGGTAAGCACGGTGGCGACAAAAACAAGAGGGGCCATCCGCACCGAAATCTTCTCATTGGCCCGCACCGCCAGCAGCACCAAATTGGTCCCCCTGTCCTCATCCATGCCGCAGACCTTATAGAGCAGTACAATGGCAATCCCCGCCGCCGGGAGCAGCCAGAGAACCCAAGGCTGCGCCGTGCGCAATTGTGTCGCCCAGCCGATGCTGTAATGAAACAGGGTTCCCACCCCGCCGACCAGCAGGCCGATCAGACATGCGAACAGCATCCACTTTAGAAATACCGCGTAATGCAGGAAATTGGGATGCAGCCTTTCTTTGAGCCAGCCAATTCTACTTTTGTTCATTCGTTTCCTCCCCATCCGCGCCTTATCTTCATTATAGGCGTGAAACGGCTTTTTTTCAACCGAAATCCCATTTTCATCCGAAGTGCCTCCTTCTCTTTCGCTGTCCTTGCTTTAGGCCGGCCCCTGTGATAAGGACGGCGGCCCCATCCGGACCAAGCGGAGGGAATCTTGACGATAATCGGCAAAGCTCGTATAATGAAAACCAGCTTTAAACGAAGAGAGGGGGCGGCATGGATGTCCAGGGAAGAGGAATACCTCATCCACCTTCTGCGGTGCAGCTTATACCAAAGGCGCCCGGATCCGGCCCCCGGCGGTCTTGACTGGGAGCGTTTGTACCGGCTCGCCCACCGCCACACGGTGGAGGTAATGGTTTACTACGCACTCCTAAGATTGGAGCATCCGGTGGGAGAGGTTCTTGCCAAATGGAAGGAAACCACCTACCGGCAGGTAAGGAAGGACATCACGAGGGAATATGAAATGCAGCGGATTTTGGACGCCTTTGAAAAAGCCGGAATCAACTGTATGCCCTTAAAAGGATTTATCATCCGCAAGTTGTATCCCAAAACCGAAATGCGTTACATGTCGGATTTCGATCTGCTGGCGGACCCGAACCAGCTGGACAGGAGCCGGGCGGTGCTCCGGGATTTGGGCTATGAGCCGTATCGGTACGACAGCCACCACGACATTTTCTATCTCAGCGGGTTTCCCATGTTTGTAGAGCTGCACAAGCTGCTAATTATGGGAAAGCTGGAGGAATATTTTGGGATTGGGTTTTCCCGCGCTTTCCTGTGGCAAGGGAAACGGCATATTTACCAGCTCTCCAAAGAGGATTATTACATCTATCTCATCGGGCATATGGCCTATCATTTCGCCCAGGGCGGCATCGGAATCCGGTCGGTTATGGACATCCGCGTTTATTTGGACCGGTATCAAGGGGAGCTGGATAAACGTTATCTGCAAAAGGAGCTGGAGGAAAACGGCCTTTGGACCTTTGCTTCCCATCTCGAGGCGCTATCTGAGGTGTGGTTTTTACAAAAGGAGGGCAGCCCGTTCCTCAAGCAGGTGGCCGACTATATCATGGGCTCCGAGGTGCTGGGCTCTAAGGAGAACAGCCGGATACTGGAGGCGGCCAAATCCTATCGGGAGGACGGCGATTACAACGCGGCAAAGCGCAAGGCCCTGCAAAGGATGGTATTTCTCCCCAAGGATTGGATGCGTTCTTTGTATCCTGCGTTAAAAAAGCATCCGGCCCTTCTCCCCTTCTGCCACCTGCACCGGTGGGGAAAAATCCTCATTAACAGAAAACAGAATTTGCGGCGTCTTTACGATACCGCTACGGTGGAGCCGGAGGAGATCGATGCGCTCAAGCAGCTTTACAAGGGAATGGGCATCGACCATCTGTAGCGCCGCAGACGAGATGCGCCGGAACCCCCATGGCGGCCGGGCAAGCTCTTCCAGGAAGGCGGTTCGGTACAAACGCAGGCCCGCCAAAACGAATTTCCTTTCCATCAAAAAAAGGTATCTCCCGCTTGGAATGATTCCAAACGGGAGATACCTTTTTTCGCCGTATCGGCTTGCCCTATCCCCGCAAGGAGGGCCGTTAAGGCCCCTCTTGCAGGGGAAGCGTCCCGGTTTGTTAGATGCCCGCGAAGGGATCCTCAATTTCAGGAGAGCTCAGGCTGCCGGCCATGACGGCACGGTCGGTTTCGAAATACTTGATTTCAAAATCCGGCGCTTCGTACTTCTTGGTTTCCATGTTTTTCAACCACCTTTCTGACGCAAACCGTCCCCTTGGATTAAAATCAAAAATCGGCAGGGGTGCCGGTCTCAATGTTGCTGAAGAACACCATCTTTTCACCGTTGACGGTCAATTCAACCCAGCCGGCCATGGAGCGGGTGGCGTCTTCCGCAATCTTGGTGAAGCTCATCTTCAGTTCACTCAGCTCCTCAATACGGTAGTCCACATTGTAATAATAGGAGAATACCGTATCCGAAACACGCTGGGTCAGCATGCTGCCGGTGGAGTCGCGGTCGGTCAGACCGGCCACATAGCCTTCCAGGCTGCCGGCATCCAGCTGCTGGCTGGAATAGAACATGCCTGCGCCGGTGATCTTGACATCCTGGCCGTCAAAAATATTGGCAATGGCCACACTCATATGAGCCAGCAGGTTGTAGCGGTCCGCGCCTTCGGGCATATCCGCCTGCACGCTGGTCACCAGGGTAACGATCTCATCCCAGTTAAGCGACCAGGAGGCCGTCAGGGTGATGGACGCATTGGCGCTGCCGATGGAAAGGGTGGTGTAGATTCTGCCGCTTTCGTCCTTCCAGCCTTCGAAGGTGTAGTAATCCTTTACCTCCTCGTCCAGAGAGGGAACCGGCAGCGTGATGACGCCTTCCTCATTGGCGTCGTCAATGGTGTAAACCACCTGGCCGGCGCCTTGGCCGATGTCATCGACATAATCCACCGTATAGGTGAGCTTTTCCACCTCAATGCTTACCGCCTGGTCCGCGGTGATGCCGGTGATGTAGTAAACGCCGTCCACCGGGGACAGGACCGTTTTTCCGTTGAGAACCACCTGCTTGAGCTGATAGCCGTTCTCCACCGTGACGGTGAAATCATAATCGCCGCCATAAGCAACCGTTCCACCCGTGCCCTTGTTGACCGTATAGCCTTCGCCGCTGGAAATGGTCACATTGGGGGTGATGGCTTTAACGCCTTCCACCGTTACGGTGATGTTTTCGGTCACCGTCACCGTGTAAGCGCCGTCCTTGAGAGCCACCGGCTGGCCGTTGGCCTTAACGACGGCTTGGGAGAGGTCATAGCCCTGGGCTGCATTCACCGTAAAGGTGAAGGAGGAGCCGTGGGTGATGCCGGTGGTATACTGGGTGGTAGACACCGTATAGCCGGCGGTACCGGTGGGAAGGGTCACGCTGTAGGTGTTCTTCGCCACGCCGGATACACTGACCACCTGGGCCTGGGTTACATTCTTAATGGTATAGGTGCTGGTGCTGCCCTCGGTGGAATCCGGGGTAAGGACAATGCCGTTGGCGGTTACGGTCAACGCCGAATTGGCGTACTCTTCCGAAAGCGTCACCTGGAAGGAGAAATCCTCCCCATGGGCCACGGTAGTACCCTCGCCCACCGGCGCAATGGCATAGCCAGTGCCGGGGTTGAGCGTCACGCCGTAGGTGGCCTTGGCGCCCGCCTCGATGGAGATGGTCTGGGACGCCTGGATGTTGTTGATGACATACAGGCCGTTGCCGACCGACGCAAGGACACTGCCGTTTACCTTGACAACCGGAGCCTCATAGCCTTCGGTGGGAAGGACATAGAAGCTGAAGCTGTCGCCGTATTCCACATTCGTAGAGGTGGCTGCCCGATAGGTATACTCCTTGACCCCTTGCATCTGCGGCTCGGTCACCGTAAGGGTAGTCTTTTCCACCGCCACGTTGACAAAGGTATCCTTGGTGATGTTGGAGATGGTATAGACGCCGTCCGACTCCGCCACAGGGCCGTTGTTGTCCATGACCGAAACCACCGAATAGCCGGCGGCCGGCTCCACCCGGAAGGAGAAGCTGTCGCCGTATTCAACCGTATTGGCGGCCGGAAGGCTTTCGGTCCCTTCGGCGTTTTTATAGGTAAAGTTCGAGCCGCTCACCAGCGAAACGGTGTAGGTAGTCTTTTGTCCCACAACCGAAATAGTGGTATCGCTCTCGACGCCGGAAAGGCGGTAGAGGCTGCTTCCCAGCTTGGTTACGCTGCCACTGGTGGCGGTAACGCTCTGAGCTTCTTCATAGCCGGCCTGGGGGGTTACATAAAAGTCAAACGTCTCACCCGGCTGTACCGTGCTCGCGCCGGCTGTCGCCGGTGTAAAGGTATAGCCTTCGGTTTCAGCAAAGCCGACTTTAAAGGGCTTTTCAACCGAAACCTGCACCAATACGTCGGATTTCTGCGCTCTCGACAGCGTCAGGCGATAGATCCCTGACGACATGTCCTTGACGATGACACCGCTGTCATCGGTCGAGACGGAAACGCCCGAAATATCCTCGGCAGTCTCAATGCCGAAGGTAAAGGTGCGCAGGTTTGTCCCTTCCTCCGGCGTAATCTTCCAGCCGCCGTTGCCGACAGCTTCAATGCTGTACCCATACAGATCCGGATAATCCCCCGCATATTGCATATCGAAGGGAGCGCCGTCCTCATCCATATAGGTAACGCCCTCTACGGCCGGCAGGGTAATGGACGAAACGGTGGCCGCCGCCAGGCTTGCGAACGAAATGGAAGAAAGCAAAAATGCCACGGCCAAAATGCTCGCCAGAATTTTCTTTGCGTACATCTTCTTCACAGGCAAAAATACCCTCCTTATTTTTCGTATTGATGTCCCAAGCATGTCAAGAATCGGGGATAGATATCGTCATCTTTCCTTATATCTCCCATCCTTTCCCATTCAATTTCAGTCCCGGATGACCCTTTCCATGTTTTTGATACACCTAGTATTAGTATACAAAAGTCAAATTTTGCTGTCAAGGCTCTCATCTCCTGGAAATAGGAGGGCGTTCCTTGATTTTGTCCGTATTTTCTGTTATTCTAAGCTAGGAAATACAAAAAACAAGCGCCAAAGCCATATTGGAGGAAAAGAATGCTCCTTCCATATAAAATCGCGGATCTGCTGGTAAATATGAACGTCCGTTATCCTTTGCTGCTAAAACGGGCGGAGGCCTATCGGCTCGACGGCGTTTGCCATTCGCAGCCGTGCGACTTTTCCATCGACCTGACGGACGACCAGCTCCGGCAGATCCAAAACCCTTATTTGGGACTCAATGAATACGAATACCTCGCCTACGGCTCCTGCTTTTACCGGCAGCTCTTGCGGTATCGGGGGATGATGCTGCACGCGTCGGCCGTGGCGTATCAGGGGAAGGCGTATCTGTTCTCCGCGCCCTGCCGAACGGGGAAATCCACCCACGCCCAGCAATGGAGGGCCTGCTTCGGCCGGGAGGTGTGCATCATCAACGACGACAAGCCCGCCATCCGGCTCATAGACGGCGTGTTTTACGCATACGGCACCCCTTTTTCCGGCAAAACCGACCGCAATCGGAATCTGCGCGTGCCGCTGCAGGCCATCTGCATCCTTGAGCAGGGAGACGCCAATGTGATCGAGCCGGTGCGGGCAAGCGAGGCGATTTACCCCCTGCTGCATCAGACCACCCATATGCTGACGGCGGAAAACATGCAGCGGCTTTTGGACGTATTGGATCCGCTGGTGCGGCAAATCCCGGTTTACCGGCTCAAATGCACCATCAGCGAAGAAGCGGCGCGGGTTGCTTACGAGGCGATGAGCCGGGAACGGCGCGGCAGCCCGGATGTATGACAGAAAGGACCGAGAACGCATGAAAATAAAAGACGGCTTTATTCTGAGAAAGATCGACGATACGGCAATCGTCGTCCCGGTGGGCGAAACCTCCCGCACCTTTCAGGGAATGATTACCTTAAACGAAGCCGGCGCTTTCCTATGGGGCAGGCTTGCGGAGAATGTACAGCCGGAGGAACTGGTACAGGCCCTGTGCGAGGAATACCGAATCGACCGGGAAACGGCGCAGAGGGACGTGACGCAGTTTCTGAAAAAGGCGGAGAACGCCGGTCTGCTGGAGGGTTAAGCGTTGCCCGGAGATGCTTCTTCCACCCTGCCGGTGGATCTGGAAAAGCTGCTCCCCCTCTTCGAGGAGGTTTTCTCAAAGGAGGGGGAGTTTTCCTTGGTGGCTACCGGAACCAGTATGCTGCCGATGCTCCGGGGCGGCCGGGACGTCGCCATTCTGGCGCGGCCTTCCCGCCGCCTGAAAAAGTACGACGTTGCGCTCTATCGCCGGGCGGACGGCTCCTATGTGCTGCACCGGGTGATCGCCGTGCGAAAGGACGGCTACGTACTCTGCGGCGACAACCAGGTGGTTGCCGAACGCGGCATTGCGCAGGAACAGGTGCTGGCTGTGCTGACGGCGTTCCTCCGCGACGGCGTGCGCATTTCCTGCAGCGACCCGCGTTACCGCAGGTATGCGGCCGTGCGGACGGCGCTGCGTCCTGTGCGGCGGGCGGCAAAAAAGGGGAAACGGGTGTTCAACCGTCTGCACAAGCAAAGAGGTGAGGAAAAGCGGTGAAAAGAAAAGGCGACGGTCCGGTTATCCGATGGATCCTCCGGCGCTCGAGAACGCAGTTTGCTCCTATGGCGGTTTTGCTGCTGGTCAACATGCTGCTCGCATTTCTGGCGGTTGCGTTCGCCCTGCTGTGCCGGGAGATTCTCGACAGCGTCGGCGGCGCTTCCAAAGAGCTGTCCCGCATGCTTACCTTCGCCGGCTTTCTTCTCGGGCTGATACTCGTTCAGTTTTTGCTCCAGTTTATCAGCCGCAGCCTGCTCGAGCGCATCAAGGGGAGATTGGATATTTCCTTTAAAAGCAGCCTGTTTTCAAGCATCCTGCGAAAAAGCTATGGAGCGGTCACCGGCTATCACAGCGGTGAGCTTTTAAACCGGCTGGTAAACGATGTTACCGTCGTCACCGATGGGATCACCACCCTTCTGCCTGGGCTGGTCTCGATGATTACCCGGCTGGGAAGCGCCTTCGCCGCGCTGGTTGTGCTGGACAGGATGTTTGCGGGCATCTTTCTGGCCGGAGGGCTGCTGCTGTTCTTTCTTACCCGTCTGTTTCGCAGCATGCTCAAGCAGCTGCATAAACGGGTACAGGAAGCGGACGGAAAGGTCCGCTCCTTTTTGCAGGAGGCATTGGCCAATCTGCTGATGCTTAAAGCCTTTTCCATTGAGGAAAAGACGCAGCAAAAGGCACGGCAGTTGCAGGAGGACCATTTCCTTGCCAGGATGAAGCAGCGCACGGTCAATGTGGCCGCGAATTCCGGGATCGGGCTGCTGTTTGAGGCGGGATATCTGTTCTCCCTGGTCTTTTGCGCCTACAAGCTGTTCCTGGGCACCATGACCTTCGGCACCCTTACGGCCATCCTGCAGCTGGTCAACCAGGTCCAGTCGCCCTTTGTGGGGCTTTCCGGCCTGATGCCGAAATACTATGCCGCTTTGGCGTCGGCGGAACGGATCATGGAAATCGAGGCAATGGCGGAGGAAGGCGGCGGCCCGGAAACAGCCGCCGATCCAACCCATGCGGGAATGCCGGACCCGTCCTCTATTTATGATTCGCTGGAGGCGATTGTTTTCTCTCACGTCACCTTCGCCTATCCGGGTTGCCCTGCGGTATTGCGGGATGTTTCCTTTTCCATCAAGCGAAACGAGTTCTTAGCGGTCACCGGCCTTTCCGGAATCGGGAAAAGCACGGTGTTAAAGCTTCTGCTGGGGGTCTACCCGGTGGGCAGCGGGGAGGTCTTTTTTCAGACTACCGGCGGACGCATCCCCGTCAGCTGGCAGACGAGGGGACTGTTCGCCTACGTGCCGCAGGGGAATTTTATGATGTCCGGTACAATCCGGGAGAATCTGCTTTTTGTGAGGGGAGATGCAACTGAGGAGGAATTGCAGCAGGCCCTTCGCATCAGCTGTGCCGCTGATTTCGTAAAGGCCCTGCCCGACGGGCTGGAAACCTGTATGAATGAAAAGGGCGGCGGCCTGTCGGAGGGGCAGGTGCAGCGGCTTGCCATTGCCAGGGCAATCCTCTCCAAGGCGCCGATTCTCCTGCTCGACGAGGTTACCTCTGCGCTGGATGAGGAGACGGAGGCCAGCCTTCTCAAGAATTTAAAGGCCCTTTCGGATATCACCTGCATCATTATCTCCCACAAAAAGGCCGCTGTCGATCTCTGCGACAAAACCCTTACCATCCGGGAAGGAAGCGTCTCTATTTAAGCAGCCGGGAAGCCGGTCCCTATAGGGGAAAGGCGTTCCCGGTTTGTTTTTTGCCATCGTTGGCATAGCCCCCTTTGTCCAACGGGCCGCCCTCACCTGGCGGCCCGTTCTTTTCCCTTCCGCCCACGGCTTGACCGGCTGACGGGCCGCATTCCGGCATGGCACGCCCCGGAAGCTTGGGCCATGTCCATCCGGCCGGCGTACCCTTTCCGGTTTTCTTTGGGCCGGTCTCTTTTCCAATTAAGGCCGCCCGCTTGACCCAGCGGCTAAAATAGGTCCCAAAGGGCCATGATCGGGCAGGCGGTAAAAGCGGATGGGAACGGGCGCACCCCATCCGTTCTTTTGAAATCGGAGCCCTGGTGACCTGCTTAGCGCCCGATACGGGCAGGAAAAACGGCTGGGGCTCCCCCGCCTTGCCGGCTGCCTTCGGACGAATGCAAGGGCTGGAGAAGCCAGGCGGCCTCGAACAAGGCGGAAAAGGACCTGCTGCATGCCTGTCAAA
>CAJFTS010000057.1 GCA_904420015.1 uncultured Clostridia bacterium
AACCCCTGGTTTTACCAGGGGTAAGTAAAAAAGCCTTGGCAAAAGAAAAGAGTAAAAATGTGGTTTGTGCATCAAAAGAGAAAGAAAAGCACAGGTTTTCTGAAAGAGACGCGAGGTTTTTCGCGGAAAGTATGCCTGTCGCAGAAGGCTATGGAATACCAAAGGGAACGGGTTTCCCAGTTGCAGGGCGAGCGATGCAATCCCTTCCAGGGGTCAGCAAGTTCTGCCCCCTCGGGGGTCTGGGCAAGCCACTCGTTTACGAGTGGTTTTGATTATAATTGGGTAAATTAATTTTATTGTTGCTACATAATTAAAAAACAGATAAAACTTTATAAATAATAGAATATTTTTATGAAAAATATTTACATTTTAAGCTATAAATATATAATATGTTATGTATAGAAGGTACAAGAATTCTAATTAATACCAAAGATTTGCATGGCAGAAAATGTTTAAATCTGTAATTTTTGCATAGAACCCATAAAATCTTTTGTGTTCCAAATGGATTCTCTTACACGAACAATTCTGTTGAATCCGCAGAGCTCATCATAGCTTTTCTGACCAAACAAAATTTACTGGAAGAGGCACGGCACGCACCAAATTGCCAGATTACGAAGGAGGGCAATAATATGGTACCTGTTATCGAAGCAAAGGATCTGGTAAAGACCTTCCGAAAGACCTTCCATGCGGTGGACGGGGTGTCCCTTACTTTGGAACGGGGTAAATTCTATGCGGTCATGGGGCATTCCGGGTCGGGAAAAACCACCCTCCTGCAAATTCTTGGACTACTGGACGACGCATCCTCTGGCAGCATCTTGGTAAACGGGAAGGACGTCTCCCACTTAAAAGAGAAAGAAAAAGCACAAATCCGGCGGGATACCATCGGATTTGTCTTTCAGGCATATTATTTGAATCCAAAACTAAAGGCATATGAAAACGTCATGCTCCCCATGTACGTCAATCCAAAGATGGCAAAGGGGCTCAAAGAGCGGGCAAAAGAACTGCTGACGCAACTGGGCCTGGAAGAACGGACGGATCATTATCCCAAGCAGATGTCCGGCGGGGAACAGCAAAGGGTGGCCATTGCCCGTGCGCTGGCCAACGATCCGGACTGCATCTTCGCCGACGAACCCACCGGGAATTTGGATGAGGAAAACGAACGGTTGGTATTTGACGCGCTTAAGCGGCTTTCCCAATCGGGGAAATGCGTGCTGGTGGTCAGCCACAACGAGGCCGTCCGGGAGTATGCCGACAGTCTCCTCCTTATGGAGAAAGGAAAGCTGAAGGAGGCGGATGGCCGTGAAGCTTAGCCGGTACCTGCGTTTATCCTATGTCAATCTCACCCGGCGCAAAGGTGGTGTGGCGCTGTTTTTACTAACCTTGACTCTGACCTTGGCTGCATGGATGACCACCCTTTCCTTGTCCGACGCCTGGGCGGACTATTATCAGCGCAACTATGCCAATAATTTAGCCTACCGAAGGATGTTCGTCCGTTACTATGGAACCCGGTATACCGATGAGGAGCGTCTGGCTTTAGTTAAAGAGCAGGAACATGTGGTATCCGCTTCGCTAGGGAACGGAGTGAGTATGCTTATGCTGCCGGAGTTAACGGAGCTTGGCGCGGAGCAAAGCGGCCAGCTTAGCATTTGGGAATTGGAAGGGGAAGCTCTGCCGGGGCTTTTGGCGGGGCGGCCTTATGAAGAAGGAGAAACCAATGCCATCGTAATTCCAAAGTACCTAAGTACGAAACTGACGGCGGATACTGACGGCGCTATTCCAGAGGAAGAAATAATCGATGGAGAACAGTTTTTAGGACAAACAAAAGAGTTTTTCTATTATGGGACCAATCCTCAAACCGAAGAATATGAGGTTTTGGAGACTCTTTCCCTTGAGGTTGTCGGCGTATATGACAATTATAAATATTTTACAACTTTAGCGAACGAATGCTATGTGGCCCCCGGAACGATATCCGATCTATTGGTACAGGAGCATAATTATATGGCCGAGATCAATGATATGAATCTGCCGGGACAATTGCCAGATCACATTCGTATCCTTGCTTATTCGGATGAGATTGCAAACAACATGGCGATCCGCGAGGCGTTAGAAGAGCTTGGGCTGGACGTCGGCTGGGGAGTCCAATATGAAGGAAGCCTGGATATGACCAAAGTCATTGAGCATTACGGCCAGATCTTTTTCTGGATCCTGTTTGCCTTGACGGTATTCGCTTCCTCTTTGACCATGTTTATGTCGGTGCGTTCCCGCCGGGGAGAAATAGGGCTGCTGAAATCCATAGGATACCGCAACCGAAACGTCTGGGGCATAGTGGCAGCAGAAGGCTTTTTGCAATGCCTGGTCAGCTTCGTGCTGGCTGTTTTGCTGACCATAGCTGTTCTCGTGGCCGTTCACTGGCTGGTAGTGGTCCCGAATCAGTTTCTTAATCACCGGCTTTTGTTATCTTTGAGCGGACGAGGGCTCTTAATTGGGCTGGCTGTTTGCTTTGGCGCGCCGTTGCTGGGAATTGTAGCATCCGTAATGGAGTCGATTCGGATTCCGCCAACGCAGGCACTGAAAGAAGACGGATGAGAAGGTCTGCGGCTGAAAAGACACTCGTGTGATGCATGTTAATTTGAGAATGGGATCTTGTGAGACACATAGCCTTAACCCGACGTTACATTCGACAGCTTATAAGAGAAGAGAGGGGGATTTCTATGAAGAACAAGATGAAATGGCTTTGTGCTTTCCTAGTCTTTTGCCTGACGGCTGCCTGTATGACCGCTTGCAATTCCAAAGGGGATTTTGCAACCGCAAAAACGGCAATGGACAAAACCCTGGCTCTTGAAACCTTCCAGTTGGATGGAACCTTTGAGACATGGAGCAGTACGGGAGAATACGGAATGGACCCGGGAGATATCGGTATGGATAGCGCGGGAATAAGGGGGAAGGTAGAATTTTCAGAATCCCTTCTGACGCAAGGGGAGAATCCGAGGTACTATATTGAAAGCAGCCTAATCTATGAAAGCCCTACCAAGACACAAACGGACACTCGTTACTGGTATGAGGACGGCTATATGTATATTGTAGCTGAGCCGACGCAATTTATTGGTCAAGAACCCAGTGACGAGGGAGAAAATTTAGTACAATTTGATTATACGATGGAGGATGTAGTCATTGCCTTTGATATGCGGCAGTGGATTGCCCAATTCGACGACTCACAAATTATAAAGGGAAGCATGGAAGAACAAGAGGATGGCAGTCTGGTTTATAGTGCGACGTTAAAAGGGGGAGATCTGTTGCCGGATGTTTTGGGGAGGCTTTATTCGGAAGATGTCCACAAAGACGTGCAGGTTTCGGTAAAGATCGAGGATGGATTTGCAACGGAGATGGATTTTCATTATATCTTTGCGGATGAAGCGAATTCCACCGACTTGAATTGTAAGGTGCATTATATTTTTACGAATTTAGGCTCCGGAGTGGAAATCCCCGAACGGCCGCAGGGGGAATATACAACGAGCAGTAGCTGGGATTCCAATAAATTCGGGTTATTCTGATACGAGGGCTCTGAAAACAGAAGGGCGAGGATGTGAAGGAGCTTTGAGACACATAGCCTTAACCCGACGTTACATTCGACGGCTTATAAGAGAAGAGAGGGGGATTTCTATGAAAAACAAGATGAAATGGCTTTGTGCTTTCCTAGTCTTTTGTCTGGCGGCTGCCTGTATGACCGCTTGCAATTCCAAAGGGGATTTTGCAACCGCTAAGGCAGCTATAGATAGAACTCTATCTCTCGGTACCTTTCAGATGGATGGGACGATTGATATCTGGATGAGTTCAGGAGAATTCGGCTTGGATCTGGGAGAATTTGGGGTGGAGAATGCGGGGTCAAAGGGAAAGGTGGAGTTTTCCGAGTGTTTACTCAGTGAAAACACGACGAACTACTATATTCAACAGTCTCTTATTACCGAAACGCCTGCTTGGGGACAAAATGATACGAAATATTGGTATGAGGACGGGGTTTTATATATCGTTGAAGAACCTTTTAAGACGATAGAAAATGAAACAAGAGGACAAGAGGCAACGAAAACGAAATTGGAATTGCCGTTGGAACATGTTCTCGAGTCTTTTGATATGCGGCAGTGGATTGCTCAGTTTGACGAATCGCAGATTATTCAGGGGAGCCTGGACGAACAGGAGGACGGCAGCCTTATATACTCTGCGACTCTAAAGGGAGACTCCCTCTTACCGGATATCTTGGATGAACGTTTTACCGAGAAAGAGCACAAAGACGTGGAAGTTTCTATAAAAATAAAAGATCATTATGCTACGGAGATGGAATTTCACTACATTTTTGCAGATGAGAAAAACGCAACTGATTTGAACTACGATGTGCATTTTACCTTTACGAACCTGGGAACCGGGGTGGAAATTCCAGAGAGGCCGCAAGGAGAATATGAAGCAAGCAGTTGGAACATAAGTGGCTTCGGCCTATTTTAACACCATGATTTTCATAAAGCGGGCTGGGTTTCGAGAGAACGGGGAAACAGCAGGCTGGTTTAAGGAGGCGGTGGCTTGAAAATTGGGAAGATGGCACACATTGCCTTAAAAAACGTCATACGCAGCCGCATCAGTTCAGTGGTATTCGTGCTGATTCTTGCTGTCTACACCTGCGCGGTTGACATTTCCTTTGGAAGCCTTTCGATCCTGCAAAGCCAGCAACAAGGGTTAAGCCGCCTTTTAATCAATTTGGAGCTTTTGGTTGAGGTTGCGGAAAACGAAGGGGCGGCGGAAGGGTCGAACCAATCCTATATGGATCTCCTTGCGTCCCTTCCCCATGTGGCCGCGGTATACGAAGCGGCCGACAGCCTGTCCATTCAAGGCGGGGATCGGGAAAGGTTTGCACCTACCGATATCGAACTGACTAGTGTTCCGGAAGGATTTCTGCCAAAGGCGGTAGAAGGGAGCGGCATTTCGAATGAAGAGACCCAAGTAGCCCTGGTGCCCGATCAGGTGGAATATATGAGTGGTTTTGTTACAAAAAAGGTTTGGAAGGGAGCCGGCCTCATCGGCCAGACGCTCACCTTCCAGGTGGGGGAAGAAACCTACCGCTGCCAGGTTAAGGGCACGTATGACAACAAGGAATCGGCCACACAAATATACATTCCCATGCGCGACCTTCAAAATTTGCAGACAAGGAGAAACGGGGATGGCTATTACCGGTTTGGAGTGGTTGCCGAAGAACAAAAGTATGTCGAGACGATACAGGACGAGGTGGATGGATACCGGTTGGAGGGCTTCAGCGTTCAGCTGCGGGATTCCTCCGGCCAAAGCGAGCTGCGGTCGGTTTCGTCTATGACGATGATCTATCAGGTGGCGGTAATCCTATTATCCGCCGTGGCGTTCTTTTTGGTGTTTGCCTTGATAGCCGCAAAGCTTTCCAGTGAGAAAAAACAGGCGGCGCTGCTGAAGGTATTCGGATACCGCAATACCCACCTTTTTCTCATCAATTGGATGGAATCGGGGATGGTGGCGCTGGTTGGTTTCCTGATCGGAGAAGCGGTGTCGCTTTTCTTATGCAATCAATTTGTCTTTTCCTTTCTTTCCTCCCAATTCCGTTCCTCCCGTGTAGGAGAAATTGCAGTCCCCCTCTTTTCCATGCGGCAGGTGGAGACCTTTCTCTGTTTGTTTGCCATTGTGTTGGTGTCGAATTTAGTTTTGGCGGCTAAGACCCGCAACATTTATCCGGTCACACTTTTGAAAAACGGTTGAACCGTATCAATTCTGTAAGGGCTTGCTGTCCGTGCTGGCGTGGTGGTGCGCTGCTTTGCTGAATATGGGCTCCAAATTTGAGGAGGAAGCGGAGAGGGGAAGGATTGCTTATCCTCGAAAGGGGCGAAGAAAACAAGTGCGCCGTATTGTACGACGCACTTGTTTTCTTTACGGAAATTGGATAAAAAGGGAAAAGGGTGCGGGGCCGAAGCAACAAAAAGGCCGCATTCCCTTGTTATCCGCGGGGAGGCCCCTTGTGCCCGGCGGATATTGCGGAATCCGGCAGGCGGCCGGCCTTCATGCGCGCCTTTTTGGGGAACAGCTCCCGAAAGCCGATGAAGAGAAGCCCAACGGCAAATAATTTCTGCAAAACCGCCCCGTCGATCATGCCGGACAAAAGGGTGCCGGCCGCCGCGCCCGCAAGGCCGAGCAAGGCGATGGCAACCGCGTCCTTCCATGCGATCAGCCCGTTTTTCCCATGCAGCACCAAAGCCAGTACCGCAATGGGCAAAAAGAAGATGAGGTTGATCCCTTGGGCCGTCAGTTGGTCTACCCCGGCAAACAAGGTCAGATATAGCAGCAGTACGGTTCCGCCGCCCAGTCCCATCGCCCCCGCCATTCCCGACAGGATACCGGCCAGCGCGATACCAAGCCACCCGCTCATCGCAGCAGCAGCCGAACGGCCGCCCAAAGGATAAAGATCCCGAAAACCCGGCGCAGAATCCCGGAGGGGATGCGGGGCAGCAGCCAAGAGCCCAACAGAGCGCCGCCCAGCCCCCAAGGAAGGTAGACGGCCGCATCCCAGAAGTTCACCCGCCCGTCAGCAAGATAGAGGGCGGCGGAGAAGGCGGAAAGAGGAAGGATTACCGCAATGGAGGTGGCGTGGGCTTTTTGGGTGGGAAGCCCGGAGGCGGAGAGGAGCGGGACAGCCAGCATCCCGCCGCCGGCGCCCAGCAACCCGTTGATGAACCCGACAACGACACCACCGATGCGGGAAAACAGCTTTTTCATCGGTCCCCTCCTTTCGTGGATTGGCAAACTTGTCGCATGTTGATAGCTTTTCACGAAAGAGAGGTATTTATCCGTGTGTATGGAAAACAAAAAGCATTCCAACCTGAAGTCCGGTTGGAATGCTTTGCAGGAAAAGTAAGCCCCGCTTTGCCGTAATATGGTTTGTATAACCTGCCTACGAAAAAGCAGGTGGGTGCCCGCCTGCCGGTTTCACGCTCCCTTCTTCCAATCCTGCCGAAACAGAACCGGGAGGTCTGCAATCCCCCGGAAGAGCCAAGCTCCCGAAAATACATTTGTAGGGTTAAAAAACCATAGTCCGCGAACAAAGCAGGAAGCAGTTATTCCGCTTTATCGTCCGCTTGGGGCGTTTCCACTTCTTCAATATCAAAGAGATCGGCCAGGCGCTCTTCGAAAATAGCCGCGATGTTGTCGAACATCTCATCGCTTTCGATGGGAACCAGCGTTTCCTCGCCGTTTTCCTCGCCCACTTCCAGGATAATCAGCTCTCCGTCCGATTCCACCATTTCCTGGGGATCGTCGATCACCGGAAGCAACGCCACATATCGCCCGTCATCCGTTTCGATTGCGTCAAGGAGCTCAAACTGATGCTCGTTGCCGTCGTCGTCCAACACGGTAATCAGGTCGGGGCCGTATTCCTCAGCCATCTATGCTCACTCCATTTCCATATCATCAACCTATAGTCACATTGTACCTGCTACCCCTGCATTAGTCAACAAAATTTTGTAAACTGGCCTTGAAAATATCGAATATTTTATTACAGAATTTTGTCGGACGGAAGAGAGAAAGCGGGTTTTGGCACTACCCATACGATACCCAAAGGAGCCGGCTGATATGTATGCCGCGCGCATAACCAGCAGCAGGAAAACGGTTGCATTTTCCCGCAGCTCATACCTTTATACAGGATGCATGCGGGAGCAGCCTCGCGTTTTCAAGACGATCGGCCCAAGGAGATCCGGCCGGTTCAGCCGTCTTCCCCAAAGCAGAAAAAGCGGTCGAGCAGAAGCGCGCGCACCGGCGCGCCGTCCGCCCCGGCAATTTTTATCGGCGGGGCGACGAGAAAATAGGTTCCGTCCTTTACCCCTTTGAGGCGCAGCCCTTCTAAGATTACGACGCCCGCTCCCAACAGCTCTTTGTGGGGGGCGGCCTCGTTTTCCTGAGGCCCGATGGAAGGCGCATCGGTCCCCACCAGCTTTACCCCCAGGTCCGTCAGGACAAAGGCGGCGCTTTGGGTCAAAAATGCATTTCCCAGCCCGCGCAGCAGCAAGCGCTTGCAGCCGGGCGGAACCAGCCGCTCCATGTCCGCGCCGGACAAAAGCCCATTTACGGTAACGACATGGCATTTGCCTAAAAACGGTTCCAGCGGCAAGGAAGCAACGTCGGCCTCTTCTTCGAGATAATGAAGCGGCGCGTCGGCATGGGTGCCGTTATGCAGGCAAAGATGGGCGGCTGTCAGATTGCATTCGTCTCCCAGCGCGATGCGGGAAAGGGGTTCAAGGGTTGGAACCGGGTCGCCCGGGTAAACGTCCGCCGCAAGGAGCTCTTGCGAAATATCAATTATTTTCACAAAACATCCTCCTTACCATGATGAAAGGAAAGGGAAAAGGGGAGAAAACAATATGGTAGATAAAAAAAGACATATTTAGTCCGAAATGCGCTATATTATCCACAAAAAAAGAAAAAATATGCTTGACAGAGAAATCGGTTTTTGCTATATTGCAGGTAGCTTGAGAGGAATGGGAAAAAGGAGGGCATATGGACGCGAAAATTGACATGCAGTTTTATTATACAATTTGGTTCGGCCTACAGCATTTGTATGATGCCTGGGCCAAACGGCACGGCATGACATCCCATGCTATGTTCGTATTGTATACCATTGCAAGGGAAAAGGGAATCTGTACGCAAAAGCAGATTTGCGAGAAGCTTTTGCTTCCCAAGCAGACGGTACATACCATCCTAAACGGCTTTGAGGAAAAGGGATGGCTGGAGCGGCAGGTTATGGAGACGGACAAGCGCAACAAGCGCCTGCTGTTGACGCAACAGGGAAAGGAATACGCGGAAGCGATCCTGGGCAACCTGAGCCGTAGAGAGGAAGCCGCTATGCTTCAGATGAGCTATGAAGAGCGCCGGGCTATGTCGGAGAATAACCGGCGTTTCTTTGAAAACCTGCGCAAGACGATGGAATGTCCCGACTGAAAAGGCGGTATGCTTATCATAGCATATCCGGCCGCAAAGGGCAAAGGCGAGGGAGAAAACGCCGTGCCGGGCAGAGAAGAAATGGAAAAAGGGTGTGCAAAGCAAATCTTGCCTTGCGCACCCTTTTATTGCCCTGCTTTTTATTTCATCATATACTGCACGCTGCTGATGACGCCGCCCAATGACTTGAGGGCTTTGCCCGCCTTCTTTTTGATGTTCTTGTTGTTGCGCATCATCGTGCCGCCCACCATACCAGCGACCGCGCCCACCGCCATACCGGTGACCACGCCCTTGACCATACCAGAATGCGATCTCATGCTAACACCTCCGTTTTTTTGTGTACTCTTATTTTTTTCCACTTGCGTGGCGTATACTCCTGTGATATATTGGTAATACCTATCGTTTGCGAATCGAACTCATTTTGAACATGCGGATAAAGGGGTTTTTGCAGTGGCTGTCTTAAACATCGTGCTGGTGGAGCCGGAAATCCCACAGAACACGGGGAACATTTCCCGAACCTGTGCGGCGACCGGCGCGCGTCTGCATTTGGTTAAACCCCTGGGCTTTGCCATCGACGACCGCAAGCTCAAGCGGGCGGGGCTGGATTACTGGCATTTTTTAGACATTACCTATTATGAAAATTTATCGGATTTCTTTGAGAAAAACGAAGGTCCCTTTTTCTATTTTACCACGAAGGCCCCGCAGGTATATACCGACGTTTCCTATCCGGACGGGGCATACCTGGTGTTTGGAAAGGAGACGGCGGGGCTGCCGGAGGAGCTGTTGGTGCGGCATCCGCAGTGCTGCGTGCGGCTGCCGATGATCGAGGGAGCACGCAGCCTCAACCTGTCGAACACGGTGGCGGTGGGCGTATTTGAGGCGCTGCGGCAATGGGGGTTCCCGGCGTTGCAGTCGAGGGGGAATTTGACGAAATACCGCTGGGAGGATCCGGTTTGACGGGGCTGGGGGCTTGACACCCTTTTGCCGGTTGGGAGCGGGGAAGAAAGGCGGAGAATTCCGCCCTTATAAAAGGCAAACAGGCAGGGGGATTCCCCCTGCCTGTTTTGATTGCTTTCGTGTAGCGATACAGCTGGTTCTACTGAAGGTAGGCCAAAAGCTTTCGCAAAGGGCTTCCCCACGGGAAAAGCCCTTTATGAGGGCCCTTCAAACGAACGCAAGGCGATCGGTTGCCGTTCATCCGTTTGAAGGTAGCAGGATGTGCGGCGCGGCCGGATGCTTCCGTGACCCTTAACAGGTTAAGCCGCTGCTTCCCCTGCCTGAAGCCGGGTATCATGCCCCTCGTTTTCCTGAGGCTCTGATTCAAAGGGCTTTCGCTTCCGATTCCTCCGGCAGCGTTTGATACATCCTTTCGTAGTATTCGCTTACCATCCGTGAGGCGGAGAAGCGTTCGCTGGCCATTTCCACGCTGGCGCGCATCATGATTTCCCAGGTTGCCGGATGCTGGTACCAAGCGGGTAGCACCTCGTCGAACAGGGTTTTGTAAAGAGACTCCCGATCCCGGTCGTCCTGCTCGCTGCCCTCTCCCTGGATGCCGTCGCCGATTTGCCAGCCGTTGACGCCGTGGACGCAGCCTTCCGGCCACCAGCCGTCTAAAATGCTTAGATTGAGCACGCCGTTCATGGCCGCCTTCATACCCGAGGTGCCCGACGCTTCCAGCGGGCGCAGGGGGGTATTGAGCCAGACGTCGCACCCTCTGGTGAGCATGGCGCCCACATGCATGTCATAATCGGGCAGGAACACGATGGCGTTGGGATACCGCTTCGCCATGCGCACCATTTTGCTGACGATTTCTTTGCCGGTCAGGTCGTTGGGATGGGCTTTGCCGGAGAAGATCATTTGTAACGTGCCGTTTTGCAAAAGGGGCTCCATCAGATCCATCTTGCCGAAGATCAGGTCCCCCCGCTTATAAGGGGCGGCCCGCCGGGCAAAGCCGATGGTCAGCGCCTGGGGATTGAGACGGACGCCGCATCGCGTTTCGATTTCGGTAAACAGATGCATTTTCAGCCGCTTATGCACCGGCATCAGCGCCCGGCCGGAATGGTAGGCGTCCCGGATGGCCTTGTCCTGCCAGGTGGCGTTGTGAACGCCGTTGGTGACGGCAAGGATGGGAGCCGCGTCCGATACCCCCGCCCACATCTTTTTGGCCGTCTGGGCATGGAGGGCGGCCACGCCGTTGGCCAGCCGGGCCATCCGCAGCCCGGCCACCGTCATATTGAAAGGATCGCCGCCGATTTCCTTAACCTGCTCATAGGTCAGGCCGTTGTACGCGCCCATATAGGCCAGCAGACGGTGCTCATGGACCTCGTTTCCGGCGGCGACCGGCGTATGGGTGGTAAAAACGATGGTGCGGCGTACCCTGGCGCGGGCTTCCTCGAAGGAAAGGCCCTGCTCCATCTCTTCGCGGATCCTTTCAAAGGAAGCAAAAAGGGGATGGCTGTCGTTGAAATGATAGATGTCCGGCTGGATTCCCAGCGCCCGCAGCGCGCGGACCCCGCCGACGCCCAGGATGATTTCCTGGGCGATCCGTTCCTCGTTAAACCAGCCGTACAGCTGCCCGGTAATCAAACGGTCCGCATTTTCCGGAAGGTTGGCGTCAAGCAGGAAGAGCGGTACGTTGCCGAAGCAGTCGCAAAGCCAGATTTTCAGCTTGATGGGCTGTTCGCGGACGGTTACCGAAACCGTCACGCCGGTATCCTTGAGGAAATCGTACCGGTACTCCGGAAAACAATCCATCGGCCATCCGTTTTCAAAAATGACCTGCCGGGTGCTGCCCTGCCGCCAGAGAATCCCCACGCCCACCATGGGCAGATCCAGGTCCTTGGCGGCCTTGAGAATATCGCCGGCCAGGATTCCCAGGCCGCCTGCGTAAATCTTAAAGTCGGACTGCAGGCCGAATTCCATGCAGAAATATGCAACCGTCGGTTTCTTTTCCATAGTACCATACTCCTTCTTATGCAAAGTAAAGGCGGGAGAAAATCAAAGGGGGATTTGGCGGCCAAAGACCAAGCAGCCGCCTGGGGAAAAAACAAAATGCGCGCCGCTGGGGCAAACGCCCCGCGAGAGGAGCGGCCGGCCGGGGAAAAGGGCGGCTGCTTCCGGGCCGAATTCCTCCTCGAGCGAAACCGTCTGCGGCTGTGCGGCAAAGGAAAAGCAGGCGTACAGGGCCTGTCCGCCGTTTTGATAGGCCAGGCGGACAAGGGGGCCGGGCTTTCGCAGCAGGCCGGCTGCAAAGGCGTGCGGATTGCTGCGCAGGGAGGAGCAGGCGCGGCGCAGGGCGGTCACCTGGCGGATCCAGTCAAACGCCTCCTGCCCCTGGGTCCAGTGAAAGGAGACCCGGTCGAAAAAGGCCAGCTTCCCATACATCGGGTCCTCCTTCGGCAGGACGAAGCGGCCGGCTTCGTCGTTGAGAAGCCCTAGATTCATCGGCTGGCGTTCCCTGCATTCCTGGCCGTTGTTGATGAGCAGGTAGGTGTTCGGAAGGAGCGCCGCCAGCAGAAAGGCGGCGTCGGCCTTTTCCTGCGAACCGGCCATCAGAGGGGCGCGGGGGGAATCGGAAAGCTCCGTCGCCGCCACCATCGGCAGGGCGGCAGCGGCGCATCCGGCGAGGCTTTCCCCCAAGCGGGAGGGGGAAACCCCTTTCCAGGCCGACCAGACATCCCCGAGAATGAAATGATAGCCTTCTTCCTTGGCCGCTTGCGCCTTTTGAGGGTCGAATTCCTCCGACCAAAGCAGGAAATCGGGGTCGGCCGCCTTGGCGGCGCGCACCAGCTCCCTCCCCAAGGGGGTGGGCAGGGCGTGCCCCATGTCGATACGGGCGCCGTCGATGTGATAGCGGCGGATATAATCCGGAATGACGCCGGCAATCCGGTCCCACAACGCCCGGTTGGGCTCCCGGCCCGGAAACACGCTGCATTTTACCCCGTCCTGGGCGATGAAGGGTGGCAGGCGGCCGAACTCCGGCAGGGCCTTGGCGGCGGGAGAGGAGTCGAAATAAAACTTCAGATAGGTCACGTCCGTCCAGGGCGGCTGTGGGTCGTTGATGGTATCCGCAAAGCCGGGAAGGGTGCAGATCCCCCATTCCCGCATGGCGAGTTCCAGGCAGTTTTCCCCCTTTTCATCCGCCCGGCGGCAGAGCGCCCGCCAAGCCTCTGGGTCGGGAGGAGGGACAAAGCTGTCGATAAACCGAGGCATATCCTCCGACGCGTAGAGCAGCCCGACGTTTTCCGGGGACACCACCGCATGTCCAAGGCCCTTTACCCGGGGCGCGGCCAGGGAATCGGCCCGGTCGGCCTTAATCCAGTAAAACCAGTCCGGATGCTCGCGCAGGTACACATGGTCCCGGGCTGCCGTGCGAAAGACGAAATCCAGCATCACCCGCATGCCTAAGTGGTGGCAAGCCTCCACCAGCGCTGCAAACTGCTCGCTGAGGGGCATCCCGCAGGCCAAGGGATCGTCCAGATCCGGGTCGAAGGCATCCATGTCCTGGATGGAATAGGGGCTGGGCGCGCCCCCTTTTTGGAAGGCGCGGCTGGAGCGAAAAACCGGAAGCAGATAGAGCAGGTCCACCCCCATCCCCCGCAAAAGCGGAAGCAGGGCGATGCATTTGAGAAAGCTCCCCGCCTGCAGCACGCCGGTGTGGTTCCACGCGGAGAAGGCACGGGGCAGCATGGAGTAAAGCACGCCGCCCGCCGTCCGGTCGATGGGGGTTGGCGGTGCGTCCAAAATAGAGGCCAGGCAGGAGCGGTAAAACAAAACCGGGTCCACCGCCGCTTCCCCCGGCCGGCTCGGGTCGGTTCGGCCGGGTACGCCGGGATGGTTCCATTTTTCCGGGATATAGTATTCTCCCTGCCCGGGCAGGGGAACGATGGAATGAAACAGCTTTTGCAGCGGGCGCATATGTCCCTCCCTTCCGGCTCCAATGCAAAATGGCGAGCCTTTGGATACAACCGTAAAATCCGTCAAAAAATATAAGGAATTATCTATAAATACGATTATATCTGTATGAAATGCTGTGATTTATTATAAGGCAGGCGGCCAAACAAGTCAACCGTGTTGGAAGAAAGTATCAATTTTGTTTCTGTTATTCGGAAAGGCGGCCGGAAGGTTGGAGGAGGGCGTTTGGGAAGGGGAAATGGAGAAAGGAGGGGTTGAGGAAAAGGGCGGAGCCTTCCGTTTGCTGGAAGAGAGGGCGAGGGGAGAAGGACGCCGAACGCCATCCTTTTCCAAGAGAGGAATTTGCGCATTTTTTGCACAAAAAAAGATCGCACAAACCGCTGGATTTGTGCGATCAAGAGAAAAACAGCAAAAAAGGCGAAAAAGTTTGACTTTCTCGCCCGAATGTCGTATAATCTCACAATGCTTTATGATGGAATAGTATACCTATCTTTTAGTGAGAGGATAGCACAAAAGATACAAAAAAGCAAGGAATGCAGGAAGGATTTTTAACTCCGTTGCCGTGTGTTTCGGAGTGGAAATAGGAATCTAAGAGGCAGCGATGTCACGATCTTTAGGAAATGGAGTGGTGTAAGCCTATGGTGAACGTCAAACAGGTGAAGCTAGGCAACAATACCCGCATGAGCTTCTCGCGCATCAATGAGGTTTTGGACATGCCGAACCTGATTGAGGTGCAGAAGAACTCGTACAACTGGTTCCTGGAAGAGGGCCTCAAGGAGGTGTTCCGGGATGTGTCCGCCATCACCGACTACACCGGAAATCTTGTCCTTAATTTCATCGACTATAAGCTGGATGATAAGGCCAAGTACACGGTGGAGCAGTGTAAGGAGCGGGACGTGACCTATGCCGCTCCCCTTCGCGTGCGCGCCCGCCTGATTAATAAGGAGACCGGGGAAATCAAGGAGTCCGAGGTTTATATGGGCGACTTCCCCCTGATGACCGAAAGCGGCACCTTTATTATCAACGGCGCCGAGCGGGTCATTGTTTCCCAGCTGGTGCGTTCTCCGGGCGTCTATTACGGGATGACCTACGACAAAACCGGCAAGAAGCTTTTTAACGCCACCGTTATTCCCAACCGGGGCGCCTGGCTGGAATACGAAACCGACTCCAACGACATTTTCTATGTGCGCATCGACAAAAACCGCAAGCTGCCGGTGACCACCTTCATCCGCGCCCTCGGCCTTGGCAGCGATGCGGAAATTCTCGACTTTTTCGGCCAGGACGAGCGGATCATCGCCACCCTTGCCAAGGATACCGCGAAAACCCGGGAAGAAGGCTTGATGGAGGTCTATAAGAAGCTGCGTCCGGGCGAGCCGCCTACGGTGGAAAGCTCCCAGGCGCACATCGACGGCCTGTTCTTCGACGCGCGCCGTTACGACCTGTCCAAGGTCGGACGCTATAAGTACAACAAGAAGCTGGCCATCGGCGGCCGGCTGACCGGCAAGGTATTAAGCCGCCCGGTGGCAAACCCGGTGACCGGAGAAATCATGGCTGAGGCGGGGGAGACCGTCACCCGCGAGAAGGCCCAGGAGATTGAAAAGAGCGGCGTGTCCTGCGCCTGGCTCGATCTGGACGGCCGCGAATTCAAGGTCATCTCCAACGGTATGGTGGACCTGCAGGATTTCCTGCCCTTCGATTTGGAGGAGCTTGGGATTCACGAAAAGGTGCGCTTCTCGGTGCTCCAGGAGATCATGGAGGACGCCGCCGGGGAGGAAGAGGCCATCCGCGAGGCGGTCAAGTCCCGCATCGACGAACTGATCCCCAAGCACATCATTTTAGACGATATCCTTTCCTCCATTAATTATATGAGCGGCCTCGCTTTGGACGTGGGCGTTACCGACGACATCGACCATCTGGGCAACCGCCGCATCCGCTCGGTGGGCGAGCTGCTGCAAAACCAGTTCCGCATCGGTTTTTCCCGGATGGAGCGGGTGGTGCGCGAAAAGATGACGCTGCAGGCCCAGGAGATGGAGTCCATCACCCCTCAGAGCCTCATCAACATCCGTCCGGTGGTGGCGGCGATTAAGGAATTCTTCGGCTCTTCGCCCCTTTCGCAGTTTATGGACCAGACAAACCCCTTGGCGGAGCTGACCCATAAGCGCCGTCTGTCCGCCCTGGGCCCCGGCGGCTTGTCCCGCGACCGCGCTGGCTTCGAGGTGCGCGACGTACATTACAGCCATTACGGCCGCATGTGCCCGATCGAGACCCCGGAAGGGCCCAATATCGGCCTGATCTCCTATCTGGCCACCTATGCGAAGATCAACGAATACGGCTTTGTGGAGGCGCCCTTCCGCCGGGTGGACAAGGAAACCGGCGTGGTGCTCGACGAAGTCATCTATATGACCGCCGACATGGAGGACGATTACATTGTCGCCCAGGCCAACGAGCCCCTCGATGAAAACGGCCGGTTCAAAAACGCCAAGGTCAACGCCCGGTACCGGGATGAGTTCCTGGAAATCGAAGCGAACAAGGCCGACTTTATGGACGTATCCCCGCGGATGGTGGTCTCGGTGGCGACGGCCATGATCCCCTTCCTGGAAAACGACGACGCCAACCGCGCGCTGATGGGTTCGAACATGCAGCGCCAGGCGGTGCCGCTTCTAAAGCCCCAGTCCCCGGTGGTGGGCACGGGCATGGAATACAAAGCGGCGGTAGACTCCGGCGTAGTGGTTCTCGCCAAGCGCGCCGGCGTGGTGGAATCGGTCAGCGCCGACAAGGTGGTTATCCGTGCCGACGCGGACGGGGAGCTGGACGAATACCATATCATTAAGTTCCTGCGCTCCAACCAGGGCACCTGCATCAACCAGCGCCCGGTGGTGAGCAAGGGGCAGCACGTCGTCGAGCATGAGGTGATCGCCGACGGCCCGGCCACCGACAACGGGGAAATCAGCCTTGGAAAGAACGCTCTGATCGGCTTTATGACCTGGGAGGGCTACAACTACGAGGACGCGGTTCTCATCAACGAGAAGATCGTCCGGGACGACGTGTATACCTCCATCCATATTGAAAAATACGAAATCGAGGCAAGAGACACCAAGCTCGGCGCCGAAGAGATCACCCGCGACATCCCCAATGTGGGCGAGGACGCTCTGAAGGACCTGGACGAGCGGGGCATCATCCACATCGGCGCGGAGGTGCGCGCGGGCGATATTTTGGTCGGTAAGGTGACGCCCAAGGGCGAGACCGAGCTGACCGCGGAGGAGCGGCTTTTGCGGGCCATCTTCGGCGAAAAGGCCAGGGAGGTGCGGGATACTTCTTTGCGGGTCCCCCACGGCGAATACGGCATTGTTGTGGACGTGAAGGTGTTCACCCGGGAGAATGACGACGAGATGAGCCCGGGGGTCAACATGGTGGTCAAGTGCTACATCGCCCAGAAGAGGAAGATCTCGGTGGGCGACAAGATGGCGGGCCGCCACGGCAACAAGGGCGTTGTTTCCCGCATCCTGCCCATGGAGGATATGCCCTTCCTGCCCGACGGCCGGCCGCTTGACATCGTATTAAACCCGCTGGGCGTTCCGTCCCGTATGAACATCGGACAGGTGCTGGAAGTACACTTGGGCTATGCGGCCATGGCGCTGGGATGGAAGATTATGACGCCGGTATTCGACGGCGCTCACGAAGAGGACATCCGGGAGTGCCTGAAGATGGCGGGCCTGCGGGAGGACGGCAAGACGCCGCTGCGCGACGGCCGTACCGGCGAGTGGTTCGACAACCCGGTTACCGTGGGCTATATGTACTTCTTAAAGCTCCATCACCTGGTTGACGATAAGATCCATGCCCGTTCCACCGGCCCCTACTCCTTGGTCACCCAGCAGCCGCTGGGCGGCAAGGCCCAGTTCGGCGGCCAGCGCTTCGGCGAAATGGAAGTGTGGGCGCTGGAAGCCTACGGCGCCGCTTACACCTTACAGGAAATCCTTACGGTCAAGTCGGACGACGTGGTGGGCCGCGTCAAGACCTACGAGGCCATCGTCAAGGGGCAGAACGTGCCCCAGCCGGGCGTGCCGGAGTCTTTCAAGGTGCTCATTAAGGAGCTGCAGTCCCTGGGCTTGGATGTGAAGGTGCTCGACAAGGACAACGAGGAAATCGACTTAAAGCAGACCTTTGATGACGACGAGGACGACGTGCATATCAGCGCCGTGGACGACGAGGCCTTCTCCGACGTAAGCGATGAGGGTGACCTTGCCGGCTACAGCATCGAGGATGCGGAGGATGTGCTCGCCGCCGAGGAGGACGAGGACGACAGCCTGATCGGCGCCGAGGAAGATCTCTTCGACGACGGGATGGGCGACGCGGCAGACGACGAGAGCGAAGAAATATAGCGGGAAAGGGGTCGTATCATGGAATTTAACGTGTTTGAGTCAATTAAAATCGGCCTGGCTTCTCCGGACCAGATCCGGGAGTGGTCCCACGGTGAGGTCAAGAAGCCGGAAACCATCAACTACCGTACCCTGAAACCCGAGCGCGACGGCCTGTTCTGCGAACGCATTTTTGGCCCGACCAAGGACTGGGAGTGCCATTGCGGCAAGTATAAGCGGATCCGCTTTAAGGGCAAGATCTGCGACCGCTGCGGCGTCGAAGTCACCCGGGCGAAGGTTAGAAGGGAACGCATGGGCCACATTGAGCTGGCGGCTCCGGTTTCCCACATCTGGTATTTTAAAGGCATCCCGTCGCGGATGGGGCTGCTTTTGGATATTTCCCCCCGCCTTCTGGAGAAGGTGCTCTACTTCGCCTCCTATATCGTGACCGACCCGGGCACGACGCCGCTGGAGAAGATGCAGCTGCTCACCGAAAAGGAATACCGGGATATGCGCGAGCGCTATGAGGATGACTTTGACGCGGGCATGGGCGCGGAGTCCATTAAGAAGCTGCTATCGGATATCAACCTGGAGACCCTTTCCCAGGAGCTCAAGGAGGAGCTGGAGAACGCCTCCGGCCAGAAAAAGGTGCGCATCTTAAAGCGTTTGGAGGTCGTGGAGGCCTTCCGCGTATCCGGCAACCGTCCGGAATGGATGATCCTCGACGTGGTGCCGGTCATCCCGCCGGATATCCGGCCTATGGTCCAGCTGGACGGCGGCCGTTTCGCCACCTCCGACTTAAACGATCTTTACCGCCGCGTCATCAACCGCAACAACCGCTTAAAGCGGCTGCTGGAGCTGGGCGCGCCGGATATCATTGTCCGCAACGAAAAGCGGATGCTTCAGGAAGCGGTGGACGCCCTCATCGACAACGGCCGCCGCGGCCGTCCGGTGACCGGGCCCAACAACCGCCCCTTAAAATCCCTGTCCGACATGCTCAAGGGCAAGCAGGGCCGCTTCCGTCAGAACCTGCTGGGCAAGCGGGTGGACTACTCGGGCCGCTCGGTTATCGTGGTCGGGCCGGAGCTGAAAATGTACCAGTGCGGTCTGCCCAAGGAAATGGCCATTGAGCTGTTCAAGCCCTTTGTCATGAAGCGCTTGGTGGAGACCGGTGCCGCCGGCAACATCAAGTCCGCCCGCAAGATGGTGGAGCGCGCCCGCGGGGAAGTGTGGGACGCGCTGGAAACCGTCATCAAGGACCATCCGGTCCTCTTAAACCGCGCGCCTACCCTGCACCGCCTGGGCATCCAGGCCTTTGAGCCGGTGCTGGTGGAAGGCCGTGCATTAAAGCTGCATCCGCTGGCCTGTACCGCTTATAACGCCGACTTCGACGGCGACCAGATGGCCGTACACGTGCCCCTGTCCGCCGAGGCCCAGGCCGAGGCGAGAACGCTGATGCTGGCGGCCAACAACCTGTTAAAGCCCTCCGATGGGCGTCCCGTCACCGTCCCCACCCAGGACATGGTGCTCGGTTCCTACTACCTGACCCTGGAAAAGCCCGGCGAAAAGGGCGAGGGCAAGGTGTTCCGCGACTTTAACGAAGCCCTTATGGCCTACCAGGAGGGCGTGGTGGGGCTGCACGCTTCCATCAAGGTGCGCCGCACGGTAGAGGTGGACGGTAAGCCTTATACCGGCATCATCAATGCCACCGTGGGCCGGATCATCTTCAACGACCCCATTCCCCAGGATCTCGGGTATGTGGACCGCTCCACTCCGGAATCCATGCTGGAGCTGGAGATCAACTTCCTTGTGAAGAAAAAGCAGCTGGGGCAGATCATCGACCGGTGCATCAAGGTCCACGGCACCCCGATTACCGCCGACGTGCTCGACAAGGTAAAAGCCCAGGGCTTTAAATATTCCACCAAGGGCGCCCTCACCGTCGCGGTAGTGGACGCCACCATCCCCGAGGAGAAAAAGCAGATCATCGCCGATTCCGAGGCGCAGATCGACACGGTGGTCAAGAAGTTCCGCCGCGGCCTCATCTCCAACGAGGAACGCTCCCACATGGTCACCGACATCTGGAACGCGGCTACCAACAAGGTTACCGCAGCCCTGGAATCCCATCTGGATACGGTCAATAACCCGATCGCCATGATGGCCGACTCCGGCGCCCGCGGTTCCATCAGCCAGATCCGTCAGCTGGCCGGTATGCGCGGCCTGATCGCCAATACCTCGGGTAAGGTCATCGAGGTCCCGATCCGCGCCAACTACCGCGAGGGCCTCAACGTACTCGAATACTTCATCGCCTCCCGCGGCGCCAGAAAGGGCCTGGCCGATACCGCCCTGCGAACCGCGGACTCCGGTTACCTGACCCGCCGTTTGGTGGACGTGTCCCAGGATGTCATCATCCGGGAGGAGGACTGCGGCACCCATGAGGGCATCGAGGTCTTTGACATCATGGACGGCAAGAGCGTCATCGAACCGCTGTCTACCCGTCTGGTGGGACGGTACCTGGCCGAGGACTTTGTGGATGAAGAAACCGGCGAGGTGCTCGTCTCCCGCGACAAGATGATGGACGACAAGGATGCGGCGACCATTGTAAACGCCGGTGTAAAGCGCATTAAGGTGCGCTCGCTCTTAACCTGTGAATCCCGTCACGGGGTCTGCGTCAAGTGCTACGGCTCCAACCTGGCTACCGGCGAACCGGTGACCGTGGGGGAAGCGGTGGGGATCATCGCGGCCCAGTCCATCGGCGAGCCGGGTACCCAGCTGACCATGCGTACTTTCCATACCGGCGGTATCGCCAATGCGGAAGATATCACCCAGGGTCTCCCCCGCGTCGAGGAGCTCTTTGAGGGCCGCAAGCCCAAGCATCTGGCCATCATCAGCGAAATCGACGGCGTGGTCCGGTTCCAGGAGATTAAAAAGAACCGCCATGTGGTGGTGACCAACCACGAGACCAAGGATGAGAAGGCCTATCTGATCCCCTTTGGCTCCCGTCTGCGGGTGCAGGAGGGCGACGTCATCAAGGCCGGCGAAATGATTACCGAGGGCTCGGTCAACCCCCACGACGTGCTGGCCATCTCCGGCACCGATGCGGTACACGAATACATCATCCAGGAAGTGCAGCGCGTCTACCGGCTGCAGGGCGTTGAAATCAACGACAAGCACATTGAGGTCATCGTCCGGCAGATGATGCGCAAGGTCCGGGTGGAGGACGCCGGTTCTACCAGCCTCTTCCCCGGCGCGATGGTGGAGAAATCGGAGTACCTGGCGGAGAACGCCGCCATCCGCGCACGGATCGCAGCCGGCGAAGAGGGGCTCTCGGAGGCCACCTGCCAGCCGGTGCTCCTGGGTATCACCAAAGCGTCTCTGGCAACCGAATCCTTCCTGTCCGCCGCTTCCTTCCAGGAGACCACCCGCGTGCTCACCGACGCCGCCATCAAGGGCAAGGTGGACCCGCTGATGGGCTTAAAGGAAAACGTCATCATCGGCAAGCTGGTTCCGGCCGGTACCGGGATGAAATGCTACACCGATATTGACATTGGAAAGGCCGACGAGGTGTTGACAAGCGATTCGGCGGTGTGATATAATAACAAATCGTCGGGCGTGGGGGAACCTGCGCCCGGCGAAGCTGCAAATTTATAAAAAAGCCGGCAATTTTCCCGGGTTTTCTTAGGAAAATCGCCGCTTTTTGAGCGCACGTAGCTTTTTTTGGCGCGTGGGTGTATTCCCTTTACAAGGGCTTTACTGGAATTTTTCTTCGATATGCGGCGTTTTTTGAAACGCATCATATACAGTATTTTTTAAGGGGGTGTCACATTGCCGACATTCAATCAGTTAGTCCGTAAGGGCAGAGAGACGGTGGAGAAAAAGAGCAAGTCTCCGGCATTGCAGAAGGGGTATAACTCCAAGAAGCAGGCCCAGACCAATCAGTCCTCTCCGCAAAAACGAGGCGTTTGCACGACGGTCAAGACCATGACCCCGAAGAAGCCGAACTCCGCGCTGCGTAAGGTGGCGAGGGTCCGTCTGAGTAACTCCATCGAAGTGTGGGGCTACATCCCGGGCGTCGGCCACAACCTGCAGGAGCACAGCGTGGTTCTGCTGCGCGGCGGCCGTGTCAAGGACCTTCCTGGTGTACGTTACCACGTCATCCGCGGTACGCTGGATGCGCAGGGCGTTGCTAAGAGAATGCAGGCCCGTTCCAAGTACGGCGCGAAGCGTCCCAAGGCGGGAGCCGCCAAAAAGTAATCAGACGAATACCCGTGTGAAAAGCTGCATTGACAGCTTAATTTGCCAATGCGAAAGCCGTTTTTATACGTTTTTATATAGATGTATGGACGCCTTTTGCTTGTGCCCGCGGAAGTTTGTCACTTTCGAGTACCAATGAATTCATTTATGTGAAGGAGGGAAGCGAAGTGCCGAGAAGAGGTTCCATTGCAAAACGTGACGTTTTGCCTGATCCGCTTTACAATTCGAAAATCGTCACCCGTTTGATCAACAACATCATGTACGACGGTAAGAAGGGTGTGGCCCAGAAGATCGTCTACGACGCGTTCGAGATCATTCAGGAAAAGACGGGCAAGGACCCGCTTGAAGTGTTCGAGGCATCGCTGGAAAACATCATGCCGCTTCTGGAAGTAAAGGCCCGCCGCGTGGGCGGCGCCACTTACCAGGTGCCGATCGAGGTCCGTCCGGACCGCCGCCAGACCCTGGGTCTGCGCTGGCTGACCACCTATGCCCGTGCCCGCTCCGAGCGCACCATGCGCGAGCGTCTGGCCGGCGAAATCATGGACGCGCTCAACGGAAACGGCGGCGCGGCCAAGAAGCGTGACGATACCCATAAGATGGCGGAAGCCAACCGTGCTTTTGCCCATTACAGATGGTAATCGGCGCAAGCTTGTATTTCTCATTGGCTTTGGTAAGCCCAGTTCAGCCTCGCTATCTGCTTAACTGTTTAGAGTATGGGCTGAACCGACAAGAAAAAGGAGGACAATATGCCAAGACAGGTATCTCTTGAAATGACGCGCAATATTGGCATAATGGCTCACATCGATGCCGGTAAAACGACCACAACCGAGCGCATACTCTTTTATACGGGTAAAACCCATAAAATTGGTGAAACGCACGAAGGCGCGGCGACGATGGACTGGATGGAGCAGGAGCAGGAGAGAGGCATTACCATTACCTCCGCTGCGACCACCTGTTTCTGGAAAAACCATAGAGTCAATATTATCGATACCCCTGGCCACGTGGACTTTACCGTTGAGGTAGAGCGCTCGCTGCGCGTGCTCGACGGCTCGGTCACCGTGTTCTGCGCCAAGGGCGGCGTTGAGCCCCAGTCGGAAACCGTTTGGCGTCAGGCGGACAAGTATATGGTCCCGCGCATGGCGTACGTCAACAAGATGGACATCATGGGCGCCGACTTCTACCGCGTGGTGCAGATGATGAAGGACCGGCTCAAGTGCAACGCCCTTCCGATTCAAATTCCGATCGGCTCGGAGGATTCCTTCCAGGGTCTGATCGACCTGATCGAAATGAAGGCGTATTATTATACCAATGACCTGGGCACCAACATTGAAGTCAAGGACATTCCGGACGACATGAAGGAGCTGGCGGACAAGTATCATGCCGAGCTGATCGACCATGTGGCCGAGCAGGACGATGCGCTGCTGGAGAAGTATCTCGGCGGCGAGGAACTCACCATTGATGAGATCAAGGCCTGCATCCGCAAGTCCACCATTGCCAACACCATGGTGCCGGTCACCTGCGGGACTTCTTACCGCAACAAGGGCGTGCAGAAGCTCTTAGACGCCATCATCGACTATATGCCCTCTCCGATTGATGTCCCGGCGATTAAGGGCGTCAACCCCGATACCGAGGAAGAGGACGTGCGGCATTCGTCGGATACCGAGCCCTTCTCGGCGCTGGCCTTTAAGATTGCGACCGACCCCTATGTAGGTAAGCTCTGCTTCTTCCGTGTGTACTCCGGTACCATCAATGCGGGCTCCGGCGTCTATAACTCCACCAAGGGCAACCATGAGCGCATGGGCCGTATCCTGCAGATGCACTCCAATCACCGGCAGGACATCGAAACCGTTTACGCGGGCGACATCGCTGCGGCGGTGGGCTTAAAGAACACCACCACCGGCGATACCCTGTGCGACGAGGATCATCCGATCATCCTCGAGTCCATGGAATTCCCGGATCCGGTTATCCGGGTGGCCATCGAGCCCAAGACCAAGGCCGGCCAGGAGAAGATGGGCATTGCCCTCTCCAAGCTTGCGGAGGAGGACCCGACCTTCCGGGCCTACACCGACGAGGAAACCGGCCAGACCATCATCGCGGGCATGGGCGAGCTTCATCTGGAGATTATCGTCGACCGCCTGCTGCGTGAATTCAAGGTGGAAGCCAACGTCGGTAAACCCCAGGTTGCGTACAAGGAGACCATCCGCAAGCTGGCGGATGTGGATCACAAGTACGCCCGTCAG
>CAJFTS010000058.1 GCA_904420015.1 uncultured Clostridia bacterium
GGGCGTCTCGTCGGCGTCCGCCTTGCCCTCGCAGCGCTTGATGATCCAGTCGAGGACACGCATATTGTCACCGAAGCCCGGCCAGATGAAGTGGCCTTCGTCGTCGGTGCGGAACCAGTTGACGTTGAAGATCTTGGGAGCCTTATCGCCCAGCTTCTTGCCCATTTCGATCCAGTGCGCCCAGTAATCGCCCATGTGATAGCCGCAGAAGGGCAGCATGGCCATGGGGTCGCGGCGGACGACGCCGACGGCGCCGGTGGCGGCGGCAGTGGTTTCAGACGCCATGATGGAGCCGACGAACACACCGTTCTCCCAGTCGCGGGACTGGTAGACCAGCGGGGCGGTCTTGGCCCGGCGGCCGCCGAACACGATGGCGGAAATCGGCACGCCCTCGGAAGAATCAAACTTCGGGCTGATGCACGGGCAGTTCTTAGCCGGCGCGGTAAAGCGGCTGTTGGGATGGGCGCCCTTTTCACCCGTGGAGGCATCCCACTTCTCGCCCTTCCAGTTGAGCGCGTTCTTGGGCGGATTCTTGTCCAGGCCCTCCCACCAGACGGTGTTGTCGTCTAAGTTATGGACGACGTTTGTAAAGATGGTGCCCTGGCGGGTAGAGGCCAGCGCATTGGGATTGCTCTTCTCATTGGTGCCGGGTGCAACGCCGAAGAAGCCGTTCTCGGGGTTGACGGCCCACAGGCGGCCGTCCGGGCCGATGCGCAGCCAGGCGATGTCGTCGCCCACGCACCAGACCTTATAGCCCTGCTTCTTATAGACCTCCGGCGGGATCAGCATGGCCAGATTGGTCTTGCCGCAGGCGGACGGGAAGGCGGCGGCGATATACTTGACCTCGCCCTGGGGATTCTCCAGGCCGAGAATGAGCATATGCTCGGCCATCCAGCCCTCCTGCTTGCCCTGGTAGGAAGCGATGCGCAGGGCAAAGCACTTCTTGCCCAGCAGCACGTTCCCGCCGTAGCCGGAGTTGATGGACCAGATGGTGTTGTCCTCGGGGAAGTGGCAGATATAGCGGTTTTCCTCATCCAGCTGGGCCTTGGAATGCAGGCCGCGGACAAAGTCGTTGCTGTCGCCCAGGGCGGTAAAGACCTCTTTGCCCATGCGGGTCATGATGGCCATGTTGAGCACCACGTAGATGGAGTCGGTGATTTCCACGCCGGCCTTGGAGAAGGGGGAGCCGATGGGTCCCATGGAATAGGGGATGATATACGCCGTGCGGCCCTTCATGGAACCGTCGAACAGCTTGCCCAGCTTTTCATAGGCTTCCTTGGGATCCATCCAATTGTTGGTGGGGCCTGCATCCTCTTCCTTTTTCGAGCAGATGAAAGTGCGGTGCTCGACGCGCGCCACGTCGTTGACCGCAGTACGGTGCAGATAACAACCGGGAAGCTTTTCCTGGTTGAGCTTAATCATTTCCTTGGTTTCCTCCGCCTGGCGGCGCAGGTCGTCAAGCTGCTCCTCGGAACCGTCGATCCAGACCACCTGGTCGGGTTTCGTCAGAGCGATCATTTCGTCGACCCAGTCGAGAACATGCTTGTTGTTCGTCAGTGCCATGATCATTCTCCTCTCAGTCACACAATCTTGTAAATGATTTTTACAATTGCGCATGATGTTATTATAGTATTTTTTCGGAAATTTAGCAATGAATAATGTGTGAAATCCTTGTCAAACAGCCGATTTGGCGCAATATTTGCAATTTCAGGCTGATCCCCCTGCACGATTTGTGAATTTTACCAACATATTATCCATCAATCGGCAGGGAAGCGTAGGCATTTAACGTCAAATTTGCCGTATTCCCCGCAAGAAACTCATAATATCCCTGCGCGCCCACCATAGCGCCGTTGTCCCCGCAGAGAGATAGGGGCGGCATAAATAGGCGCATTCCCCTTTTTTTGCACTGGTTTTCCATCGTCTCCCTCAGACAGGAGTTGGCGCAAACGCCCCCCGCCAGCGCCACCGTCTGAAAGCCGAATTCCGCCGCCGCTTTCATCATCCGCTCGGACAAGGCCCGCACCACCGCCGCCTGGAAGGAGGCAGCCAGGTCGGGGACCGGCAGGGCCTCCCCCTTCTGCTTGGCATTGTGGATGAGGTTGATGATTGCGGTCTTTAGCCCCGAGAAGGAAAAGTCGTAGGGCGCCCCTTCAATCTGCGGGTTGGGGAGCTTGTAGGCCAGAGGGTTCCCTCCGGCTGCCGCCTGATTGAGGTGTACCCCGCCCGGATAGGGCAGGCCCATGGCCCGGGCCGCCTTGTCGAAGGCTTCCCCCGCCGCATCGTCCCGGGTACGGCCGATAACCCGAAATTTGGTGTAATCCTCCACCGCCACAATGTGGCTGTGCCCGCCCGACGCCACCAGACAGAGAAAGGGCGGCTTTAAATCCGGATGGGCCAGGTAGTTGGCGGCGATGTGGGAACGGAGGTGATGCACCGGCACCAGAGGCTTTTCCGCCGCGAAGGCGAGGCCCTTGGCGTAGTTAACCCCCACCAGCAGCGCGCCGATGAGCCCGGGCGCATAGGTCACCGCCACCGCGTCGATATCCGCAAGGGTTGCGCGGGCCTCCCGCAAAGCCTCCCGCATCACCCCCACCACGTTCTCCGCATGGCGGCGGGAGGCGATTTCCGGCACCACGCCGCCGTAGAGCCGGTGCTCGTCCACCTGGGACGCCACCACATTGGAGAGGGCCTTCCTCCCATCCTGGACCACCGCCGCCGCCGTCTCGTCACAGGACGACTCCAATCCTAAAATCAGCATAATGGTAGTATTCCTCCAAACCGTCCGCGGCCTGCCGCCGCGTTTCCTATGTTACAGCCTTTTGACCATGACAAGCCCGTCCTCGGCGGGCCTTGAATAAAAATTCCGCCGCCGTCCCACCGGCTCAAACCCGAAGCTCTCATAGAGAGCCACCGCCCCTGCATTGGACGGACGAACCTCCAGGGTCAGCCGGGCAAGGCTGTTGTCGATTCCATAGCGCACCAGGGAAAAAAGCAGGTCGCTCGCCACCCCTTTTCGCCGGTGCTCCGGGAATACGGCTATGTTGATGATGTTGCCTTCGTCAAAGAGATGATGCATGCCCGCATAGCCAAGGATCTCTTCCTCCTGCACGGCCACTGAAAAGACGGCCGCCGGGTTTAACAGCTCCTCGGACAGGCCCGCTTCGCTCCACGGAACCGAAAAGCAAAGCCTCTCCAGCCTGGCGAGAGCCGGGATGTGCTCCGGGCCCATGGGTACGATTCGTATTTCCGGTTTCATGAGCGCTGCGTCCCCGTTTCCTCAAGGATTCTGTCCAAATATTCCGTTACCGCCTCCCGCAGCTGATCCCGGCAGGCCCGGTAGGTATCCAGATCCCCGCCGTAGGGGTCGGACACCCCGCCGCCGAGGACGGTAACCTTCTTAGCCGGCACCCCCGCCCCTTCCAGGGCGGCGGCATGGGACGGGCTCATAACTGCGAACCGATCGGTTTCGTCCAGCTCATAGCGGCTCAGCGCCCGGGAACGGTGGCTGCTCAAGTCAATGCCCAGCTCCTGCATAGCGGCGACCGCATTTTGAGCCGCCGGCTCTCCCCCATAGGCGGCAAGCCCTGCGCTCGCCGCCTGGACATCCGTGCGGCCCGTCCGTTTCAGATAATCCTTTGCCAGCGCCTCCGCCATAGGGCTGCGGCAGGTGTTTCCGGTACATAGAAACAGTAGCTTCATGATGCATTAAACTCCTTCATTTAATGGGCGTCGTACCAGGTCTTTCCGGTGTTTACGTCCACGCTTAGCTTCACGTCCATTTGGGCGGCCCCCTCCATCTCCTCTTTTAGGATGCGGGCCGCTTCCTCGGCTTCCTCGGCGGGCGCCTCCACGATCAGCTCGTCGTGCACCTGCAAAATCAGGCGGGCACGCAGCCCTTCCCCCTTCAGCCGCCGGCTGACCCGGATCATGGCGATCTTGATAATGTCCGCCGCGGCGCCCTGGATGGGCATGTTGCGGGCCACCCGCTCGCCGAAGGCCCTAAGGTTTGCGTTGCTGGAGGTCAGCTCCGGCAGGTACCGACGGCGGCCGAAGATGGTTTCCACAAAGCCGTCCTCCTTGGCCTTTTTTACCACCCGGTCCATATAATCGCGCACGCCCGAATAGGTGTTCAGGTAATTCTTGATATACTGGGAGGCTTCGTACCGGCTGACATGGATGTTCTTGGCCAAAGAGAAGGCCCCGATGCCGTAGACGATACCGAAATTGACCGCCTTGGCCCGGCTGCGCATAAGGGGGGTCACCAGCTCCTGGGGGACGCCGAACACTTGAGAGGCGGTGACGGTATGGATATCGGTACCGGAACGGAATGCCTCGATCATGGTCTTGTCCCCGGCAATATGGGCCAAAACCCGCAGCTCAATCTGGGAATAGTCCGCGTCCACCAGCACCCAGCCCTCCTTGGCCAGGAAGAAGCGGCGCATCTCCCGTCCCAGCTCGGTGCGGATGGGGATGTTTTGCAGGTTGGGCTCGGTAGAACTGATGCGGCCGGTGCGCGTCTCGGTCTGGTTGAGGGTGGAATTAACCCGGCCGTCCTCCCCCACCACCTTCAAAAGTCCGTCGCAGTAGGTGGACTTGAGCTTGGCCAGATGCCGGTAATCCAGCAGCTTCTGCACTGCCGGATGCTCTTCGGCCAGCTCCTCGAGTACGTCGGCCGAGGTGGAATAGCCGCTTTTGGTCTTTTTCTTGGGCGGCAGGCCCAGTTTGATGAACAGCGCCTCTCCCAGCTGCTTGGGGGAATTGAGATTGAATTCATAGCCTACCAAATTGTAAATATCCCGCTGAAGGGTGTCAATCTCTTTTTGCAGGGTTTCTCCAAACCGCGCGATGCCCGGTTCATCCACCCGAAAGCCGACCATCTCCATATCGGCCAAAACCTCGGAGAGGGGCTGCTCAATGTCGGTCAAGAGGGTTTCCTGCTTATTTTCCACGATTTTTTCGGCCAGAACCCCGGAGAGGCCGGGCAGCAGCGCGGCGGTCTTGGACGCTTCCCCATAGGGCTCCTGCGCTTTAACAGCCGGGACCGGGACGGCATACTCCTGCGCGAGGCGATCAACGTCATAGCTGGACGCGGAGGGGTTGAGCAGGTAGGCCGCCAGCATGAGATCCATCTTTTCGTCGGCTATGGCGGTCCCGGCCGCTTTAAGGGCCTTGAAGATGGGCTTGCCGTCGTGACAAACGACGGCGATATCCGGGTCGGTGAAGAGGCGCTGCGGCTCCTTTTCAAACAGGTAAAGGGCGCTTCCATCGGATGCGACGGCGGCCCGAAGCCCTCCCCCCTCATCAAACACGGGGGCGGCATAGGCGGTCTTGCCTTCCCGAAGCCGGGCGAGAGCCTGCGTTTCCTCAACCGGTTCGAGGCGGATCGCTTCCTTCCCCTCCGGTTTTGTCGTCCCACCGGCCGGTTCGCCTTCCCCCGACAGGCCGAACCGTTCGATCAGGGAAAACAGCTCGTACTTGGCGAGCAGCCGGACGGCCGCCCCTTTGTCCGCCGGCTGTACCACATAGGCGGCGATCCTTTGCTCAATGGGGGCGTGGGTATTGATTTCGCCAAGGAAGCGGCTGAGCTCGGCCGATTCCCTCCCGGCCTGAAGCTTCTTCTTGACGGCGGGCTTGACGTCGAGGGTATCCAAATCCCGGTAGATTTCCTCCACCGAGCCGAACCTCTGGATAAGCTCCCCGGCGGTTTTCGGTCCGATTCCCGCCACGCCGGGAATGTTGTCGGAGGTATCCCCCTGGAGCGCCTTGATCTCGATGAGCTGCTTCGGGGAAACCCCGTAGTCTTCCTTAATCTTCCCTTCGTCGTAATCGGTGACCTCCGGGCGGCCCTGCTTGGTAGCGGTCAGACGGACGGTAACCCCGTCGCCCACCAGTTGCAGCGCGTCCCGGTCCCCGGTGGCGATGACGCAGGTGTCCCCTTCCTCCTTGGCGGCCCGGGCAAGGGTTCCCAGGATATCGTCCGCCTCATAGCCTTCGCATTCCACCAGGGTATAGCCCATGGCCTGCAAAATTTCCTTTAACGGGGCCATCTGGCTGAAAAGCTCGGGCGGCATCCCCTTGCGCCCGGCCTTATAGCCCGCATACTCCTTATGCCGGAAGGTGGGGGCGGGCAGGTCGAAGGCAATGGCCACCGCGTCGGGCGCCACATCCTCCTTGAGCTTATGAAGGACGGTGAGAAAGCCGTAGATGGCGTTGGTGTATGCGCCGGACTTGGTGGTGAGGAGGCGGATGCCGTAAAAGGACCGGTTTAAGATGGAGTTGCCGTCGAGCGCCAGCAGCTTCATGGATATCAGCTCCTTGTCTGAATCACGATGGAATGATACCGGACCGCCTCCGCAAATACAGGCGGTATTGTACGAAATAAACCCGGTAAATCCACGCGATTTGTTTCATGCCATTCACAATTGGTTCTATTATAGCATTTGCAAGAATTGTTTTACAATGCTATAATAATGCCTTCAAAATATTTTCGTCGGCGGGCGGTTCGTAGTAAACTTTGTCCCGCCGCTTTTGTGAATGGATAACGGCGAGGTGGCATATGAAAATCGGCAAGGTGACAATCGACGGACCGGTGGTAGCGGCACCGATGGCGGGCGTTTCCGACCGGGCGTTCCGGGAGCTGTGCCGGGGATATGGAGCGGCGCTGACCTTCGGGGAGATGGTCAGCTGCAAGGGTCTTGTCTACCGTGACCGCAAGTCGAGGGAGCTGCTCGCGTTCGGGGACGGAGAACGGCCGATTGCGCTGCAGCTGTTCGGGGACGATCCTCAAGTGATGGGGCAGGCGGCGGAAATGGTGATGGCGTATCAGCCGGAGCTTTTGGACATCAACATGGGGTGCCCGGCGCCGAAGATTGCAGGCAACGGCTGCGGAAGCGCGCTGATGAAGGACCCGGAGCTTTGCGGACGGATTGTGGAGGCAGTCGTAAAGGCGAGCGGCGTGCCGGTGACGGTAAAAATCCGCAAGGGCTGGGATGAGGAGACGGTGACGGCGGTGGAAGTGGCGCAAATCTGCGAGGAAGCGGGCGCGGCGGCCGTTACGGTACACGGGCGGACCCGCGCGCAGATGTATGCGCCGCCGGCGGACCTTTCCATCATCCGTCAGGTAAAGGCGGCGGTGAAAATCCCGGTCATCGGCAACGGGGACGTATACACGCCGGCGGATGCGGCCCGGATGCTGGAGGAAACCGGCTGCGACGGGGTGATGGTAGGCCGGGGCGCCCTGGGAGCGCCGTGGGTGTTTCGGGAAATCAACGCATGGCTCAAGCATGAGACGGTGGTACCCTACCCATCGGTGACAGAACGGATGCTGGTGATGCTAAGACAGGGAAAGCTGGCGTGTTCCTACAAGGGCGAACGGGTGGCGATACGGGAAATGCGCAAGCACGCAGGCTGGTACATGCGGGGGCTGCACGGGGCGCCGGGGTTCCGGGCGAAGGCGGGAACCCTGACCGAGTACACCGACCTTGAGCGGCTGGCGGAAGAGGTTATCCGGGCGAACGCTTAAAGAAAAGCAAGAGGAGGCCGAGAGCGCGACGCTCCCGGCCTCCTCTATTATTCCTCTAATAAAGCTTGTACCAGCCGCCCTCCGATACGGGCCCCTTCGGTAAACCGCTCAATGGAGACGATAGACAAAACTTCGGAAAAGGCATCGGCCATTTGCAAAAGGAGCTTCCCGCTTTCCTCGTCAATGTGCTCCATGAGCAATTCCTGATTGGCTTGGATGGTTTCCATCGCCTTCGTATAGGGCTCATTGTCTTTAAACTGCTCAAGATTCGGGTTGATAGCGCCCAAAAACAGTTCTTCTAAAATCGAACGCATAAATGTACCCCTCCCTACGCATTATGTCAATATGACCTAATTCTTATTTTAGGTCACATCTACCTGGCTGTCAATCTCCAATTATGACAGAATGACATAATTGAGAGGGGGTGACATCGGTGAGACGGTTGAAAGAGCTTCGGATGAAAATGGGACTGACTCAGATAGCGGTTCAAATGCGCACCGGAATCGATCAAAGCAATCTGTCTAAGTTTGAACTGGGAGAACGAATCCCGACGGTAGATAACCTTGTGATTCTTGCCAAGCTTTACAACGTCAACATGGAATACCTGCTGGATCTCACCGACGATCCCACGCCGCTGTGGAGGGACGAACCGGAAAAGCAGGACATGTAATGGTGCATCCTTAAAAGGGGATGGACGGAAATTTCCGTCCGTCCCCTTTTTCTATGCTGGCGGCGGGTTCTTTAAGAGATCTGTGAGAGTGGGCCCGTTCGGTCTACGAAAGGGAGCAATCGGAAATCGCCGTTTATCCGTTCACAAACCGTCCATACTCTTTTCACATCTCCTTCATTGACATTAAAAATTAGGAAGAATAATATATTAAAATACAAATTATTAGGTATACTAATAAAAGAAGGCGGTGATATTTTGATGGACCAGGAGACCACGGCGGCAAGGCTGATGGAGATGTTTTTGCTCTTCAGCAAAACCCACTGGTCGCCGCCGCGGGTCGGAGATCTGACCCCTGGAGAAGGTTCCATGCTGATGCACCTATACCGCATCCAGACGGGACACTGCCGAAGCTGTCACGGGGAACGGGGCGACCGGGGAGCCCGGGTTAAGGAGCTTAGCCGGACGATGCGGGTGGCACCCCCGTCGGTGACCCAGCAGGTCAACGCCCTGGAGACACGGGGATACCTGATAAGACAGATGGACCCGCGGGATCGGCGGGCGGTACGGGTGATCCTCACGGAAAAGGGGGAGCAAGCGGTGCGCGACACGTCGGCTGCCTTTCACAGCAGGGTGGACCATCTGATCGCGTACTTAGGAGAGGAAAAAAGCGAGCAACTCATTGATCTGCTGCAGGAGGTATACGAATACTTTAAATTCCGCGCCGGCGGGGCGGCAGAGGCGACCGATTTACAGGAAAGGAAGGATGATGCAGATGATAAAGCTCTTTAAGCGGATCGACAAGCGGTACCTTCCGTCGATTCTCGCGATTCTGCTGCTCACCTTTGGGCAGAGCGTGGCACAGCTTTATATGCCAAACCTCAACGGCGACATCATCGACAAGGGCGTTATGGCGGGAGACACCGACTACATCCTGCGCACGGGCGGGCTTATGCTGCTGGTATCGATCGGCGGAATGCTGTGTTCGATTGCGGCGTCGTATCTGGCGGCCAGGGTGGCGATGGGCTTCGGCCGGGACCTGCGCAGGACCATCTTTACGAAGGCGTCCGGCTATTCACTCAAGGAATTCGACAAGCTCGGCACGGCGACCCTGATTACCCGAAACACCAACGACGTAACCCAGATTCAGAATTTGGGGTTCATGCTGCTGCGGATGATGCTGATGGCGCCGATGATGCTGATCGGCGGAATTGTCCTGGCGGTGAGCAAGGACGGGGTGTTGTCCCTTATCATTGTAGCGGTGATCCCGGTGCTGGCGCTGATAATCTGGCTGGTGGGACGATCCACCATTCCGCTGTTCCAGGCGATGTAGCGCAAGATCGACAAGCTAAACCAGGTGCTGCGGGAAAAGCTGATGGGCATCCGGGTCATTCGGGCGTTCAACCGGGATGACGCGGAAAAAGAGCGGTTTGACGGGGCAAACGCCGATCTGACCAAAACGGCCATCAAGGTCAACCGGATTCTGGCGATCTTTATGCCGCTGGTTATGCTGCTGTTCAACCTGATTATGCTGGGGGTGGTATGGTTCGGCGCAGTGCGCATCGATTCGGGCGCCATGGAGGTGGGCCAGCTGCAGGCCTTTTTGCAGTATATCATGCAGATTATGTTTTCGGTGATGATGGTGGCGATGATGTTTATTATGCTGCCCAGGGCGCAGGCCTCCGCCGACCGCATCAACGAGGTGTTTGAGATCAACACCGAGCTGCACGACCCGCAGACCCCGAAGGTCCCGGAAAAGACAGGCAGCGTGGTATTCGACCATGTGACCTTCGGATATATGGACGCGGAGGAGCCGGCCTTGTCGGACATTTCCTTTGAGGCATGTCCTGGAGAAACGGTGGCCATCATCGGCTCCACCGGCTCGGGCAAATCAACGCTGGCAAACCTGATTCCGCGGTTTTACGATGTGACCGGCGGGCGCATTCTGGTGGACGGCATAGACGTGCGGGAGTTTGAGAAAGACGAGCTTCGGCGGCGGATTTCCTTTGTGCCGCAGAAGGCGCTGCTGTTTACCGGCACCATTGCCGACAACATCCGCTACGGCAAGGAGGACGCCACCGACGAGGAGGTCCAGAAGGCGGCGAAGATCGCCCAAGCCTCCGATTTCATCGACGAGATGACGGAGGGATACAACTCCATGATCTCGCAGGGCGGCTCCAACCTGTCCGGCGGGCAGAAGCAACGGCTGACCATTGCCAGGGCTTTAGTACGGCGGCCGGAAATCTACATTTTCGACGACAACTTTTCCGCGCTGGACTTTAAGACGGATGCGAAGCTGCGGGCGGCGCTCAAGGACGAGGTCAAGGGCGCTACCGTATTCATGGTCGCCCAGCGGGTGAGCACCGTTATGGATGCGGATAAGATCATTGTGCTCGACGAGGGCCGGGTAGCCGGCATCGGGCGGCACAGAGAGCTGCTCAAATCCTGCGACATCTACCGCGAAATCGTTTCGTCGCAGCTGTCAGAGGAGGAATTGGCATGAGAAATGGACCTGGACGCGGAGCCGGCGGGCCTGGAGGTCCCGGCGGCGGAATGCATGTGGCCCAAAAGGCGAAGAATTTCAAGGGTACCTCCAAGCGGCTGCTGGGTTATCTCAAGCCGCATTGGGTTAAGCTGATTACCGTTTTCTTCGCGGCGATTCTTTCCACCGCCTTTATGATTATCGGCCCGAACATCCTCAAAAACGCCACCAACCTTTTGGTGGAGGGGGTTATGCCCCATATGGCGGCGGTACTCAGCGGAGTACCCGCAGAGCTGGCCCCGCCGATCAGCATCGACTTTAACGGGATTGCCGGGGTACTGCTGACATTGGTGGGCATCTATTTTGCCAGCTCCATCTTCAACTGGATTCAGCAATTCGTCATGGCGGGGGTTTCCCAGAAGGTGGTATACGACATGCGCCGGCAGGTGGACGACAAGCTCTCAAGGCTGCCGCTGAAATACTTCGACGGGCGAACCCACGGCGAAATCCTCAGCCGCATCACCAACGACGTGGACACGGTGGCACAGACGCTGCAACAGTCGCTGACCCAGCTGATTACGGCGGTGGTGACGATTGTAGGCGTCCTGATTATGATGCTTACCATCAGCCCGCTGCTCACCCTGGTGACCTTCATCACCATCCCGCTTTGTCTGATTATCACCATCTTTGTGGTGCGGCGCAGCCAGAAATACTTCGTCGGCCAACAGCGCGTATTGGGGGAGCTAAACGGCCATGTGGAGGAAATGTACACCGGCCACAAGGAGGTCAAGGCCTACGGCCATGAGCAGAAGTCGGTGGACGAATTCAACGTGGTAAACGAAGAGCTCTACGAATACAACCGCAAGGCGCAGTTCATCTCCGGGATTATTATGCCGCTGATGTCCTTTGTCAACAACTTGGGATACGTATTTGTAGCGGTAATCGGCGGTCTGCGGGTGGCCAACGGCCAGCTGACGGTGGGCGACGTGCAGGCCTTCATCCAATACTCCAACCAATTTACCCAGCCCATCAATCAGACTGCCAATATTGCGAACATTCTGCAGTCGACGGTGGCGGCGGCGGAGCGGGTATTTGAGGTGCTCGACGAAGAAGAGCAGATTCCCGAGCCGACGGCTCCCAAACTCATAGAAGCTAAGGCGCTTCGGGGGGCGGTGGAGTTCGAGCATGTGGATTTCAGCTACAACCCGGCCGAGCCGCTCATCGAGGATATGAACGTACAGGTGAAGCCCGGACAGACGGTTGCCATCGTGGGGCCGACGGGCGCGGGCAAGACGACGCTGGTCAACCTGCTCATGCGTTTCTACGAGATCGACAGCGGCGCCATCCGGGTGGACGGGGTGGACATCCGGGAGATGACCCGAGAGGGGCTGCGCTCCATCTTCGGCATGGTATTGCAGGACACCTGGCTTTTCAACGGCACCATTCGGGAAAACATTGCCTATTCCCGTCCGGACGCCACCTTAGAGCAGGTGGTGGAAGCGGCCAAGGCGGCTAGAGTGGATCACTACATCCGCACGCTGCCGGAGGGTTACGACACCATCCTCAACGAGGAAGCATCCAATATCTCCCAGGGGCAAAAGCAGCTGTTGACCATCGCACGTGTGATTCTGGCCGACCCGGCCATTCTGATCCTCGACGAGGCTACCTCCAACGTGGACACCCGCACCGAGATTCAGATTCAAAAGGCGATGAACGCGCTGATGGAGGGCCGCACCTCCTTTGTCATTGCCCACCGGCTGTCCACCATCCGGGATGCGGACATTATCCTGGTGATGAACAACGGCAGGATTATTGAGACGGGCAACCACAAGCAGTTGCTTGAACAGGGCGGCTTTTATGCCGACCTTTACAACAGCCAGTTTGCCGCAAAGCCGTCGGCATAAGGGGGTAATTTGTCCGCATCGGGCGGCGGCGCGGCGCTCCCGTGGTTTTGAGAAGAGGCAAGCCTGCGAGTGGACGAAAAACGCTTGGTTGTACGTTTCATAAAAGCGAGAGAGGCGTGGGCCATCCCAATTCCATGCGACGCGTTAGGCCGTCTCACCAGCCTGCAACAAAAAAGTCGGAAGAACAGCCGCCGGTTTGACCAGGCGGCTGTTTTGTCCAACAAATGGATCAGGAGGGCCGCTGCCCCCTCTCGATAGAAAAAACGTTGGAGGGCACCGATGAAACCAAGACGGAAATCGGGAAGGCGGAAGGGCGAATACCGGTGTTTTGAAGGGGCCGGCGCTTATCCGCCCTTGGAGGCGGCGAAAGACTTAGACCGGCTTTTCCCCGTCCGTTTTCGACATGGCAGCAAAAGCAAGGAAGGCGGCGGGAAAAATGGAGCACACCATAAAATTTGCCAAATCCCCTCGAAAAAAACTTGACAAGCCTCTATCGATGTGGTAATATAGTCAAGCATCCTTACGGTGCCTTTAAAATTGTGCGCTCGTAGCTCAGCTGGATAGAGTGTTTGGCTACGAACCAAAAGGTCGGGGGTTCGAGTCCCTCCGGGCGCACCAAGTTTAAACTGCATTTTGAGAAATCAAAATGCAGTTTTTTTCTTATCTTGTTGAATAGGAAAGATTGCATGTCTAGTGCCTAAAATCACTTTTATGTTTAAAATTCACAGATTGTGATTGACAATTGCGGTAAATTTGGTATAATAAATGTATACTTTCGTCTATTGTTCTACTAAATTTTAGGAGATGTTATAAGATGCCGAGACCATTTGTATTTCCCGACCCCAATGATCGTTCTCCGAATAGCCCCAGTTTTATTGTAAGTTCGACCCAAGTATTAGGGATTTACAAACAATATTCGGGTGAGAAAATGGAGAGGGTAACCAAAAAGGTGCAGGATTGGTTTTGCGATAAAGCGAAATATTACCAGTGGGATGAAGCCATTTTTTCTGGGAATCAGTGTATTTTGAGAGTGAAAATGGACAAACGCGAGCTGCCTGAAGATTAAGGAATTAAGATCGAGAAAGATTGCCTCTGTTGGGCTATTTTTAAGGTGCTTTTCAAAGCTTGTCTCTCTTTTACGGAAAGAGGGCGCCAAAAAGCAAAAACAGAGATCTTGGATTTTTATAAACGCTTTCCACAAAAATGCCTGTTTAAATACTGGGAATTCCAGTGTTGATGCGGGCTCTTTTGTTTTCCTTGCATTTTCCATGTGTTGTTTAAAACAAGTGAAACATGTTTGAAAATGGTGCAAGAGTGGACAAAAAGTGGACATCTATGTGGTAGAACCAATGATCGGAGGCAGGAAAAGAGCCGGCAACGAAATTGTTGCCGGCTCTTTTTCTTATGAAGCGTTTCTTTTCTTAAACGCTATTACAGCACCACGCCGTCTTTAAAGATGGAGATTTCACGGAAGCCGTTTTCTTCGGCTCGCGTCCGGGTTCCGCCGGCCACCTGAAGCACGAAATCCAGCAGCCGGTCCCCGGCGCTGTCCAGGCTTTCGCCCTGGGCCACGGTACCGGCGTTGAAATCAATCCAATTCCCTTTCTTTTCGTACAGGGCGGTATTGGTGGAGATCTTTACCGTTGGCGCAGGCGCGCCGAAGGGAGTCCCCCTGCCGGTGGTGAACAGGATCAGGTGAGCCCCCGCAGCGGTCAGGTCGGTGGCGCTGACCAGGTCGTTGCCCGGTCCGCTTAGCAGATTCAACCCCTTCTTCGTCACGGCCTGGCCGTAGCCGAGCACGTCCACGATCTGGGCGCTGCCGCCCTTCTGGACGCAGCCGCACGACTTGTCCTCCAACGTGGTAATGCCGCCGGCCTTATTGCCGGGGCTGGGGTTTTCATAGACCACCTGGCCGTGGCTGGTGAAATATTGCTTGAAATCCTGGATCATTTCGACCGCCTTATGAAAAACCGCCTCGTCGGCGCAGCGGTCAAAAAGGATCGATTCCGCGCCGAACATTTCCGGCACCTCGGTAAGCACGGTGGAGCCGCCCAGAGCAATCAGCCGGTCGGAGAAGCGGCCCACGGTGGGGTTGGCGGTAATCCCGGACAGGCCGTCCGAGCCGCCGCATTTCATCCCCACCACCAACTCCCCGGCGGGAATGGGCTGGCGGGAAAAAGCGGCGGCGTAGTCGGCCAGCTCCTTGAGCAGGGCTGCGCCGGCGGCCGCCTCATCCTCTACGTCCTGGCAGGAGAGAAATTTAACCCGCTTGTCGTCCCAGTCGCCCAGCTCTTCTTTAAACTGATCCATCGTCAGATTTTCACATCCAAGGCCCAGCACCAGCACGCCGCCGGCGTTGGGATGACGGGCCAGCGCCGCCAAAAGGCGGCGGGTTTGGGCATGGTCCTCCCCCATCTGGCTGCAGCCGAAGGGATGGGGAAAGGTATACAGGCCCTCGACGGTGCCGGACACCAGATGCTGGTTTTCCCGCACCAGACGCTGGGCGATGGAATTGACGCAGCCGACGGTGGGAAGAATCCAGAGCTCGTTGCGGATGGCGCAGCGACCGTCTGCACGTCGGTAGCCCTGGAAGGTACGGGGCTCCACCTGGGGCAGGTCGAACACCTTATGATGGTAGGCGTATTCCCCGCTTTCCGACAGGCCGGTGCGTACGTTATGGGTATGCACCCAGGCGCCGGGGGCGATATCGGTTTTGGCAACGCCGATGGCGCAGCCGTATTTGACGATCTTCTCCCCGGCGCGTATGGCTTGCAGGGCGATTTTATGGCCCCGCACGATTTCCTCCGACGCGGTAACGCAAACGCCCTCTTCCAGGGTTACGGTTTCCCCGGCATGGATCGTTTCCAGCGCCACCGCCACATTGTCCAAAGGATGGATATGGATGGCCTTCATCGGACACACTCCTCCATTGCCTGGTACATACCGACGGCATCGATGCGCGCGAGGGCGGCGGCTACGGCGGATTCAAAGCCGTTTAGCTCCGCCAGCGCCGTCCCCCACATCCGCTGGTTGTTCACCACGGCGTGGGCAATGGCCGCGGCATCGTCATCGCGATGGTCGAAATAGAAATCCAGCACCCACTGGTCGTCCTTGATTTCATAGGTGTTCTCTCCGCGGCGGCCGACGAGGCAGTTCTCCCCCTGCTCCTTGCCGTTGTGATAGAAGGCGATATAGGCGGCGAAGGAGAAGGTCAGGCATTTGGGGAGGGACCCGGTGCGCTTTGCGTATTCCAGCAGGCTGGGCATGACGCGGGCCTTCCATTTTGCGGTGGAGTTCAGGGAGATGGCCAGGAGGCTATGGTCGATATAGGGGTTTTGGAACCGCTCGGTTACGGCGGCGGCAAATTCCGTCAGTTCTTCCTTTGGCAGGTCCAGGGTGGGGATGATTTCGTCGTACACCGTCTTTTTCATAAAGCCGGAGATGACGTTGTCGGCCATGCAGTCGCGCACGATGTCCTGTCCTGCTAAATAAGCGCCCAGCACCATGGAGGTATGGCTGCCGTTGAGGATGCGGACCTTGCGCTGCTTATAGGGGGTATGATCGTCCGTCACAAGGATGGGCAGGTTCGCCTTTTCAAAGGGGAGCTCCTCCTTCATAGACTGGGGCCCTTCGATCACCCAGAGGCCGAACACTTCGCCGGTATCGAGAAGATTGTCCTGATAGCCAAGCTCCCGGCAGATGGAATCCGCCTCGCTGCGGGGATAGCCGGTAACAATGCGGTCCACCAGGGTGGAACAGAAGGTGTTTTCCTCCTCGGTCCAGCGGGCGAACTCCTCCCCAAGGCCCCACAGGTCGATATACTGCTTCACGCATTTCTTCAGCTCCTCGCCGTTGTGGTCGATGAGCTCACAGGAGAGGATGAGAAAGCCGGGCAGGCCCAGCTGGAACCGCTCATAAAGGAAGGCGGTCAGCTTGCCGGGGAAGCTGGAGGGCGGGGCGTCGTCCTTTTGACAGGCGGGGTCAAAAACGATGCCGGCCTCGGTGGTATTGGACACCAGAAAGCGCAGGTCCGGATTTTTCGCGCAGTCGAGCAGGGCCTGATAATCCTCATAAGGATTCAGGCAGCGGGAAACGCAGGAGATGACCCGCTTGCGGTTGACCGGCCGGCCGTTTTCCATGCCGCGCAGGAAAAGGGTATAAAGCCCCTCCTGGTCGTTGATCATCTTGGCAAGGCCGGGCGCGATGGGCTGGGCAAGCACCACCTTGCCGTTAAAGCCCGCCTTCTCATTCATTTCGTCGATAAAGTAGTCTACAAACGCGCGCAGGAAGTTGCCTTCCCCAAACTGCAGCACCCGCTCGGGCGCGTCCTTGAGCAGGTAACCGTCGAAGCCCTGGTCCTTTAAGGTCTGATAGTTGAGCTGATTCATTTCATTCGCCTCACTACTGATACTTTTATTTCATGCAACCGGCGGCCCCTGTCGGGGCCGCCGTATAGGCCAAAAGGAGTCGTTTTGGTTTTTCCGCTGCACAGCCTCAATCCAGATGGAAATAACGCACGGCGTTGCGGTAGCACACGCCCTCCACAATCCGCTTGAGCGCACGCTCGTCGTTGGGGTATTCCCCGTTTTCCACCCAGCCGCCGATGAGGTTGCAGAGAATCCGGCGGAAATATTCAAACCTAGGGTAGGACAGGAAGGAGCGGGAATCGGTAAGCATCCCGACGAAGTTGCCGAGCAGGCTGAGGCTGGCGAGGGATTTCATCTGCTTCTCCATCCCCTCCTTATGGTCGTTGAACCACCAGGCGGAGCCGTGCTGAAGCTTGCCGGGCACCTCGCTGCCCTGGAAGGCGCCGAGCATGGTGTCAAGCACGGCGTCCTCGGTAGGATTGAGGCTGTAAAGGATGGTGCGGGGCAGTTCCCCGGTCTTTTCCAGCGCGTCGAGGAAGGCATAGAGGGCGGGGATGCAATTGAGGGAATTCATGCAGTCAAAGCCGGTATCGGCCCCCATGGCGGCAAACATCCGGGAATTGGGGTTGCGCATGGCGTTGTAATGCAGCTGCATGACGACGCCCAGGCGGTGATAGGCTTTGGCCAGGCACAAAAGCAGGATGGTTTGGTAGCCCTCGGCCTCCTCCACCGAAAGGGTCTCGCCGTTGAGCGCCTTGTGGTAGGCGGCGTTGGCCTCCTGAGAGGAGCAGGGGCGGTACATGATGTAGTCAAGGCCGTGATCGCTGGCGCGGCAGCCCATTTTCACGAAGAACTCCAGCCGCTCCACCAGGGCGGCGCAGACCTCCTCTACAGAGGCAAGCCTCTCTTTGCCGACGCTTTCGGCCAGCTCCTTCAAATACGCCGCAAAGCCGGGCTTTTGGATATTGATGGCCTTATCCGGGCGGAAGGAGGGGCAGACCTTTACCTCGATGGTGGGGTCGGCGGCGATCTTTTCATGCCATTCAAGGGTATCCACCGGGTCGTCGGTCGTGCCGATGAAGGCGACATTCGCCTTCTTGATGATGCCGCGGACGGTAAGATCCGGGTCGTGGCGGAGCTTATCGCCACACAGATCCCAGACCTCCTTGGCGGTGTCCAGGCTCAAATGTCCCTCATAGCCGAAGAAGCGGTGCAGCTCCAAATTGCACCAATGGTACATGGGATTGCCGACAGCCAGCTCCAGCGCCTCCACAAACTTCAGAAAACGCTGGTAATTGTCCTGCTCGCCGGAGACATAGTCCTCGCTGACGCCGTTGGAGCGCATGACGCGCCATTTATAATGGTCGCCGAAATAGGAGCCGTCCGGCTGCTTTCCGCCCAGCCACACCTGGGCCAGGTCGTCAAAGCGCCGATCCTCATAGATCTCCCTCGGAGAGATATGGCAGTGATAGTCGACAATGGGCAGTTTCGCCGCATAGTCGTGATAGAGATGCTTGGCGGTTTCGCTCTCGAGCAAAAAGTCCTGATCCATAAACTCTTTCATGTTGGGTCACCGCGCGCCTTACGGCGCGTGCTCCTTTCTGAAAACAGATTTGAGGTTCCCTGCAAAAACGAAAAGGCAAGGCCCGATGCGGGTTTCCTCCCTAAGAGGGGCAAAATCGCATCCGGCCTAGGATTGGGGCTGGTTTTTCCTGCCGCTCACCCGCCCTTTCCTTTGCAGGGAGAAACTGGGCAAGGGTGCAAAACAGACGCCTTGTCCGTACTTCCCGCTTCATTATATCAGCGGGATTTCACAATTACAAGGAGGCGGGGCGGAATCTCAAAAAGGCACCAAAGCAAGACGGCTGAGCCGGAATTTTTGGATGTTTTTTCGATTACCGATTGTCGTAATTGTCGTTTTCTTCGTTGCGCTTTCCGCAGGCGGTGACGGTGGTGTTGACAAAGCGCAGATCCTCGACATAGCTGACAATGCCGAATTCCTCACAGGCCAGGTCCACATTTTCAAACGTCACCCGTTTGATGGGCATATCGGCGAAGCCTTCCAGATTGAAGGCGCGGCTGATCCCTTGGTAGCCCTCCTCCCGCCGGGCGCATACGTTTTGGATCCGGATATCGCTGACCTGGGTATTGGGCACCCCCTCGGGGATCTGTTCGAGCAGCTTATTCCAATGAGGCTTGATCTCCCCGGTATAGCCTTCCGGCAAGGTACAGACGCTGTAGCCCGGGTTCCAATCCAGGGCGAAGTGGAAGGGATATTTGACATTGACCATGATAAGGCCGTCCACCAGGACGTTTTTGATGTACCCCTTGCGCACCCGGGAGGATTTGATCCGAAAGCCGCAGTCGGTGCCGTAGTAGGTTAGATTCCGCAGGGTAATATTGTACAGGCCGCCGGAGACCTCGCTCCCCAGGGTGACGCCGAAGCCGGAGCGGATTTCGCAGTTTTGCACGGTGATGTCGTGGCAGGGGCGGTTGACCCGGTATCCGTCCGCATCCCGGCCGGATTTGATGCAGATGCTGTCGTCGTTGCAGGAGGTGACGCAGTTTTCCACCAGCACATGGGCGCAGGAATCGATATCGATGCCGTCGGTGCTGGGACTGTCGGCGCCGCAGGCGTCGATATGCACGCCGTCGATGTGGACATGGCGGCTGTAGACCACGTGGATGTTCCAGAAACCGGAGCGGGCGGAGGTAAACTCTTTAAGCGTGACGTTCTCCGACTCACACACCACGACGTTTCGCACCCGCATACAATCGTAATCTGCCGCCCAGCGCAGGCCTTTGGCGTCGTACTCCTTGCGGTAGCCGCCCTTCTGGTCGTCCCCCCAGTACTTTTTCCACCAATATTCCCCTTGGCCGTCCACAATGCCCGGGCCGCTGATGGTGACGTCCTGCTGCCCGTTGCAATTGAGGACGCCTGGATACCAGTCGAGTTCAATACCTGCGGCGCGGGTGGGGATGACGGGAATCTTTGATTCGTCCGTCGTGCCCAGCAAGACCGCACCTTCCTCCAAGCGCAGTTCCATATGGCTTTTCAAAAACAAAGGAGCGGTTAGGTAGGCGCCCTTTTCCACCAGCACCATGCCGCCGGCTTTGGCCGCCTCGTCGATCAGCGCCTGAAGGCCCTCGGTCACCAATTCTTTTCCCGAAGAGTCAATTCCAAAATCGGACGTTTTCAAAATTGGCTTCATTGTTTGCAAGCGGCCGCCAAGCGGCCGCCTTTTCCCTCCTTTGATCCGTTTCTTTTTCCTCCTGTCCAGTTCGGCGGCCGGCTGCCGGGGACAGACCCGACCGAAGAACAAGGCGGTTCGCCGCCGCGGCGCCCTGCTCAAAGGGGGCCGAAGCGGCGGGCTGCTCGGGAGAGTGGGGCGGCGGACCGGGAATTCCAGGCTGGCTAAGTGGATGAATACTCTCCCGCTCTGGGCATGGAAGGCCAGGCAGCCATCCAGCGGACGCCGCGGTTACGAAGGCGGCCCGGCTGTGTACTCGCTGTTCAGCCGTTGGGACAGGCAATGCAAGTATATCGCTTTTTGATGGGATTGTCACCTGCGGATTATCCTTTTTCCCATCTTCTCCGCTTTCACCAAATTCAAATAATGTTTGCGAAAAGCGCTTGAGAGGGAAACCGCGCCGGCTGGGCTTCTTCAATTGAGAGAGATACCGATCCGAGCCTTTTCGGCGGGTTTACAAAGTGGGTTTTAGAAATAGGCCGGGGCGCTCTCCCTCATGCAGGACGAGGAGGCGATTCTTTTGAATAGAAAAGATAGTGTCCCGGCGGATTCGTCAAAAATCAGTTGCATTGTTAAAAAGGGCGGGTATACTAGAGATAAATAAACGAACAGGACAAGAAGGTGTTGCGGTTGCGTCTGGTACTAAGCGATATGCCCTTTACAGAGCCTTTGCCTCAACGGGAAGAAAACCGGTATGTGGATCTATCAAAGAAAAAGATTTCCCACTGCATCGGATGCTTCGGATGCTGGGTCAAGACACCGGGACGGTGCGTCATCCGGGATAACGCCACCGATGTATATCCGCTGATTGCAAAAAGCGAAAAGATCCTTTATGTGAGCCGGATCTGCTACGGCTCCTATGACACGGTGATGAAAACCATGCTCGAACGGGCCATCCCTATTCAGCAGGCCTTCATCCGGCTGCACAACGGGGAGACCCATCATGTTCAGCGCAGGGTCGTACCCAAGGACGCGGTGATTCTGGCATATGGGAGCCGGTCCCAGGAAGAGCGGGAGCTCTTTGAACGTTTGGTGGCGCGAAATGCCAACAATATGCTGTTTCAACGATGGCGGATTGAATTCCTGCCGCAGTCCCAGGTGGAGGCGGCGGTACGAAGAGAGGTAGACGCATGGGAAAAATCCTAATGGTAAACGCGAGCCCACGGGCACCCCGCTCTAACTCCAAACGCTATGCGGGCCTGTTTGCGCAATACTGGAAGGGGGAAGCGGCGGATTACTGCGAGGTTACCCCGGGAAAACGGGAGGAGATTTGCACAAGGGCAGGGGAATATCCCGATCTGCTGCTGGTGTTTCCTCTGTATGCGGATGGAATTCCGGTGACGCTGCTGGAATGGCTGAAGGTACTGGAAAAGCAGGAATTGAAGCAAAAGCCGGTGGTTCATGTTCTGATAAACTGTGGTTTTTTAGAGGCGCAGCAGAATCTGGTGGCGGTGGACATGGTACGTCTTTTCTGCAAAGAAAACGGGTTCCCTTACGGAGCGACGCTGTGTGTGGGTTCGGGAGAGGCCATTCTGAACACCCCCTTCGTCATACTGGTCAAAAGAAAGCTCAAGAGAATGGCGAAATGCATACGAGCGGGAAAATACGAAAAAGAGTTGGTCACCATGCCGCTTTCGAAAAAGACGTTTTTAAAAGCGTCGGAGAAATACTGGCTGGCTTACGGAGAAAAAAACCGGATTGGCCGGGCGGAAATGGAAACCATGAAGATCGAAGGCGAATAGCCGTTACCCTCTTTTATCAAATCGGGTTTATGGGACGGGGCGCGTGGATACGCGTCCCGTCCTTCTTTTGTATCTTTCTGTTTGATAAAAAACGTTCTCGAAAAGAGCCGAAGGCAAGAAGCAAAGCCTTTAAGAAACGCACGGGAAAGCGGGCTTTCGCAAAGCAAACGCATAGCAAAGCACAGACAACAAGGAATCAGACAGGCTGTCGCTATCCGATCCAACCCGTTTGCGGGCGGCTGGTCAATGGAATGCGACGGCATCTGTACCCCTGGATGCCCGGCCTTTCCCAGCCACAAATAAACCGCCTTGACCTCCTCTGCAAGCTTTGTGCAAAGGAAGGGCGAAGGGATGGAAAGCGCTTGCGCAATCCGATATAGTAATAGAGCCGCATGGCCTGCGCGGGAAAAAACTCACCCCAAAACAGAACATACGTTTTATACCTCGAACAAGTTTGTAAGGACTCCCGCTTTCATGTATAAAAGCAAAGTCCGTTGCTAAAAAAGGAGGGCGATTGGAAATGACGATAAAAGAGCTGTCACAGCTGACTTACCTGAAAACGGAGTTGATGCAGGAAAGGCAGCGGCTCAAAGAGCTGGCGGCAATGGCCACCAATTGTTCGGCAAGGCTCAACGGTCTGCCGGGGACCTCAAGAATTGCGGACAAGACTGCGCTGGCGGCGGAAATCGCCGATATCAAGGATGCGGTATTGGAAAAATCCAAACGGGTTGCCAAAGAATATGTGCGGCTGATCCGCTTTATCAACACGGTGGATGACAGTTTGACCAGGATGGTGCTTTCGCTGCGGTTTTTAGACGGATATCTTTGGAGCGAGGTAGCGGCCCGCATCCCCGGCAACTCGGAGGACAGTGTGAAAAAAATCTGTTACCGGTATCTAAAAAAAAGCGCGGGTTGTCCCCAATGTCACGAACATATGTGCGATAATGGCAGCAGTGGGATTGGTTAAGGCACCACCCACTCCCCGCCTGCCGCGCCGGGGCGGGCCGCTGCGGACAATACCGGCGCGGACTGCTTCTCCTTTTTGCATAACGGGTCGTCTCCCTGTGGGCGGACGGCCCGTTTGCAAGGATCAAATAGCGGCCTAGTCTGCGCGGCTGCCTTTCTTTCCTTCCACAAAGGACGGATCCGAATCTGGATACACCATTCCATTCCCGACAACGGCCTCTTGTCCCCTTTGGGGACGGGACCGGCAATTTCTTAAGGAGGTGCTCCGTGCTCACCAATTTAAACTGGCTTTCTGCGGGGCGGGTTTTTCCGCCGCCGGAGGAGGCCGATCGTCTCAACCGATATCACACCAATGAGCAATTGTTCCTTTCCGATCATCCCGACACCTGGAAGGACGCCTTTCGGGCATTGGCGGATTCCCGCCGCATTCGGGATGGACAGGTGGATGCGCTGCTCGGTTATCCTTCTTTTCTCTCCACGCGAACGGCGGATCTCGTCTGCGGAGAGGGGCCGAAAATCCAATCCCAGGCCGATACGGCCGCCTTTGTCCAGATGCTGGAGGAGGAGCAGGTGTTTGCAAGCTTATACGAGGCGTTTTTGGATGTATCCCGCTATGGGAACGGCGTTCTGGTTCTCCATGAAAAGAGGGCGGAGGCGGTTTCTCCGCAGCGCTGGTTCCCCATTCTCGACCCCGACGACGGCAAAACGGTAAAGGCGCAGGTACTGGCCTGGCCCACCGGATTGGATGAATCGGGCCGCTATACGGCGCTTTCGGTGGAAATCCACACGAAGGGGCAGGTGGAAACCCGAAAATATGGGTTTGACGGGGAGACGGGGACAATCGGAGAATTGGACGGCGTTCCCCTGACCACGGAAACCGGATTCTCCCTTCCGGCGGTACAGGTACTGACCAACCGTACCCACACGGGGGATTACTTCGGGGTGGACGATTATACGGCTGTAAACGCCCTCATGCAAAAGCTTCTATGGCGGCTCGCCTGTGTCGACCGGGTGCTTGACCGGCATTCCTCCCCCTCTCTGACCGGCCCTTCCGACTGTTTGGAATACGACGAGGAAAGCCGGGAATACGTCTACCGGTCGGGAAGCTACTTTTCCAGGGACGAGGGGGCGACGCCGGAAATCCAATACCTGACCTGGGACGGCAAGCTGGAGGAAAGCTTTGAGGAGATCCGGCTGCTGCTCGAGCAGCTGGCTATCCTGACCGAGCTGGGGCCCGCCGCCTTTACCGCAAGAAAGACAAGCGGCGGGGACATCCCCTTGCAGGACAAAGTGACACGATTGCGGCAGAGAAACCATGCGACGGTGAAGAACATCCTGTGCATGCTGGCGGAGAAAAACGGCGTCTCCCTGGCGTTCGGTGATTTCTCGCTGTGCTGGCCCGGCGAAGCGCTGGAGGACGGCGCGGGCCTGGTTTAAGGATTACATGGGAAAAAGCCGGATAAGCGGCGGGAGGGCTTTAAAATGCCCGGCGGCCTCTTCGCCGGACGAAAGGATGTGGATTATGCAAAATAAGGGAAAAAGCTACGTTTCATTGGAGGAGGCGCAGCAGATCCTTTTGCGCCAGGTGGGCGTGGAGGATTGGCTGGCCCGCCCGCAGATGGAACGGATGCGTCTGCTGGTGACGGCGGCGGGCCGCATCGATCTGCTGCCCTTGCGGGGCAGGCCGGCCCAAGAGGGGCAGGAGATGGCCTTTCCCCGGGCGGGGCAGGAACAGGTACCCCAGGCGGTGAAGGAAGCGCAGGCATTGGAGGCGTTGGCGCTGTCCGACTCCTCCTTTGCGCCCAGGGAGCGCTTGGAACAGCAAGGGGTATCGGCGGCGGTTCTGGCCGACGCGTCGGAAACCTATCAGGGCAGACGGGGGCGCCTGATCTCCAAACGGGCGGAACAGCTGATGCGCCCCTATCTGAGAGGGGGCGCGGGGGTGGTATGAGTCTCATCGAATACGGGTGCGCTACCCCTGCCGTTCTCAAGAGGGTATCCGGCCGCACCTGCTGCGGGGACCCGGTTTACGGCAGTCCGTCCGTCATTTCCGGGCGGTTCGCGGCGGGGGCGGCGCGGACGGTGGCCGAAGAGGGGGAAGAAATCGTCCCCTCAGCGGTCTTTCTTTCCGCGACTCCCCTCCGGCCGGGCGATGTTCTTACCATCCACGGCAGGGAACGCACCGTCCGGGCGGTGACGCCGAGGCTCTCCCTGTTCGGGCGGCCGGATCACTGGGAGGCGGCGTTATGAGCGTTTCCTTCGATCGGACGGCGCTGCTGGAGGAGATGGAGGCGGTTTTGGCGCAGGTGGAGGAAGGCTGCGAGCAGGCGCTTGCGGCTACGGCTCTACAGATTGGCGCGCAGGCGGTATCCCGCGCACCGGCTCAAAGCGGCGCGCTGCGGGAAAGCGCGGTGCTGACGCTCGACGGCGTTCCCGCGGCGGTCGGACGGGCGGACGGCGGGATCGCGCTGTTAGACGGGGCCCGCAAGGCCGGGGCAAAACGGGCGGTTCTTTCCTTTGCCGCTCCCTACGCCGCCCAGGTTCACGAACATACGGAGGTTCCCCACGCACAGGGAGAGGCGAAATTCCTCGAACGGGCAGCTCTATGCGGCAAAGAGATTTTTGCAAGGGAGCTGTGCAGGGCGATCGCCGCAGGAAGGGAGGATGACGATGCTTCACGCGTTACGCACATTTCTAACCGATAAAGGCTATGCGCATATTTTTCTGGATTATCTGCCTGACCCAACGGTCCAACGGGACGTAATTTTTTTAAAGAAGTGGGAACATATGCTGGCGGAAATCAACGACGGCACCGGCGTGCAGTTTATGCAGGTACAGGTACGCCGGGATACCTATGAGGAAGCAAAGCGGGTGTGCGGGGAGCTGTTTGCTTTGCTCGACAGCGGGATCGACGAAAAGCTCCTTCGGCTGACCGACGACGTTTTCTGCATCGCGCGTCCCCGCAGGGGGCCGCTGCTTCTCGACCGCGGTGATATGCCGTATGTCACATTTTATTTTGAATTGGCCCTATGGGGCGAAAATTAGGAGGTTATTCCATGGCAACTTCGAAGAAATTTTTAAAGGGCTTTGCGAACCTGAATGTATTTACCGATATACAGGACGAGCTGGACGCCTACGGCACCCTGTCCGAGGACGCCAGACACGCGTTGAGCGGTGCGGTTTCCTGTACCGTCACCGACAACAAGACGGCGGCGTCGATCTCCGGCGATGACGATCCCAACTGGTACACGGAAAATGTTTGGGCGACCACCGATCTGGAGGTAACGGTACACGAGATGGAGCTGGCGACTCTGGCGGATATCCTGGGAGTGAGCATGGGCGACGACGGCGTTCTGGAGGAAGGGGCATTCGACGAATCCCACACCTTCGCCCTTACCTTCAGCGCCCTGAAAAGCGATATGGGCTACCGGATGTACCGCTATCACAGCTGCCAGCTGATGAGCTATTCGGTGGCGCACAAGACCAGGGCGGCGACCACGGAGGCCCAGGACTATGTGCTCAAGATCCAGGCAAAGCCGCGCCGCATCGATGGTAAGATCCGCTCTACCAAGGATGCGGCCAAGGGCGAATCCCTCAGCTGGCTGGAGGACATCGACAAGCTGCCGGCGGCTTTGGGCGCATAAGGAACGGTTTTATTCGGATTTGATTTCTTTGAAATACAGATAGACCAAATGCGCCGTCCGGCCTCCTATTTGCGCCGGACGGCGCTGCTTTAAAAAAGGAGGACACAGAAATGATGCTGTTTCGTTCGGACAAAAGCCTCACCGCCAGCCTTCCGCCGAAAAGGGTTATGTATGGGGTGGAGGTTTCCAAACTCAATGTGGGGCGGTTTCTTCAGGTACTGCAGGCGGCGGAAAACCTGCCGGCGATGCTGCTGGAAAAGCTGTTCCCGGAGCAGTCGGCTGAGGAAATCCTGATATATTTTAAGACCATCAACAAAAAGGGGCTTTTGGATTTGATTACCCGGCTGCTGGTGGTGGCGCCAAAAGAGCTGTGCCGGCTGCTCAGTTCCCTGCTTTCCATCCCCCAGGAGCGTTTGCTGGATGCAGACTGCAAGGACGGTTTGACGCCAAAGGAGCTTACCGATCTGCTGATTGCTTTTTACGAGGTAAACGATTTGACCGATTTTTTCGGCAACGTGCGCCGGCTGAAAAGTCTGGGCGCACGGAATTTTGGTTTCAGCGCTGGCTCGCCATCGGAAAAAGCATAGGGCTGTCCAAGTCGGAAATGCTCAACGACTACTACTTCGACGAACTGCTGGCTATGTTTGACGAATACGGCGACATCAACGATCCGAACAGGGAACGGGTCGAGGAGGTCTACGCCGACGAAATCGAAGAGGATTGACAAACACCCGCCTTTCCTTCCCGAAGGGCGCCGCGGTTCTGCGTTTTTCGGCAAAGGAAGGCGGGTATGGGTTGGGCAAGCACCGAAGATCCTATCATCGCTCTGCTGTTTTCTTCCGGGTACGCTTTACAGGAGACAACGGGCTGAGCCGGGGCATTTTTGCCGGAATTCCGCTCAAACGGGATAGGCGCTCTTATTTCCCTTTTTCTCTTTGTTTCCTTCCATTCCAGCTTGTCCGCGACTTGTCATCACATGGAATTTGTGGTAAATTAGGAGGCGAAGGAGTGTGAGGGTATGAAGAAATTTGCAGCATTGTTTTTGGCGGCCATTTTGATGGCGGTGAGTTTTTCGGGGTGTGGGACACCGCCGAACCTGGGATTTACCCATGAAGAATTTGGCCAGATGCTTCAGCAGAGGATTGATAGCGGGGGGTATAGTTGGGATTTAACAGATATGAAATATTCCATAGACGAGAGTAGTGGCTCTGGCAGATATCATTGTAATATCGGCTCTGACATCGCCTTTGTCATCACTTGTACTAACGGAAAAAGCGGGCCGGTTGAACAAGTATTTTTCATGCAAAACTATAAAAGCTATAAAACCAACACGCATGCCACAACCCAATTCCGTTTTATTGTGGAACAGATTTATGAAATCTGTCATCCTGATTTTACCCAAGAGGAAAAAGACGCCTTCAAGGCGACTATTTTAGGCGCAATGGATAAGGAGCCAGACGATCAAATTACTGTATTTAAGCAAGATGGCACTGAGTACTCATATTTAGATATGAAAGAAAGCTATGACGTTACCTTTTCTGCTGATGCTTTGAGTTAACATAAGAATCCCTTAAAAAGCGCGCTCCTATGGGGCGTGCTTTTTCTATTCTTTTTTTGGAGGCGAAGTATGGAGCAACAAACTCTATCCACCGGATTAAACCTAGACATCGGTATCAACA